>CAWDYX010000020.1:0-106180 GCA_963806575.1 uncultured Chloroflexia bacterium | reverse complement strand
ATTTGCACGTTCAAAAGCAGCCGGTTCCTTGACCGACTTCTGGCTCAAGCTGCCTTTCATTTGCTGGATGGAACTATATTCATGATCGACCATCCATTGTTCGATATCGGCCAGGATGGCAGGGACGCGGCCAAAGCCTTTTTGGAGCAGCTCGGAAGTCATCATTGCCACACTGGCACCCGCCATCATGGATTTGAGGACGTCTTCGGCGGTATGAATGCCGCTGGTGAGAGCCAGGTCGGCCTGGACACGTCCATACAGGATGGCGGTCCAGCGGAGCGGTAAGCGTAGGTCATTTGAACTGCTCAGAATGAGGTTCGGAACGACTTCGAGGGTTTCCAGGTCGATATCGGGCTGGTAGAAGCGGTTGAAGAGCACCAAGCCCTTTGCTCCGGCGCTTACCAGACGTTTAGCGAAGTTGGGAATGGCAGTCAGGAAAGGGCTCAGTTTAACGGCAACCGGGATTTTGATGCTTTTGCAGACATCCCCCACAAAAGAAATATAGCTATCCTCTAGCTCACTACCGGTGAGTTCCGGATCAGTCGCCAGATAATACAGGTTGAGTTCGAGTGCATCCGCTCCCGCCTCTTCGATCTTTCGGGCGTATTTGATCCAACCACCCGTGGAGACGCCGTTCAAGCTGCCGATGACAGGGATCTTGAGGGCCTTCTTGGTTTTATTTACGGCTTCGATATATGCTTCCGGTGCAAGTGTGAAAGTGCCGGTCTGGGGATAATAACTGGATACTTCCCGTGAAAAATCCGTGCCCGTGGATAGATAATGGTTCAATTCCATGCTTTCGTGAATAACTTGTTCCTCGAAAAGTGAATACATTACTACAGCGGCAATTCCGGCTTCTTCCAACTTTTTTACTGTCTCCACTTTCTCCGAAATCGGTTGGGCAGCGGAAGCCACGAGTGGGTTTTTTAGTTTCAGGTCAAGATAGGAAGTCGTCAGGTCAACCATAATATGCTCTCCTTGTTTAGGATATTATAGACACTTCTCAATTTCTGGAGGAGGTTAAAGGGTGTGGTAGTGGTCGCGAAGCATGCCTGAAGGGTACGAATTCGCTCGCACCCCCCGTCCCCAGATTATTGAGATATACATATTATAAATAAAAAAGGAGCAAAGGGATATACCTCTGCTCCTTTTACTTATGAATTTCCTACATCCGCTCGTTGTTCTCGCTATAGTGCATGGCGGCCATCTGAGAGTAGAAATTCCAGCGAGCTCTAGCGTCTTCGCGGGATAGTTTGAGCAAGGTTTCCGCGCGTGCCTCATCACTCTGCACCAACATACGGAAGCGGGTCTCGTTGTACATGTATTGTTCCACAGGAATGGAGGGTTCCTTGTAGTCTATCATCAGTGGATTCTTGCCTTCTGCCGCCAGACGCGGGTCGAAGCGATACAGAGGCCAGAGACCACACTGGACTGCCAGTTTCTGTTGTTCCAGTCCCTTCGCCATGTCAATGCCATGCGAGATGCAATGACTATAGGCGATAATGACGGATGGACCGTCATAGGATTCTGCTTCGATGAAAGCTTTAAGCGTATGCTGGTCACTGAATCCCATGGCGACGCGTGCGACGTAAACATAGCCGTAGGCGATGGCCATCAGACCCAGATCTTTCTTTGAGAGTCCCTTGCCTTGTGCTGCAAAACGGGCAACAGCACCACGCGGTGTAGACTTGGAAGCCTGGCCGCCGGTGTTTGAATACACTTCGGTGTCCAGGACCAGCAAATTCACGTTGCGCCCGGTGGACAAGACGTGGTCGAGGCCGCCGTACCCTATATCGTACGCCCAACCATCGCCTCCAACGATCCAAACGGATTTCTTGACCAGGGCATCGGCCACCGCAGCCAAGTTCTTGGCTTGGGGGATCTTTGAATGTGCAAGCTTCTTCTTGAGGGCATCCACCCGGTCGCGCTGTTGTTTAATGCCAAGATCGGTGGTCTGATCGGCCTTGAGGAGACCATCTACCAGGTCTTGACCGAGTTCATTGACGAAAGTTGGCAGGATATCACGGGCATATTCTACCTGCTTGTCCAGCGTCAGCCGGAAGCCCAGTCCAAATTCGGCATTATCTTCGAAAAGCGAATTGGACCACGCCGGACCACGTCCTTCCTTGTTGAACGTATAAGGAGTGGTTGGTAAATTGCCGCCGTAGATTGAGGAGCATCCGGTGGCATTGGCAATCAGAGCCCGGTCTCCGAACAGTTGTGTCATGAGTTTGACATAAGGCGTCTCGCCGCAACCTGAACAGGCTCCTGAGAACTCGAACAGGGGCTGGAGTAATTGTGAATTCTTGATGGTCCCTACACTGAATGTGGTGCGATCGGCATCGGGCAAGCCAAGGAAAAATTCCCAGTTGGCGGCTTCGGATTCACGCAGAGGCGGCTGCAGAGCCATGTTGATGGACTTGCGGGCCGGGTTGGTTTTGTCTTTGGCCGGGCAGGCTTCAATGCAAAGCGCGCAGCCGGTGCAATCCTCGGGGGCCACCTGGACGGTGTAGGCCATGCCGGGGAACTCTTTGAATTTGGAGTCCATGTACTTGAAAGTCGCCGGAGCTTTTTCAAGGAACTTCTTGTCGTAGACCTTGTGCCGGATGACCGCATGCGGGCAGACGAAGACGCACTTTCCGCATTGGATGCACAAGTCGGATTCCCAAACCGGGATTTCCAGGGCGATGTTGCGCTTTTCCCACTTGGTGGTACCAGTGGGGAAGGTACCATCCACAGGCATGGCAGAGACCGGGACGGTATCACCCTCGAAAGCGATCATGGGGCCGAGAACGTCGCGTACGAACGCCGGCGCTTCGGCCGGGACCGGGGCGCGGCGGCTGAAAGTGCTGGTAACTTTACCAGGCACTTTGACTTCGTGCAGGTGCGCCAGCGATTGATCTACGGCAGCAAAGTTTTTCTGGACAACGGCTTCGCCACGCTTGCCATACGTCTTCTGGATGGCTTTCTTGATCTGGGCAATGGCTTCATCGCGCGGCAGGATTCCGGAGATTGCAAAGAAGCAGGTCTGCATAATGGTGTTCACGCGGCTGCCCATACCGGTCTTTTCGGCCACATCATAGGCGTTGATGGTGTAGAACTTGAGTTTCTTTTCGATAATATCTTTCTGGACTTCCTGCGGCAGCTTATCCCAGATCTCCTCCGGACCATACAGACTGTTAACCAGGAAGACCGCGCCGGGTTGGGCGTACTTGGTAAAGTCAAACCGCTCAAGGAAGGTAAATTGGTGGCAGGCAACGAAATTGGCTGTGTTGGGTGTGATCAGGTAAGGGGCTTGGATGGGCTTGGGACCAAAGCGCAGGTGTGATACGGTCAAAGTGCCGGCTTTTTTGGAGTCATAGTAGAAATAGCCTTGAGCATTGTTGGTGGTGTCTTCGCCGATGATCTTGATGGAGTTCTTGTTTGCACCAACGGTTCCATCAGAACCCAATCCAAAGAAGAGGCAGCGAACGGTCTCGGGGTGCTCAACCGAGAAGTTCGGGTCGTAGTCCAAGCTGGAGTGGGTCACATCTTCATTAATTCCAACCACGAAATGGCTCTTCGGCTTTGACTTCTGGAGTTCGTCGAAGACAGCCTTGACCATGGCCGGGGTAAATTCCTTGGAAGACAGGCCATAGCGTCCGCCAATAACCTTAATATCTTTACAGTTGCCTTCGAACAAGGCATTGATTACATCGAGATAGAGCGGTTCGCCAGCTGCACCGGGTTCCTTGGTGCGGTCCATTACGGCGACGGATTTGACGGTCTTGGGCAGGGCTTTGATGAAATGCTCCGCAGAGAATGGGCGGTACAGGCGGACACGGATTACACCGACCTTTTCACCTTTTGCCATGAGGTATCGAACAGTGGCTTCGGCGGTCTCGCCGCCAGAAGCCATGATAATCACCACGCTCTCGGCATCCGGTGCGCCAGTGTAATCGAACAGGTGATAAGCACGTCCAGTCAGCTTGGCAAACTTGTCCATGACTTTCTGGACGATCCCTGGAACAGCGGTGTAGTACGGATTAATCGTTTCACGCGCCTGGAAGAACACATCCGGGTTCTGGGCAGAGCCCCGCAGAACAGGATGTTCCGGCGACATGGCGCGCGCACGATGCGTGCGCACGAGTTCATCATCAATCATGAACCGCAGATCATCGTCGGTGAGTTGTTCGATTTTAGCGACTTCATGCGAGGTGCGGAAGCCATCGAAAAAATGCAGGAATGGTACCCGTGCTTCCAATGTGGCGGCCTGGGCAATCAAGGCCATGTCATGCGCTTCCTGTACCGAACCGGAAGGCAACATCGCCCAGCCGCATTGCCGGACAGCCATCACATCAGAGTGGTCGCCAAAGATGGAAAGGGCGTGAGTGGCCACCGAACGGGCTGAAACGTGAAAGACCGTGCTGGTCAGCTCCCCGGCGATCTTGAACATGTTGGGGATCATTAACAGCAAACCCTGGCTGGCTGTGAAGGTGGTGGTAAGTGAACCGGTCTGGAGTGCTCCATGCACAGCACCAGATGCGCCGCCTTCAGACTGCATCTCGATTACCAGGGGAACTGTTCCCCAGATATTCTTGCGCTTGATTGCCGACCAATCGTCAGCGAATTCTCCCATATTGGATGAAGGCGTGATGGGGTAAATGGCGCAAATTTCGTTCGTTCGATGGGCAACCGAGGCAGTGGCTTCGTTCCCGTCAATCGTGACCATTTTACGTTCCATGAAGCTTTACTCCTTAAAACTGGATTAACAGAGGATACTCTGCGTATGTCAAACTTTTCGACCTGTAAGTGTATTCCTTCGATTCTACCAGCGATAGTTATTTTATGCACAAAATCTTCTGCGACATGTCATGAATAAATTATGATATATTTTGTCCGGAATAAAAAAGGTTATTTCAGTTTTTCCAAACGCGATTGAGCCAATAATATTGCCGCAAGCGATTTCGCATCCGGAATTACGCCCTGCCTGGCCATTTCCAGCGCCATGCCAAGCGGAACAACCTCAACGGTAAGAAACTCATCCGAGTCGGCTTCCAGAGGAGCAGGGCGCAGCTCAGTTGCCAGGTAGACGTTCATATATTCGGTGGAATAACCAGGAGCCAGGAAGAACCCGCCCAGATGTTCCAAATTTCCGGCCGCCATGCCGGTCTCCTCCCGGATCTCTCGGCGTGCGCATGTTTCAGGAGCCTCGCCTTCGTCCAGGGTTCCGGCCGGCAGCTCCAGGAGATTCAGCCCGGCGGCATGACGGTATTGACGGACGAAAAGCAGGTTGCCCTGGTCATCCACCGGGATAATGCTAACCGATCCGATATGTTCGACGATGTCAAACCTGGTTTCGCGACCATCCGGCAGGCGCAAGGTATCGCGGCGGATGTTGAATGCGCGGCCCGGATAGACAATTTCTGATTTCAGGAGTTTAAACGGCATATCTGCTCTCCAAAATAACACCCAGGCGAAGATACTTCGCCTGGGTGAATTGATAAGAGCCTTTTTAGGCTAAGGGATGTTCAGGGTTCGCCCGGTCGTCAGTGGAGAGGACAATGTCAGCCCATTGGCGGCAGCAATGGAAGTGGGATCAACGTCGCCGAAGTAACAAGCGATGCTGTAGAGTGTGTCGTCCACATTTACCGTGTATTGAGCCGGGTGAGGGTGCAGAGCCCGGTCACCGGGAAAAGAACCCGTCTGCGGGATACGCAACGTCAGGCCTGGCTGGAGGACCTGCGTCGGGCCCAATCCATTCAAACTCAACAGATCGTCCGGATTGACGTCAAAACGGCGGGCGAGACAATAGGGGAATTCTCCGGTATGGATTGTATAGGTTGCCGGACGGCCGGGTGTTGCGGTTGGTACAATTATTATAGGTGTAGTTCCAGGCATGGGCGTAACAGTAGGCAGGCCTGCAGTCGGTACTTGCGTGGATGAAGATGGCGTTGAGACTGCGCCCAGCGGGGTGGGTGTCGGGACCGCGGTAAACGTTCCCATCGCCACGGCCGTTTGAACATAATTGGCAGTAACTGTTTCCCAACTCTGTACGAGGAGAATGCTCGTGGATTGGGGCGTCAGATTGGAACCCTTGGCTGTTGGCGTTGCTTTTCCTGTTTGTGATACGGAACGTTCGCAAGCGCTGAATAACAATACTGCTGCTATTGCAATTGCAAGAATAATGGTAGCCTTCTTGGACATACTCTCCTCCTCGGGAATTGCGGTGTAAGTGATTTCGGAATGATACTAGCACAACCTTTCTAAAGCGTCAAGCAAAGAGTCTGGGGGTAATTGGTTCTATTTTTCGAGCCAAATCGTCACCGGACCGTCATTTTGAATCTCGACCAGCATATGCGCACCGAAAACGCCGGTCTGGGTGGGGACTCCCTTGGCTCGCAATAGATCCGCGAATTTTTCTACGAGCGGCGCGGCGACCTCGGGCGGGGCTGCTTCTGTGAAGGAAGGCCGGCGGCCTTTGCGCGTGTCAGCATAAAGTGTAAATTGGGAAACTACGATAACCTCTCCGCCTTGATCGAGTATGGATAGGTTAAACCTACCCTGGTTATCTTCGAAGATACGGAGATTGGCAATTTTTTCGACCATGAACCGGACTTTCGCCTCGTCATCGCTCTGACCGATGCCAAGCAGGATGACCAACCCGTGGGTAATTTCAGCAACGGTCTGGTCTTCCACGGTCACCTTCCCGGATTTTACTCGCTGGATAAGTGCGCGCATGATCAGTCTCATCAAAAAAACAAAAGGCAAAAGCCTTTTGTTTAGCGTTTTTATCTAGGGAAGCTGCACGGCTGCCCGGACTTCTTTCATCGTCTTTTCGGCGATAGCCCGGGCACGACTGGCTCCGTCGGCAAGCACGGCCTGAATCTGGTCCGGTTTGGAGGCCAATTCGAGACGCCTGGCGCGCAGAGGTTCGAGGGCTATGTTGAGGTTCGCGGCGAAGAGCTTTTTGCAGTCCACGCAGCCTATGCCAGCCCGGCGGCACTCGACGTTGATAATCTCCACATCTTCCTTGGGGGTAAAAATCTTATGCAACGAGAAGACGTTGCATACATCCGGGTTGCCGGGGTCTTCGCGCTTGATGCGTTGGGGGTCGGTGACCATCATCATCACCCGCTTGCGGGTCTCATCGGCTGAAAGGGCCAATTCGATTTGGTTGTTGAGGCTCTTGCTCATCTTCTCCTTGCCGTCGATGCCGAGCACCTTGGGAATCTCGGTGTTCTTCATACCAGGCTCGACCAACACGCTGCAATGATAGCGATGGTTGAAGGAGCGTACCACCTCACGGGTGAACTCGATGTGCGGAGCCTGGTCGATACCGACCGGCACCAGGTCAGATTTGTACAGGACGATATCGGCGGCCATCAGGACCGGGTAGCCCACCAGCCCGTAGTTGACGTTGTTTGGGTGCTGGCGGACCATCTCCTTGAAGGTCGGCAGGTCGGTCAGTTTACCGAGAGGGGTGACCATTGAGAGGATGGTATGCAATTCCATGACCTGAGGTACATGGGATTGGATGAACAGGATGGTCTCCTCGGGGCGGATACCGGCTGCCAGCAGGTCGAGCGCCATTTCGAATGTGTTCGAGCGCAGGTTGACCGTATCCTCAACGGTGGTCAGGGCATGAATGTCCACGATGCAGTATACGCAATCGTACTCATCCTGCAGGGTGACATAGTTTTTGATTGCTCCCAAATAATTGCCCAGATGGGCGCGTCCGGTGGGGCGAATGCCTGAAAAAACGCGGCCTTTCTTAGCCATTTTTCCTCGCGGTATTATTTTGGTTGGCTGTTTCACTCGTGATGATAGAACAGGTTTCTTTACATTTTCTTCTTGGAGAGTTTTCGGACCAATCCTTTGACTTCACCAGGCTCGGGGTGACGCCCGGTCTGGAGTTTGGAGTAAATTAATTGCCCGTTCACGCTGATTTCGAAACGGCCTCCGCTGGATGGAACAAGAGTCACACTTTCAATCTCCGATTCAAAATCCTTGAGCAGCTCATCTGCCAGGCTCACGGCCCGGTCGGTATAGTTTCAAACAATACAATAAACGATCTGGATTTTCATCATGCTATGAACTCCATGTTTGATCATCCGAAAATTATACTGCGTCTTGCAGTAAATCGTACAATCGTTTTCTAGTTCAAGGGAATTGATGTGAAAGGGCAGGGGATATGGGGTTTTGGGCGGTTTTCAGGCTGCCCGGTAACAATCGGTTTTGTTAGTTTCCGACCTTTGACGCATGGCGACCTTACATGTATAATCATTTCGCACATCATCCCCCTTTCGGGACAAATTTTGAGGCTTAGCATGGCTCTACGCGGCAATCTGCGCGATTTTACAATCACCCAATTGCTTAATTTGATCAACCTGGCCTGCAAAACCGGGACTCTTGTCGTTGAAAGTCCCAATGAGACAGCCAAAGTGTCCTTCCGCGAAGGAAAGCTGGCTTATGCCGAAATTGGGAACGAAGATGGAGGCCTCGCATCCGTCCTGCATCAAGCCAAGAAGATCTCCTCGATCCAATACAAATCGATCCGGCAGGGGGCTTCCCAAATTTCTGATAAGGAATTGGGCCTGTTACTTATCAATGCGGGTTATCTTTCCCAGGAAGATATTCTTACCAATCTCCAGCAGCATTTTACAGATATCGTCCAACGTTTGTTCACATGGGTGGAGGGCTTTTTTCATTTTGATAATGATATTCTCCCGCCGAATGACCGCATCAGCGTCCGTCTGGATCTTGAAAATCTGATAATCGAAGGTGCGCGCCAGTTGCATGAGTGGGAGCAGTTGCAGGACGAAATTCCCAGCTTGGATATGGCGTTGAAATTCACCGATCGCCCCGGAACGAATTTGCGGAATGTAGCGTTGAGTGTCGAGGAGTGGCGGGTTGTTTCATATATAAACCCGCGCAACTCCATCCGGCAGATTGCCGGCGCTACGAAAATGAATGAATTGGAAATCCGTCGTATCATCTACGGTCTTCTGCAAGCCGGCCTGGTTGAGGTAACACGGCAGGCGGGCATAATTCCACCGCCCCAATCCGTACGGGTTTTTTCGTCAGGGGATAGAGAAGAACAGAAGTCATTGGTTAACCGCCTGATTAATCGAATTCGTTCCCTTTGATCTTTTTTTGAGACCTTTTTGAGGATTGGCATAATGCAGACTGTTAAAATGGTCGTCACTGGTCCATTCAACGCCGGGAAGACTGAGTTTATCCGCTCAGTAAGTGAAATCGACGTTGTTTCGACGGAACGCAAGATCTCGACGATCCAGGAGAAAACAGCCAAGGACGCAACCACTGTGGCAATGGATTTTGGGCGCATTACGGTGGACGAGGACCTGGTGCTATACTTGTTTGGCACGCCAGGCCAGCGGCGATTTGATTTCATGTGGGAAATCCTTTCGGAAGGGATGCTGGGTTTTGTTGTAATGGTGGATAGCACACGTCCGGAGACTTACCGCGAAGCCCGTTCGATTCTCGAGACTTTCCATGCCTATGCTCCCACTCCCTACGTGGTCGCCGCAAATAAACAGGATCTGGAGGATGCCTGGGAAGTGGATGACATGCGCCACGCCCTCCGACTTGATCCCAAGGTAAAACTTGTTCCCTGTGTTGCCACCGATCGTGACTCGGTAAAAGCGATCTTGTTGGAATTGCTCTATGGCATTCTGAGTGAAATGGAGAATGAAGAGAAATAGTCTCTTCATTCTGTTTTGGCAGCCGTGTTATCCATTTCTGCTGATCTGCACCCAATTCTCCCATATGTCTTAATACCGGAAAAAACTCAAAGATTTTTAGAACGAAGTAATGACCATTTCATGCTGCCTGCTCCGACTTTGTGAGCATTGAAAAACTACCAAACCGAGGTCCAATTTTTACGATGGAAAAACACACTGACGAACACACCAATTCCGGCAATAAGGAGTATTTCTATCCCAACCGCATGGGGCGGGTTGTTCTACAGGCGATGGAAGAAATCCTTGGGGATGGTGGGGTGAATGCCGTGCTAAATCTAGCAGATTTTCCTGCGAATGCTAATGATCATCCTTCATATAAACAGGATAAAAAAATCCCTTTTAAGAATATCAGCCATCTACAGGCTGGCCTCGAAAGCGTTTACGGACCCCGGGCCGGCCGCGGCCTGGCATTGCGCGTCGGCCGTGCTTGTCTCAAGTATGGCTTGCGCGAGTTCGGCTCCGAACTTGGCCTGACCGATCTTACCTTCCGCCTCCTGCCGCTTCAGGCGAAACTCAAGACCGCTATTGAAGCATTTGCTGCTATGTTCAATAACAATACCGACCAGCAAGTCAGCCTGGAAAGGGATGAGAAATACATCATCTGGAATAACCAGCGCTGCCCATTGTGCTGGGAGAGGCAGGCCGAGGGTCCATGTTGCCATCTGGCAGTAGGGTTCTTGCAGGAGGCCTTGTTTTGGGCCAGTGGGGGGAAATACTTCGAAGTTGAAGAGAAGAAATGTATTGCGTGTGGTGATAGCGTTTGTACAATAGTGATCGACCGGACTCCTATTAGTTGATGGCGAGATAAAGGTGATCTTTCATTTCCACTGCCATATCCCTCCATTGGCGACCCCGTATTACTCCAGGATGTTGAAAAGGCGAAATGTCTTCCAATCGTCTCTCAAGTCAAGGAACAGGCTATAATGAATAAAGGGGCCTTTGTTGATAGGATGAGAAAAGAGATACAGGTCATGGGAAGGACTTTCTCCAGTTTATTCCCCGAGTGACCCTTTAGGAGTCTGAACTATGACAAAAATATTAGTTGCGGAGGACGAACGTGATATCCGTGATCTGATCACGTTTACGCTGGATTTTGCCGGTTTTGAGGTGATTTCGGCCGTCGATGGAGAAGAAGCATTGAAGTTGGCGCGACAGGATATACCAGATTTGATCCTGATGGACGTGCGCATGCCGCGCATGACCGGTTACGAGGCTTGTATAGCCATGAAAGCCGATGCAAAGTTGAAAGCTGTTCCGGTGGTATTCCTATCGGCGAAAGGACAGGATTTCGAGATCGAGACCGGCCTCCAGGCGGGAGCAGTGGATTATTTGTTAAAACCATTTGTGCCCGACCAGTTGACCGCGCGAATTCGGGCGGTACTGGCCAAGTATGGCAAGTAACCCTTTATGAACATGTCACATATGATACAGAGGTTATTGACCATGTCCGGCTGTCGGACTCCACTCATTTTCCAATGCTAGATGAAAACGCCTGCTTTCGTAATTGATGAAGGATTTCCGTTCTCTGGGTTCGGGAGAGAGCCTGTGTGAACTGTAATTGAAAGAGGCATGGGAACGCAAAGGGCGCTATGAATGAATCATTTCACTTGCCACAGAACACACTACATAGTAAACTACAACCCATGAACCCGTGCATTATGATGATGCCCCGTCTTTACTTGCAGTTCAACGCCAGATGAACTGCGGGACGGTTCGTACCGCCTGATGACGCTGCTGGCGAAAGCCGGCAGTTTTCTTTACCCTCACCCCAGCCCTCTACCCTTGCGGACACATTTCCAAAAGGGAGAGTAGGAAGGGAAGAGGGAGGAGAAGAAAATGCCCGAATATATCTTGATCGCCATTGCTTGGCCCTATGCCAATTCCGAGATCCATGTCGGCAATCTCACCGGATCGCACCTGCCTGGTGATATCGTCGCCCGCTACCACCGTCTGAAAGGCGATCATGTGCTGATGGTCTCCGGCACCGATTCGCACGGGACGCCTGTCACGATTGCCGCCGATAAAGAAGGCAAGCCTGTCGAGGAGGTGTATAAAAAGTACCATGAAGGCTTTCTCGAACTGTTCCGGCAGCTGGGGATCACTTACGATCTCTATACCACGACGCACACCGAAAACCACTTCAAGGTTTCCCAGTCCATTTTCCTGGCGCTCAAGCAGAACGGTTTTCTTTACACAAGAAAATCCATGCAATGGTATTCGTCCTCCGCAAAAAAATTCCTCCCGGACCGCTACGTGGAGGGTACCTGCTATATCTGTGGCTTTGAAGGAGCCCGTTCGGACCAGTGCGATAACTGCGGAAACGTGCTCGAGCCAGAAAAACTGATCAATCCGCGCAGCAAGATTGATGGCTCCAAACCTGAACTTCGTGAGACTGAGCATTTCTATCTTGACCTCTCCAAGCAGGAGCCGGATGTCGTCGAATTTCTACGCCAACGGTCAAGTTACATGCGCGATACCGTCCTGGGCGAATCGCTCCGAAAGATCGAAACAGAAGGGCTGAAAGCGCGGCCAATCACACGCGATCTGGACTGGGGTATCCCGGTCCCGGTGGAGGGCTGGGATGAGAAGCGGTTGTACGTCTGGTTCGAGGCGGTCATCGGCTATCTCTCGGCGGCGGTGGAATGGGCAAAGCTCAACGGCCAGCCGGAAGCCTGGAAAGACTGGTGGGTCAATCCGTCTTCACATGCCTTCTACTTCATTGGCAAGGACAACATCTTTTTCCATACGGCCATGTGGCCGGCTGAACTGATGGGAGCAGGCGAACAGTTCCTGCAGATCTTTGCCGAGGAAGAAGGCACGCTGGTCCTACCTTTTGATGTGCCTGCCAACCAGTTCATGAACCTGCAAGGCCGGAAGATCTCCGGCAGCCGCAATTGGGCCGTTTGGGGCTTGGATGCCCTGACCCGCTACGACCCGGATGCTTTGCGGTATTACCTGACCATTAATATGCCCGAGAACCATGATTCCGACTGGGACTGGAAGGAATTCGTACTCAGGAACAATGGCGAACTGGTGGCCACCTGGGGCAACCTGGCAAATCGTGTGCTGGCTTTCTGCTATAAGCACTGGGAGGGACATGTCCCGGATGTGGACCCCGCCTCGCTGCGTCCGGAGGACCTGGAGCTGCTGACCGCCGTTGAGGCTGGGTTCCTGTCTGTCGGAAGGGAGCTCGAGGCCGTGCATTTACGGGCCGCCCTTATGGAAACCTTCCGGTTGGCAAGCGAGGTCAACAAATATCTCGACATCTCCGCACCCTGGTTCGAGATCAAGACCGACAAAGACGTTGCTGCGAAGAGTGTCTACACTGCTTTGAAGGCGATCGATTCGCTGAAGATCCTATTCGCTCCCTTCCTGCCCTTCACCAGCGAGAAACTGAATGGGTTCTTTGGCTACGAAACCCCTCTCTTCGGTGAGCAGTACACCGAGAAGGTAACCGATACGCTCGGCAAGCATACAGTATTACGTTACCGGGCAGGACAAATGGGCAATTTGTCCGCCTGGAAACCGAGCGAATTAAAACCCGGTACAAAATTAAACCAGCCCGGACCGCTCTTCAAGAAGTTGGATGAAAGCGTGATCGAAGAAGAGCTGGCAAGATTGGGAAAATAGAAAGGAACATGCGTCATCCTGTAGTTAATGATTTCAAATGATTCTCTGAAGAACCCCTCACCCCTGCCCCTCCCTCGAACCCTTTTTTCGAAATTTACACCCCCTTCCCACACTTGGGAAAAGGGGCCGGGGGGATGGGGACAATCATTTTCGGCATTCTTCACCCAAAGACTAAATTTGGGATGAGTCATGTTTTTCTTGACTTGCTTTACAGCTACAAATTCCCGGTGACATTCCCATCCTTATCCGTGGCAAGCAAGCCCTTGCTCGTATCCAGAAGCACCAGCTGGTTGCCCCACGGGTCACGCACGACGGTGCAGCGGCCGATCTGGATATCGAATGGCGGTACAACCAGCGTACCCCCGGCCTCCAAAAAACGCTGTGCAGCCTCATCGGCCGATTGGACGGTGATGTCAACTTCCTGCCGTTCATCTTCGGTCTGAATGACGATTTCTGCATCCGTGCCGGGCATGCAGAGACCGGCAGCCTGCCGGGTGCGCCAGATCAATGGGTGACCCAGGCGGTCCCTATAAAAGGAAAGCCCGCTTTCCAGGTCAGGCACGGCCAGC
This sequence comes from uncultured Chloroflexia bacterium, assembly GCA_963806575.1. GTDB lineage: Bacteria > Chloroflexota > Anaerolineae > Anaerolineales > Villigracilaceae > UBA877. Next base: position 92,238 of record CAWDYX010000020.1, on the reverse strand, counting down.
CGGATGCAGTCCACTTTGCTGAAGAGGGGTTTTTGCGCGGAGACTTCCGGCTGGATATTGTCCAACCAATCCGGCAGTTGCCCAATCAGTTCTTTCATCACCGTTTTGGTTCTGGCGTGGAACAAATCCATGTTACCGTATGCCTCGCCGCCTTGGGTGCCGACCAGGTCCGTGACACCGCGCAGAATCAGGCAGCGCATGCCATTCCTTTTTGCCACCCACGCAATTGCCCCGGATTCCCAGTCCGCCGCGACGGCCGCGTATTTTTCAACCAGACCGGGGATGTCACTCGCGAAAATGTCACGGTCCGCTGAGACGAGCAGTCCGCGTTGGACGGGATGGGGATAGGGTTCGCGCAGCCAGGACAGGTCGAGGCCGGTGGAGTAATGGGAAATTGCCTCATCGGGGTCGGACATCTGCTCGATGATATCGTAGACAATCGTTCTGGTGACCAGGATGATGGCCCCTTGTGTAATGCGACCTTCGAATCCACCGCAGGTCCCCAGGTTGACCAACAGTCCTGGCTGAAAATGGTCAATGACAAATTGTGTTGTGGCAGCCGCGGAAATCTTGCCCCAACCGCCGTGAAAAAATGTCACGTTCCATGCTGCAAGAGTAATGTTGAAGGTTTCCCCCAGGGATGTGGATTGCATTTCGACGGGGGCAAGGATCTCGTTTACCGCCCGCCACTCCGAATTGGCGGAGATGAGGACGACCACATGCAGGTCAGCCATTTGTCGGCTTTCCGTTCAAATAGTCCAGCACGAACTGCAGCGCAGCCTGCGCAGAGGACTCCTTGTTGAGGCGGCGGTCGCCCTCCCACACGAACATACGCGCCCAATCCCCGTCACCTGCCGAGAGGCCGATCCAGGTTGTACCAACCGGTTTGCCCGGCAACCCGCCAGCCGGTCCGGCAATCCCGCTTACGCTGACCCCAATATCCGCTCCCAGGGAGGTGCGGATGCCGCGCGCCATCTCGACAACGGTCTCGCGGCTGACTGCGCCATGCAGGCGCAGGGTATCCCACGAAACATGCACCAGAGCCACCTTGGCCTCGTAGGCGTAGGCGACCACCCCGCCGATAAAGTAATCCGACGAACCGGGGACGTCGGTGATATGGTCAGCCAGCAGTCCGCCGGTGCAGGATTCCGCCACAGCCAGTTTAAGCCCGCGTTGGCGCAGAAGATCGCCAATCTGGGTTTCAATTGTTTGATTCATAATCCTCCGGACGGAGGAATTATAGCATGGCATTAAATCCAAACTCCCGCAAAGCTGCCTTGCGGGAATCTGTTGCAGCCCGGACCGGGATTAGCCGCCGAAATTGTGAAGTATTTGCTGGTACCAGTTATTGAATAGGATGCCCCGGAAGACCACCCGGAAGATGATCGCCAGGATCAGACCGAGTGCGGATAGGACGATTCCAGCGATGGCCATATTTCTACTTTTGGAGTTCATGCCGAGGGCACCCAGTATGATACCGATCAGGCTAATGAGACCTCCACAAAACAAGCTCACCGAGCCACACAGTGACAGGATGCCGAGGACCAACGAGGCAATGGCAAGACCTTTCCTGTCGCTAGCGGGAGCAACCGCAGGGGCAGGAGCAGAAACAGGTGCAGGAACGGGGGGAAGCTGGTCAGACATAGATTCTCCTTTGAGACTCATATATTAGGATATTATATGTCCTAATATATCATATATACAAGATAAATATAGGGAAATTGTATCAGCCATTTTTCCTATAGTATGAACCGGCCAGTCCTCCGATTTTTACAAGAAGCAGTAAAATTATCCTTATGGAACTCTCCGAGCACCTCCAGGGCATTCTGGCCACCCTGCCGGCCAAACCCGGTTGTTACCTGATGAAGAACGCCGAGGGGACAATCATCTACGTAGGTAAAGCCATCAGCTTGAAAAACCGCGTCCGCTCGTATTTCCATGCGGATGCCGGTCACGACCAGAAGACGCGCCGCCTGGTACGTGAGATTGCCCATATCGAATGGATCCTGGTCGGGTCTGAACTCGAGGCACTCATCCTCGAGATGAACCTGATCAAGAAGCACCGCCCCAAGTACAACATCCGGTTGAAAGACGATAAACGTTACCCGTACATTAAGATCCACTGGAACGAGCCATATCCCAAAGTCACCGTGACGCGCCTGATGCAGGATGATGGCGCGCGCTACTTCGGCCCCTACACATCTGCGTGGGCCGTCTTCCAAACTTTGGATGTGCTGCGACGGGTCTTTCCATTCTTGACCTGCGACCGGCAAATCACAGGCGAGGATAAACGCGCCTGTCTTTATTACGATATCAAACTCTGCCTGGCACCCTGTATCGGTGCGGTCAACCAGGCTCAATACCGCCAGATGATATCCGATTTGCAGGAATTCCTGAGCGGCCACTCCGAGCCGATCATGCAACGTGTCCAGCAGGAGATGGAGAAAGCTTCCCAGGAACTCAAGTTTGAGCGGGCCGCCGCCCTGCGCGACCGGTTGAAGGCCATGCAATCCATCGTCGAGAGGCAGAAAGTGGTTTTTGCGGCGGACTACAAGGATTCCGATGTCATCGCCATGGCACGTGCCGACAATGAAGCCTGCGTCCAGATCTTTTTCATCCGGGGCGGCAAACTCATTGGGCGCGAATACTTTGTCCTGGAAGGTACCGAAGACACCACCGACAAGGAAGTGATGGCCGAGTTCGTCAAGCAATTCTATACGGAGGCAGCGAATATACCTCAGCAGGTGATGCTCCCGCAGGCAATCGAGGAAGCCCAGATTATCGCTCAATGGCTGCGGTCACGCCGGGGCGGCGGAAAGGTGGAGATTTCCGTACCGCGTACCGGCCAGCCGCACGAATTGGTCCAGATGGCTGCCGAGAATGCCACCGAAACTCTGCAGGCGCTACGGACGCAGTGGCAGGCGGATACGCACAAGCAGGAGCAGGCCCTGGCGGAACTCCAGTCGGCTTTGCAGCTCCCGGGACCTCCGAACCGCGTCGAATGCTATGATATATCCCATACGCAGGGAGTGGCAACAGTCGGCAGCATGGTTGTCTTTAACCGCGGCGTACCGGACAAGAGTCTTTACCGGCGCTTCAACATCGAAGGTTCGGCCGGCTCCCCGGACGATTTTGCCAGCATGGAGGAGGTATTGAGGCGGCGCTTCAAACGCTGGCAGGCGGCCCAGGAGAATAACATCGTTCCCGGTTCCAAGCCGGACGAATCATTTGCATTCCTCCCTGACCTGCTTATCGTGGATGGAGGCAAGGGACAGTTGGCGCGTGCGGTGGATGTTCTCATGGATTTTGAGTTATTCGACAAAGTCCCTGTGGTGGGACTTGCCAAACAAGAAGAGGAGATATTCTTCCCGGACAAGCCCGATTCAATGCTGCTGCCGCGACACTCACAAGGACTTTATCTCATGCAGCGCATCCGTGACGAGGCGCACCGCTTTGCCATAACCGCCCATCGTGCCCGCCGATCGAAGCAGGGCATGGCCTCTGCACTGGATTCCATTCCCGGCATCGGTCCAGCCAGGCGTAAATCCCTCTTGAAACATTTCGGTTCTGTGGATATGATTAGAAAGGCGACGGTTGTGGAATTGACCGCCGTGCCCGGAATTAACCCGGCGCTGGCAACGAGTGTCAAGGAACATTTGGAATGAAAAAAATCTGGATAGTTGATGACGACCAGGAAATGGTCGGTGCGATCCGGTTGATGGTCAAATTACTGGATTGCGAAGAACGGCATTTTCTTTCGGCACGTCCGGCCGCGCAGGCCTTGTTGGCCGGCGAGCGCCCGGACTTAATGCTCCTTGACATCAATATGCCCGAGGTCAGCGGTCTGGATCTTTTGGAATTCCTGCGTCGTCGCGAGGATTTCAAGGATCTGCCGGTCGTGATGCTCTCCACCGAAGCAGCCGATGTAACGGTGGATAAGGCCATGGTCATCGGAGCAGATGCGTATCTGACGAAACCGGTCGCGCTGGAGGAAATGGAAAAAGCAATCAAGAAAGCTCTCGGGGCGCATGGGAAACTATAAACTCTAGAGGTAATATGGCAGAAAAGAAATCCTCAAAAGGTAAAACGGCTTCAAAGCCAGAAAAGCTCGGTCGTGATGCACGTCGTATGCGCACAATGAATATCATCTTTCTGGTCATCTCGGCAATCCTGATTTTCTCGATGATCATGGCCGCCGTGGTTAAATAAATTCAAATCCTGAAAACGATACCTTTACGGATGGTATAATCCGGCTGCCCGGTTAACCGCCGCGTGCCACAAGAAATCCCAAAGTTTCCCGCCGCCGTCTACGGCGGCGTTTAGTGCCAGACGAGTGTTGGACACGGCACTCTTAGCAAGAAAGGTTATTATGCTTGATAAGCTTGTTGGAATAGAAAACCGCTACGAAGAAATCAACCGCCTCCTGCTGGAGGTCGGAAATGATTATCAGCGCGCGGCTGAACTTAACAAGGAACGCATCGATCTGGAAGCCATCGTTGAGAGATCCAAGGAATATCGCCGCGCGATGGCCCGCCTGGATGAAGCGCACACAGTCATTGAAACTGAGCAGGACCCGGAGATGCGCCAACTGGCCGAGTCCGAGATTGCCGACCTGGAACCACGCGTTGCCGATCTCGAGAAGGAACTCAAACTGATGCTAGTCCCCAAAGACCCGCGCGATGAGAAGAATGTCTTTGTCGAAATCCGGGCCGGGACAGGCGGGGAGGAAGCGGCCATCTTCGCCGCCGACCTGTACCGCATGTATACGCGCTATGCCGAGCGTCAAAACTGGAAAGTTGAAATGGTGGATTCGAATGCAATTGGCGTCGGCGGGTTCAAGGAAGTCGTCTTCCAGGTCAAGGGGAAAGGTGCATACTCGAAACTCAAATACGAATCTGGTGTGCATCGCGTCCAGCGTGTTCCAGCCACCGAGTCTTCTGGCCGCATTCACACCTCCACTGCCACGGTTGCGGTGATGGCCGAGGTTGAGGATGTGGATGTTGACATCCCCGAATCGGATATGAAGATCGATGTCTTCCGCTCCTCCGGGGCGGGAGGGCAAAATGTCCAGAAAAATGCCACCGCCATCCGGATCACGCACATGCCCACCGGCATGGTGGTGGCTGTCCAGGATGAGCGCTCGCAATTGCAGAACAAGCTGCGGGCCATGTCCATCCTGCGGGCGCGTTTGTTTGAGGTTGAACAGGAAAAGCGTCGTTCCGCCGAACAGGCCGACCGCCGTTCGCAGGTGGGAACTGGAGAACGGTCCGAAAAGATCCGCACTTACAATTATCCACAGAACCGCGTCACCGACCACCGCATCAATGTTTCCATATTCAACCTGCCTGCAGTCATGCAGGGCGGCATCGACGGTTTTATCGAGGAATTATCCACCCGGGATGAATCTGACCGATTGTCTGCCAGCGGAGTGGATGCCGATGACGAATAAGAGAACGGGGAAACCGGTCGGGACGGTGCTGGATGGCTTGATCTCCCGTTTGGAGAAAAAGAGCGAGACGCCGGGCGTGGATGCCCGGGTGTTGCTGGCCCAGGTCATGAAACGGTCACCTGCCTGGGTAATGGCGCATCCGGAAGCTCTCCTGACCGCCAACCGGGCCACTTCGCTGGAAACCCTGGTTGCACGTCTGGAAGGCGGTGATCCTCTCCCCTACGTCCTGGGTCGTTGGGAGTTTTTTGGTCTGGATTTCGAGGTTACACCGGATGTGCTCATTCCGCGGCCGGAAACGGAATTGCTGGTGGAACGTGGCATTGCCTGGCTGCAGGTACATTCCGACCTGCGCCATGCAGCCGACGTAGGCACCGGTTCCGGCTGTATCGGCATTGCCCTGGCAGCCAACGTCCCCGATCTGCAGGTGATGGCAAGTGACATATCTTCCCAGGCGCTGAAAATGGCCCGTCGCAACGCCATTAAAAATGGTGTGGGGCAGCGCGTGGAATTCCTGTGTTGTGACCTTTTCCCACCGGAGATCGAATTCGACCTGATCGTCGCAAACCTGCCTTACATTCCAACCAAAACCTTACGCAAGCTGCCCATTTTCGGCCGCGAACCGACACTGGCATTGGATGGCGGCATGGACGGGCTGGACCTGATTCGCCGATTACTGACCGCCGCACCCGACCGGCTGGTTCCCGGGGGGCTGCTGTTGATGGAGATCGAAGCATCCGAGGGACCGGCGGCACTTTCCCTGGCATGTGATGCCTTTGCGGAGGCCGAGATCCACCTGCACAAGGATCTGGCTGGCCGTGACAGGATATTGGAAATACAGGCATGAAGACCGATATCCTGGCGGCACAGGATCCACAGGCTTTGAGGCGGGCGCTCGAGGTTTTATGCAGCGGCGGATTGGTGGCTTTCCCGACCGATACGGTCTACGGCGTCGGCGCCCTGGCCTTCGATAATGCTGCAGTGCTGAGTATTTTTGCGGCCAAGGGTCGACCGGCGGAAAAGGCCATTCCGGTGTTGATCGCCGATCCAGAGGACTTGGGAAAAGTCACTCCGGAAGTGCCACAGGTGGCTGCCCGGCTGGCCAGCCGCTTTTGGCCCGGACCGTTGACCCTGGTAGTGGCAAAGCACCCGCATCTGCCCGAAGCTGTCTCGGCCCTGCCTACCATCGGCGTACGGATACCAGACCATCCGGTGGCGCGTGCCCTGTTACGCGCAGCCGGTCCCATGGCGGTAACTTCGGCCAACCTTTCCGGCCAGCCCAGCCCGTCCACGGCACAGGCGGTCTTTGCACAACTCGGCGGACGGATCGCCTTGATCATCGATGGGGGCGAAACCCCGGGCGGAGTCCCGTCGACAGTGGTGGATTGTGTCGGGGCCGAACCGCGGATTTTAAGGCAGGGGCCGGTTTCGCAGGAAGAGATCCGGACTTTTTTGGGGCTGAATCTCTAATCCTGCCTTTATTTTCCCGTCATCCACCGTTAATCTTGGTGCGTATAATGAAGATTGCATTCTCCTCCTAAACACAAACCCCGGCGGATCAGGGCAGTCCCAAACGGGGTTTGTGATTTAAAGAGCAGGGAAATCCTAGCGTTGGCCAATCCCAATTCTCATCTATTTTTTAATATTCTGTCATCTTCCTCTTAACTCGCTGCGTATAATGGAAGTTGCATTCTCCTCGTTACACGAACCCCGCCGGGACTTGGGCCAGTCCCACAACGGGGTTTCGTGCTTAATTTGTGCACATCATCCACATCTTCCGGCTGCCGTCTCAGGAGAGCGGCCAGGTTGGCAAAACATCCATTTCCAACCCATCCCGGTGGCCGAGGGCGAAACGGAAATAGCCTGCAGCTGCAACCATGGCGGCATTGTCGGTGCAGAGTGACAGGCGTGGGATGTTGACCGGAAATTCCGTCTGTGCCAGGAAGGCCTCCCGCAAGGGTTGGTTGGATGTGACGCCCCCGCCTACAATGATCTCCTTGACCCCAAACTCACGCGCTGCCAGGATGGTCTTCTGGAAGAGCACCTCCACGACCGCGGCCTGAAAACTGGCAGCCAGATCGGCCACCGGCAGGGGCCGGCCATCCAACCTTTTAACTTCCTTCACAACGGCAGTTTTCAGCCCGCTGAAGGAGAAGTTCCACGTCCCTTGCAGCCAGGCGCGCGGAAACTTGAAGGCGCCCGGATCACCCTGGGCAGCGGCGTTCTCAATTGACGGCCCACCGGGATAGGGCAAGCCCAGCAGCCGGGCGACCTTGTCGAAGGCCTCGCCGGCCGCGTCATCCAGTGTGGCACCCAAACGCCGGTAGTTCAGGTGGTCTTCCATTAAATTCAACTCGGTGTGGCCTCCTGAGACCAGCAAGGCCATCAGCGGGAACTGCGGCTCAGGGCCGGGAGTATCCCCGGCCTCGTATACCCAGGCCGAGTAGATGTGTCCCTCGAGATGGTTCACGCCCACCAGCGGCAGGTTCGCACCCATGGCGATGCCCTTGGCCGCATTCAGCCCGACCACCAGCGATCCGGCCAGGCCGGGGCCGCGCGTGGCTGCGACCGCATCAATGTTTTCCAGGGTAAGATGGGCTTTGGCAAGGGTCTCTTCGATGACAGGCAGGATGGACAGGACATGCTGGCGCGAGGCAACTTCCGGAAAGACACCGCCATAGCGGGCATGGATGTCCATTTGCGAAGCGACGGTGGAAGCCAGCAGGCTGCGCCCATTTTCGAGCACGGCGGCGGCGGTCTCATCGCAGGAGGTTTCAATGGCGAGGATACGGGCAGGAGGAAGGGAAGTCATTAGCAATCATCCACCAGGTTTATTTGTCCGCCACTTGATGGGCGCTCTGCAGACGGGTGGCATAATGCAAGGATGGTCGCCCGCTGTGACGAGGAGTGGCAGCAAAATGTTCAACATCACGCTGCAGAACAGCCCAATCGCGCCCGATTTTTCGAGCGACGAGTTTGCCATCTGCACAATACCGGCGCACCATGGCAACGCTCAATCCAAGCCGTTCGGCGGTTTCAGAGATGGTCAGCAGGCGCCCTTGTGGTGTGGGGACGGAACGGCCCAGTTCATGGGCGGTTTCCAGCCACTCCTGCATAATGGTTTCAGCATTTTTGACGGCTTCCTGGCGAGTTTTGCCATCCGCCATGCAACCGGGTAATTCGGGGATTTCGACCAGGTAGCCATGGTCCTGCTCGCTCCAGTAGATGACCATCTGATATTTGTTCAAGCTCATTCGTTATCCTCATCGAATCGATAAGCGCGCAGGAGGTTCCTGACTTGCTTGACCTGGTAGGGTTTGGCCCTGGTATTGACAGGTTGAAGATTGATGATTTCTAGCATGCCATCTTTGGTGAAAATGCATTTGAAACCCAAACCGCTTGAGCAAAGAACACAATTCGTCGAAGGCGATGTCTGCGCCTGACCGGCCGCTCACGAGGCGTTTCAGGAGCTTACCTGGTTTAGTGATAAGAAATTATAGCTCATGAGCTATTATTTTACAAGGACATTCTGCAGACGGTATAACTGATTTTGCAGCATGTAGTTCGATATAAGGTTCCTGTTAGCTGCTCCACTTCTTCATCTTCAAGACAAAATCATACGGGTATTCGGCCAGGAGTTCGATCTTCCCTTCCGGGCTGACCCGGTAGGTATCCTCGATGCGCACGCCCAGACCTTTTTCAGGGTAATACAGCCCGGGTTCGGAAGTGAAGACCACACCGGGTTTCAGGAGGTTGTCTTCGGTGGCCGTCAGACCCGACCAGGGTCGTTCGTGGATGTTCAAGCCCACGCCATGCCCCAGCGAATGGACGTAGCCTTCCAGCAGTGAAGAATTATGAAGGAGGGTCTGGTGACCGTTCTTCTCGAACAACTCACAGGCCAGGCGCTGGTAATCCCTGAATGGGGCATTCAGGTCGAATTCATCCCGCAGCCGGTCGTAGACCGCCTTGACCTGGTCGTACAATTCCTGCGCGAGGGGGGTAGCGTAGCCCAGGCTCCAGGTACGCGTGAAGTCGTAGAAATAGCCGCCGCCGGCTTCGCATGGATAGATGTCGAAGACGATGGTCCGGCCCAGGCGCAGCAGGTCGTCCGGGTTGCCGGCCGAGTGGGGTACTCCCGCGTCCCGCCCGATGGCGAAGATGGTACCCTCCGGGTTCTCGGCGCCCAGTTCGGCAATCCACAGGTTGATGCGAGCCTTGACGTCAGCGATGGTCAGCGGTGTACCGTCCTCTTTCAGCAGGACTTCATCCGCCCGGACCGCCCGGCTGGTGAGGTATCGGGCAGTGCGCCGGACCACTTCAGTCGTGACGGCACCCATCCTGCGGATGCGTTCAATCTCAGCCGCGTCCTTGGTCTCCATGGCTTTCATCAATACCGAGTCATTACCTGACTCTCCGACCAGTTCGAGCTGCGGGGACAATTCCTGCAGTCTGGTGAAAACGGAAAAAGCCATGCCCAGGTCGGTTTTGCCGTACAGACCGACACGCCCGTGAACGCCCCGGTCTTTCAACATGCGGCCGAGGCGTACGGCGGTTGCCAGGGAATGGTCGCCGTGGGCTTCCTGAAGGAGTTCTTCATAGTTATAGAGGCTGTACGAGAGAATTTTCAACCCGGATTTGGCGGCTTCGTCGCGCTCCATATCGTTGCAGAAGAGCACGGCCTCTCCGCGGCGCTTTCGGATGAGCGTGGCGGCGGTGATGTGCCCACCGCCGGTGAGATAGTACATGGGCGGGTTGTGGTCGGCGTCCCCGATGACGAGCAGGGCGTCGAGATCCTTGGACTGCATGAGGGTATCGAGGTCGGATTTCATGGGTAGGTTTCTCCTGGTAAAAATTTAACGCGAATAATGCGAATAATCGAATGGGGCGAATAAGGAATTGAGCTCTGGAGTCTGCATTTCAAGGTCGTTTTCGGATGATTGTAATCTGGTGCGTTGTTTTGTCAGGTGAATTTACAATACGCCGATACTGTACACGCGGCGTACCGAAGTTGATCATGATCGCCAATGGCAAGCCTGTGGCCTTCAGATAAGACAATGCCTGTTGTTCGTGGATTGGGGCCAATTCAGAAACAGCTTTATATTCCAGGATGATTTTTTCGTTAACAACTGTATCGAGGATATGCTCGCCGATGACATGGCTTTTGTACTTCACTGGAATCCGCTTTTGCCTTTCCACATGCATGTCTTGTGCTTTGAGTTCCAAGGTCATTGCTTCTTCGTAGAGAGACTCCAGAAAGCCCGGCCCCAGTTGGTTGTGAACCTCGAAGGCCGCCTGCATAATCTTGAATGACAGTTCTTTTTCAACAATCTCTTCTGTCATCAGACCCTCCCAAAGTCTTCAGCCATAAATCCAATAAACATTTGCGTTATTCGTTCATTCGTGAAATTCGCGTCGAATCCATAAATTTGTACAATCCTTCCAGCCTGGCATTATTATACCTGACCAATAATCAGGGACGAGATTCGACGACCACAGGTGTTGCCGGCTCAGCCGAGCCTCGGCTATTCGTTCCTCGTATCGAAAAAAAAACGAATAAGGGGATTGAAGATTTTCGATCCCCAAAGGGGACACTGTTGCTGATTACCGATCCCCAAACATGATGTTGAGGCCTGGTGGTGAGGGGGGAATTGAACATTGAAAACAAAAAAAGAACAATCAGGGAAAAGAGTGAATCGGAGAGCCCATGAAAAGGTCGTTTTCAGGCAGTTTTTGCTCATTTTTCCGGATTTGGAAGGGTGAATTGACATTTTTTCGGACCGAGAGGCTGGCAGGTATTTCCAGAGGAATTATTCCTCAGAAACAAATGAGGGCGGGGAAGAATGCGGAAAGTTTTTCGACCCACCAAGTGCAAACGGGAAAACCGGTTTCATCTTTACTCCTGGTGAGTATGGACGGGATAAGTCAGGTTGCCATTATAGTACAAATGTTCTATTTTTACAAGGGGCAGCCAGGAATATAATATAGAGAACCGGCTTGCGACGGTGGTTTTACGGAGCGGGTCGTGCAGCGGGGCGGCCCTGGCCACCCGGAATTTCTTCTATGACGGGGACGGCAGCCCTTCGACAGGCTCAGGGCAGGCCTGGTGAAGCAGGAGTATTTCCAGGGTGTCTTCGGAGAGAATGTGACCGTGAAGGTGAAGAGCTACTTTATGGGCGGTGCGTATGAACTGGACCAGAGCGGGGTGGTCCCCCTGAAAGGCCACAGGGGCAGGCAGCGGATGGGAGCATTTTGATCTCCGGGACGATCACGCGCAAGTATTACGCTTTCGCCGGGCAAACAGTGGCCATGGTGGAATGCGGCCCGCAAGGGTGCGGTGCGGGTTTGAAATACTTCCTGACCGACCACCTGGGCTCGGTGGTGGCGGTGGTCAATGCCAGCGGGGGGCTGGTAAGCCGGCAGGAAAAGAACCCTACCCGGCCGTTGGCCACCCTCCCTCGCGCAGCACCCTGGAAGGGCAAATCTTTCGATTTGGGGAGGGCCGGGGTAGGGTTGATTTTTCAGGATAGAATATCAGCATGTCTCCCCGACGTTCCACGCCTGAAATAATGCAACGCGCCAGGGAATTGCGCAAAACACCTGAGCCTGCTGAAGCGAAATTGTGGGCTTGCTTAAGGACCTTGCGTGACCAGGGTGTGCATTTCCGGCGGCAGCATGCCATCGGACCGTACATTGCCGATTTCTGTGCACCGGGTACTAAACTGGTGATCGAGGTGGACGGTAGTCAGCATCTGGATCAGGAAGAATATGATTTAGAGCGCAGCGCTTTTCTAGCCGAGAAAGGCTTTCGGGTGTTGCGCTTCTGGAATAGCGATGTGATCAACAAGATCGATGATGTGATGGGAGTGATATTAGAAGAATTGGATTATACAGATAGTGGTTGATATTTATGTTTCGGATTTATTTCTTTATCTCGCTCGTTTCATCCAGACGGATACGGTGACGCCAGGAGGGCCGCAGGGGCTGAATAGGTACAGTTATGTGCTGAATAACCCTGTCAATGCAAGTGACCCTACTGGGCATATGCGCTCGGACGAAGAATGCGGATACCAGGGACAGGATTGCGATAATGCTAGTGGAGATAGTGATAATAGTAACTATAACAGCGGAATTTTCTCTATTACTACTAATTCAACAACTCCTGATAATATCGGCAGCGGTTGAAAAGTTAGAAGCCCAATAGAACCTCCAGATATCTCTGACTCTGGCCAACAAGAGAGACCTAGCATACCTATAGATCCAACCGCACAACAGCCTAAAAGCAGTAATCCTCCCACCCCAGTTTTCACAACTCACCTGGTGGTAGGAGCAATATTGTTCGGTGGACTACTGGTCATTGGGGTAGCCATGACCGTAATCGGAATCGGTGTGGCTGCGGAAGAACCGACTGCTCTAGTTCTAGCTGCAGTTGGTAGTATTGTTGCGGTGGTTGATGCTGAAGGTCTATATCAAATCTGGCGTCCCTTACTTCCAATACCTAGCCAAAAACCATTATATTTTCAGAATTCAATATTCCTTGAGGAAGGTAAATATGCATATACAGCAAATCTCAATATTAATAATAATACTCGGCATCCTTCTCGTAGCAATTTCATTATTATTCTCTTTACGTCCAAGGACCCAAAAGATACTTATTAGAGGTCTTAGGATGTGGAAAATGACTCTTGTATTATCCTGTATGGTTACAATCATTGGAATAATGCTTCTTTTACTTCCAAAGAGCATTTGGTAAGACATCTTAAGTTTAAGATAGTATCGAAACTATATAACCTCATCTGCTGTTTTGGCACTTTATCTATTATGACAATTATTCTCGATATCCTAGCTAAGTACGAAATGTATCCCAACATAAAAGACGAGCCTACCGGTTAGCAACTGACCTGCCTGTCTTAGTGAGGGGGTACTGATTTTACCGCTAGCGCGGCACAGATACTGTTAGAAAGCTGATGTAATTACGTACTTTGTCGTTTTGCCACCCGGCAAAACATCATTCCCGCTAATTCGTGCACTCGTAAAACTCGCGTTGAATCTCTAGATTTGTCCGACGATCTGCAGCACCTGGCTGCGGGTCAGCTTGGCCTGGCCGTTCTCGAGGGCGTGCAGGGTGGCTTCGGCGAGCGCCAGGGGGATATCCACCATGGTTCTGAAGCTTGCCTGGGTGATCCGGGCGATACCCAGCCTGGCCTGGGCGAGATTCTTACGGGCGTAGGAAAACATCTGCTGATCGTTCCAGCCGGACGGGAAGAAGTTCACGCCGCGGCGGGTGTCCTCGGCCCGGTTGCGCAGGATATTGACGGACTGCAAGCCGCGCCCGAAATGGATGGCCGCCAGACGGTCAACCTGGGATCCGTCGAACCAGGTCCAGATGTCACAGATCAGCAGGCCGACGGCACCGGCCACGCTGAACGTGTAACTGTTGAGGTCGGCTTCGGTCCGGATCAGCCAGTTATTCTCCGCCCAATAAGCCATGCGATCTGCCATCGCGATGGTGGCATCCCAGAGGCGCGGCGCAATGCCAGGCGGCACATGCGACAACCAGTCGCTGATCCGCAGGGTCACTTCGGGCAGGATCTTCTGGTATGGCAGAAAAAGGACATCGAGCAGGGATCTGTCCGCCGGGTCGTCCGAGGCGAGCTGGGCCTGCAAGGCCCAACTGAGCCCGTGCAGGATGGAGGCTTTCGTCCGGTTATCCAGGGAGGGGTGGTCTTCGATCTCGTCGATGGCGCGCATACACAGGTAGGCAGCCCCGATCACCTCCTGCAGCCTGACCGGCAGGCGGACGATCGGGATGAAAAAGGTCCGGCTGGTTTCCTTGAGCACACGCAGAAGGTCGGTTTGACGAGTCATAGGATCAGTGTCGGAGATAAAAAGGATACCATTGATAACCCCGTTCGCCCTAGTCGGTTGTCTTTTTTCCCTGTAGAACATTCATCAGGCCAACCAGCAGCGCTCCATCCTGCTCGGGAAGGACCGTACGCGGATCGAGCAGGATGCGGTCGTTTTCGGTGCGGGCGAGGATGGGCGGGTTTTGCTGGCGGAGTTTTTCCAGAAAGCCATCCGGTTTTTTCACGTCCAGCGCCAGCAGGAAGGTGGGCTGGTCCTCCCCGGGCAAGCTGCCGCCTCCGATGGTCGACTTTCCGGGGATGATCTCGCCCCGGCCCAGGTTGCGCTGCCAGCCTTCGGCCTTCTTGCGAAGCTGGGCAGGCATCAGTGCGATCATCCGCCAGATCGGGATGGTCTGTTCGGCCTCGTCTTTAAGGTAATGGAGCAAGGTGGCGGTCAGCGCGGCCAGACAGAGTTTGTCGGGGCGCAAGGCGCGCGCCAGCGGATGTTTTTTCAGGCCGGCGACCAACCCAGCCCGGCCAAGGATGATCCCGGCCTGCGGACCGCCGAGCAGTTTATCGCCGGAGAAGCAGACCAGGTCCATGCCGGCGGCCAGGCTTTCCTGGACGGTCGGTTCGTGGGCCAGACCGTAGCGGGCTGTGTCGAGCAGCGCGCCGGAGCCGAGGTCGTCCACGCACGGAACCGCGTGGCTGTGCGCCGTGTTTACGAGCTCTTTCAACTCCGGCTCTTCGGTAAAGCCGGTGATCCTGAAATTCGAGCGGTGGGCATGCAGGACGAGGGCGGCCGGTTCCTGGAGGGCTTGCCTCGTAATCGGCCAGCCGGACCTTATTGGTGGTGCCCACCTCGACCAGTTTCGCCCCGGACTGCTTCATCACATCCGGCAGGCGGAAGCCACCGCCGATCTCGACCAGTTGCGAGCGGGAGATGACGACCCGCCGGCGGTTGGCCTGCGCCGCAAGCACCAGCAGCACTGCGGCAGCATTGTTATTAACCACCATGGCAGCTTCGGCGCCGGTCAGACGTTGAAGCAAACCCTCGGCATGGACCAGGCGCGCGCCGCGCTTGCCGGTTTTCAGGTCGAGTTCCAGGTTCGAGTAGCCGCGCGCAACCGTTTCGACGGCCTGCAGAGCGGCGCTCGAAAGCGGTGCCCGGCCCAGGTTCGTGTGCAGGATCACCCCGCTGGCGTTGATGACCGGCAACAATGTCGGGGAAGTCCAGGTTTCCAGGAGGGAAGCCGTTACGGCGAGGATGTTTTTCCGGTCAGGAAGGGTGAAACTTTCACCCGTTGAGGCACGTGCCCGCACGTCATCCAATACGCTGCGGATGGCCTGGAAAGTCAACGGGCGGCCGTAGCTCGCGATGAGTTCAGCCGCCAATCGGGTCTGGAGAAGTTGATCGACGGAAGGGAGTCCATGCAGGTTCATGCTTCGGTAGAGGGCTTATCTTCCGCCGGCGGTGGTTCAGCGGGAATGGGTTTTGGCTGCCAGCGGGCTTTCTCGCGCATGCGGACCAGGTACTCGATGGCGACCAGCCCGATGGCCAGGCCGAGAGCGGTCCAGACCGTAACCAGGCGGACCTGCTGCAGCCAGGCCAGTACGACCCCGTACACACCCACCCAGATGGCCTGCCGGACGATCACGTACGGTCCTGCGGGTGGTTCGGAAGGGAAGCGCAGGTTGAGGAACCAGGTAACCGGCAAGGCCAGTCCGGTCAGCCCGAGGGTTGCGCCGAAGAAGAGCAGCCAGCGCGCCCAGACGGTGGGGGTGAGAGCGAAAATCGAGAAGGCGGCTGCGCCAAAGCCGAGCACAAGCAGGCTGATGGCGGAAGCGAGGTAGGGAAGGAAGGAAGAGTTGGGGCGGGGTTCCATTTGGGTGAATTATACTATGGCGAGTCCAGACTTCCATTGGATTATTCAACTTTCCATTTTCCCGATAAATTTGTCTTGACAGTAATTCGGACTTCATGATAAAGTTGGCCCGCTGTAAATATTATAGAGGAAAGGAGCGCACACAGTTTCATGTTAAGTATGGCATCGGCGGTTGTCCTGTGTGTGCGCCTGTGAAGCGAGTCCAGTCAGGTTCTTTTTGAATTAACCTCGGTCACGGGCGCACGTCTACCCGTGGCTTTTCTATTTAATCGGTCAACGGTCTGGATGCGCGTCTCATCAAGCGCCTCAGGCAACCAGTAGATAATGTATTACACCGGCCACGGGAGTCATCCTGTGGCCGGTTTTTATATTAACAAAACAAGGAACTTCACAATGGACGCGTGCAACACCAATACTCACGACCAGGGTGTCGTGGTTAAAAAAAATACCGGCACATACCATGTTCGCAGCAACGGGCAAGTGCTGCCCTGCGTCCTTTCAGCGCGCCTGCGCAAGCAATTGGTCTATCCGATTGCCGACCCCACTTCGCTCAGTCCGATTGTCCGGAAAGTTAAAATCCTCGACAAGATGGACCCAGTGGTGGTTGGCGATATCGTCCGGTTTGTGAACACGCACGATGGCAGCGGCAAGATCACCGATGTGCTGCCGCGCCGCAACCGCCTGGCGCGCCGGGACCCGTATCCGGGCAAGCACAAATTCGAGCAAATCGTCCTCTCGAATGTGGATTACCTGGTCCCGGTCTTTGCCGCGGCCAATCCGACTCCGAAATGGGGTCTGCTCGACCGGTACCTGGCCTCGGCTGAGTATCTTGAAATCTCCGCGCTGGTGGTGATCACCAAACTGGATCTTGGGCGCGGACCTGATGGGAGGCTGGATGAGGAATTGCAAACTGTGATCGAAGAATATCGTCAGATCGGCTACCCGATCCTTTTGACCAGTTCGGTCACCGGGGAAGGTCTGGACAGCCTGCGCCAAAAGCTAAAAGGAACCGTCTCGGCATTCGTCGGAAAATCCGGGGTTGGTAAAACCGCCCTTTTGAATGCCCTCGAGCCGGGCCTGGGCTTGCGCGTTGAGTTCGTTGGAACCGGCAGAGTTGGAAAAGGGAAACATACCACCCCGGCTGCCGAGATGGTCACCACGGCCTTTGGCGCGGATATCGTGGATACGCCCGGCATACGCGAATTCGGCCTGCCCGATTTGGACGGAGAAGATCTGGCCCTGTTCTTCCCGGAGATGCGCCCGTTCGTCGGGCAATGTAAATTCGGATTGGGCTGCATGCACGACGAAGAACCCGGCTGCGCCATACGCAAGCAGGTCGTAGCAGGCAGGATCAGCCCTCTCCGCTATGAGAGTTATTTGCGTTTGAAAGAGGAAGTCTGATGAAAGACAATGCCGTAATAATGTCCGAATGGAAAGAAAAGTCAAGATCTCGATATGGACGGCCTGACAAAAAAACCGCCTCGAACGGCTTTACGTGTGCTCACTGTCACGGTTTCGTTTACTCGAAATCCGGACGCTCTGGCGTCCAGAACCGCAACCATTGTCCGTATTGCCTGTGGTCGCGCCACCTGGATCTGTACGCGGCGGGAGACCGGCTTTCAGCCTGCAAAGCGTCCATGCGACCGGTCGGGCTGACAGTCAAGTCTACCCGAAAGAAATACGGTGCCGGTCGCGGCGAGTTGATGCTGATCCATTCCTGCGAGGAATGTAAAGCCCTGTCCATAAACCGTATCGCCGCCGATGACGATCCACAGAAGATATTCTCGATATATGCAGACTCGTTTCACCTGGATCTACCCACACAGGTCCGGTTGGATGCGCGCGCCATGCGTGCCTTGGATTTGGCGGATCGGGATACGGTTCTTGTTCGATTGTTCGGGTACGGAACCGGTCCCGTCGTGCTTTTCCAAAACCGGACATCGGAAGTGCGTTAACAGCAGTCCCCGGCATTTATTGAAAATGCCGGGAAATTGCTTCACCAATCATTTTGGTATTTTTCGGCAAACAGCGCCGGTTGCCCGCCAGTATGCCAGAACAGGATAGTCTCATCCTTCCGGAAAAACCCCTTGCGGATCAGGTCGATCAGCCCCGCGGCAGCCCGCCCGGTGTAGACCGGGTCGAGCAACAGGCCCTCACACCTGGCGAAAAGCCGGATGGCGGCGCGTTCCACAGCGGTCATAACCCCATAGCCGGGTGCAGCGTAATCGGCATTGACCAGCACATCGCCTGGCGTGAATTCAATGCGCGACCCCATCCGCAGGGAGGTTTCGGAGGCCAATTTTGCCACATGGATCTGCAGGTCATGCTGCGGCTCATCCACGCTGATGCCGAGGATCTTTCCGGAAAAGCCGAAGAGACGCGCACCCAGGACCAGGCCGGCCTGTGTCCCGCCGGAGGAGGAGGCGAATACGATCCAGTCGGCCTGGACGCCCTGACCGATAAACTCTTCCAGCGCGAACACGTACCCAAGCGCCCCGGTGGAATTCGAGCCTCCATAGGGGACGAGATAGGGCCTTTTGCCCTGCCGCCTGGCAGAATCGAAGGCGGCCTGCAAGGTCTCGTCCCGGTGGGGCCTGTCTGTCCAGACCATTCGTGCACCGAAAAGTTCGTCGAGCAACAGGTTGGCACTGGCCTTGGCAGGCGGTTCTCCGACCAAAACCAGAGTGCAACCGAAACCGAACCTGGCCGCAGCCGCGGCCGTCTGGCGGCAGTGGTTCGACTGCAGCGCCCCGGCCGTGAGCAATATGTCCGCTCCCTGGGCCTGCGCCTCGGCGACCAGGAATTCCAGTTTGCGGGTCTTATTTCCGCCGAAGGCGAGACCGGTCTGGTCGTCGCGCTTGACAAGCAGGCGCGGACCGTTCAATTCCTGTGTCAAGCGGGGAAGAGGCTCGATGGGGGTGGGGAGATGGGCGAAACGAATGCGAGGGATCATATTTCTCCACGAAGAACACGAAGGCTTTTTTGTCCACGAAGTCACACGATGAGACACCAAGATTACTCAGTACGGAATAAGTTCATAGAACGAAACGTTTCCACTCCAGCCGACCACGTGAGCCAAAATTGATAAGTGCTCTTTGTAATGGATTTGGAGAACTTTTTGCGCTTCGAATGGCAGTTTTCGGACTGTCGATATTCGTTCTAAGCCATTCGTGCAACTTCGTGTATCTGCGTGGATTTAAGCCTCTACGCTTTGCCTGGTTTTTGCCTTGCCACGAAAGCGCATTCCATCCAACACCTTGGGGAGGATCTGCGTATACAACCTGTACAGCAACGGATTGGAAGTGAAATCCCACGCCCCGAGGGTGCGTGAGACAACCCCGCCAAAACCCTCCTTGAAGCGGAAGACGCTCCACAGGCCGTCCTTCTCATTGAACTCATCCGGCGCGCCCCACAAATTGTAGACCGTGCAGCCCAGCGCCCTAGCCCGCCGGATGGCTTCCCACTGGAGCAGGTAATTGGGCATTTTCTCGCGCTGATCGCCGCTTGACATGCCGAAGAGAAAAATCGCCCGCCCCGCAAAATAGAACAATGAGACGGCTGCCACCGTCTGGCCGCCCACTTCGGCAATCAAAGGTTCGCTGAACGGCTGTTGCCCGCCGATGGAGGAGGGGTTGCTCATGAAATTATGCCAGACCGTCTGGTAATAGCCCTCTTCCCGGATCAAGAAATTATCCCGTACCGAAGTTTCCGCGTACATGCGATACAGTTGGGGCAGATCATCCAGCGTCCCGACCCGCACCGTCACGCCCTTCTTCTGCGCCAGGCGGACGTTATAACGTGTCTTCTGCCGCATGCGCGCCAGCAGTTCGTCTTCGGACGGGGACAGGTCGATCAAAACGGTATTGCGGAATTGGATCTGGTCCTGCGAAAATTTCCAGCCCCGCCGCACCAAATCGAGCCTGACCTTCTGACCGCCGGCAAATTCGACCGCTGCAGCTGTTCCGGGAATGCCGATGCCCAATGCCACGTCCGGGTCCACCTTGACGAAGATCGCCCCCTGGCGTTTGGCGAACGCCTGCAAGTCGTCCAGGACGCGCTGGCGCAGGGCAGCGTCGTTCCAGTCCATTAGCGGACCCTTCGGAACGTATAACACGCACATTTTTTTGGCAAACCCGCCTATCGGGAAATTGCGTTTCAACAGCATGGCGGCTGCCATTGGTTGACCGCTTTCTGCCGACTGCGAAAGATCAAGGATGGTTTGGGGAGCGTTCCAAACAAACGGCATGGCCCGCCAGCCGTATTTGGCCTTCCCTTGCGACCATTCCCAGGTTTGCAGGAGATGGGCAAGGGGAAGGGAGGAGATCAATTCGTTCCAGGCCTGGGGAGTGCCGGTAAACGCGATCATGCGGTCAGTCCGAACCGGAACCGGAGAAACGCCACAGGTAGAGTTTATAGAGCAGGGGAGTGTAAACCCGATCCAGGGTCTGCTGGGCCCTTTTAATCGAGCCGCCAAAGCCCCGCTTGAAACGGTAGACGCCCCACAACCCGTCTTCGCGGGCCTCAGCCTCGTCGTCGTCAATGTCGATGGCTTCGTCGGGGATCCCCCACAGATCGTATTCGGTACAACCTTTCCCAAGCGCCCAGCGGATGGCTTCCCATTGCAGCGGGTAAGTCGGTTTACGGTTGCGTTCCGCATCGGCCGAGGCGCCATAAAAATAGTAGGCGCTTTTGCCACATGCGAATACCATCACGGCGGCGAGGCTCTGGCCCTGGTAATCGGCCACAAAGAGCTCGCACATGCCCTTAGGGTAAAAAAGCTGATAGGCGCGCCGGTAATATTCCAGCGAATGGACATGAAAAGCTTCCCTTTGGCTGGTTACACCCATCACACGGCAGAAGTTCTCAATGTCATTGGAGGGTCCGACAACCACTTCCTTGCGACCGGCCAGACGGATGTTGTAGCGGGTCTTCGGTTTCATGCGGTTGAAAATTTCCTCCTGGCTGCCACCCAGGTCCACGACCAGGGTGCTGTGCGGCTGGATGTGTTGCGGGCTTGGGAGGAAGGCTGAAGGCGGGATAATGGAGGACGCATCACCCTCCCACCCATCCCGCTCCATCTTCAGGAAGACGGCATGTTTTTTCTGGCAGAGCGCATCCACTTCCGCCCAAAATCGTTGTGTGGTTCCCCTTACTGGACTCCCCACCGGCCCTTTTGGGATGTAGGCGAAGGTCAGGCCGAGCGGCAGCCGCCGGAAAAGGATTTGTGCGCCGAGGCCGTCTTCTATCACCCGCAGGGCATCCCAGCCAAAGGCGGATTTCAGCTCCCCCCATTCGCCCGATTGCAGGATATGCGCCTCCGGATGATCTGCGAGAAATTCATTCCAGTTGGAGAGACTGATTTCAGGCATGCACTTGATTTAATCCGGTGAAGTCAGGTCCAGCGGTGAGGCGGCCTGTATTTTCCCATCGGGGATGGTTTCGTCCAGCAGATGAAGGATCGCGGAAGCTTCGCTTTCGTCTGCGAGCTGGGCTAATTCTTCGACGAGCTTGTCCAGGTCAGCTGGCAGGACGGCCTCCTCGGTTTCAGCACGGAAGATTTCAGGGTGGGCCGTTTTCTTGTAATCCATGCCATCCCCCCACAGATCTTCAGTGAGCTTTTCTCCCGGACGGATGCCTGTGAAAACAATTTCAACATCCCTGCCTGGTTCCAGGCCCGAAAGCCGGATGAGGTCTTCCGCCAGGTCGAGGATACGCACCGGCTGGCCCATATTCAACATGAAGACCTCGCCACCCTGACCCATTGCGGCGGCCTGCAGGACCAGGTGGACAGACTCCGGGATGGTCATGAAGTAGCGTTTCATCTCCGGGTGGGTCACCGTCACCGGACCTCCATGGGCGATCTGCCGTTTGAAAAGCGGAACCACGCTGCCGCGACTGCCCAATACATTCCCAAAACGGACCACCGAGTAGGCATGCCCGGTGCGATGAGCGGCATCGACCACAACCATTTCGGCGATGCGCTTGGTGGCCCCCATTACGCTGGATGGGCGGACAGCCTTGTCGGTGGAGATCAGCACCAGCCGTTCCGTATCAACTGCACTGGCTGCCTCGACGACATATTTCGTTCCAATGAGGTTATTGGTAACGGCTTCTTCCACATTAATTTCCATCAACGGGACATGTTTGTGGGCGGCAGCATGGAAAACCACCTGCGGGCGGAAATCGGTGAAAACACTTTGAATCCTGTTCTTGTCACGGATATCCGCAATGACCAGTTTAACCGGAAGGACGGGGAAATCCTCGCGCAATTCGAGCATGGCTTCGAAAATGCTGTTCTCGCCGTGACCGAGCATGATCAGCACTTCAGGGCTCCAGCGGGCAACCTGACGGCAGATCTCACGGCCGATGGAACCGCCTGCGCCTGTGACGAGCACCCGCTTGCCGGCCAGCGCCGCGCCGATCAGTTCATCCTGGATGCGTGCCGGTTCACGGCGCAAAAGGTCGTCGATATCCACATCGCGCAGCCGGTTGACA
This sequence comes from uncultured Chloroflexia bacterium, assembly GCA_963806575.1. Taxonomy (GTDB): domain Bacteria; phylum Chloroflexota; class Anaerolineae; order Anaerolineales; family Villigracilaceae; genus UBA877. The sequence continues at coordinate 69,568 of CAWDYX010000020.1, read as the reverse complement.
CTGACTTTCCCATTAATGAGTTCGAACAGGCCTGGCATGGTGCGGAACGGAATGCCCTTCAACCGGCAGATGTCTGTCACCAGGCGGACCACTGTCCCACCTGCACTGGGGATAGCAATGATGACCTCCTCGACACGGCGGTGATCCAGAACGCGGCCCAGGTCGGCGAGTTTTCCGATCACCGATATCCCATGGATTTGACGCTTCTGCTTGGTTGGGTCATCATCCAGGTAACCGACCGGGCGCAGGCCAAGTTGTTTGTTCTTTTGCAATTCCCGCACCACCAACGCGCCGGCATCACCTGCACCGATGATCAAAACATTTCTGGCTTTCCTTGGCACGGGTTTTTTACTGGCAGCGCGCCCTTCCGCCAACAACCGGATGGAAAAGCGCAAACCGCCGATGCCGACCAGGGAAAGCAACCAGTCTATCGGCAGGACCGCGCGTGGAAAATTCAGGATCCGGGTGGAATCTGCCCGGGATATGTAAAGTATCAGCGTAATGGCAGAGAAAACTGCCGAGGCAGCTGTCACTGCCGAAAAGATGAGGGTTAATTCCTTTACACTGGCATAAGCCCACAGGCGCCGGTAAAGACCGAACAAGTAGTAAACGACGGGCTTTATCAGAACGCTGATGAGAACCATCCAATAAAGGGACCCAATGTAAATCGTGGTCTGGTCGCCTTCCAGCCGGAGTGCAAACGCAGCTACGATGGCGACCACGGTTACTACAATATCCACTAACAAGATAAAAGCATTGGGGAGTTGGGAACGAAATTTTGCATTCATTTACTTATCATCCATTCCATGGTTTTGGCCAAGCCATCTGCCAGAGATGTCACGGCACGAAAGCCCAGGATCGAGGCCGCTTTATCGGGATCACCTTTCGAACGATAGATGTCACCCGGGCGCGGTGCTTCGAACCGCACCTCAGGCTGGTGGAAGCCCAGCTCACTCAGTTCCTCCAGCAAATCGAACAGAGTCGTCTCGCGTCCGGTGCAGATATTGAACACCTCACCGGCTGCGGATTCGGCCGCCAGCAGGTTGGCGCGGACCACATCCTTGACGAAGATGAAATCACGGCTCTGTTTGCCATCACCGAAGATCGTAATCGGTTCCTTGTTCGCCAGCTGCCGGGTAAATATGGAAATGGCAGCCGCATAGTCGGAATCAGGACGCTGGCGCGGTCCGTAGACGTTGAAATAGCGCAGGGCAGTTACCGGCAGGTTGAAGGTTTGCGTGTACAGGCGGGCATACAGCTCGTTCACCTGTTTCGACAAAGCATAGGGGGATAATGGCCGGAGCGGAGCTTCTTCGTCCGTCGGGAATTTGTCCGGATTTCCATAAACTGCCGTGCTGGAAGACAAGACGACTTTGCGGACACCGGCCCGGCAGGCCGCTTCAAGCAAGGTAACCGTCCCAGCCACGTTGATCGCGAAACAGGTCTCCGGCTCCGACATGGACTGCGGGACGGAGACGAAGGCTGCCAGGTGAAAGACCAGGTCCACATCCCGTGTGGCGGCCTTGATGGCCTGCGCGTCGCGCAGATCACCCTCCAGGATTTCCAGATCGCCCTGAAATGATTCCAGGTTTTCGCGTTTTCCGGAAGAGAAGTTATCCAGCACACGCACGGAAGCGCCGCCTCGCAGGAGTTCCTCCACAATATGAGAACCGATGAAACCGGCTCCGCCGGTGACCAGGGCGCGCATCCGGCTATCTTCCCCGAAACCCAATGATCTGGGTCATGGTACGCAGGATGATGAGAACATCCATGAATAAATTGCGATGTTTGATGTAATACAGGTCGTATTCAAGTTTAACAATGGTTTGGGCGATCGTGGCGGAATAACCATAATTTACCTGCGCCCAGCCGGTGATGCCCGGCTTGACGAGCAAACGCGCCCGGTATAAGGGAATTTCCTTCTGATATTTGGCAATCAATTCGGGGCGTTCGGCGCGCGGGCCGACAATACTCATTTCGCCGTGCAGGACGTTCCAAAACTGCGGCAATTCATCGATGTGCGTGCGACGCAGAAAGCCTCCCACACGCGTGATGCGTTCGTCATTTTCATCCGTGACCCGCGCCCTGCCATCCTTTTCGGCATCCTGGACCATGGTGCGGAACTTGTAGATGGAATAGATCTTCCCTCCTTTGCCGGAGCGAATCTGCCTGTACAGGATGGGAAATCCGCTATCCACCAGGATTATGATGGCAGTAATCGGGGCGAGGATGATGCAAATAATCAAACCGGCCAACGCGATAAGGATGTCAAGCAGCCGCTTCGTCAATTCGTAGAACCCCCCGACGCGTGCATCGTTCACAAAGGAACGGATCAACCACTCGGACTCCAGGTGATGGATGGGGACGCGCCCGAGCAACTCCTCGTACAGGGCGGGCATTGGGATGACATCCACCCCGCTCTCCTGGGCATCCAGGAGCACCTGAAAGGTGCTGCCCTGCACTTCGCCGGTGATGGCAATAACAATCTCCGTGATCGCCATCGTCTCGATGATCTCGAGCAAACGGTCGTTCCCGGCCAAAATGGGAAATCCTTCCAGGTTATCCCCAATTTTCTTCGGATCGTCATCCATGAAGCCAACCAGGTAGAACGGCTGCGGTCGCAGTTTGTTGTAAACGCGCGCAAGCGTCTCACCGGCTTTGCCTGCGCCGATCACCAGCACCCGCCGCAGGGATGCCTGGGCGGTGACGATCTGGATATACACAAGGCGCCAGAGCAGTGTCAGGATGGATGCGAAAATCAGGAAAATGCCAATGCCAAGACGCGGCAGAGAACCTTTGGGCGAAATGAGGTAGATCAGCGCATAGAATAAGAGCCCGGCCAAAGCAGCCAGGGAAATGCCAGTCACAGTTTGGCGCAGGTCCCTGGCGCGATGCGTATCATACAATTCGACCAGGAATACCATCCAGATCAGCGGAAGGAGGTAAAACCAGAATTCAACGCGCTGCTGGAGGAAATTCAACGAAAACTTCAGCCAGTCATACTTTTGCCCCCAGAAATACAGGCCGCCGAAGAGTGCCAATAAAGAGGCAAGCGCGTCACCTATCAGCAGGATGGTGCGTTGCTCGCGCGCACGGACGCGCCAGCCGACAGGCTTGGATCGTGCAGTTGGTTGCATTACTCCTTCTCCGGGTGTCGTTCGGTGAAAATCCCCTTAATCATACTCCATAAAAAGCCTGCACCCCAGACAATGTGCATGGTCGCGATCGCGAGTGGTAAACCGACCGCCATTTGGACTTTTTTCTGGCGCACAGCCGCCTGGACTCCCGCGGCAGCCAGAACGACAAGATAAATGGAAATTTCCACTGCCAGCAGAACCCGGAAAACAGGTAGAAATGGAGACAGGACCATCCCGACGATAAGACTCAGGACGAACAAAGGCGGGAGAGCCTGCCGCCAGCGCAGCGTCCCAGGATAACGGCGCAACATGCGCCATTTCCAGAACCCGTAACGGGAGTATTGCCTGGCCAGTTTCGCCAGTGTGGGCCGGGCAAAATAGATCGAACGGATGGAAGGGTCAAGCCAGACCCTGCCGCCTGATTTGCGGATGCGCGCATTGAACTCGTAATCCTCGTTGGTAAGCAACGACTCGTCAAAGAAGCCGACCAACGCCAGCAGCTCGCGTTTGAAGGCTCCAAAGGGGACGGTATCCACCTGAGCGGCCACAGCGGTGTGGCGGTAAAGTGCATCACCCACACCCAATGGGTGGGAGGCAGCCGCCGCGATGGATTGCGCCACCCACGTTTCGGCACCAGGTTGGATCTCCCATATGCCGCCGACATTTTCACCGAGACCCGCCTCCAGGTCCGCGACGCAGCGCTCAACGTAGTCAGGATATGGCATCGAATGCGCATCCAGGCGAACGATGATCTCGCCCTGGGCTTCTTTCAACGCACAATTCAATGAAGAAGGAATGTTACGAGAGGGGTTATCCGCCACGGCAATCTGCAGGTCCGGATGAGAATCGGAAAAGGCCGCAATCTGTGTGCGCGTCCCATCCGAGGACATGCCGTCTGCGATCACCACCTCCAGGTCGGGGCGCGGAAAGGCCTGTGCGTAGATGGCCTCGAGCAGTTTACGGATGGTGTCTTGTTCGTTGTAACAGGGGACAATAATGGAAACGGAAGGCATGATGACCTATTTGATGCGCCGGGCCACGCTGGAAGCATCCGGCATTGCCAGCGGCAGAGTGACAGTAAAGGTGCTACCGGCATCAGGGCCGCTGCGAACGCTTATTTTACCACCGTGTGCTCCAACAATTTCCTTTACAATTGCCAGACCCAGACCGGTGCCGTGTTTCTCGCCTCCCGGTCGGGCCGGGTCAGCCTGGTAGAACCGCTCGAAGATGTGAGGCAGGGCTTCCGGTGGAATGCCAACACCGGTATCCGCAACATCCACCTGGATCCCGGTGCCTGTCCCGGGACCTGTCGAAGGGCCGGTCAACCGGGCATGCATTGTGATATTGCCCCCGGCAGGAGTGTGCTTCAGGGCGTTATCCACCAGATTGGAGAAGACCTGCGCCAGCCGGTCGCCGTCACCAGTGACAGGCGGCAGGGCGGGGGAGTCCACCCTTATCGACACACCTGCGGTACGTGCCTGGGGGGTGAACTTTTCGGCGATATTTCTGAGCAGGCCGGGCAAATCCACGGGAGCGCGTCTCAAGTCGAGCGTACCGGCATCCAGGCGGGCCAAGTCCAGCAGGTCGAGCACCAGACGGTGCATCTGCCCGGCCTCATCGTATATCACCTGGGCGGCCTGCCTGAGCGTTTCAGGGGTGTTCGCCGTACCATCCAGGATGGCCTGTGAAAATCCCTGGATGGAGGTGAGCGGAGTTTTAAGCTCGTGGGAAACATTGGCAACAAACTCGCGCTGGGATCTTTGGGTGGCCAAAACCCGTCTGTTCATATCATTGAACGCCAGCGCCAGCTCCTGGACCTCCTGAGGGCCGCGCGGTTCTATCGGTGCAACATTCGGTACTGGCATCCGCCGGGAGGCGACCACCACTTGCTGAAGCGGATTACCAATCCAGCGGGCCAGCCAGAATGCCACGAAAAGGGAAATGATCAAAGCCGCAACTGCAGCGCCCAAAATCGGCAACAATAATTCATCACTCAGGACGGTCAACAAGGGAACAGCCGGGCGGGGAACGGCCACCAGCAGCCAGTTTCCATTATTCAGGTGCTGAATGATATAAAGCCAGTATTGACCGTTCTGGTCGCGCAATGCCGACGAGACTCGCAAACGGGGGAAAAGCGGCATATGGAGGGAACCCTGTCCCGTGGATTGTGAATCAGCCAGAACCTGCCGTTTTTTGTTGAAGATGACAATCCGGACATTGGAAGTTTGACCGACTTGTTCGATACGCGCCTGGAGTTCCGATGCACCCAGATTGACCAGGTCCGTTTCATTCTTGCGCAGGAGTGCCGCGACGACAGTCATTCTTGCGCTGGCCTGCCGGTAGGTGGAGGGGTTTTGAATGATATAGACCAAAAGGACCACTGCCACAATGCCAAGTGCGGACAATGTAACCAGTATATAACTCCACCACAAACGGGAACGCAAAGATGAAGACATCATGCCAACAGTTTATACCCGATACCGGTGACAGTCTCGATGGTCACGGAACTCCCGGATAGTTTCTTGCGCAGGTGGGCGATATGAACATCCACGGTGCGGGTTTGGCCGTAAAAATCGAAGCCCCAGGCCTGTTGGAGCAGCTGTTCTCTTGTAAAAACCCGTCCGGGCTGCCTGGCTAGTGTGAGCAGCACTTCGAACTCCTGGGTGCGCAGTTCGAGGGTCTGGCCGGAAACACACGCCTCGCGGCGCAAGGCATCAACAGTCAGGTCTGCCAGGGTAATGGGAGCGGTATCCACTTGCGTGGAGCGGTCAGCCCGTCGCAGAATGGCCTTGATGCGCGCCACCAGTTCGCGCGGGTTGAAAGGCTTGGTCAGGTAATCATCCGCGCCCAGTTCCAGGCCGAGGATCTTATCGATATCCTCATCGCGGGCGGTCACCATGATGATGGCGACCGGGTTATTCTCCGCCCGCAGGCGGCGGCAGACTTCGAACCCGTCCAGCTTGGGGAGCATCACATCCAGCACAACCAGGTGCGGTTTCAAGTGCTTTACGGCCTCCAGCGCGGCTTCTCCGTCACCGGCGGCTTCCACCCGGAAGTTCTCGCGCTCCAGGTACATGCGGGCGAGCTGGACGATGGAGGGTTCGTCGTCAACCAGCAGAACGAGTTCGGAACTCATATTACAGTGGCAGTTGCTTCTATCTCAACATTGCCGCCCTTGGGCAGGGCCGCCACCTGAACGGTGCTGCGGGCAGGCGGGTTCTCCGGAAAGAATTCGGCATAAACGGCATTCATCTTGGGGAAGTCGGCCATGTCTTTCAGGAAGACGGTGGTCTTGACGACCGCCTGCATCCCGGACCCGGAATCCGCCAGGACATGGCGGAGGTTGGTAAGGGCCTGGCGAGTCTCGTCTTCGATCCCGCCTGGCACAAGGTTCCCGTTCTGCGGGTCCAAGCCAAGCTGCCCAGAGGCAAAGACCAGATTGCCGGTGCGGATTGCAACGGAATACGGGCCGATCGCTTTGGGTGCTTTTTCGCTCAGAATGACTTTCTTGTCCATGTCTGCCTCATGTTTTTGGTTTTATGGTTCATCAGTTTTGCTGGGAAAATTTACCGCCAAGGCACGAAGACACGAACTCTGAGGATAAAGAACCTTGGAATTCGTGACTTAGCGACTTTGTGTTAAGGAATTCTTGATTGTACTGCAAAAGGCATGATGGACCCCAAATTTATTTATTCCAAGTGGTTTCCAAGGAATTGCCCCCACCCCTGCCCAGCCCTTCGGGCATGCTTCGCGATCCACCAATTCGGTGGAGGGGAGTTTAATCGAAGAAAAGGGTGCGAGCAGGCGCTTTGCGCCGCCCGCACCCTTTTCTTCGAATCCAGCACCCCTGCCTGCACTCGGAAAGGGGGTTGGGGGATTGGTAAAGATCACTTGGCGATAATATTCACCCCAAAGCTTAGAGTCGGAGTTAATTATGCTGGAGGGAGAGAACCTGCCTAGCGGACAGGTATGGTGGTTGAGCGAGGATGGGCATCCCGGAAGACCCTGATCGCAGCGAGTAAAGCCATGCCGGTGCCGTTCATCGCAGTGCGGGTGTTCTTGAGAACCCGGGCGAGGGACTTGGCCGTGGCAATGGCGGTGATGCGGTCGGTGACCTTGCCATTGGCATTGAAACCGGTGTGACTGGCGAGGATGGCGGATCCGGGAGCATGGGCAGCCTGGACGGCCGGGATGACGGCGCTGAGAGCATTGAGGGCGGCTTGGACGGAGGACGTATCCCAGCCTTTGGAATTGGTCCGATTGATCAGAGTCTGCACCCAGGCGATAAAATCGCCGGCATTTGAAATCCGGTCACCTTGGAGCTTATAACGGGACTGCTCGCTTGCCCACAGGTTTTCCAGCCGGGAGTTATCCGGCTGGGGATTGGCCTGGTCATTCATACCGGCAGCCGATGCGCCGGATATCGGGTAGGGAGTCAAACCGATTACCAGTACCAGGGCAGCCAGGGCGATCTTCTTGATCAAAGACTTCATTTTGAACATCGTGTCATCTCCTTTTTGATTTCGATTTGTAACCTGCATTTTAGATTCTTCAAGTAACCGGCAGATGAACCGGATGTAAAATCCCTGTAAACATTTTGGACCTTTGCTTGACAATCTCCCTCTCTGCGTGTAAAATCCTCCCGCTTCAAAAACAGTTCGTGTCCAGGCCGAGATAGCTCAGTTGGTAGAGCACGCGACTGAAAATTGCGGTGTCGCCAGTCCGATCCTGGCTCTCGGCACTCGGCCTGAAAGTAGGGGCCTCCTGCGGGCGTAGTTCAGTGGTAGAACGTCTCCTTGCCAAGGAGAAGGTCGTGGGTTCGAATCCCATCGCCCGCTCTGACGATTGCGGATTGCAGATTGATGGTTGCAGACGGTCAATCAGCAATCCGTAATTTTCAATCAGCAAATGAAGAATGGCGTCGTGGCCAAGTGGCTAAGGCAAGGGTCTGCAAAACCCTCATCATGGGTTCAAATCCCATCGACGCCTCTTAAAAAACGAGTTTGTAAAGGCTCGTTTTGATTTGGTGATTGTGCTTCTGATCCCTGCCAACATGGGTTTCCCACTGCGTGGGACTTTCCCGCTGCGCGGGACTGCGCAAATCCCATCGACGCCTCTTAAAAACGAGTCTGTAAGGGCTCGTTTTGATTTGATGGTTATGCTCCTGATCCCTGCCAACGTGGGTTTCCCGCTGTGCGGGACTTTCCCACTGCGTGGGACTTTCCCGCTGCGCGGGACTGCGCAAATCCCATCGACGCCTCTTATAAAACGAGTTTGTAAAGGCTCGTTTTGATTTGGTGATTGTGCTTCTGATCCCTGCCATCATGGGTTTCCCGCTGTGCGGGACTACGCAAATCCCATCGACGCCTCTTGTAATTTATATCAAAAAAAGAGTGAGCGGCGCATTGCGCCACTCACTCTTTTTTTCGTTCTTTATGACTCATGTGGCGTTTCTATGGCTCATGAGCAATATTCCAACTGTGATAATCACTGCAGCAATGATATTCATTCCACACAAGAGGAGCTTTGTTATCAAGGATGCAGCCGGCAGGTTGAAGGGTCCCCCAAAAGAGAGGATGAGGGCAGCCACGGCTACCGACAGGAAAACGGTTGCCGGTTTGCGGTTGAAGCGGATAAGCAGACCAAAGAAAACAGTCGCCAGGAGACCCGCGACCAGGATGGCTATTACAGGCATTGCGACAGGCATTGGGCTGAAACGGGAACTGTCCCCGTCGAGCGGCAGAATATATCGCTCACCGAGAGCCTTTGTAACTGCAAAATACAACAGATTTGCCAGTAATTGCAGCAACCGTCGCGACTGGGCCGCCCCACAACAAGCGGCGAAGGGAGTAGGGTGGCATCGATGTTAAATACTCCGGTTTACGATGTAACCGGTCAAGTCTTCCAGAGCCTGCCGCTCCTGCCCTGCCGGCACCGTCCGCAGGATTTCCAGCGCCCTTTGTATGAAAGCTTGCGCTTCTTTCATGGATTGCGTGGCCGCATCGCTTTCCCGGATGGATTGTACCAACCGTTCCATGCGTTCGTGCTCTGTGTAGCAACCACCCGTGAGACACAGCACATCCGGGTCGTAGGGATGAGCTTCCGCATAAAGAATGGCCGGGAGCGTCACCAGGCCCTGCAACAGGTCCGAGCCGACCGGCTTGCCGACTGTTTCCTGCTCCCCGGTGAAATCCAGGATGTCATCCACAATCTGGAAAGCCATCCCCAGATGGTAACCGTATTGCCGCATGGTTTCCACCATGGCCTCATCAACCGGACTGATGATTGCAGCGGCCTGCGTGGTCAGTTCGAAGAGCGAAGCGGTTTTGGCGTAAATGCGTTTGTTGTAATTCGCGCGGCTGATCACCCCGCGGGCGGCAAATAATTGGGTCAGTTCGCCATTGACGATGGTTGCCAGCGTATCGGCGAAGAGTTTCATTAATAACAAATTATCCGACTCGGCTGCCAGTTTGGCAGCGCGCGCGAACATATAGTCCCCGGTCAGGATGGTGGCGGCGGGTGACCAATGAGCGTTCAGGGTCGGCATACCCCGCCGAAGCAACGCCCCATCAATCAAATCATCATGGACAAGGGTGGCGGTGTGCAGCATCTCCACCGAGGCCGCCAGGGTCAGGAGTTTATCATGGGGCGCCCCAAGCATTTGACCGGTCAACAGGCCGACCGCCGGGCGGATGCGCTTCCCTCCGGAAGAGAGCAAATGCTCCAGCGCGGTTCGCAATTCCGGATGGGCATCCTCGGCCTGGGAATGCAGGAGCGTTTCGACTTCCTGCAGGTTGACCTGAACGGGTGCAAAAATAGGGGCTGTGTTCAAGCTGTCTCTTTCCAACCAAAAAGCCTGCGGGCATTCCCGCTGGTGACTGCGGCGACCCGCTCCAAGCTGCATGAATGGAGCAAGGCAATTTTATCAGCAATCAGGCGAACATAGGCCGGTTCGTTGCGTTTTCCGCGATGCGGTTGGGGAGCCTGGAAGGGGGCATCCGTTTCAAGTAGAACACGATCCAGAGGTAACGCCGCGGCGATTTCCTGTCGGCTGGCGGCGTTCTCGAAGGTGACGGGGCCGCTCACCCCGAGGTAGAATCCGAGACTCAGCGCGGCCTGCGCCGATTCCAGAGTCCCGGAAAAGGAGTGCAGTACACCGGGTCGCTCTGCCAGCGGACTCTTCGCAGCGCGCAGTCCTGAGCACCATTCCTCCAGGATTTGCAGAAGATCTCCGGCGCAATTCCCGTTCGGTTCATCCCTGGCTTCGCGCATATGCAGAATGACCGGAAAACCAGCTTCAGCCGCCAGAGTCAGCTGCATCTGCAGGACGGTTTTCTGGAGATCGTGAGGCGCGGAGTCCCAGTAATAATCCAGCCCGATTTCGCCGATGGCGACGATTCTTGACGAACCTGAGGTTTCTGACGTGCCTGAGGGCTTGAAGAGGTTTCTCAGTTCATCCCTGGTTTCTTTTGTCCAAGTGCCTGCCTCGGTGGGATGGACACCAACCGCCGCGAAGAGCATGGGATGGCTTCCGGCCAGTTTGAGGACGGTCCGGCTGGAGGCGAGGTTGAGTCCCGGGATCAAAATGCGGACCACACCGGCCTGGGCAGAACGTTCCAGCACGGCTTCCCGGTCGGAGTCGAATTTGTCCATGTCCAAATGGCAATGGGTGTCTGTAAGGGTCACGTATCCCGTTGTCCCGTATCAAGTGTGCCAGTGTTTGTTGACACCTGACACCGGAACCCTTGACACTAGTCTATTAAAGGCCGGCGATCTTCAAACCGTCCTGCAGGATGGCCTGCACTTTATCAGCGTGCATCGTCTCGCAATAGACACGCATGATGGGTTCGGTACCAGAAAAGCGGATGAGCATCCAACCGCCATCTTCGAGTTTGAACTGGAAGCCGTCCACCGTGACGAGTTGGACCACTTTCAAGCCGCCGATGGTCTGCGGGTTTGCGTCCAGGATCATCTTTTTACGGTCAGCGTGGCTGCCGCTGAAGGGGCGGTCGATGCGGTCGTAGAAGTACTCGCCTCCCACCCTGGCGAAGAGCAACTTGAGCAGTTCCGAAGGCTGCTTGCCGAGCCGTACCATCAGGTCGAGGATGTACAACCCGGCCAGGATGCCATCACGTTCAGGCACATTACCGCGGAAAGCGTAGCCGCCGCTTTCCTCGCCGCCGATCAGAGCATCCGTCTCGAGCATCTTGGGAGCCACATATTTGAAGCCCACACCGGTTTCATAGACCGGGACGTTGTAGATCTGCCCAAGTTTGTTGAGCATGCCGGTGGTGGAGAGGGTCTTGACAATGGCACCGCGCAGCCCGCGGACCTCCAGCAGGTAGTATGCCAGCAAACCGTAGACGCGCAGCTGGTTGACAAACTGCCCGTTCTCATCGCCCACGCCCACACGGTCGGCATCGCCATCGGTGATGAGCAGCACATCGGCATGGTTTTCGAGGGTGGCCTGCAGGCCAACGTTGATGTTGGGAGGGATGGGTTCGGGGCGGATCATTTCGGGAAAGAGCGGGTTGCGCTGGTTATGGATCTCGATTACTTTGGTCTTGCCGCCGGCCAGCAGGCGCGGGAAATAACCTGCACCATTGCCCCACATGCAATCCACCAGCACGGTCAGGCCGGCCTGCTGGATGGGCTGCAGGTCGATCAGCTTGTTGATATGGGCTTCGTAGGGCTTAACCGGGTCAAACATGACTATCTCTCCGGCCGCCTGGGCGTTTTTATAAGCTTTCCGTTTCACCGCTGCCACGGAAGCGGGAATGAGCGCCTCGATCTTCAGCAGCCCATCCGGGTCGATGGCGCCACCGAACTCGTTGCGGACCTTGAAACCGTTGTCGGTGCCGGGGTTATGCGAGGCGGTGATGTTGACCGCTCCACCGGCCTTTTTGTCCACCACAGAGAAGGCAATCACCGGGGTGGGAGTGGCTCCATTCGTCAGGTACACTTTCAGCCCGTTGCCGACCAGCACTTCGGCTACCGCCGCGGCAAAGAACTCACTATCGAAACGTTTATCATGCCCAACCACCACCCATTGACCCTGCCGGCCTTTTTCGACCAGGTAATTGGCGAAACCCTGAGTGCAGCGACGGACGTTATCGAAGGTGTAATCCTCGGCAATGACACCGCGCCAGCCATCGGTACCAAAGGTGATTTTGAAGGCCATACACGAACTCCTGAAATAGGATAATGATGGGGGGTATTATATCAGCGAACTTGTGATGACATTAAATAAAATGTCCGGGCAGGAGACCCGGCGGCACCCGGAGACACCTTCTTACCGCTGCTTCCTTTCGGACCTGACGGGATTCGCAGGGCTCCGCCGCGCCGGACCCACCCGGACGGCGGTGAGGATACCCGATGTATCGGGGGATGTCAACCGCGTTTGGTCTCCTCATGTTATCCAGAAGAAAAGGAATCAATTTATTTATATACATTAGACAATATTAGAATATAATCATATAGGCAAATAATTATTACAACCTTTTTACCGTAAAAGGTACTTTTTTTTGTTATTGTTCTTATCCCCGCAGAGCCGAATTACCATTGGTCCAAAAAGGAAGTGATTTCTTTAGGTTATTATTGAGTCGAGCCAGATTTGCGGGACGCTGACGGTATTCTTGCCCTTTTTCCTATTTTAAATTTGAAAAGGGATTAATCACATTGTCTCTTTTGTGTCTGGGCCGTCCTCCCCGTAACCTGGAAGGTGTTTGGTGGAAAGAGACATGCATATAAAGAAGCCTAAAGATCAACCAGGCAAACTATTTTTGCTTATGGGGCGAATTGTGGCGTTGATCCTGGTGCTTACCTTTGCTGCCCAGACCCGGCCTGTCTTGGCGGCGTCGAGAGACCAACCACCTCCTTTATGTGAAAATGATAGTTACGAACCTGATAACACCTACCTGCAAGCTAGTATTGTCCCCACCGATGGTACACGCCAATTTCATATAAACACGAATCCTCCAAGCGAGCAGGACTGGGTAACGTTTTATGCATTCAGTGGCGATGATTATGAGATCAGGACTCAGCTGATAAATGACATCAATTCAGGTGATGTTGCCGCCAATGACACATACCTCTACCTCTATGCCCCGGATGGCGTTACGCAGTTAGCTTTCGATGATGATGTGGGGTGGACTACCTGGTACATGGGGTATTACTTCTACCGGGATAGTTTGATTACATGGACTGCCCCTGCCGATGGCTGGTATTATGTTGAGGAGACCCAATGGGGACCCCTTTACGGACATTCCATTCGCGATTGTCATGAATACTGGCTGTGGGTGCAAGACACGACTTTACCCACTGCAACTCCGACGAACACGGAAACCCCGACCTATACCCCGACGCACACAGATACTCCGACCTTTACGCCGACGGATACACCGACCCACACTCCAACGGACACGGATACTCCGACCTTCACGCCAACGTACACCACCTACACCCCGACGGACACTAATACTCCGACCTTCACGCCGACCAATACCGCAACTCCGACCTCCACGCCGACGAATACGCCGACAGATACCCCGACGTTAACCCCGACCGACACCAATACTCCGACCTATACGCCGACGGATACGGATACACCAACCTACACGCCGACAGGCACGGATACTCCAACCTTCACGCCGACCAATACCGCAACTCCGACCTCCACGCCGACGAATACGCCGACAGATACCCCGACGTTAACCCCGACCGACACCAATACTCCAACCTACACCCCGACGGATACGGATACACCGACCTACACCCCGACGGACACTAATACTCCGACCTTCACGCCGACCAATACCGCAACTCCGACCTCCACGCCGACGAATACGCCGACAGATACCCCGACGTTAACCCCGACCGACACAAATACTCCGACCTACACCCCGACGGACACTCGCTGACCCTAACGCCCTCACGCGACCATTACCCTCATACCCCAACCTACACCCCGACGCATACGGATACTCCAACCTACACCCCGACAGACACGGATACTCCAACCTACACGCCGACAGACACGGATACTCCAACCTACACGCCTACAGATACACACGCCGACCTATACCCCGACGGACACTAATACTCCGACCTTCACGCCGACCAATACCGCAACTCCGACCTCCACGCCGACGAATACGCCGACAGATACCCCGACGTTAACCCCGACCGACACAGATACTCCAACCTACACCCCGACGGCCTCGCTGACCCTAACGCCCTCCGCGACCATCACCCTTACCCCAACCTACACCCCGACGCCCAGACCGACCTTTACCCCCTCTTCGACCGCCACTCAAACGCCGACAATTACCCCCCGCTGGCACCTTTACAACCCGCCGTTCGGCGTGAAAGTAGTGGATTCATCCGGGTTGCCGAACCTGGTCTGGACAATGTATTGGATCAATGGGTTAAATCATGTGGCGGTGAATGCTGCGGTCCATGATTCTATCCCGGCAGGCACGACCTATGTGGAAGGAAGTCTGAGCTGCATGGGTGCGTCTACTCTCACAACAACCACGAGCTGCCTGTACGAAAAACCGAGCCTGACCTACCCTCGTGGACGGGTGGTGTGGACCGGATCGATCGCTCCTGATTTTGGAGCGAAGAATGTAGCCGCTGCGAAGAATGAGCTTATTATTCAATTCAAAACCTCCCTAAACTCTGGTGTGACCTCAGCAACCAATAAGGCTACCATTGATTCTGATCTGAATGGGAATGGCAACACCACCGATCCTGGCGAACAAAACGTGGGCTCTGCCAGTGCCACCTGGTCTAAGCCAAAGGCTGTCAGCCTCCCGAGCACTGGTTTTGCCCCAAACAGGGTGACTTTTCTGACCCAGCCATCCATTCGCTATGCCAACCTGGGTACCCTTTGGCTGGAGATCCCGCGGATGGGTGTGGAGTTGCCGATCGTGGGTGTACCTCAATCCGAGGATGGGACATGGGATGTATCCTGGCTGGGGAATGATGCCGGATGGCTGAATGGGTCGGCTTTCCCGACCCATTCCGGGAACTCGGTACTGACCGGTCATGTTTATGATGCCTACGGCCGACCGGGACCATTCGTGCACTTGAATGGGTTATGGTATGGGGATGAAATCATCGTCCATGCCTGGGGCGTACAATACGTCTACGAAGTCCGGAGTGTGCTACAGGTCTCGCCGGACGCTACGGCAACCTTGCTCAAGCACGAAGACCTATCCTGGGTCACGCTGGTTACCTGCCGTGGTTATGATGAAACCAGCAATTCCTACAAATACCGCATAATCGTAAGAGCAGTGCTGGTGCAGGTAAAATAAGAGCAAGTTTGTTGTCATGGGCAGCCGATTATTGACCGCCCATTTTCTCATATATCCAGCAATTCCCAGGAAACCGGTTCTTTTTTTTGACAAGAAGTCAGCTATTTCAGACAAAGAAATGTTTCCTTTCGGACCTGACGGGATCCGCAGGGTTCCGCCGCGCCGGACCCACCCGGACGGCGGTGAGGATTCCCGATGTATCGGGGGATGTCAGCACTATATCATTTCTACATGGTTATCCCTTATCAGTATGTACTGAAGAAATATTATCCTTACAAAAACGTTTTTTGTCAGTTTATTGCGATCAAGATTGCCTCTATGCTATACTACAGTGAAGGATCCTGCGTTTGCCAGTGAAAAGAACCTGCAAAGCCCCACCGGCATCTGATGGCAGGAGTCATGCCCAAGGAAGCAACCATGTCGGAGATCTACCGTGCCAGTGCGTTCATCACTTCAGACCCGCGTCTGGTGAAGCTGAAGGAATACCTGATCGATGCGGTCAGACCTGAAATGCAGCCTCAATCCACTTTGAAACCGCCCGACCGGGACTTATTGCGCACCCTGCTGCTCGAGGTGTATACAAACACCAAGGCGGGACTCAAGCCCGACCTGCGCGACCGGATCATTAATTCCGCGCTGTCTGATTTGATCGGTTATGGTCCCATTGATTTGCTCCTGCCTGATCCTGAGATCAGTGAAATCATGGTAAATGGTGCCAAGCATGTTTTCGTGGAACGCAACGGGGAATTGCTCGAGACGGACGTTCAATTCGACGATAATGAGCATCTCCTGCGCATCATTGACCGGATCGTGAGCCCGCTGGGCCGCCGGGTGGACTCGGACAACCCAACTGCCGATGCCCGCCTGCCAGACGGCTCGCGTGTCAATGTGGTCATCCCGCCAGTGGCCGTGGACGGTCCACACGTCACCATCCGCAAGTTTCTGCAGACCAAGATGACCATGGATGATCTGATCGCCATGAACGCAATGACCACATACATGGCGAAATTTCTGGAAGCCTGTGTAGTGACGCGTTTGAATATCCTGGTGACAGGTAATACGAGTTCCGGCAAGACCACCGTACTGAATGCCCTTTCGGGCTTTATCCCTGATAATGAGCGGATCGTGACGATTGAGGATGCCGTCGAAATGAAGCTCAAACAGAAACATGTAGTACGTTTGGAGACGAAACTTCCCAATGTGGATGGAACTGGGGCTGTTGGCGTGCGCGAACTGGTCCGGAATGCCCTGCGTATGCGCCCCGACCGGATTGTGGTCGGCGAGGTACGCGGCGGCGAGGCAATGGATATGCTTCAAGCCATGAACACCGGACATACCGGGTCACTGACCACCCTGCATGCCAATTCACCGCGCGATGGCACCTCCCGCCTTGAAACGATGTCGATGATGGCCGGGCTGGACATGCCTCTTCTGGCCATCCGCAAGCAGATTGCCGCAGCCATAAACCTGATTGTTCATCTCGCACGCTTTCCAGATGGTTCCCGCTGGATGACCCACATCACCGAACTATCCGGGATGGAAGGTGATGTGATCACATTGACAGATATCTTCAAGTTTGAGCAGACGGGTGTTACGCCGGAAGGCAAAATCACTGGCCTATTGCGCCCAACCAAGATGCGACCGCTCTTCACGCCGCGCCTGGAAGCGGCCGGATACAAACTCGGCGGCGAAATCTTCGGAGCAGGCCTGTAATCTCTCGTGATATAATTTCTGACCAGCAACCAGAACGGAGGCCAAATGGAAATCACAACGAGGCATTATAAACATTGTGACTTGCTCAGTGCAAAGGGCAAGGTGGATAGTTACACTGCCCCCGACCTGTCCAAGGCCATCGAGATGCTTAACCACGACGGCCAGTTCAAAATCGTCTTTGATATGGGCGAATTGGAGTATATGTCCAGCGCCGGGTTCCGGGCTTTGCTCATCGGGCAGCGGAACTGCAAGCGCTATAACCGTGGCGAGATGATACTGGCTGCAGTACCCAAGAGAATCATGGAAGCCCTGGAATTGACCGGTTTTACACCACTTTTTAGAATATTTGACGACGTTACCGCGGCGGTTGGTAGTTTCTAACCTGTCCGAATGTCCATCCTAAGTTCGGGCCGCCTCGACTTTCGGGCTGTGAGGCGGCCTCGTTATTCCTATGCGCACGGCGATTTTTCCTGCCAGATTTGACCAGTTGGATACCATCCGCGGGTTTGCCACCCAGGCAGCCCGCGATGCCGGCATGGATGATTCCGAAACCTATGCCGTTGAACTGGCTGTTGATGAGGCATGTACCAATATTATCGAACATGCCTATCAGGGAGAAGGCCTGGGAGAGATTGAACTCACTTGTGAATCCAACGACGTCTGCCTGACGCTCGTATTGCGCGACCACGGAAAACCTTTTGATCCCTTCACAGTCCGTACCCCGGACCTGAAAGCAAATATTGATGACCGAGCCATCGGCGGACTGGGCGTTTTCCTGATGAGGCAGCTTATGGATGAGGTCCACTTCGAATCGCTGGGGGAATCGGGCAATGTTCTTACGATGGTAAAACGCCTGAAACCGGGCAAGCTGAAATCTCAATTCGAACCGGTCGACACGACATGGCGGCAGATCATCCAGTTGGGGGATGAGCTGATGCAGAAGGAATCCCTTGCCGCCCGGCGTGACCTCATTCTGGAGGCTGCTGCCCGTCTCCTGAATGGCCAGGCAGAACTGTGGCTGGATGAAAACCTGTTTCGCCTTCCCGGTCTGAACCAGACGCCTTTATTCCCACTACAACCACCTGATGGGCCGATGTTCGAGACATATAAAACGGGGATTGCCTATCCTGCAAAGGGGCAAAGGAGACTGCTTGCGTTCCCGCTAAAGAATGGGGATGTCTGCATGGGCGTGCTCCAGGTGAGCCGTCCTGCCAAGCCGTTCCAAAAAAAGGAAATTGAAATTCTGGAAGGGTTGGCCGGGCATGTATCGCTTGCGCTGGTGGCTGCGCACCGTTTCGCCGTGGACCAGTGGCGGGTTGAGCAGTTGACCCTTGTCCGCCGGGTTAACGCCCAGATAGCCAATGTACTCGACCTGGACGTATTAACCAGGCGGATCACCAAACTTATCCAGCGCACATTTAATTACTATTATGTGGCGCTCTTCACCCATGTGAAAGGCCAGGAATTCCTGAATTTCCGTTCGAGCGCCGGGCAGGCGCGCGGTCGTGGCAAGCCACTCAAAATCCGTTTGGGGGATGGTTTGATAGGATCAGTCGCCCGGACCGGTGAGGAGGCCATCACGAATGATGTTCATACCGAGCCGCGTTTCCGGTTCCTCGATCTGCTGCCGGAGACCCAGTCTGAAGCCGTCCTTCCTTTGAAAATTGAGGGTCAGATCCTGGGGGTGTTGGATGTGCAGTCTGATCGTCTGGGGGCATTCCACCCGAATGACCTGCTGGTCTTTCGGGCTTTGGCCGATACGATTGCCATAGCCATCAATAGTGTACGCCTGTATGACGAGTTGCGCACGCGTGCTGAACATCTCGAAATGGTGGCAGAAGTCAGCAATGACATAACCTCCATTCTTGATCTGGAAGAGTTGCTCATTAAAGTGGCTGTTCTCATCCATGAGCGTTTGGATTTCCCATACGTTCATCTCTTTAGCGTACATCCCAACCGGCGTCAGATCATATACGAAGCCGGGAGTGGGGCCAGCAGCGCTTCCTTAAAAGGGTCTGTACTTGACCTGGATAATGATGCAGGCATCATTGCCTGGGTGGCACGCACAGGGCAGGCCATCCTGACCAACGACGTAACGAAGGAACCGCGTTACCAGCCTTCTCCGTTTTCCCCTGAAGATACCCGTTCTGAAATGACCATCCCGCTGGTCTTCGATAACCGGGTTGTAGGCGTGCTGGACCTGCAGAGCGACCATATCGATGCCTTTACCGAGGAAGACCATTTCCTGTGCGAAGCCCTGGCCGACAGCGTCGCTTCGGCCATCCATAATGCCGACCTGTACCAAACCGAACGCTGGAGACGCCAGGTTGCAGACAGCCTGCGCGAAGTGACTGGATCCATCTCGGCTGAAGTGGGCTTGGATGATGTGCTGGACAGTGTTCTGCACGAATTGGAGCACAATCTGCCTTGTGAGGTGGCGGCTGTATGGCTGTTGGAAGGCGAGGAGCTCTATCTGGCTCACATTCATGGTGCCGAGAGGTTGGATGTGGAGGATGCAATTCATCACTGGCCGGAATCGTATGACTATCTCGTCTCCACGCTGGCTTCTCAACAACCGGTCATTCGCAAGCCGGAAGATCCGATCGGACCAACCGGCGCGGCGCGCGGTTTCTCTGCTGATTATTCTTCCATTTCCACGGCCCTGCGCGCGGGTGACCGTCCCCTAGGCGTACTGACTCTTACACATCATGCACCGGGTCGGTATGGCCACGAGGCCCAGGCCATCACCTCCACCTTTGGGAATTATGCATCTGTCGCCATCGAGAATGTCCGTCTGTATGATGCAGCTCAGGAACAAGCCTATGCCTCGGCAGCCCTCTTGCAGGTGGCCCAGGCAGTCGCCAACTCGAACAGTTTGGAAGAGATGATCGGGAGTGTTGTCCGCATCACACCCATCCTGGTCGGAGTTAAGGCGTGTGCCATCTTCCTTTGGGAGGCAGGCTGTTTTCATCCGGCCCAAGCCTATGGATTGACGGAGGATGTTCAGCCAAGCATATTGGGACGCGACTTCCTCCCCGGTGATTTCCCCCTGTTGGATGCTGTGCGAGAGGGGGCAAAGATGACCGTCGGCCTGCTGGCGCCCTCCGTCCCTGTGGACTGGCTGACCCCGGCATTAGCAAGCAATGAGCAGGAAACCATGTACACCTTGCAGACCGGGGAACATTTATTGATTGGTTTCCCGCTGGTAATCCGGAATGATTTTTATGGTGTCATGCTCGTCGAAGAAGATGCGGATGTACGCCGCTTCCGCTTGAAACGCGTGGAGATTGTCAACAGCATTGCCCAGCAGGTGGTACTAAGCATTCAGAACGAGCATCTTCAACTCGAAATGGTGGTTCGCGAACGCCTCGAACATGAAGTTGAGCTTGCCCGGCAGATCCAAAAAACCTTCCTGCCAGAGCACCTGCCTGAATTCCCTGGCTGGGAACTGGCTGCCACCTGGCTGACCGCGCGGCAAGTGGGCGGAGATTTTTACGATGTGATTGAACTACCGGGCGGAAAGCTGGGTTTGTTAATTGCTGACGTTTCCGATAAAGGCATGCCGGCTGCCCTGTTCATGGCCCTTACGCGCACCCTGGTACGGGCCGTTGTTAATGATACCGCCTCTCCGGCCGAGGTCTTGCACCGCGTCAATGCCCTGATCATTCCGGATAATCGCCAGGAGATGTTCGTGACAGCGGTATATGGCGTTCTCTCATTGGAAAGTGGGGCGTTCACTTTTGCCAATGCCGGGCATAATCCTCCCGTTTGGATGAACAAGGCGGGGAAGACGCTCGAGAGTTTGCGCCGGACGGGAGCAGCTTTAGGTATCATCGAGGACTTTTCGATCGGTGAACGGACCATCTCGCTCGGTCTCGACGATCTTCTTTTGTTGTATACCGACGGACTGACGGAAGCTTTCTCGCCTGAAGATGAACCTTACGGGGAGGCGCGCCTGATGGAGGTGTTGAAGATGGCAGAAACATCCCCGGCGCGTGGGGTGCTGGACACGCTTGAGGCTTCCGTGAACCAGTTCATGGACTCGCTCCCCGCTGCGGATGATCTGACGATGCTGGCATTGAAACGAATCGCATAGTGCCGTATATTCGCTTAACGCCTTCTTCTAGTCCATTTAAACCTTAAAAACATCCTTAAATCGTCATTTTAAGCCCCATGGTATAATCAAAAAGCTGGAAATTCCACGTAGGAGCATCCCACTTTGGCTTTTAACCCACTCAATTGGCTTCTGGGCCTTTTTTCCCTGGATATTGGTATCGATTTGGGTACTGCAAATACACTTGTCCATGTCCGGGGAAAGGGTATCGTAATAAATGAACCTTCATGGGTAGCCATAGACAAGCGTTCCCGCCAGCCAATGGCCATTGGTCTGGATGCCAAGGAAATGGTCGGGCGGACTTCAGGCAACATTATCGTGGTGCGTCCAGTGCGAGATGGTGTCATCTCAGAATTTGAAATAACAGAGGCCATGTTGGAATATTTCATCGGAAAAGTACACGAGCAAAGTGTAGTGCCACTGCCGCGCCCGCGTGTGGTAATTGGCATTCCATCCGGTGTGACCGAGGTTGAGAAGCGCGCTGTTTACGATGCATGCATGTCCGCTGGTGCACGCGAGGCCTATCTTATCGAGGAACCGACTTCCGCGGCACTGGGGGCCGGTCTGCCAGTATCCGAAATACGCGGCTCGATGGTCGTGGATATCGGCGGAGGGACGACCGAAGTGGCGGTCTTGTCCATGGGTGGCGTGGTCATTTCCAGGTCTCTGCGCGTGGCGGGCGATGAAATGGATCAGGATATCGTCCAATACGTCCGAAATAAATATAATGTGCTTATCGGTGAACGTATTGCCGAGCAAGTAAAATGGGAAATTGGTTCGGCTTTTCCTCTTCCGGTCGAGAAGACGGTAGAGGTGCGCGGACGTAACCTGGTAACGGGCCTGCCTGAATCCATTGAGATTTCTTCCATTGAGGTGCGTGAGGCGCTTTCACAATCAGTCGGGGTGATCGTTGACACGATCAAAGACGCCCTGGATGAAGTCCCACCCGAAATTGTGGCCGACCTGATGGACAATGGTATTTGCCTGGCAGGGGGTGGGTCGTTGCTGCAGGGGTTGGCCGACCGTCTCTCGGATGAATTGAATTTACACGCCTGGGTCGCTGAAGATCCGCTGACCTGCGTGGTGCGCGGTACCGGCATGGTATTGGACGATTTTTCCACTTACCGCCGTTATTTAGTTGGCCTCGAGCGCGGCAGTACGCGGCATTCCTAACCGCGTGGCCGCGTCTCGCTGGCGCGGTTTTGCCTGTTGCCTATGAAATCCAGTTTTCCACGTTCCCTGCAAACAGTTGTGATCGTCCTGGTGGCAATTGGCCTGGTGGCATTGGCCCTGGGCGGCTATTTCAATCCGGTCACCAACTGGTTCACACGCATAACGGTAAACGCTCAGACCTGGATTTCCGGCCGTTATCTGACACTGGTGGATTTTCTGACAGTGCCGCGGGATGTGGCCTCCCTGCGGAACCGCAATGCACAATTGGAGGGGGATGTGGCCCGACTCCAAACGCAGGTGATCGACCTCCAACAACAGGTTACCGAGACGAACATCCTTTCCGCCCTGGTGGACTTTGCCCGCGCAAATCCCGAATATTCCTATAAGGCTGCCGCCGTTATCGGGCGGGACCCAAGCCCATTCCTCCGTTATGTCATCATTAATATCGGCTCGAATGAGGGCATTTTGCCAGGGATGCCGGTAGTTACCGATAAAGGCCTGGTCGGACGTGTGGATGCCGTCATTGCGGAGGCAGCCCGCGTCCAGCTGGTGACCGATGCTGCCTCGGCCATCAACGTCCGAATGCAGGCCTCCAACACCGAGGCAATGCTGGTTGGTTCGATTACCGGCGATCTGTCTCTGGATATGATTCCTCAAGATGCAAATGTCCAGGTTGGGGATGTAGTGCTGACCTCCGGTTTGGGTGGCAACTACCCGCCCAATTTGCTGGTGGGACAGGTGGTCAGCGTCCGAAAACTGCAATCCGAATTGTTCCAGCAGGCTTCCATCCAGCCGAATGTGGATTACAACCAGCTGCAGTTTATCCTTGTCATTTCCAACTTCAAGCCGGTGGATATTACGCCCCTGATCGGGACACCAGGTCCGTAAAATGCGTCGCGCCATCCTGACGGGAATTCCTGTTTTGGTATTGACGGTCATCCTCCAGACATCCATAGCCAGCCGGATCATGCTGCTCAGCGGTAACGCCGATTTGGTATTGCTTGTGGTGGTGGCCTGGGGGTTGCACGAGCGTGCCAGCGGCGCCTGGATCTGGGGAGTTGCGGCCGGGCTGCTGGTTGGGCTGGTTTCGGGTGTCCCATGGTATATTTATCTTATCGGATATTTATCCGCGGTCGGCGTCGCACGCTTAATGGCGCATCGCATCTGGCAGGCACCGCTTCTGGTGATGTTTGCCGTCACACTTATTGGTACGCTGGAGTTGCTTATGCTCATGTTCCTCCGCCGCACACTTTTTGAAGTTCCACTCTCCCTGAGTGAAGTTTTTCTTCAAATATTCCTGCCGACCATTCTGCTGAACCTGCTGCTCGCCATACCCGTTCACGCTCTTATTCGTGATCTGGCAAACCGGCTCTATCCGGAGAAGGAAACAGTATGACAACTTCTCCGCGTTCGGTGCATTTCCAGACCTGGCGATTCCTGATCGTGTATGTTTTGCTTGGTACGGTGGCAGTCATCTTTGCAGGCCGTTTGTTCAAGCTGCAAATTCTGGATGGAAAAAAATACAGCCTTGAAACAGACAGCAATCGTACGAACATTATCAGCGTTGCTCCGTCACGCGGGATCATCTATGACCGGAACGGGATTATCCTGGCGCGAAACATTGCTTCGTATAACATCATCATCACGCCCGCCTACCTGCCGGATGATGATGGCGATGTCCAACGAATTTACCGCGACCTTTCCGCTTTGACGGGCATTCCAGTCAGTCATGGAACCGTCGAGGATGCCAAATTGCTTGCCCCCTGTATCCCTGGTCCAGGCATCCTGCAGTTCGTTGAATTGGGTTTCTCCAATGCCCCATATTTGCCGGTAAAAATCCAGTGCAATGTCGAAGAAAAAATAGCCATGATGGTACGGGAGCATGCAATGGACTGGCCGGGCGTGGGCGTGGATATTCAACCGGTTCGTGATTATCCGACCGGATCGTTGACTGCGAACATTGTCGGCTTTTTAGGCCCCATCCCGGCAGCGCTGGAGAAGGTATACCGCGCCCAGAATTTTCTGCCCAATCGCGATAAGGTTGGGTACGCCGGCGTGGAATTAACATTGAATGATACCCTGATTGGGAAACCGGGCCAACGCACCGTGGAAGTGGATGTGGCCGGGCAGGAATTGCGCAACTTGCAGCCACCGGTCGATCCGATCCCCGGGGATAATGTCGTTCTGACGATCGATACCCGACTTCAACAGGCAGCCGCATCGATCCTGAAACGCGACATCGATTACTGGAACGATGTTTACAACCACTATTATCGTATTTCCAGCGGCGTTGTCATTGCCATGAATCCCAAGACAGGTGAGATCCTGGCGATGGTGCAGTATCCGACGTATGAGAATAACCGGATGGCGCGAATCATCCCTTCATACTACTACAACCAGTTGGCGAAAGACCCCGCACACCCCCTGCTCAATTATGCCATTTCAACAGAATATGCGCCTGGTTCCACTTTCAAACTTTCAACCGCCTTGGGTGCTTTGAACGAGGGTGTTGTTACTCCCAAAACGGTCATCGATGCTCCAGCCATGATTGGTCTGAAGGATACGTTCTCTCCCACCGACCCTGGCACCATGGAATATTATTACGACTGGACCTACACTTTTTACGGCCAGACTGCCGGCCTTGGGAAGATACCTTTCCTGGAGTGTATTGCCCGCTCCAGCGATGTGTGCTTTTATAAAGTGGGTGGTGGCTACCCTGGTGAGGTTGACCAGGGGTTGGGCATCCTGCGTCTTCAGCAATATGCACAGGCTTTGGGATACAACCAGCCTTCCGGCATCGAGCTTCCAGCAGAAGCCTCCGGCCTTATCCCTGACCCAACCTGGAAACGGATCTACCAGGGCGAAAACTGGTCAACTGGTGATACTTACCTCGCCAGTGTAGGCCAGGGCTATGTGGTGGCAACCCCCTTGCAGGTGCTTATGTCAGCCGCCACGATTGCCAATAATGGTCGTCAGATGCAACCGACCATCATCCACGACATTGTGGATAGCGCAGGGAATATCGTCCAGCCTTTTAATCCGCGTTTGCGCTGGGACATCACGACAGACCCGATCATCAAGGATTTCAATTGTGTAAATGGGGAGTGCACAGCGACAGGCCTGATGAAGACCGTTTCAACAGAGGCGGTCCAGAATCTTCAGGCGGGATTGCGCCTGGCCGCGACCGATCCAGCCGGTACGCTCAACCATGATTTTTCGTTCCTGAATTACCCCATCGCAATCGCCGGCAAAACCGGTACGGCTGAATTCTGTGATGATGTTGCCATGGCAAAAAACCAATGCACGCGTGGAAACTGGCCGGCCCATGGCTGGACGGTTGCATATGCCCCCTATGACAACCCGGAAATAGTTATTTTGGCCTTCATGTACAATGCCGGTGAGGGCGGTAGAGTGGTTGCGCCAACTGTGAGGGATGTCATGAGCGCTTATTTTCAGCTCAAGGCGGTTGACATTGCCAATGGATTGACTGGCAATCCATAATCCAGGATATTCTCCCCCCGATTCGGTGGAGGGGAAATCAATCACCTGGTTTTTCGGTATGGATTTTCTTCGGGGTAACAGCACAGGAGTGTATCCAGATATTCCACCCCGCAAAAATATGGGCAAATGGATATATTCTTGACGGCACAGCGGTGATGATCGGTACCCTCCCGTGCATTCCACGGACATTCTGCTTGGTGCCAGGAAATCTGGCTGGCAGGCGTGGCCAGGTCAATATCCATGTTTGCTCCAGTCAGCTTGTTCATTGCACCCTCAATAATACTTTCCCGTCTTTCCATAATTCTTCCAATCTATAGTAATGTCGTAAATCCTCATCGAATAGATGGACAACAATATCGCCGTAATCCAAGACCAACCAGCCGGCGTCAGGTTTCCCTTCGATTCTGCCTTTCCGTTCGTGCTCTTCGAGTGTTTTTTCGATCACCCCATCCGCCAGGGCATTCAGCATGCGGTTGCTGGTGGCGGTGCAGATGACAAAGTAATCCGTGAAGGAAGCAATCTCTTTAATATCCAGCAGGAGAATATCTTCACCTTTTTTATCTTCCAAGGCATTTACAATGGTATGCGCAAGTTCAAGTGTATCCAGAGGTCACCTCTTTGTATTCGGAAAATCAGCCTATGCTAGATGGATTTCATCGGCAAAGTGTATAAACGCGTATAAACCGCTCCGCCGGGTTGCAGGTCGCTTTTGAAGATGGATACCGCCTCCACCCGCAATGTGCCCAGCGTACCAACTTTGGTAACTTCAAGGGCGCTGCGAATGAGCTGCATTTCCGAGGCAGCGACATTCTGCCCAACGCGGCCAATTGTCAGGTGAGCAGAAAACGGCCGTTCTTCAGGCGCGTAGCCCATTTGCGCTGCGGCTGCTTCCACCCCGCGCTGCAGGGCTTCCAGAGCAGTCGGGGCTTCGAGGCCGACCCAGATCACGCGCGCCCGTCGCGCGGTTGGGAATGCTCCAAGCCCGCCCACGGACATGGAAAACATTTCGTGAGAAACGGTTTCCATTTTGAGTTTCTCGGCCAGGTGTTCCAGGTTGGTGGACGATATATCCCCCAGGAACTTAAGGGTCAAATGGACATTCTGTGATGCCGCCCAGCGCACCAGCGGTTTGGGTAGGGCAACCCTTAAGGAAGCCGTGCTCTGTGCGATGGCATTCTGGATCCCGGCAGGGATCTCCAAAGCTATGAAGGCCCGCAGCATCATGCGCCAGGCACCTTCTATATCGCCCTTTTCAGGTCAGGATGGCTGACCGGGTTGAGGAGGTCGATACCATTTTTCGGCCCGTGAGACATTAATTGGTTCCTCGAAATCAAAAATAGCATAGGATGGATGAATTGGCAAGGGCCTAAGGTCGCTGGCGGTGGTAGTCTTCCGGTGTGTCCAGATCCTTCAGGACGCTCTCGTCTGACGCCACGTATTCGATCTGGCTGGCATGAGAACTGAGGAACTGGCGGGGCGTGGAGGAAGCAGGAAGCGTAAGAATTTCCGGCCATAGCGACCGTGCTGCCAACCAGGGATGGCCGCGGCGACCCTGAAAACTGGGGATGACCAGGGGGCTTTCTGTCTGGAAAAAGGCCTCACAAATACGCCTGATTGTTTCTTCCCGGACCTGCGGCTGGTCACCAAGACCGATCAGGGCAGCGAGCGCCTCGGAACCAAGCCCAACCAGTCCGGCCTGGATGGAGCTCAACATTTCCCCACGCTCGTGGTTCGGGTTGTAGATTGCCCGGACCGGGTGCGTTTTTGCCAACTGTGCGAGCAATTCTTCTATCTGATTGCGTGCTCCGCCCGTTACCACCAGGATATCTTCAATCCCGGCCGCATCGAAACTTGCCACCACCTGGCCAAGGACGGTAGTATCCCCCCATGGAAGGACCAGCTTGGGCTTGCCCATGCGCCGCGATTGCCCGGCGGCCAGCAAAATTGCAGAAATTCCTCTTATCACGTTTCCTGCTCCCTTAGCCTTTGCAAATCCTCGGGGGTATCCACATCCACCAACAGCCCCTCAGCCTGCCATGGCAGGTAAGCAATCTGATATTTGCTGAAAATGGCCCGTCCGCCTACATCGCCGGAAAGCGCCATCAAATCGGGGAAAGTCTGGCGGTCGAATAAAACCGGATTGGCGCGTTGGCCGGCAACCAGCGGAGCCAGGATGGGCGCGAGGGTACGGGCGTATTGCTCGGTCAGAGCATGGATGACGGTCGGCGTGACCTGTGGCTGGTCGGCCAGCAGAAAAATTGCTGCACCGCTCTGACCGGTCAAGGCGCGCAAGCCTGCCTGGATGGAGCTGCTTTGCCCGCTCTGCCAGTCTGCATTGCGGGCTATGGTTATCGGTAAACCCTGCAAAGCGATCTCCACGATTTGGGCGTTCGCCCCGGTGACGGCCACCACCGGCGAAAGACCGCTTGCCAGAGCAGTCTTTGCCACAGCTCGCACAAAAGGATCTCCATGGTAATCCAGGAGCTGTTTCATCCGGCCGAAGCGTTTGGCTTCGCCTGCTGCCAGGATAATCCCCGCGACTGGTTGGTAAACGGCGTGAATTTGAGATCGCCCCAGCGAAGCGATCACAACGGACTGGTAGGCTGTCAGGAGCTTCTCAGCCAGGCTTTTTGCCTGTGCCTGTAACTCTGCTGAGTCAGCCTGGTTCAGTAAAACCAGCCGGCGCGCCTGCGGCGGGATGTTTTTCAATCCGCCGGCAGGGTGGGTGAGGACACGCACCAGCGCTTCAGGTGTGATGGTTTCACCGATCGCCAGGCCGCTTAGCTGAGCGAAGATCTCCGCCCGATGGACGAATTCTTCGGTGAGCGGCCTGCCAAGACCGGAGAGTCCGGCCACAACCATTACCGTCTCGACGAAGTCCGGGATGGGTGGTTCGTGCTTCGCCGGAGCTTTGAGCGGATGCTGCCGGGAGCCATCAGCTTCGATCAGCATGGGCAGGGCATGGCGCTGACCAACTGCGCGTAGCCGTGCAAGCGCAGGTTCGCTCAAACCACTGGTCCGGTCCCCGTCCACCGGGCCGGTAACGAGCATCACTCCGTGCAGGTTTTTTTCGAGGTCAGCCAGATCGGCCGGATCTGTCCCGATCCAATGCGAATCGGCCAATTTGACCTGGTCGATATGCAGGTGTGTGGAGGCAGTTACAATGACCGGTCGCCCGACGGTTCCATGTTGTGAAGAGCCCAGCCCGTCGCTCAGGCTGCGTGCCAGTTGGAAGAGTGCGGTAGTCTTCCCTCCGGAGCCGGAAAGGGCCAGGCAGGTTGTATCCGAAAGACGAATGGCTTCTTTGAGTCGCATTATCCAATTGAAAATATGGCTAGGTCCAGAATTGCGCGTGCAATTCCGACCGGTGCAAAATGGCCTCCAGTACCCCGCCACCCACCGACAGGGCCTTGTCCGAGACGAACTGGCACACACGCGGGTCATCCCTCGGGTCGATATCACCTACCTTCAAGCCTTCTTTCACTATCATCCCGGGATGCAACAAACCGCGCAGAACGCCCGGGAATGGGGCCGTGACCAATTGCCCGGCGACTTCTGCGATGACTTGTCCAACTACGAGATGGCAGCCGATTTCGGTATGGGCGATAAATTCACCATCCGCCGGGGCGCGCAAGACGCGCTCCGGGTCGCCATCCGGCTGACCGGTATCCGGCTCCGGCCCCCCACGCCAGTATACCCGTCCGAGCATGGGACCACGGCGGGTCTCGATGACAGCCTGGCAGTTCACGCCTGCCTCGAACCCGGGGCCCAATCCGATGTACATGTCAGGTGAATAGCCGATCGCCTCAGGCGCACGCTTGGCCATGCGCGCATCCACAATAACCGGGGGATGCAGCGTTTTTGCCGAAGAGCAATCCGGGTCCACCAGGACCGGGACTTGCTGCTTTCCGAGCACCATCAGGATGCTGAAGCTGTCGGTCGGATCAGGGATGCGGTGCGCGGTCATGCCTTCGACGCTGGTTTCTCCGTTATAGATCGCCTCAGCGAAGGCGACGGTACGCCGCACGGCCAGCGGCTGAGCGATCTCGGTCACCACCACGCGCAGACCAGAACGTATGAGACGGAGGGCGACCCCGGTGGCCAGGTCGCCGCCCCCGCGAATCAGTACAAGCATAGGTCACTCCAGAGGCAGGAGCAGCGCCTGCCTTCGCTCGAAATGCGTGATGCGGTTGATCCCGGCTGCCCGGACGGCTTCGAGGCCCTTTTCCAGATGCTGGGCCACTTCCGGGAGGCGATGTGCGTCCGAGCCAAGGGTGATGCGCTGCCCGCCCATTTCAGCGTACCATTTCAAGATGACTGGATCGGGCATGATGTTCCGGGCGGGCTTGCGCAGCCCGGAAACATTCACATCCAAGGCCAGGCTGCGTTCGATACAGGTCTTCAATACGGAACGGATTCTTTCTTCATAACGGAGCGGGTCGTAACCGAAAATGGGGATGCCGGTACGCGCCGGTATATCGAAATGGGCGACAATATCCAGGTCGGCGGTACGGACCATCCGTCCCAGTTCATCGAAATAACCGTCAAAGACTTCGTCGGCGCTGTGATTCTGGAAATACTCCCCCTGGAACATGAAATTCCTGCCAACAAAATGGACCGAACCGATCACATAGTCGAATGGAGCCCGCTGAAGTACTTCGGCGGTTTCCTGCGGATACAGATGCGGCTCGGCAATTTCGATGCCGGCAAGTAAAACCAGTTTCCCGGCGAAGAGGCCGCGCAAGCGCTCCAGCTCAGCGTACCAGGGTTCGGGCTTGTAATAGCGCGGCTTCTTTTCATACGGGCCGACGTCCCAGTGTTCGGAAAAACCAATTTCCGGGACACCGAGCTCGATCGCCCGCAGGCACATGGCTTCCAGGGTAGCGTGGCCATCTTCGGAGAAGCGGGTATGGATGTGATAGTCGAGTGGGATCATCAAGCAGACCTTTCCCCGGCTTTATCCTGGGGTTGTCTTTCCTGCATGACCCGACCGAAGGCATGAATGGCGAGATAAACAAATAGGAATAATACGGTAAAAAGAAGCGTAAACCCATAGACGCGCAGATTCGCAAAGGGATTGCGCAACCACCCCCAAATGTCCTGTGCAATAGGCATCGGGTCGCCTAAAATGTCCCAACTGTTCCAGCGATAGAACCGTCCCAGGAAGATCCCGACGCTGCTCAAGGCGGTAACTATGATGGTGAACAACCAGCCGTAGGTCCTTCCAAAAGCGCGTGTGACGATATCCTGCATGAAATGCAGGGACACCAACCCCAGCAGCAGGCCCGTCCACGCAAACCAGACCAGCATGAGAACGTCATACCAGAGCGGCGCGTTGTTGGCAGTGGTGGTCAGGTGCTGGAAATCCGTCAGCATGTAGGGTGCATTGGGGAAAAAGATCAGCCATATGAAGGCACACACGGGCACAACCAGGTAAAGCAGTCTTCGTGACCAGGAAACCACATAGGCGATGGATGCGAACACGAAAGGGATCCAGGCAAGGCCCAGATTCCAGATCAGGGCTGAATAATCATTCGTATTGCTGTAGGCCATGCGGGCCGTTGCCAGCGCGATGGAAATGGCCGAAGCGCTTGCCAGAAGCCCGAAAACGAACAGTTTATATCTGTGGCGGGAGAGAATCTGAAGCATTATTGGATTTTACCCAGCCCGCGCAGCACCCGCTCCGGAGTCAATGGAAACTCGTTGAACCAGACGCCGGTGGCATCATGGACCGCCGCGGCGATGGCGGGAGCCAGCGGCAGGAAGGGCAGTTCCCCCAGGCCGCGCGCCCAAAGGGTCCGTTCGGTTCAGCCACTTCCAGGATGACTGATTCAACTGCATCCGGAATGTCCAGAATGGTTGGGATGAGATAGGTACTGAGCTGGTCGGTCAGGATATGGCCGTTCCTGGTGATGAAGTTTTCGGTCAGGACGTAGCCCTCAGCCTGCACCACCGCGCCTTCGATCTGTCCCTGGACGAGTGCCGGGTTGATGGCCTGTCCGACATCGTTGGCCGAGACCACGCGCAGGATCTTGATAAACCCGGTTTCCAGGTCCACTTCAACCTCCACGGCCTGGGCGGCGTACGCGTAGGAAAGGTTGGGTACCGAATAGCCGGTCTCCTTGTCGAAGGGGGTTGTTTTGGGGGCCAGGTAGGTGTACTCGGCCACCGCCGGGCGTTCCTCGGCTTTCCATTTGGCCAGTGCCGCTTCGGCTGCGCCCTTGATGGCATTGCCCGACATGAAGGTCATGCGCGAAGCGGATGCACTGCCGGGGTTGCCCATCCTGGCCGAGTCGGACGTGACCATGGCCACCTTCTCGAATGGGATGTTCAGCGCCCCGGCGGCCATCTGAGCCATGACGGTATGCGCGCCCTGCCCGACCTCCGCACCGGCATGCCAGACGACAGCCCGCTCGATCACTGTCTTGCCGTGCAGTTCGACGCGCGCCCAGGAGTTTTCCTGGTAGCCAAATGAGAAGCCGACATTCTTGAAGCCACAGGCGAAACCTCGACCCCTCGCCAACGACTCGCTCCAACCAGGACGTTTGCCCGCCTGCGCCCGATCTTTAGAGTTCGGGGCAGACCAGCCAAACTTATCGCGCGCCGCTTCGATGCACTTCACGATGCTGACGGGGCCCGGAGCCGGGGTGCCTACATTGAGCGTATCGCCATCCCGCAGGGCGTTGCTGTGGCGGAACGCCACCGGGTCCAGGCCCAGTTTTTCGGCCAGTTTGTCCATCTGGAGTTCGGCCATCCAGAGAGCCTGGGGCGCGCCGAACCCGCGGAAGGCCGCCGTCGGGACATTGTTGGTATAAACACCGATCACGTCCTCTTTGACGTTGGGAATAAAATAAGGGCCGGTGGCGGTGATGGTGCAGTTGCCGAGCACCTTGTTGCTGGTGTACATGTAAGCGCCGGCATCTGCGATGACAGTGGTCTCGGCCGCCAGGAGCTTGCCAGCTTTGGTGGCAGCCCATCTGGTCTTGAGCGTCATCGGATGGCGTTTGCCATGACCGACGATGGATTCTTTACGGCTCCAGACGATCTTGACCGGGCGTTTGAGTTTCATGACCGCCAAAGCCAGCAGGATTTGGACGGACATATCTTCCCGGCCGCCGAATGCGCCGCCGATGGCCGGGTAAATGACACGCACCTGTTCGTTGGGCAGGCCAAGGGCGTGGGAAATCTGCTCCTGGTCGGTGTGCGTCCATTGACCACCGCACGCCACGGTGATGCGGCCTGCCTCGTCCAGATAAGCCAGCCCGGCCTCCGGCTGGAGATAGGCGTGTTCCTGGTAAGGCGTATGGTACTCGCCCTCGACAATCACATCCGCCCGGGCGAAAGCGGATTCCACCTCGCCTTTACGGATCTTGTCCCAGACGCAGATATTGGAATCGCCCCTCTCCGGGTGCAGGCGTGGCGCGTCCGGCTGCATGGCCTCGGCCGCATCATAAACGGCCGGCAAGTCCATGTAATCCTACGCGAACAAGGTTGCGGGCCTTGTCGGCAATGGCTTCCGTTTCGGCGATGATGATCGCCACCCGGTCGCCTTCACAGCGGACGATATCCGCCCTCACTCCTGAACCCTCCACCCTTACGGGCACACGTCCCGATGGCAGAGCGGAAAGGATGGGGGAAGGTCCACATAGCACCGGCTGATCCTTCCACTGCAGCCCAAACTCGTTGACCGGGACATCTGCGGCGGTGAATACAGCGACTACGCCAGGCAATTTCAGCGCCTGGGCGGTGTCGATGCTGATCACGCGCGCATGCGCTCGCCCTGCGAAAAGGGTCTTCATATGCAGCATATCCGGGCGGGTGAGATCGCCGGAATACGCGGCTGCGCCGGTGACTTTATCACGGGCATCGATGCGAGGGACGGATTGACCGATAGAGGATTTCATATGTTTCGGAGGCAGAACGGATAAAGGAAGATATGCACAGGAATTTTATGCTGTCTACCTTTTATATACCTTTCCTTTATGCTTCGAAGGAGGCGCATCTGTTTCGGCGTAACGCGACGGGCCGATGTACTGGAGAATCGCCACGTAGATCAGGGAGAAAATACCCGTCAGCAAGACCAGGATAGCAATAAACACGAGGATGCCCAGACCCAGGTTGTTGAAACTCCAGATGAAGTGGGCAATGTCACGAAGAACAGGCACGCGCGCGACCCAGGCAGGGAAATTGATATGCCCCATAAGTTGATTAGGGACATATCCTGTCGCTACCAGGGGAGGAACGGCGATGGCGGTCAGGGCGAAAGTTACCAGCGGGACAACAATCAAGAGGATGAAGCCGATGCCGCGCCAGATGGGATTTATCTCCGGCCTTTTCCTCTCTTTATCCTTGAATTTAACGTTCATTCCCATATCTTCACCTCTTGGGCGGATCTCGTTTATCAATATCGTTTGGAGGCATCTTCAATAGCCTGGACGATTTTGTAATAACCCGTGCACCGGCACAGGTTTCCGGTGATCGATTGCATTATCTCCTCACGCCCAGGCTGCGGGCGTTCTTCGAGCAGCTTTGCGGCCGACATGATAAATCCCGGAGTGCAATATCCACACTGCACTGCGCCATCCTCAACAAACGCACTCTGGACAGGGTGCAATTCATCCCTGGTTGAAAGCCCTTCCACCGTGATGATTTCCGCTCCGTCCGCGCGCGGCGCAGGGACGAGGCAGGCCATGACTGCCTTGCCATCCAGGAACACCGTGCAGGCGCCACACTCGCCCTCGGCGCAACCTTCCTTCGTGCCGGTCAATTCGGCTTCTTCGCGCAACAGCCGCAGCAGGGACTTCTCATGTCCACTGGTGAAGGTGTATTCCTTGCCGTTGATGGTCGTATGGATGGAACCCGGATATCTGACCGAGCGTGGATTGCCCGCTGCCGGGAGCTCTCCCCACAACAGCACCGGATCTTCCGGGACCTGGGTCTGCTCCTGCCCGTCCCGCAGGGAACGCAGCCCGCGCTTCACCAGGACGTTCACCATTGCCTTGCGATAAGCCGCCGAGCCGCGGATATCGTCAATCGGGCGGGAGGCCGCGCAGGCCAGTTCGGCAGTCTGATCAATGACTTCGTCAGTCAGTTGCTTGCCGGCCAGATAGGCCTCAGCTTCCGGTGCGTGTATGATGGTCGGCGCGACAGCTCCCAGCGTGATGACCGCGGATTTGACGCCATCCAGTTGGAGGTCCAGGATGATCGCTGTATTGACCAGCGAGATGGCCTGGGCGCGCCGCAGTCCCAATTTCAGGAACGTCCCGCGTTGGCTTTTCTGTAACGCCGGGAAAGCGATATCCACCAGCATTTCATCCGGCTGCAGCACTGTCCTGCGCACGCCGGTATAAAAATCCTGCAGGGGCACACGCCGTGTGCCCCTGGTCGAAGCCAGGAATAGCCAGGCTCCCAGTGCCATCAGTGGGGGGATGGTGTCGTTGGCCGGGCTGGCAGTGACAAGGTTCCCTGCCACGGTGGCCCGGTTACGGATCTGCGGTGCGCCAACCTGCCAGGCCGCGCTGACAAGTGGAAAGGCGCGCTGGCGCAGCAGCTTGGAGGCTGCCACGCTGTTGTGAGTCACCAGCGGGCCGAGATGGATGATTTGGTTTTCGTCAAGGCTGATCCGGTCCAGATCCGGAAGGCGGGTCACATCTATGACCGTTTCAATGCCTTTGCGGACGCCACGCTCGAGTTCGAGCATTAAGTCGGTTGCACCGGCCACCAGGCGGGCTTTTTCGCCTCTCTCAGCCAGCAACCGCAGGGTTTCATCGAGGGTTGCAGGGATGAAATACTCGTTCCACATGCTGTTATTAAACCACAAAGTAGCGCAAGATGCCAATTGCGCTACTTTACTATAATGAAAGTTCTATTACTGCTGTTGGCCGCTGCCCGTAATGACCTGGTATCGGTGGTCGTACGTTTCGCCAACCTGGCGGGCCAGATCATCGACGGCGCGGATGGCAGACTTCAGGCCCTCGCCTCCGATGCCGGCTTCCACATTGTCCAACCCGTTGGAAATCTGGTTGGCCAGATCGAAGAAGGCCGCATCGAAGGTGTAGATCTGGGCCAGTTCCTTCTCGTTGATCTTGACGGCATCGAAGAATCCGGAATAACCGTAGGAGGCATTCTTGATGCGGTCAGTGAAAGTGCGCAGTTTCCGGCCTATCGAGTCAACATCGTCGAGGAAATCAAGCTGACCGGCGTCGGCGATGTCCTTCTGCATGCGGCTTGTGCGGGAAACCAGCTCGCTGTACTTCAACGCCACCTGGTCGCGCAGAAGCTTGTCGGCTGCGCGCCGGTTCGTCCGTTCGACGTAACCGCTAAAGCCGGGTACGTAGGACAGGAGTTTCTTGAAGATGTCCTGGCCGCCTTTGACGGTTTCATAAAGGTCACTCATGGTTCCTCCTTGGAGAAATGATGGCAGTTGAGCTACTGCTGAGATTATACTGCCATTTGCAACAGATTGTCTGTCCGGCTCAATGGGAATCGCCGGGTTATTGCGGAAATTTCAACCTTGAACCGACCATCCACAGAGAACCATCCTTCCTTCACATAGAAATACGCAGGTTGGATGAGAAAGTTGTAATGTGCCTGGTGGACTTGGTATAATGGGAAGCGGTACCCCCAGGGACTGAAATCATAAATTCAATATCAAGGAGAGAGAAATGATCGTCACCACCAAGCAACTGTTTGCAGCCGCGTATGGCAAGTATGCCATCGGTGCCTACAATATCAATAACCTGGAACAGACCATGGGCTTGTTTCGTGGCAATATGGATAGCCAGGCGCCTTTCATTATCCAGATCAGCAAAGGCGCACGTTCCTTTACGCACAAGACCATGCTCGAAGGCCTGATCCGTGCCGCCGACGAAGTCTTCCCGGAAGCCATTTTCGCAGTCCATCTGGACCACGGCGATGAGGCCACCTGCTACGACTGCATCCAGAGCGGTTTTTATTCTTCGGTCATGATCGACGCCAGCAGCGAACCGTTCGAGGAAAATGTTGCCAGCACCCGGCGCGTCGTGGACGCCGCGCATGCCAAAGGGATCGTGGTGGAGGCCGAACTTGGCCAGTTGGGTGGCGTCGAGGAACATGTCAAAGTGGCTGAGGCCAACGCCAAACTGACTGACCCAGACCAGGCCAAGGAATTTGTCGAAAGGTCTGGCTGTGATTTACTGGCCTGCGCCATCGGCACCAGCCACGGGGCTTTCAAATTCTCCGGTTCGCAGGGACTGCACTTCGAGGTACTGGAACAAATCCAGAAGCGCCTGCCAGGCTTCCCGCTGGTCATGCACGGTTCCAGCTCCGTCCCGCAGGAGGAAGTGGCCCGCATCAATGCCGCCGGCGGCAACCTGAAGGGCGCCAAGGGCGTCAACGAAGATGAGTTCAAGCGCGCCGCCAAGCTCGGTGTGACCAAGGTCAACATCGACACGGATGGACGCCTGGTGTGGACGCGAGTCCATCGCGAGTTCTTCCGCGATTTCCCCGAGAAATTCGACCTGCGTGACCCCGGCAAGATCTTCATGGCCGAGTATGCCAAGTTCATCGCCCACAAGAACGAAAAATTGGGCAGCGCCGGGCAACTCGAAGAAGTGCGCAAACTGGTTAAGTAATCATGTTGAGGCAGGCGACCCTTCGACAAGATCAAGGCGAGCGCCGTGCCCCAGACCATTTGATAATCATGCCTGCCTCTGACCAGAGCGTCTCGCGTGACCGTTATATGCTCATTCCGCGTGTGTTGATCTTCATCACGCGGTGGACATCCGTCTTATTGCTCAAGGGTGCACCCACCAAACACCTGTGGTCGGAAATATATAATGGCATTGGAGGGCATGTCGAGCCCGGTGAAGACGTCCTATCTGCGGCACGGCGCGAATTGCTGGAAGAAACTGGACTGACGGTTGATCTATGGCTGTGCGGGACGGTGGCGGTCGACACGGGTGAAAATCCCGGCGTCGGAATTTATCTCTTTACCGGTGAGTACACGGAAGGACAGGCGCGACCGTCTGCCGAAGGGACGCTGGAGTGGGTTCCTTTTTCAGAGGTATCACGGCTGGACATAGTCGAGGATTTGCCGGTACTCCTGGATCACATCCGGAAAATGAAGCCTGGCAGCCCACCGTTCTCGGCCCGCTCATATTATGATGAGAGGGGAAAATTGATCGTTAAATTCGCCAGCTAAAAAAAAGACCCGACGTCAAACGACATCGGGTCTTTTCTTGATTAAATGGTCGTGGCGCCGGCCTGTACGCTGTTCGATCACCTGCGGTGTGAACGCCAGTACAGGATCGAGTTCTTCCCAGGAGTAGTCAGTGGGTTATCCGATCTTGTAGCCGATCTTCCGCAGGAAACTTTTCCGCCAGGCAATATCAGCCTCGTCTTCGATGCCGTTCGGCATTGAGCCATCCACCACACCCAGGATGCCGCGTCCCAAGTCGGTCTCTGCGACCAGGACCTCGGTCGGGTTGGCGGTCGCGCAAAAGATCTGGCAGACCTCCGCAACGTTCTTGACCGCGTTCAGCACATTGACCGGGTAATACCCATCTGCCAGGAAAATGATGAAAGAGTGCCCGGCCCCGATGGCCAGGGCATTCTTCCTGGCCAGGCCGATCATCGCCTCATCCGTCCCCGACCAGCGTACCAGACATTTGCCGGAGGCTTCGCAAAACGCCAGGCCAAACTTGATCCCCGGCACGGTACTGACGAGAACTTCGTGGATATCCTCGACCGATTTTATGAAATGGGACTGCCCGAGGATGAAGTTGACTTCTTCGGGTTTTTCAATGTTTACAGTTTTCAGGTTCATGGGTACCTCCGCAGAAATGCTCCTTATTTCTTCTCGTAGAAGACCAACAGGGTGCTGCCGTACTTGCGCTGTTCGAACTCTTCCAGAGCTTTTAATTCCAGCTTGCGATACTCGCGCGGGTGGATTTGTACGATCACCCAGGCGCCTTCATCATTCAACCAGCCGGGGTTGCCATCCAAGATCAGGACGGCTTTCGAAGCCATCTCCTTGTATTGCGGCGGAGCGATATAGACGTAGTCGAAGGGCCGGGTGGGGGAGGCTTCCAGCATCTTGAAGGCGTCGCCGCGCCTGACCTCGGCTTGGGCGCTGAATCCGGTGATCTCCAGGTTGGCCTGGATGGTCTCGATCGGCGCCCGGTTCAGGTCGGAGAAACGCACGAACGCCGCTCCCCGGCTGAGGGCTTCGATGCCGATAGCACCGGTCCCAGCGAACAGGTCCCACCAGGTGGAGTTTAGTACGTCCCCTGCCAGGATATTAAACAGGGCTTCCTTGACCATATCTGTCACCGGGCGGGTGGTGTCACCGGGGACGTCCTTCAGTTTTCGGCCTTTGGCCTTCCCAGAAATGACGCGCAGGCTCATTGGGAAGCCTCCGCACTCCGCCGGGCTGCCAGGATATTTCCATGCGGGGCGATGACCGGGACCACGCAGCCGGTGCCGAGCAGCAACCGGCGTCCACCAGTTTGACGGATGGCATCAGCCGCTTCCTGCCGTACCTGGGTAGCATCTCCGAATACGATGGTCTTCTGGCTCACGCCGCCACAAACGACACCCGGGAAGCGTTTCTGTGCCTGCTCCAGCGACGGGGGCGTCTCACGGTCGTGCCAGTTGACGATGGAAAACAGGTGATCAGGGAACAGGGATTCGGTAATCAGGTCGAAATAGATATTGAGGCCATGGAGATGAAGCAGGTTACACCACAGACCAGAGGCAGGCTCCGTGGTTTTCAGATCGAACGGCAGACCAAAGGCCTTGTATTCGTCCAGCGTTAACAGTTCAGCCTGGGCATGCTGGACGGCGTAGAAAATGCCGTCGATACCTGTCCCCACAGCCGCTTCCACAAAGAGACGTGTTGTCTCTGCGAGGGTCTGCAACCCCTTCAATACAGCTTCCGGATACAGTCGCAGATGGGCGATCAACAGGTCACCTCCGGCCAGGTTTTTGGCCTGGGAGAGCGGGTTGAAGACCGTCTGGAGCAGTGGTACCTCCGTGCCCAGGGACGAACGGATCTGCCTGAGACAGCTTATCTGTCCGGAAAGATGCAGAGCCTTGGCCGGGTCAAGCACTTCCAGGCTTTCCCAATCCTGTGGCTTCTGGATGATGCGTTTGGTGTAGCGGCGCGTCCCTTCGGTGGAACCTTCCCAGACGTCTTCCGCCCCCCAGTCCTTGATGCAAAACGAAGAAGCCGGGGTGACTTTAACCAGGTCGAAATCGTAATGCTGCTGGAAGTCCAACGTGGCGGCTGCCAGTGTACCGGGGTCCTGGTCGTCCATCGGGAAGTGCCGCCAGAGCGCCACCGGCGGGTGGTCGATCAGGTTGCCTGACAGGC
Organism: uncultured Chloroflexia bacterium; assembly: GCA_963806575.1. GTDB lineage: Bacteria > Chloroflexota > Anaerolineae > Anaerolineales > Villigracilaceae > UBA877. The sequence goes on along the minus strand of CAWDYX010000020.1, from coordinate 29,260 downwards.
AGGCATGCATGCGTTCGGCGTTGGTTACCATATTCCCGGGATCAGACGGTAGCGGGTATGGGCGGTGAATTTCTGGTAGCCATCCAGTTCAGCTTGCAGGGTTTTATCTTCCAGGGCAGTGCGGGTGACAACCATTGCAACATACAAGGCCCAAGCGATGAGCGCCCAGACCGACTTGAGCAGCAGTATGGAGCCCAGTGCCGAAATCATCATGCCGGCATAGCCCGGATGGCGGATCAGGCGGTATGGCCCATCCGTGATGGCCTGGTGGCCGCGCTCCTTTTGAATGCGTACAACCGATGAGAAGAACTTGTTCGTGTACATGGCCCAGATGACCAGCATATAGCCCAGAATATACAACACCACGCCCAATACCTGTGCAACCAAACCAGCCTCGGGCTTCCACCCGAAGTGGTGCCCCAATCCGGCCACGACCAGCATCCCGAGGCTGGGGATAGCGATCAGGCGGGTCAGGAGCAGGTCCCAGGGTTTGCCTCCTTCTCCTCCTTTACTGCGTTCAGCCACCACCTCCACTCGCCCGGGTAGCATGACGAGCGAAGCGGCTGCAAGCAGGAACAGGTAGATCTCCACATACAGCCAGCCCTCCAGCCAAGTTAGACTCCACGCGCTCAGGCACAGAACGGCGGCTTGCAGGATCGTCAAAGCCAGCAACTGAAGAATACGTTTAAGGACCGGGTTCATTTCCTTTACCTGTTCCGGGATAAAACCATTTCCGCTAAGGCCATTTGAATTCCTGAAAAACCTGCAGCCAGCCCTCGGCAATCAATTTTGCTCCATAGCTGCCAGGATGGACGATATCCATGTACATATTATCAGTATTTGGATGATCCTTGTAGATCTGCCAGGCGTCCACAAGGAAAACCGGCTCCTGCTCAGCCGCATAGTCGTCCACCAGTTTGCGCTGGGCTTTCACCAACTGCTCCAGGCCGGTATTGTAATCGCAGCGGTAGTCATTCTCCCAGACAAGTACATTATCCAGGTCGAAATGACTCCAGGGGAGCGTTCCGAGGATGGGCATGGGTGTGAGGACGATGACTGGTATATTTCTTCCAAGTAGAGCATCGATCTGCAGCTTCATGTACTTCAGATGCAAGTTCAGCATTGCATCCAGTTTGTATGATAGAAGCTTATTGGTATCCCGGTCGAAAATACCCGGGCAGCCGCCCAGATCATTCAAACCCCACCAGAGTGTGACAATGTCGGGGTTGTAGATCAGAATATTCTTATCCAGGTTTTCATATCCCCATTGTGCCTTACGCCCGCCATGGTTCGAAGTGATGATTTGATCGGCAGGGTTGAGATCGGCGCGCAGGATATCTACGATCGAGAAACCAACTTCGCCCTGCCGGCTGACGTCACCTACCTTTAGGACACTATCCCCATAGAAAGCCAGGGTGAGTGGCCTTTCAGTGGTTGTGGGAGGGGCTGTTGGTGTTCCCGTTGGAGTGGGGAGCAGAGTCGGTGTTGGCGTAGCGGTTGGAGTGGGCAGGAGAGTCTGTGAGATCGGATTGAGAGGAACGACCGTCGGGGTCATGGAAGGAAAACCCGCGCAACTGACCAGGATAATCATAAAGATCAACGCGCAGTGGTTTTGATGGATTCTCATAACTTCAGGGTCTGGAGGCCGGATTGGTTAGTTCGCGCAAGCTCTCCCGCAGAGATTCTTGCAGCTCTTGTGTTAGTCCCGGCAGGATGCGGCGTAATATGCGCAGCATCATCGGTTTGGGACTAGCGTGGATGATCTCACGCAGGAATGCCACCGTTTCAATCAGGGCATGCTGTTCCAGGGCGGCCAGGCAGGCCGTGAAATCCAATTGTGTCGCCGGACTTAACGCTTTGATGGCCGGGCGCAGGATGCGGAATACAGCCGGCAGGTTTTGGAAATGCGGATCCTGCAGCAACGGAATAAGCGCCTGGAAGCCCCACACTTGCTGCGCCGGTTGCGGGCTTCCAAGCCAGCCCTCCAGTATGCTAAAGAACGACTCTGGTTCTTCCTGGCGCAAACGTTTCAGTGCATTGGTCAGGAGTGCCGTGCGAATTTCTTTGTCTGTGGACTGGTTGAGCCAATCCGGCAGGAGTGGCAGGACGGGCATGGCCTGGTCTGGCGGAATTCTACCCAGCAGGTAGGCGGCCAACAGACGGGCTTCGAGCGAATCGGCCTTCCAAAGCACCTTGACCAGAACAACGGCCTCACGTGGGGCTTTTTCTGCGAGCGTGTCCAGTTCGCTTTCGATCTGCCGGAGCACCGGACGCGGGGTATTGTAGGTAGGTGCGGATAATCGCTGGACAACCTGTGTTGTGCGGATGGTGCGGTTGGTGTAAAAATCCAGCATTTCGTTCAAATCGCGCAGGAAGGCTTCCGGTTCAGCGAATTTATCGGCGAGTCGGGCAGCCTGGGTTTTGAGTCTGGCAAGGTCAATCGCGGGCATGGATCAGCTTAAAGATATCAATATTTAGCCATTGTACTGCACCGAAGTGACCCTGGCGGCGATCCCGTTTTCCAGGGCGGTGAGTTCGGCCCGGATCCGGACTGCCGTTTCAGCCAGCGGGATGATGACCTTTTCCGTTACGCTGCGCAGTTTCATTTCCACTCCACCTTGGGCCAGAGCGCGTTCGCTGACCGTCAGCCGGACCGGTAGTCCGATCAGGTCGGAATCGTTAAATTTGACACCCGGGCTTTCGTCCCGGTCGTCGTAAAGCACTTCCACACCCCCGGCTTGCAGCTCCACATAGAGTTTGTTGGCAGTCTCTTCAGCCTGTGGCGTGTTCTTTCCACGTAAAAGCACCAGGTGCACCTGGTACGGGGCCACCGTTACCGGCCAGATCAGGCCGTTTTCGTCGTGGTGCTCCTCGGCCACGCAGGCCAACAGGCGGCCCACTCCGATGCCGTAGGAACCCATGATGACCGGTTTTGGCTGCTCGTCCCTGTCAAGAAATGTACAACCGAGAGCGTCTGAGTAACGCGTGCCGAGTTTGAAGATATTGCCCACTTCCACGCCGCGCGCCGTTCTCAATGGATTTCCACACTCCGGGCAGGCGTGACCCTGCTCGGCCGCGGCAATGTCAGCAACGATGTCAGCCTGGTAGTCGCGTGGAAAATTGGTGTTGAGCAGATGATAGTCAGTCTCGTTGGCTCCCGCCACCAGATTGGGGGAAGCGGGGATGCTGTCATCCAGCACCACCCTCACATCAACCTCCCTCCCACCGGGAGAGGAGCGGGAGGTGAGGGCAACTGGTGAAGCGAACCCGGGCACTGCGCCGATCGCTTTAATTTCCTCTTCCGTAGCCGGTCGCAGCTCGCTTGCGCCGACGGCGTTGGCAAGTTTGGTCTCATTCAATTCCATGTCTCCGCGTATGACCGCAAAGATAAATTGCTGCTTTGGTTCCTCTTTTACTTCTGATGTCTTTGGGTTTTTTGAAATTCCTGCCATAAAGAACACCGCCTTGGCAGTCTTGGATTTTGGCACCCCCAGGAAGTTCGCCAATTCCTCAATGGATTTGCAGGCAGGAGTATGGACTCTCTCGACCGGTTTTAACTCTTCAGGGGCGGCGGGCGCTTTCTGGAAGCGCGCCACCTGCCGATTGGCGCTGTAACCACACTTGTCGCACAGGATGAGCGTGTCTTCTCCGATGGGACTGAGATACATGTATTCGTGGGCCAGTTTGCCGCCCATCATGCCGGTATCCGACTTGACCGCGATCACATCCAAGCCGCAGCGGTGGTAGATGTTGAAATAGGCCTGGTAATGCAGGCGATATTGTTTGTCCAGGCCCTCCCAGTCGCCATCCAGGCTGTAGCTGTCCTTCATGGTGAATTCACGCACCCGGATCAACCCGGCACGTGGACGCGGCTCGTCGCGGAACTTGGTCTGGATGTGATAGATCAGGCGCGGCAGGTGCTTGTAGGACTGCACTTCCCGGCGCACCAGGTCGGCCACCACCTCCTCGTGCGTCATGGCCAGGACCATGTCATGGGCGTTCCTGTCACTGAACCTGCCCATCTCGGAGCCGATCTGGTACCAGCGCCCGGTTTCCTTCCACAGGTCCGCCGGCTGGACAATCGGCATGCTGATCTCCTGCCCGCCGATCCTGTCCATCTCGTCGCGCAGGATGGCCTCGATTTTCTGCATCGAACGATTTGCCAGGTGAAGGTAAGTGAAGATGCCCGCCCCAAGGGGTCGGATAAAACCGGCGCGCACGAGCAATTTGTGACTTTCGACTTCCGCTTCCGCCGGTGTTTCGCGTGAGGGTTTGACCGAAGAGTTGGCTGATTTTCATATTTACCGCCTGAATACGTGAAACAGTGACACGTGTTCCTGTTGTCACGTGCGAGGTTTGAGGGTTTTTTTGAGATCGCCATACATCCTATAAGGGAGCTTTGATCTTTTTCAGCCAAGGATTTCATCCAACTCCGAAACTCTCCTCGGTGATTTAGCCAGTATCTTCACCACCGCGACGATGTTGCGACTGCACTTCTACCGCCGATCAGCGTGCAATACCTAGGAAGCAAAGTGCAATAACTCGATATGAGAATCGCAATCGAAACCTTCGGAAATATTTGCCATCACAGAAACTGCTGCCCGTTGAATTCCTGGTCACGCAATCCGAAATGTCTTTGGTTAGAAGTTTCCGTCTCTGCTGAAAAGGTAGATATCCTTTACCAGTTTCCTTGCTTCCTGCCAGGCAAGGATATTGCCATTGCCCAGACCGTTTTATCAGCGCCATCATTCCTCCTATCTTTTCGTGACACTTGACACCCTAGTATGCCCTTGAGAAGTACACCTTTCGTTTGGCATCCTTCCCGCACACGATGCACTTGCCTGGGCCTTCTTCCTGGTTGAGAGGAATGCAGCGGGTGGTGGCCTTGGTATCCTCCTTCACCTTCGCTTCGCAATCGGCGGACTCACACCAGTACGAATAAGCCCAGCCGTTCTCGACGACTTTGGTCAATTCGGCGTAATCCTTCGGGTGGAAAATGTGACTGTCGCGGAAGATCGTCGCCCGCTCCAGCAAGGATCTCTGGATGTCATTCAGCAGGTCGGTGACTGTCGCAGACAAGCCAGCCTGCGGGACAAATGACTTGCCTTCTCGCCCTGGGCGATCGCGCCGGGCCAGGGCGACGCTGCCTTTCTCCACATCCCTGGGACCGATCTCGATCCGCAGCGGCACTCCGCGCATTTCCCAATCGTTGAATTTGAAGCCGGGTGTGACTTCCCTTCGCTCGTCCACCTTGACGCGGATACCGGCGGCCTTGAGTTCAGTCTGGACCCGTTTGACTGCCTCTATGACCGCAGTTATTTCCGAATCCGATTTGAAGATTGGCACGATGACGGCCTGGATGGGGGCCAGGCGCGGCGGCAGGATCAGCCCCTGATCATCACCGTGTGTCATGATGAGCGCGCCGATGAAGCGGGTTGACAAACCCCAGGAGGTCGTCCAGGCATATTGGAGTGTGTTGCTCTCATCCAGGAATTGGATGTTGAAGGCTTTGGCAAAATTCTGGCCGAGGAAGTGTGAGGTGCCGGATTGCAGGGCGCGCATATCCTGCATCATGGCCTCAATGGTGGTGGACATACTTGCACCGGCAAACTTCTCGGTCTGGGACTTGACGCCCTGGATGACCGGCACAGCCCCTTCAGTGATTGCGAAATCGGCATACACGCCCAGCATGCGCATGGTTTCCTCACGTGCTTCTTGTTCGCTGGCGTGGGCGGTGTGACCTTCCTGCCAGTAGAACTCCAGCGTGCGCAGGAACAGGCGCGTGCGCAATTCCCAGCGCACTACGTTGCCCCACTGGTTGATCAGTACCGGCAGGTCGCGGTAGCTCTTGATCCACTTGGCGTACATGTAACCGATGATGGTTTCCGAGGTGGGGCGCACCACCAGCGGCTCTTCGAGTTTCTCGCCGCCGCCGATGGTCACAACCGCCAGTTCAGGCGAGAATCCCTCCACGTGATCCTTCTCCTTTTCTAGGAATGACATCGGGATGAAGAGCGGGAAGGCGGCATTGACATGACCAGTCTCTTTGAAGCGCTGGTCAAGGGCTGCCTGGATGTTCTCCCAAAGCGCCCAACCGTATGGTCGCACCACCATGCAGCCGCGCACCGGGGCGTAGTCGGCCATCTCGGCGCGCTGGACGATCTGGTTGTACCATTCGGAGAAGTCAACATTGCGGGGGGTAAGTTTTTCGTCTGGCATGAGAACCTCGGTAATTTGGAATAATAAATTGTTTCCCGCGAGGAACACTAAGGAGCACGAAGGTTTACAGGTTTCCTTTGTGAGCCTTCATGAGCATTTGCGTCCTGGGTGGTTGAATTTTTTAAGAGCATGACTGCGGATTGTACATCCAGTGCAAACTGCAGCAGGCTGCGCTGGTTCTGCGGGATATGAGCTTCGAATGAACTGTAAAACGATTCCATCACGTTCTTCCAACCCGTCCCTGTTAAAATGAGTGGTTTGGGTGGGATGGAGGCAACGATCATCAGGTTCCAGGTCAGGGCAATTTCGGTCAACGTGCCGGGGCCGCCCGGCAGGGCAATGGCCGCATCACAGGCCAGGACAAGTTCATTCAGCCGCTCCTGCAGGGTGTTGAAACGCCGCTCCTCCTGCACCCAGGGGTTGGCCTTGACTTTGCGCCAGGCTTCGATGTCCACACTGGTCACTCCGACGACGTGTCCACCAGCTTCATTCGCGCCCCTGGAGACGGCCTCCATCGTGCCAATATACGCGCCGGTCAGGACGGTGTGCCCAGCCAATGCCAGCAGTTTGCCAAGTTCATAGGCTTCCAAGTAGGCTGCCTCGCCTTCTTTGGGATGCGAGCCACCGAATACTGTCACATTCATGGATGAATTCCTATCAGTAAAAGGTCACCTGTCGTTTGAAGTAACATCATCCCATTCGCGCTGCGCGTTTGTTTCGAGCTTCTTCAAAACTGCCTGCTCCAGGTCAATTCCAGAGACCGAGGCCAATTGTAATAGATATAACGTCACGTCGGCCAATTCGCTGGCGAGTTCATCCTTGTCTTTCAAGTTGTCCCGCCACTGGAAGTGCTCCAGTACTTCATTGGCTTCCAGCGAGAGCGAGATTGCCAGGTTGCGCGGCGTCTGCGGACGTTTACTGCCCGGCTCGTACCAACCCTTCGAGCGGACAAAGGCGTGCATTTTGGTGGTTAAGTCTCGTATGTCCATTTTTACTCACCAATCCCAAATCGTCAATCTGCAATCCAATAAAAAAACGGCTCTCCAAGTCTGGGAGCCGCCGGTGTGCATGCCGAACTGAACCTAACCAGACCTGGATGGGTTTCGTGTGGCAGGGGCCGGGAGCGGGTTCAGTTTCATTGGCTCAGATTATACCTGATTATGTCAGGCCGGGAAGCAGATTTATGGCAATTTATTTCAGGCAGGCCTCAGGATGATCACCTGGCGCTTGCCGAGTTGAAATTTTTCAATCTGTTCATACTTTTCGTGAGCGGCCTTCTGAAGTTTATCGGATACTATTGCCACAATACTCTTAGGAGAAAGGAACTCGAACAATGCTTCCAGCATTGCCCAGGCTGGATGGGGTGTCTGGTTTTCCTTCCATTGGGAGTGCTGGCCATAAGGGATGTCGGAAAAAACCAGGTCAATCGCAACACCCTGCAGACCTGCCCGCAGGCTGGAAGCCTTAAGGGCATTGGCGCGGAAGACGTGCGTCTGGATCGGGCGTACCGCCGTCAGCCGGTTGACCTGTTCCTGCATGCGGGTGATGCTCTCCAGCGCTCCTTTGTGGGATCTTTATCGTACAGGTGCACCATCGCCGAAATTTCCCGGCTCCTTCTCTTTATTCCACCCGGCGTCAGCAGACCCAGGTTTCGTTCCGCCAGTCTGACGGCCTTTTCGTCAATATCCGAGCAGATCACCCGGTAGATCGACTCCCAGTGCAGGTAAGCGATCACACTGAGATGATAGGCAGCCCCGCAGCATGGATCGTAGATTGTACATGGAGAGATTCCCTGCCCCCGCAGTGCCAGACAGCGCTGGTAGATCTCACTTGCCAGGCGCACCGGGAGCGCCGGATGCCCCGGCAGGCTGTAGAAAACGTGCCCGCTGGCCAGGTCTGCATAATTGGCGCGTTCCGTAGCATATTTGTACTGCATAATAAGAGTATAGCATATCTACATAGTGAGGGATGATAGTGAAAATGGAATTATTTCATCCATGGAGTAAAATATAACTTCGATGAGTTGACTTCATGCCACCATTCGTACAATTTCTCACCCGCCGCCTGATTGCCATCATCATTTCACTTATTATAATCACCATGTTGCTGTATGCAGGTGTTATGATGACGCCTCCGACCACGCGAGCCTTGCTTTATTATCATCCGAGCGCACACGTGACAGAGGAGCAGATGGCACATGCTATCCAGGTCAATATAAAGAAATTTCATCTGGATGATAATTACTTCATCCAATATTTGACCTGGACGAGGTCTCTTTTGCAGGGAACTTGGGGTTATAGTCCAGTTCTGCATGAGGACGTCCTGCCAGCATTACTTCGCAGAACACCCGCAACGGCAGAATTGGCTCTTTATTCGTTCCTGTTATTTATTCCCTTGGGTTTGGTGAGCGGTGTGGTTGCAGGTTGGAACCAGCGCAAAGGGTTTGACAACGCCTTCCGGTTGGCAGCATTCGTATCTACGGCTTTTCCACCCTTCATCCTCTCCATCATTTTGATCGCAGTCTTCTATGTAGCCCTTCACTGGTTTGCACCGTTCCGGTTGAACATGGGTCTTGAGATGACTCTGAAAGCCAAGGGATTTATTTCCTATACTGGTATGTATACGATCGATGGGCTACTTAATCATCGCCTGGATGTTACTGTTGATGCAGTTCGTCATTTGGTCATGCCGGTCATCACGTTGAGTCTTTTTCATTGGGCTACGCTTGGTCGGATCATCCGTTCCGCTGTCATTTTAGAAAGGAAGAAGGAATACATTATCGCATCTAGGGCACGCGGCGCAAAAGAGAGCATGATCATGTGGAAACATGCTTTTCGGAACACGTTGACTCCCACCTTTACCAGTATGGCACTTTCCGCGGCTTCGCTTGTAACCGGGGTTTTCGTGGTGGAGATTATTTATTCCTATCTGGGTATCTCCGATCTGATTCTTAAGTCCATGTTGGGTATTCCCGATCCCGCGGCTGCACTGGGATTTTCCGTTTATAGTGTTCTTCTGGTAATGGCATTGATGTTCATCGTGGATATTGTGCTGGTGATTTTTGACCCGCGTGTGCGCCAGGAAATCATCCAATAATATGACGAATTTACCTGCCATCAAAGCCAATAACTCTGCTAGAACCGTAGTCATCATAGATACTGGTTTCCGAGACATTCACCGTGAGATTCTTGTTCGACTTCCAGATATAATGTCACGTTCCGTGAAGTCTGGAATTTTGTTCTTTGTCAATAACGAGAACGTCAAAGCATTACCTGATCCATGAAGGCCGATTCAGAATTTGTCCGTGGAGCCCTTCTAAACGCCCGGCAAGCCATGCAACGAGGTGACCACCTGGCTGCGCGTGGCTGGGCAATGCAGGCTGTCACTTTGGATCCGGATTCTGAAGAACCTTGGCTTTTCCTGGCTGCGGTTGCCAGCCCGCGTGCCAGTACAAAATATCTGGAACAGGCACTGAAGATTAACCCCCACAGCCTGAGAGCCCGGAAGGGGATGCATTGGGCGGTGGAGCGCCTGAGGCGAGTACAGGCGGGACAATCCTCTAGAAAGCAAACTCTATCTCGTCGGAACGTGGCGGTAATTTCGAAGTTCGGCAGGACCGCTCAGGATGTTTCGTGGAAACTTGCGGCATCTGACCAAAAACCCAACCTCAGGTACTGAAGGTACCTGCACAGACAGTTACCCGCTCTGCTCCATTAAGAGGTCATCATTTACCCGAGCCAATTTTCGGATTCCGTTGGTCCAGAAGCTTAACACGATTTTCCTCCCGCTGGCAGAATTGGATCGGTATTTTGCTTGTCGGCTTGTTTATTGTCATCGCCATTACCGCGCCTTGGATTTCTCCAAACAATTCGAAAGACCCCGGACCTTTTATGCAAGTAAAGGGTTCCCTTGTAGGGGATCAACGGCCCCATCCTCCAAGCATCGCATCTCCTTTGGGCAGCCTGCCGGGACAAAGGGATGTTTTTCATGCCTTGGTTTGGGGTACGCGTGATGCCCTTGTTTTTGGTCTGGAAATTTCCCTCCTGTCTGCCATCATAGGCGCTCTATTGGGAGCTACTGCGGGGTATGCGGGGGGTGCTATCAACAATATCCTCATGCGAATCACAGATGGCTTCACAGCGTTTCCGATTATTGCAGGTGTCGTGCTGCTTAATCAATTATGGGTTTCGGTGATTGTTGCTGCGGGGGCGTGGTTTGATACCTACCATAACGTTTGGTCGTTACTGCCGGTGAAATCTTCTTCGTTCATACTGGTTTTGATCCAGGCGATTAATCCGCTCATGTTGATTCTTATTTTATTTTCCTGGATGCCGCATGCCCGCATCATCAATTCTGTTGTCATCTCCATCAAGCAATCCGAATTCATCCTGGCTGCCCGCGCCATCGGAGCAAAACCCATCCGGATAATCCTGCGCCACCTGCTTCCCAACTCGATCACCCCATCCATTGTTTTGGCTGCACGTGATGTGGGCGCCTTGGTCATCCTGCAAGCCACATTCACGTTCATCAACTTGGATAGCTCCTCCACATGGGGGAGAATGTTGGTAATGGGTAAAGACTGGGTGCTCGGGCCGGGGGGAGGTATATTTACATATTGGTGGGTCTATATCCCTGCCACGCTTGTTCTGATCCTGTTTGGGATCGGTTGGAATATACTTGGAGATGGATTAAGTGAATTGCTGGATCCGCACGATATCTGATCCTGCAAGTCAATACATCTTGTGAAATATTACTCTATGATGGGTTTACAGGGCGAGGCATCCTTGTTGCCTGGCTTTGCTATATAATCATGAGGGTAACCATGCCTGTTATAATGGATTTCAAGAGATCCGACCTTTCCCAGGTTCTCCCATCCGGGCAGTTCTTGCTCTTGCGGATGGTGGCGGATTCGGCTGCCAGACACGCCTTGCCGCTCTACCTGGTGGGCGGTTTTGTACGCGATTTACTTCTGGGCAACCCGGCGACAGATTTTGATCTGGTTGTCGAGGGCGATGCCATTTCCCTCGCCAGGGCGTTGGCTGGCCATTACGGTGGTCGGGTAACCTCCCATCTTCGTTTTGGGACAGCCCGCTGGTTCCCACCTGACTCTCCCCAGCAGCGCCTTGATTTCATCTCCACCCGTTCTGAAACCTACAAACACTCCGCCGCTTTGCCGACCGTGAAGCCCGGCACGCTGGCTGATGACCTGATCCGCCGCGATTTCACCATCAATACCCTGGCCCTGCGCCTGGATGGCGAACATTGGGGCGAGTTGAGAGATGACCTGGGCGGCCTGGATGACCTGAAACGAGGGTTGCTCCGCGTCCTGCATGCCGGATCCTTTCAGGACGATCCCACCCGTCTTTTTCGTGCAGTCCGTTACGAACAGCGTTACGGCTTTCAGATCGTCCCGGAGACGTTGTCCCTGATGCCGCAGGCGTATCCGCTCATCGGACTTGCTCTCGGCCCAGCGCCTCCGTCATGAATTGGATCTGATCCTCGCGGAAGAGAAAGTCGTTGCCATGCTGAGCCGCCTGGCGGAATTGGACTTACTGCAGCCCATCCATCCGGCGTTGACATGGAATGGCACAATCCGTGAGCGTTTTTTGAACAGCCTGCATCTCCTACCGGAACATCCTCTAAAGTTTAATCCGTCTTCTGGAGGAAAATGCTTCCTTGGCTGGCACCTTTGGCTGATGGATGTTGCACCGATTGACCTGGAAAGCCTCGAGCAGCGTCTGCATTTCCATGCGAATTTGTTCGCTTCATTGCTGGCTGCATCCGCCTTGTTTGCCGATTTACCATCCTTGATTGGATCGAAACCAAGCCGGTGGGTCAGCCGGCTGCAGGATTTGCCATTGACGGCGGTCTATGCCGTATTTTTGGCCACCCCGGAAGGCGTGGCGCAGCAGAGTTTACATAAATTCCTGGAAACCTGGCGGCACGTCAAACCGAAAACGAATGGACACGATCTGATGAAACGCGGGTTGCCACCGGGCCCGCGCTACCAGCAGGTTTTACAATGCTTGCGGGAAGCCAGGCTGGATGAGGAAGTGAAAACAGATGCCGAAGAGATGAAATTACTGGATTCATTGTTGAAATTGGTATAAAATGCTGCTAATCTATTACCCGGGAGGAATGTATGCATAGAAAATGGTTCGTATTAATTGCTCTTGTCGTTGGTCTGGTCATTCTGGTCCTGACTGCCTGTGCTAAGGATGTCACAAAGCCGGGCAGAGAGGTTAATCTGACCGGTGATCCTGTGGCAGGAAAAGTGATTTATGATGGGTACTGCAAGTCCTGCCATGGCCTGGCCGGGACAGGCGGAGTTGTCAACCCTGGTTCGGATGATGGGACCGTCCCGGAATTGAAACCCATCGACATGGATTTCAAGGATGTGGCCGCTATGGGTCTGGTAATTGAACATGGTTCCACTCCTTCAGGAGCAAAAACCGCCAGCAAAATGCCAGCCTTCGGAGATGAAGGCACTTTGAAGCCGCAAAATATTGCGGACGTGATCGCATATGTCCTTGATTTAAACAAATAGCAGACAAGTTGACATTTCGCGAAAAGAAACTGGCGGATTTGTTGGAAATTCCGCCAGTTTTTATGTTTAGAGGAACCGGGCTCAAATAAATAAAGCCATTCCAAACAACCAAGCAATAGTGGATAAAAATACCAGCCATTCCAGGCTGGCTAAAGGCTCAATCCGCGGGCGTTCGGGCGTCTGTTCCGGGTCGGGAACGTCTGCAGGCTTGTCCTCTTTATTCTTGTGCCTTGGAAAGGTCAGAAAGGCTCCATAAGCCAGGAAAGCCAGCAAGCTGAGCAGGTTGGCTGACTGCGGGACCATTGTCTTCCCGCTGGGCTGAAAGAGGATGGCCAGCCCGAAGAAAAAGACCATTACCAGGCCGGCGCGAAAATAGGTCGTTGCAGCAATTGCGTGAAGGTTGAAATTGTTAATCGGGAACATGCCTACCGCCGCCACGCCCAGGCCCGCAATGATCCCCGCCGCAGTTCCCAGCCAGCCTAGAAGGCTGCCAAATAAAATCCCCAGGCCGATGATGAACGGCAGGAATACCAGCCCGCCCAGCAGCAGACCGGCGTTAAAAAACCACGCCGCCTGTGAAACACCCACTTCGCCGAGTTCGGAAATGAAATGGTTGAGCAGGGAAAATCGCTCGCTGCATCTGCCGCGGTACGCCAGCGCGGGATAGAAAACAGCCAGAATGGACAGACCTGTCCCGGTGAAGCCGAAAATACGGAGAATGTTGAATGGCACGGGGAATATTATAATGGCGCTTTTACTTATTCTGCAATTCACCCAACAACGCTGCGCCATGGTATCCGCGTGCACGCGCAGATTTCCCTGCCGTGACGATGAACTTTATCTTTAATTCATCACTTCCGGCGTGGAAAGAAATGTTAATGTACCCCGGCTGAGGTCCGGGTGTTTTTCCGGTCGGGTAGGCATCGAGAACGCCCAGGATCTTTTCGAGCAAATTCCCCAAATCATCTTTATCGGTGAGATCCGCTACCTTCGCCGTAATTTGGAAATCCGTCTCCATGGCCGCGAAATGGTCCACCTTGCCTGCCCTCGTGATGCAATTTTCACCATAGGCCTCGGCTCTGACGGTCACATCCTTCAATCCGCCGGCTTGCATGTCCGCTTCCACCTTGGCGCTCAGGTCTGGCAGGGATTGCGTGGCCCAATTCCAGGTGCACTGAGCGTTGGGAAGGGCGGAAGCCATGGGTACCGGCGTGGGGGTTGAATGTCGCATGCCGCAGCCGGACAGCAGGAAAATGAACAGGAGCAGGGAAGTGATTTTTCGCATGGTTTTCCGTCGATGGAATTCCCAACATTCTAAAAAACAGCCACCGCAGATTGTCTGCGATGGCCGGAATTCGGGCGGTGGTTAAAATTTACTGATATCCGAGAAGAAAGCCTTTGCTTTGGGATAACGCTCACGGGTGGAGATATACCATGCCCGGATGATCTGGCCATACATGCGTAGTTTCCAAAGTGCCCCGCCCCAGAAACCACGTTCGCTGCGAAATTCGCTCTGTGGATGCCAGACCCCTCTGAGCGCGACCGCACGACTGCGGTAATTATGCTGGCTTGCTGCCACGGTCAATGCGACCTCGAAGCCATATCCCTCCGCTGCTTCGCGGGAAATGAATTTGAACAATTCGGCGCGCAGGCCGCGCTGGCCGGTCAGGAAGGGCGTAAGCCTGTGCGAGAGATCCGTGCCGCGATGTCCACCCCGGAACAGTCCGAGAGTCATATCGGCACGATGGTCGATCACTGGCGCCAACAGGGTCTGGATGTGCTCGGGAGTCAGGTTTTTAAGATCGGCGTCCAGAAGCAGGATGATCGGTGCAGTGGTGGCCGCCCAGCCATTGAAAATGGCCTGCCCCTTCCCTCGATTCTTGTCATGTCGGATTACCTGGATGCGCTCGTCAATTGCGGCTACCTGGTAAAGGATTTCAGCAGTCTTGTCCGACGAGCCATCGTCCACGAGAATGATCTCATCGAGCATGCTGGTGGCGTGTAAAACCTCCAGAACGTCGGAAACATTCAGCTCTTCGTTATACACGGGGAGAATAGCTGCGATGAGAGGTCTGCGGGATTGGCGGTGGTTTTCGGGCATCAATTGCTCCTTCACTGACCCGAGTATACCACCCGGAGGATAAAAAGAATACCATGCCGGTAGACGCCCAAACCGGTCAGGCGCCTCGTTTATGCCCTGCCAGCTCTCCCAGGACGATTACGAATAATGTCGCGGCCCAGATGACCAGCATGGCCAACCCGCTGATTTTCTCAGTATTGTCTTCCCGGATTTCCACTTCCCGCAAGGAACGTCCAGCAAGGACGAAACCTCGATCATATCGCACAACCACCGTTGCCATGCGCACGCCATTCTCCGGCTGCCAGGTGACGCGGTCTTCACCATTTTGACGTGTGTAGTCCAGCACACCGGCCGGGTAGACCGGGACCGCTCCATGCAGAGTCGCCGAGGCCGCCAGCACTTTGCCAGAATCATCGAACACAATTATGAAGGGAGCCAAGCTGGTTGCAAGCTCCACCTTGGTAACCGGAACGATCGAATCTACATTTGCGCCGTCATTCAAGGCACTGGCGGCATCCTCCGCCATCTGGATCTGTGGGTCGTTGGCGCCCATCCGCAGGGCTTGCTGGACGGTCAGGTAGACCAGCCCGCACAGACCGGCAGTGGCGATTGCAAGTGGCAGCCATCCCTGGATTATCTGTAAAATGGTTTTCATGATTGTCTCCTTGCCAATATCCTTGTGACGACAATACTATACCACTTCCACCTGGTTGCCCTATCACAACCTTGCAAATCCTATCAAGTCGGGGACGCCGGCCTGCCCTGCGACATGCCTGCAGATTAATTTCAAGCAAGTCTTGCCTACCACAGTCGAACCATCTCCACTTCCAGCCTTTCCGAACGTAAAGCACATACCCGGCAACGTTTTTAGGTATAATCCATCCAATCCTTGGCTTTCTGGAGAATGAATGACCCATAAACCCACCGGTGCGGAAATCCGCCAGACCTTCATTGACTTCTTTGTCGAGCAAAACCATACTTTCGTCCCGTCTGCCTCGCTGGTGCCAGGCGGAGATGCCACCCTGCTTTTCACCAACGCCGGAATGGTCCAGTTCAAGGATGTTTTTCTGGGTACCGATAAACGTCCCTATACGCGCGCGGTCGACTCGCAGAAGGTCCTGCGCGTGGCCGGAAAACACAATGATTTGGACGAGGTCGGCCGGGACGACAGCCACCACACCTTCTTCGAAATGCTTGGCAACTGGTCCTTTGGCGATTATTACAAGAAGGAAGCCATTGCCTGGGCCTGGCAGCTCCTGACGGACGTCTGGGGTCTGCCAAAGGACAGGATTTACGCCACCTGCTTCAGGGATGATCAAGGCAATATCCCCACCGACGACGAGGCTGCCGAAATCTGGAAAGAGCAGCCGGGCATGCTCCCGGAACATATCCTTTTCTTCGGGCGAAAGGAGAATTTCTGGGAGATGGCCGAGACCGGTCCGTGCGGGCCGTGCTCTGAGATTCACCTGGACCGGGGCGAGGAATTTGATAACCTGCGCGACATTCCGCACAGGTGCGGAGTAAACGGGGAATGTACCCGCTACCTTGAACTTTGGAACAATGTTTTTATCCAGTACAACCGGATTGACAAGGATACCCTCGAGCCGCTGCCCGCCAAACATGTGGATACCGGCATGGGCTTCGAGCGCCTGGTCTCCGTGCTCCAAGGAGTGGACTCGAACTACAAAATCGACCTTTTTCAGGGGGCGCTGGAGTCAGTCCGCGCGTTGACGGGGGACTCGCTCGAAAAAATGCATGCCAACTTCACCCCCTACCGCGTCATCGCCGACCATGCCCGAGCCGCGGCATTTCTGATCGCGGATGGCGTCGTCCCGGGCAACAAGGAACGCAACTACGTCTGCCGTATGATCATCCGCAGGGCCGCCCGTTTTGGGACGAAACTTGGCATGCACGAACCCTTCCTGGCGAAAGTTGCTGAAGCCATCATCACCGCTTATGGTGATTTCTACCCGGAACTGGTCAAAAGCCGGGAAGCCATCCTCGACAACCTGACGCGTGAGGAAGTCCGCTTTGCGCGCACCGTGGAATCTGGCACAGCCTATTTACAGGGCATGTTGGAAGAACTCAAGCAATCCGGCCAGAAGACCCTGGATGGCCGCAAAGCCTTTGACCTTTATGCCACCTACGGTCTGCCGTTCGAGATCGCCCGTGACATCGCCCGTGAACAGGACCTGGAAGTCGATGAAGCCGGTTTTCGCATGGCCAAGGAAGAGCACAGTCTTGCTTCAGGCGGCGGCAAGGCCATGGGTCAAATGGGCGGCGAGGATGCCAAGTTCTACACCGGCATTATCAAACAACTCCAAAAAGCCGGAAAACTGGGCAGAAGCGGGGTGGAATATAACCCCTATGAGTGGCTGCAAACTGAGGGTCCGCTGCTGGCGCTGGTTGCCGAAGGGCATTTGCTCGACGAGGCCGGGGCAGGGGACCCGGTTGAGATCCTGATTCCGAAGACCGGCTTCTATGTCGAATCCGGCGGGCAGGTCTCCGATATTGGTATTATCCGTTCCCTTCCCTCTCCCAGTAGGAGAGGGACCGGGGGAAGCCCTCAACATGAGGGTGATGAGGGTTGGGAGATCGAAGTGGACGAGATGCGTAAGCCCTCGCCTGGAGCGATCGTCCATGTGGGCGAGGTGATCTTCGGGCATCCGAAGGCCGGCGACATGGCAATCGCAGTAGTGGACGCAGCTCGTCGGCATGATATTCGCCGCAACCACACGGCCACCCATTTATTACATGCTGCTCTTCATCAAGTGTTGGGTGGGAACGCCCGCCAGGCTGGGTCGCTGGTCGCGCCGGATCATTTCCGCTTTGACTTCAACCATCCCGAAGCGATGACGGCCGAGCAGGTGGAACGCGTCGAGAAGCTGGTCAACGAAGCCGTTGCGGCCGATTATCCGGTCACACCGGTCAGCAAATCACGGGAAGAGGCCGTTGCCGAGGGGGCCATGGCACTCTTCGGCGAGAAATACGGCGACGTGGTGCGTACCATCACAATCGGCGACCCGGATCATCGACATTCCTACGAACTCTGCGGCGGCACCCACCTTGACCGCACTTCGGACGTGGGCGCATTCCTGATCGTCTCCGAGAGCTCGGCCGCCGCCGGTGTCCGCCGTATCGAAGCGGTAACCGGGCGTGGCGCGTATGAATTGGTAGCCAAGCGCTTCAAAATGCTCAAGCAGGCTGCTGCGGCGCTCAAATCTGCGGTGGAGGAAGTTCCGCAGAAGGCTGAATTGGTCCAGGATGAACTGTCTGCAGCCCGCAAACAGGTGGCCTCGCTCAAGACCGATCTGGCTCTTTCGACATTCAGCAGCCAGCTCTCTCTTGCACAGGTTGTCAACGGGGTGCACTTGCTTGTTATGGAACTGCCCGGAGCGGATAAGGAGACCCTCAGCCAATTGGCCGATACCTTTCGCGAGAAATATCCTCAGAAGGGCATTTGTGTGATTGCCACCGTTTCAGGCGAGCAGGTCATCGTCATGGCTGCCGTAACCCAGGATTTGATCAGAATGGGCCTCAAGGCCGGGGATCTTGTTGGGCATATTTCGCGCCAGCTCGGGGCGGGCGGGGGCGGCGCCCCCCACCTGGCCTTCGGCGGCGGCCGGGATGCCAGCAAATTGCCCGAAGCCCTGGCAAATGTGCCAGGGTGGGTGGCAGCGAAATTGAAATAGATTACAGTCCTGACGAAAAACGTCAGGACTTTTTTCTTATTGACAGGCCAATTTAATCCGTGTATTATGATTAGAATTGTCCGAAAGAAGGCAAATCATGTCCTCCCGAAAGTACTTGCCGGTAATATTTATCTTACTTACGATGGCATGCGGCGTGTTTTCGCAGACGCCGCTTCCCGTTCCATCCCAGGCAGCCCAGCCGGTCGCCTCAACCGCTTTTCTGCCTACTGCCACACCGCTTCCGACTGCAACGGAAACAATCACGCTCACGCCAACGCCCAGCGAAACCGCAACCCCGCCGCCGGCAACGATCCCGCCGTTTCTTACCTCAACCCCCGGGATTGCTGCAACCTTGACGGTCGCATTTTCCACCCCCGGAGCCCAGGAAACGCTCTCAGCCCAGCAGACCATGATGGCTGGCACCGAGATGGTTCAGATGCAGGGGTTATCCCGGACATTGTTGTCTCAATGCCCAGACCCTTCCGATCCCCCAATGCAAAACTGGGTGGATATCCCTGTGATGCCGCAAGCCATTGCCGGACAGGTGGTAAAGACTTTAATCGGTTCCTACTATTGTTTCCGAGCCCCGGTGACTGTTGATCAGATGGAAACCTTCTATAAAGATAAGCTGTCACTCCCGGGTTGGGTATTGCAAAGCGATGCGAATGGACAAATGGTGTTTGTAGGCCTCAGTCAGGCCGGAGCTCAGTACCTGTTTTTGGTTTCCGCCCCTGGAAATAAGAACGATCTGATTGTGGCCCTCAATGTGACCATCCCTTTGGCCATACCGACTCCGAAGCAATAAAACTGCCTGGAAACCTCGTAAAAAAACAATCAAACAAGATCCCGGCCGCCTCATCGTGATCATTTCCAAACTTCCAATGTGAGCAAGGAAACCTCGCTCTAGATGGCTTCTTCGTCGGATTTGTAAACCAGCACCAATTTCCGGCTTTTCGGGAAATTGTTTTTATCATTTCCACTCCCGGGAAAGGATGGGGGGTTGAGCCTTTAAAAGATGAGATGGTGTTGGCTGTAACGTTTATACAGTCAACCGTTATAATGGGGGGCGATGAAGACACAGGTCATCCAGCTTGACCCCCATGATGACGGAACCTCCGTCCGAGACAGGATGTCGTGGGCCAAAACTCCGCGCATCCTGCTGGTCTACCCGCCTCGCTCCCGCAGTCTGGCACGGACACTGGACCTGCGCCTGCTTCAACGGCACGCAGTCGACTTGGGGGGACAGCTCGCCATCGTAGTCAGGTTCGAAAGTATCCGCCTGGCGGCGCAGGAATTGGGCATCCCGGTTTTTAGAACGGCTGCCATCGCCCAGCGTCAGACCTGGGAGACGAAATCCTCCCTCGAAATGCCAGTTCGCCGCGCGCCGCGCCCCGACTTGCGGGAGATGCGCCGCGCAGTAATCCCTGAGGATGCGCGCTGGCGGAGTTTACTGAGTGTCCGTCTGCTCTTTTTTTCGCTGGCCGTCCTGTCAGTGCTTGTCCTGCTGCTTCTTTTTTTCCCTGCCGCGACAGTTAAATTGACCCCCGCAAAGAAGATGCAAAGCCTGGCAATCTCTGCCAGCGCCAGTCCCACCGTTTCCAAGGTCAACCTGACAGGCAGCCTCCCAGCCCACCTGGCCTTTACCGTCATCAAACGAAGCAAGACAGTCCCGGTTACCGGTTCCCTGATTTCCCCGGATACACCGGCCGCGGGTCTGGTCCGCTTCAGCAACCTGATGACCGGTGTGGCTGGTATTCCATCCGGGACGGTCATCCGCACGACCGGCAGCCCACCGGTCCGGTTTGCCACGACCATGGATGCGGTCGTAGCTGCCGGTGTAGGCAAGACCATGGATGTTCCCGTCCAGGCGGTTGAGGCGGGTTCTGCCGGAAACCTGCCTGCCGATACCCTGGTCGCCATAGAAGGGGATCTGGGTACCAGCCTGGCAGTCACCAATCCCAGCCCCACAACAGGTGGCTCGGATCGCTCTGCACCCGTCCAGACCGTGGGTGACCGCACCCGCCTGCGCGCAGCCCTGGTGTCTGAAATCCTGGAGCAATGTAAAACCTCTCTCCCGAAATCCATCGGTCAGGGGGATACCTATTTCCCGGATACGCTGGCGGTGGGGCAGGTCCTCTCCGAGACGTATTTTCCTGCGGATGGGCAGACCGGGCAGACCCTGTCATTGACGTTGAATCTTCAATGTCAGGCGCAATATGCCTCATTGGCAGATGTGAACAGCCTGGCAAGGATGGTATTGGATGCGAACCTTCCGGCCGGGTTTGCACCCGTCACCGCCGCGCCGACCACGTTAAAATCCAGCACTCCGGTGACGGACGTGGGCGGGATCACGCGCTGGAAAGTCCAGGCCCAGCGCCTCCTGAGCGCCCGGCTCGACCCGTGGAAGGCCACGGAATTGATCCAGGGTCGCAGCCCTGCAGCGGCTGGGCAGCGGCTGGCTGAATCTATGCGTCTGGCTAATACGCCCTCAATTAAGCTGGTGCCTGCCTGGTGGCCCTGGCTGCCGGTGGTACCGTTCCGGATCGTAGTCTCGATGGGAGATTGACCACCGGAACCAGGTCGATGAAAACAGCCATGCGTATCCTTGCAGTAGACCCCGGTTCCAAACACATCGGCCTGGCCATCAGTGACCTCACCGGCACCATCGCCAACCCGCTGACGGTGCTGCCGCACGTTGCGCGCCTGGTCGACGCGGCTGCCGTGGCCGAATTGGCCACTTCCCACGCAGCCGGTCTTATTGTTGTTGGACAATCCTTTGACGACGATGGCAGCCCGTCCTTTGAAGGCCGTCGCTCGGGCCGTTTTGCCGAAGCCCTGAAAACCCAGACAACCATTCCGGTGACCATGTGGGAGGAATCCTTCACAACCCAGGCTGCCCGCCTCACCCGCCTTCAGATGGACGCTTCACGCAAGCGCCGTTCCGGCCACCTCGACGACCTGGCTGCCACCGTTCTCCTGCAATCCTACCTGGATGCGCACCCCCGCTCATGAAACGTAGCCGTTCCTGCCTTGCGTGGTTTCTCCTGCCATTGATTCTGGTTGGCATTGGGCTGGTCGCAGGAATTTTGCTGGTTCCAAGGATCGCCGGGCAGTCTTTTGGCCCTCCCGCGCCCTCCCTGAATGCCTGGCAGCGTTTCACTTATGCGCTTGACCTGCTGTGGAACGCTGCTGATTTGACCCAGGCGCGCGACCCGGCAGGGGCGGAACAATCTTTTGTGATCCGGCCCGGGGATAGCGTCCCTTCCATTTCAACACGTCTGGAAGAGGCCGGCCTGATCCGCAATGCGCAAACGTTTCGTACCTACCTGCTCTGGACCGGCCTGGATACCGTCATCCAGATTGGCACGTACCCACTTAGCCCGGCGCAGACCGGCCGCGCCATAGCACAAACTCTGAAATCCAGCTCGTTGACGGAGGTAACGTTTGCCGTGCTGCCCGGCTGGCGCATGGAGGAAGTTGCCGCTTCGCTCCCAGCTTCGGGCCTGAAAATCACGCCCGAAGCGTTCCTGGCGGCTACATCTGCTCCAGCCACTCCGCCTGACTTCATTCCTCCCGGTGCCTCTGCCGAAGGTTTCATTCCTCCGGGCCAATATCTCCTGCCTCGCACCACCTCTGCTGAGCAGCTCGTCTCCCTCCTGTTGCAGGAATTTTCTTCCAGACTGACTCCTGAACTACGCAGTGGTTTTTCCAATCATGGCCTGACGGTTTACCAGGCGGTCACGCTGGCATCCATTCTCCAGCGCGAGGCCGTGGTGGACGATGAAATGCCCATGATCGCTTCGGTATTCTACAACCGGCTGGCGATTGGCATGTCCCTGCAGACTGATCCGACCGTCCAGTATGCGCTTGGATATAATGCCGACCAGGCCACCTGGTGGACCAATCCGCTCAGTCTGGATGATCTGAAGGTTGTTTCACCTTACAACACCTATGTCCATCCGGGCCTGCCGCCAGGACCAATCTCAGAACCTGGCCTGGCAGCCTTGCAGGCGGTCGCATTTCCTGCAAAGAGCAGCTACTATTACTTCCAGGCGCGTTGTGACAAATCCGGCCTGCACAACTTCGCCGAGACCCTCGAGCAGCACCAGCAAAACAATTGCCCGTGAGGTCATGCGCATTATTGAAGTGACCGTCACTTCCGAAGTGACGGTCACTTTTTGCTTTTCCGATTAAATAGGATTTTCTTCCATGGCGGGCGGTTTTTCTTTGCGCTGGAAAAAGGTCAGCAGGCCGGCGCCGATGGCTGTGCAAAGCAGGGCGGGCGTGAAAATGTACCAGCCGACATAGGGAGTCAGGCATGCCAATATCAATAAAAGCCCGCCGTGCAGATCCTGTGAGAGAGGCGAGGCGGTGGCGTCCCAGCGCGCACCGGTCAAGCCTGCCAAGGCAACCAGCCCCGGGAAGCCGGGGATGATCAATCCGATCAACAGCAGAACCACCAATGCGCTGCCTATCAGGTAAACCATCACATCCGGGCCGCCATTATATTGGGTCCATACAAACCAGATAACCAATACCACGAACCAGAATATCCACATTGACGATCCCTACCAGGAAGCTCCTCTCCGGAGCAGTCTCCAATTTCTGGCGGGCCCGTTCGACCGGTTTCGGCAGAAACAGGCCGAAGGTCCCCAGTAAGGCAATGAAAGGTCATGCCCCCGAATAGAATGTACAGGATCGAAATGGTGTCCTTCATATTTGATTCTCCTTTTCTTCCCTGTTGGGGGAGGAAAATCTATTCAAGGGTTTTCGGAGTCGCTTTGCGCTGGAAAAAGGTCTGGACGGTTGAACCAAAACTGAGGCAGAGAGCAAACGGAGCGAAGACGAACCAACCCAGGAAGGGAGCCAACCCCGACAGGATCACGAGTGTAGCCCCGCTCAGGTTGGGATTCAGGGACTTCCTGGCTTTCCCGATGCGTTGACCGAGGCTGTTGGCCAGGGCAGCCAGTCCAATTGTGCTGATGGTGATGATGGCAGATGGTGATCACGATAGACAGCAGGATTAAAATCCCCGGTATGAGCAATTGTTCAAAAACAATAATATTAGTGATAGGTCTTCTTTCACCTGCTATGAATTCATTTAGATGGAAGATTGAAAATATAGTACAGCAATAAAAGGATTGCGAAAGAAAGACCCAGCCCAATCAAGCCAATTACAAAGGAACGGATATAATGGCCCTCCAGCTTTTTTTGGATGCGTTCCACTTTGCCGGGCAGGAGCAAATTCAGGACGATCAGCAGGGCGATGGAGCTGATCCCACTGAAGAACATGTACAAGAATGACTCGAACATTGTCATGGCATTCTCCTTCGTATTCGTTTCTGATCTCGGAAGAGCTGTGAAAGATCAAGCTGAAATTCCCCACTGCAAAGAGCAGATACGGCAGCGATCCCCATGATGAGCCAGACGGCCGAATTGGCGTGCGTGATCGTGATGGGAAGCGTCGAGATCGGGCGGATGAGGCAGCCGGAGGACAGGCAGGCTGAAATGCAAGTCCGATCGGGGTGGGCAACTTCACTTCCGGTGCGGCGATCTGGCCAGCCAATCCCTGCACGATCCAGGTCAAGCGGCTCGTCACAACGGGGGCAAACAGGAGCAGGAGGCCGAGACTCAGCCCGGCCTGGACGGCGAATGCCAGACGCCAGGCCAGCCCGGAGAAGCTGCGCGGTAGGGCTCGCAGCACAGAACGGGGTCAGGTCACGTCCCAGCGTTTCTTCCGGCAGGGCGGCCAGGGCCTGAAAGACGGTTTGCAAAGAAGCCAACCTGGCCCGGCAATCCGCACAGCCGGCAGAGGTGCACGGCCATGCGGGCCTGGACGGGGGCTTCCATAGCGTTGTCGAGATATTCGTTGAGCTGGGTCTTCCGTCAAGTGTTCCATTACGTTTGTCTCAATATTTCTGCCAGCATTTTTCTGGCGCGGAAAAGGTCGGATTTGATGTCGCTGAGCGGCCGGTTCAACGTTTCGGCCATTTCGTTGTAACTCAATTCCTGGAAATGGCGCAATTCGATGGCGGCCCGGTAATGCGGTGGCAGGGAAAGCAGGCCTGAACGGATCTGGCGGTTCTGCTCCCGCTGGATGGTCTGTGATTCGGGACTCGGGTCTTGTCCGGGGATGGTGGTCTCATCTTCAAGAGTCAAGGTTCTTTTGCGTTCGAGCATGTTCAAACACACATTGACGGCGATCTTCTTGAACCAAGGACCGGGCGAACGTTGCGAATCAAATGTCCGGATGGCCCGATAAGCTCGAAGGAAGGTTTCCTGGGTGGCATCCTGCAGCCTCCCGGCATTCTCCCAGCATCCGGTAAGCAACATTGTAAACTCCGGCCTGGTGACATTGTACCAACCCGCCGAAGGCTTCCCGGTCGCCTTGCGTGGCACGTTGAGCCAGGTCGCGTTCATCCATATTTACTAATACTATATGCTTCTATAATATCATACAGGGAAGGCACGGGAAATGTTGCACTTAAAAACCATGACCGTCGCTTGTGACGACGGTCATGCAACTCAATTTACTTTTCTTCTGCCAACTCGACATAATCCTTGGTGATGGTTTTTTTCAACGACCCACCCAGCAGCGTGATCAGCTCGGTGGTCCAGTGGGCTTTTGCTTCGGCATCCAAGCGGCTCCAGGTGCGGCTCTTGATTTCCAGATAGGTACCCAGATCTGGCGTTTCGACGCGGTCCAGGTTGATGAAAAACTCCTCATCTTTATACCGCACCAGCCAGCGCAGGCGATCCTTGTCGACCAGTGTCTCGTTGCTGGGTTTAAAATATTCTCGATAGAAGCGCAGGCTGTTGGTTGCCGGAGCGAAGTAGCGGATGCGGCTGAGCAGTACATTGTGGGCGAAATCACCTTCCCGGGAAGGACCAATCAGCGTCAATCGGCCGCGCACCCCGATGATTTGTTCCTTGTTGTCTATGATCTCATCTTCGCGATAGCGCAGCCGGCCTTGAGCCGGATCGGCAAACGTGAAGTAAGCATCGTGCTGGTGGTAGTGTTTCCTGCGTAGAACTTCGATCTCCGGTTTCTCTAGAGCCTCCAGAACGCTGGCCGGGTCAGCCAGTTTGACCTTGACCTGCACTTCGAAGGACTCTTCCTCGGCCGACCCGCCCAGGGCTACCAGTTTCGAGAAGACGGATTGTTCCCGCGCGATCAGGAAGATGTCGATCTTTCGGGCGTACTCGTTGGCGGCCGCAACCAGTTCGCTTTCATTGGATGAAAGCAGTTTTCGATCCCGCATCAGCCATTTGCCGTTGACCATCACGTCGCAAACGTCGGTGGCCTTGGCGGCATATACCAGTTGTGCATAGGGGTTTTCGCGGTCGCGCCGGAAGCGTGGGCTGTTGTGCAGCGGAGAGATATCCACCAGGATCAGGTCGGCGCGTTTACCTGGTTCGAGCGAGCCGGTGACGGAACCGAGATGCAACGCGTTCGCACCCAGCCGGGTTGCCATTGTCAGGGCGGTTGCTGCCGGGACGGAAGTGGGATCGTTGCTGACGGCTTTTGCGATAAAAGCCGCCAGGCGCACTTCCTCGAACATGTCCAGGTCGTTGTTCGAAGCCGCGCCATCCGTCCCGATGCCAACATTCAGGCCCAGATCCAGCATTCTCTGGACCGGCGCAAAGCCGCTGGCCAGTTTCAGGTTGGAGGATGGGTTGTGCGCCACACCTGCCCCGGCGTGCATCAATGTGCGCATCTCGCCCTCATCAATATGTACACAATGCGCTGCCAATACTTTGGCGTCGAACAGCCCCTGTTTTTTGACGTACGGGACCACCGGCATGCCGTTCTCACGGCGCATGGTTTCCACTTCCAGGGCGGTCTCCGCGATGTGGGTATGCAGCGGCACGTCGTATTCTGCCGCCAGTTGGGCTGTGGCGCGCAGGATTTCGGGCGTGCAGGTGTATGGGGCGTGAGGCGCGACCGACGGAGTGATCAGGGTGTGCCCCTTCCAGCGTTGGATGAAATCCCGCGCGGCTGCCAGCGAATCTTCATACGAGGTGGCGTCCGGGCTGGGGAATTTGAGCACGGTCTGCGCGCAGACGGCCCGCAGGCCCGCCTCTGCGGTGGCCTTGGCCACTTCTTCCTCGAAATAGTACATATCCGCGAAACAGGTCACGCCGGTGCGGATCAGCTCGGCGCAGGCCAGTTGCGCGCCCAACCGGACGAAGTCGGGCGAGACAAACTCGCGTTCGACCGGCATCATGTAACCCATAAGCCAGACATCCAGGCGCAGGTCATCCGCCAGGCCGCGCAGCAGTGTCATCGGGACGTGGGTGTGGGCGTTGACCAGTCCGGGCATCAGCACTTTGCCGCCACAATCGATGATTTGTTTCCCTGTAAACGCTTTTCGAATCTCCGCCTCGCTTCCTGCGGCGAGGAGGCTGTCCCCACTGATGGCAACTGCACCGGGTTCATATTGGTGCATTTCCTCGTCCATGGTCAGGACGAGGGCGTTGACGAGCAGAAGATTGGCGGTTTTGGTCATTGGCTCTCCTTTACACGGACGATTCTACCCTTAATGTTTGTGGACATGCTGCAGGTTACCTTTACTATCGTCACCGTTTCCAATTCAGGAAGACGTTCAGTATTCGCAGGTTCATATCGAAGTCGGTGTCCGTGTGATTGGTCAATTCTATATCTAACGCGGCGATGTTGTTGTCATTGGCCCAGTCGGTGAAAGCGCCGGTGTAAACACAACCTGTCGCGATTGGCGGGTAGGGATACGTGCTTACCGCCGCGATCGCTTTTGCCAGCCGGATCGAGTAATCGTCGGGAGGCAGACCGCTGGGGAAAATCCCCAGAGCGGCACTGTGGTAGTTGATCAGGGCATCAAAGGAGTGGTTTTGAATGAACGCCATCAACGCCTTGGTTTCCGGTTCCGAGGCGGGACCTTTTCCCCCCGTGACGTACGTGGTTGTCCAGCAGCCGGCGCGCGGCCAGTCCTTCTGCCAGTTGGCCGGCCAATTGCGATTCAGATCCACGCCGTTGGCGTTAGCCCGGCCCAGGTAATTAAGTGCCCGTGCCACGCCGTCCGGGTTCAGGTCATGCAGGATATACAGCGTCACGTCCGGTGGGACAACTTGGGGATGCTTGCCAAGATACGCCATCAATTCTTCTGCCAGTTGGACGGTATTAAATTCAGCACCGCCATGCATCCCGGCCACGATCAGCCGTTCGATTGGTCCCGTTCCATAGCGATATACTTCCAGTGGCAGCCCTTTCACCGACTGGCCAATCGTTATGGGACCTTCGCTGAAGGGGACAGGCGTGGTTGTTTCGGTAGGGGTCTGCGAGGGTGCAGCCGTTTCTGTAGGTGTGGGTGTTTCCGTTGGTGGTAGAGTCTTTGTGGGAGTTAAGGTTAGTGTGGCAGGCTGGGTAGGAGTTTCGCTTGTGGTCGCTTGTTGGCTTGTGAAGGTGGCCTTGGCAGAGGAATTCATCCAGAACCAGGCCGCCGCCACCAGCAGGCCGCCGATCAGATTAACCATCCAGAAACCGACCACCAGGCGACGCAGTTTTTTGGTGGAACCTGCCGGCATTGTTCTACCCTGCCTCCTGAGCGATGCGGCGCAATCGGTCCAGAGCGGTATTAACGGCCCAGCGTGCGGCATTTTTGGGGTGCCCGCCATAGCTGAGCTGCCGCTCTTCCTGTCCGAATGGAGTGATGCAAACAATGGCAACATTATGTTGTCCCCCAGAGCTGGTAAGGGCTACTCCCAGAACGGCAGTAGCGTTCATTTCCTTGACCACTTCTGTGCAGGCGGTGACCAGCGCCTCCAACCGGATCTCTTGGCTGCGCCCTCCTCGATACGCCGGATGTCCACTGGGATTGAGTTTATTCATTAGGGTATCGCCCAGACCGCTTTCCATTGTTGCCAATGTCCAGCCGCGCCGGGCAATCGCATTGAGTACGGTGTTTTCCAGCGTATCCTCGTCGGCGCCGAAGATATTATTCCCCAGCCGCCCGCGCAGCTCCCGCTCCGTTTCGGCAATCATGCTTTCGGCTTTCGTGGGCGTGGAGGCTTTGGCGGCAATGCGGATGTCCACAATGCCGGAATGGGCAGTCAATCCGACGGTCGGGTTGGGCTGCTTTTCCAGGTCACCGACCTGTTCATCCAGTACGC
Source organism: uncultured Chloroflexia bacterium (assembly GCA_963806575.1). Lineage (GTDB taxonomy): Bacteria > Chloroflexota > Anaerolineae > Anaerolineales > Villigracilaceae > UBA877. The sequence goes on along the minus strand of CAWDYX010000020.1, from coordinate 576 downwards.
CTTCGCCTATTCCACCAACGTGAAGCGTACGGATTTTGATAACATCGTCCAGCTTGAAATGTTTTTGTAAATAAGGGACAACCGCCTCCACCAGCAGGGTTTCCATTTCACGTGGTACGCCGGGCAGTGTGATGATAACCTTATTTCCCTCCCACGAAGGGGGAGTGGTTAGGGGAGAGGGCATTTCCACAATGAAAGCCGGGGCGGTGCCGACCGGGTTTTCAATCACAATCGCCCCTTTGGGGATGTAAGCCTGGCGTTTCTGGTTTTCAGTGGGCGCTCGTCCGTATCGGGCGATGCGGTCAACGATCTGCTCCCATAGTTCCGGATGGAATTCGAGCGGTGCCTGGCTGGCTTCCGCAATGGCCTGGCGAGTGGGATCATCGACAGTAGGACCCAGGCCGCCAGTGGTTATGACAATGTCAGCGCGTTTCTGGGCTTCGCCCACGGCTGTGGCAATACGCCTGGTATTATCCCCCACCGTCTGGGTGCGGTATAGATCTACACCCAGCTCGCGCAAGGTTCGCGCGATGAACTGCGTATTGGTATCGGCGGTCTCACCAAGCAGGAGTTCAG
>CAWDYX010000019.1:0-94852 GCA_963806575.1 uncultured Chloroflexia bacterium | reverse complement strand
GCCTCCCCACCGGCTCCGCTCGTCCTCCACCCTTTCAACTTCCATAAACCCGTCTGCCCGGGTCCCGCAGGGCCCAATTTCGCCCGCTGCAATTCCCAGGTCGTGACCGATGCGGCCGGGGCACTGATGGTCTCGAACAGCCTGCTGACCGGGTCTTATGGGCCGGCGGCGTTCCGCGGGGCCTACGGCGTGAGCGGCATCAGCGCCAGCACCCGCACCGTGGCCATCGTGGATGCCTATGACGATCCAACCGTCCTGAACGACCTGGACACCTACAGCAACCACTTCGGCATCCCCCGCCTGAACCGCTGCGCAGTAAGCACGGGCACGGCCGCCAGCCCCTGCATCCAGAAGGTGGACCAGAACGGCGGCACCAGCTATCCAGCCTACAATTCCGGCTGGGCGGAGGAGATTTCCCTCGATGTGAAATCCGTGCATGCTCTATGCCAGAACTGCAACATCCTGCTGGTCGAGGCCACAAGCCCCACTTATTACGATCTCATTGTCGCCGCCGATCAGCAGGCCTACCTGATGGGCGCCAATGTGGTCTCCAACTCCTGGGGTGGCTCGGATAACAGTGGAGAGACATTCTACGACACCTACTATAACCACCCGGGGGTGGCCTACATCTTCAGCTCGGGGGACAGCGGCTATGGGGTGATGTATCCGGCTGCTTCCCCCAACGTGACCGCAGTGGGAGGCACCACGCTGCTGGTCAATTCCGACTACAGCTACAACAGCGAGACCGCCTGGAGCGGTGCGGGCAGCGGCTGCAGCGGCTATGAGTCCAAGCCCTCCTTTCAGCACGATACCGGCTGTCCGACCCACCGTACCGTCGCGGATGTCTCTGCCGACGCTGATCCGAACACGGGCGCGGCCGTCTATATCACTGGGATGCTGGTACCAGATCGGGGGCACCAGCCTGGCAGCTCCGCTGGTGGCGGCGGTCTTTGCCCTGGCAGGCGGCGTGGGGACCACGCTGGGGAATTCGCTGCCCTACGCCAACCTGATTTACGGCTTCAACCTGCGGGACGTGACCAGCGGCAGCAACGGCAGCTGCGGTGGCTCTTACCTGTGCACCGCCATGGCCGGCTATGACGGCCCCACCGGCCTGGGCAGCCCTCTGGGATCAGCGGCCTTCAGCGCCGGCAGTCCTCCAGGTGCCTTCAACAAGAGCAGCCCGTCGAACGGAGCCACGGGCCAGTCCACCAGCCCGAGCCTGCAGTGGAGTGCCAGCAGCGGGGTCTCCCACTACGAGTATTGTTACGGCACGAGCAACCCCTGCAGCAACTGGACAAGCAGCAATACTGCCACCAGCGTCAGCCTCAGCAGCCTGAACGCCGGGGCCACCTATTACTGGAACGTGCGGGCGGTCAATATCGCCGGCACAACCTATTCCAACGGTTCGACCACGGACTGGTCCTTCATCACGGCCTCCCCCACGCCGAGCAACACACCCAGCGCCACTTTTACGCCTTCGGCCACGGCCACGGCAACATCCACCAGGACGCCCAGCGCCACACCATCTTCCACCCCCACCAGAACGCAAACACCAACTTTCACTCCGAGCAGAACGCCAACATTCACTAATACGCCCTCGGCCACGTCCACGGCAACATCCACCAGCACCCCCACAGCCTCGCTGACTTCCACCCCTACCAGAACGCAAACACCAACTTTCACTCCGAGCAGCACGAGCTCCGCGACATTTACGCCAACCTTTACGCCGACCTATACACCCACACCCACGGGCACTTCAACACCCACCAGCAGTCCAACCGCCACGCGGACTTCCACACCCACTCCCACGTTCACTTCAACACCCAGCGGCACTCCAACCGCCACCCCCCTTCACACCCAGCAGCCTTCACGCGGACGTTCACACCCACCAGCACCAATACCCCCACATTCACGCCGACCTTTACGCCGACCTACACGCCAACGATCACACGTACAACTACCCGGACACCAACCCCCACACCAACAGCAACGAATACGCCAAATGGGCAGAATTTCTGGATCTTCCTGCCGCTAATATTCCGTTAATGACCCGTCCGGCCGGTTCCCCGACCAGCCTTAAAACCTGGTTAACAGAATAATAACCCTGCGCCCGCGGCCTTGTCCCCGAGAATTTTTTCCAGCGCCGCAGAGGCTGCCCAGAACCAGGTTCTATCCGGCGCGTTCAGCATAGGTATACCAGTTATTTCAACAATCCCAACACACCCAGAAAATTTTGCGTTATCCGGGCGCTGGCGCCCCACAGGACTTCGCCATCATACGGGTGGTACCTGAGCACAGGGAAGGGACGATCCACGCCATCAACAGTGACAAGCTGCTCGCTCCAATTGACCTGGTCGGCCAGCCAGAGTAAAGGGATGGTGAAGAGGCGGCCAACCTCCGCCGGTGCCAGGCGTGCCTGGAACGGCCAGGGGACAATGCCGACGACCGGCGTCACCCGGTAGCGGGTGATCGTGAGGTAATCATTCATCCGGCCCAGCAGTCGTACATCTTCCGGCTTCAGCCCAATTTCCTCCCAGGCTTCACGCAAGGCGGTCGCCTCAGGAGAAGTCTCGGCCACATCGCAGGCACCACCGGGGAAGGAAACCTGGCCTTTGTGGTTTTCCACCGTCTCCGTGCGACGGGTAAAGACGAGATGCCATTCACCATTCCACCAGACGAGCGGGATCAAGACTGCCGCACATTTCAGCTTTCCCTCTTCAATCATCCCGGGATAGCCATCGGAGGAGGCCACCAGACCGGGTTGGTAGGCGGCATGCAACTGACTGATGATGAAGCTTTCGGTGAGCATCAGCCTTGCGCCCGCACGGCGCTCCCACAATAAGGGCATTCGGCAGTGAGCTCGTCGACCCATTCGACCTCATCCGAACGAAGTGGTCCACCGCAGCCCGGACAGGCGGTCGGAAGAACCGGCCTGGGTTTTTCCAACCCACGTGCAGGGGCCGGGGTGAATCCGGACGGCAGGGCCGTCTTCATATAACTTTCGATTTGTTCCCCTTCAGCTGCCAGGCCACGCGCTTTAAGTTCGTTCGCGAAACGCTTCCCGATATAGTAGAGTCTCTGGAACTGACCGCGCCCGGCGAAAAGCGCAAGCCCCTGCTGGAGGTGTGCCATTCCCGCCGGCACCTGTCCGGTCAGCAGACGGGCCTGCCCGGCCTGGAGAAAGAACCAGGGAGCGCGCGGTCCGTTGCGGGCCAGTGCACCGCTGGCAAATTGTTCAAAAATATCCGCCGCCTGTGCATATTGGCCGGAGGCCATCAACTGGTTGGCGCGCTGGAGGGCCGGGGGAATGCTCCCCACCTGAATTCGACGGAAAGGTCGCCCCAAAGGTCGCCTGAACATGCAGCCTCCTTTTCACCAGATCCCTGGCAGGATAAGATCCTTGGAAGGACAAGTTATTCGACAGTGTGATATTATACGCCAGGGAGATAATATCTCAATGGAAACGACCTTCCTTAAGCCCCGGTATGATGCAGGTGGATTCGCGTCCCTGCCGAAGCATATCCTGGAACTTCTATCATCCAACCAGTATGATGCCGTAGTTTTCTTCCTGATCGACGCGTTCGGATGGCGTTTCTTCGACAAATTCCAGGACATGCCCTTCCTCCGACAGGTCACGCAAGAAGGGACTGTCAAAAAACTGACTTCGCAATTCCCATCCACTACCGCCGCGCACATCACCACCATCCATACCGGAATGCCGGTGGGCGAACACGGTATCTTCGAGTGGTATTATTACGAGCCAACGCTGGACAATGTCATCGCCCCGCTGTTGCACTCGTTCGCAGGGACACCCCAGCGGGACACGCTCAAGCCGACTGGAGTCAAAGCTTCCAGCCTATACCCAACTACGACCCTCTACCGTCCGCTCAAGAAACAGGGGGTGAAAGCGACGATCTTTCAACACCGCGAATATACCCCCTCCACCTACTCGGATATCATTTTCAGGGGGGCCAAAGCGATCGGCTACAGAACCCTGCCCGAAGCCCTGGTCAGCCTGGCCGCGAAGATGTCAGAAGCCGCGCCTCCGGCCTATTTCTTCTTCTATTTCGACAGGATTGACGCCATCGGGCATGTATACGGCCCCGGATCGGACCAGCTGACGGCTGAAATTCTCGTCTTCCTTATGGCAATGGAAAAAATCTTCCTGAAGGCAATGACCGGAAATCGGAAGAAAATCCTGTTCATTTTGACGGCCGACCACGGCCAGACCGAGACCGATCCGCTGACCACCATCTACCTCAACCGTGACCCGGCTTTTGCGGGTGTTGAGAAATTCTTGAAGACCAACCGCAACGGAGATTTGATCGTTCCGGCCGGTTCGGCCAGAGACTTTTTCCTATACGTTCAAGAGGAGGAGCTGGAGGAGACCCGGGCGTTTCTCGCCTCCCGGCTGGAAGGTCGGGCCGAAGTGTGGAAAGTGGCGAAGTTGATGGAGGAAGGGTACTTCGGTCAGGTTCTATCCCCACAGTTTCGCGGGCGCGCCGGGAACCTGGTCATCCTGCCTTATGGTGGAGAATCAGTCTGGTGGTACGAGAAAGACAGCTTCGAGCAAAGGTTCCACGGTCATCACGGTGGATTGACGAAGGAAGAGATGGAAATCCCGCTGATAATGTGGGAAATGTGATGTAAAATTGATCCATAACCCTGTCCCCGCCGCGCTGCGGCGGGTCCTATACGCTTGAAAGGAGATTCCCCATGTACCAAACCATTATCATCGTTGGCAACGTAGGGCGTGACCCGGAAATGCGCTATACCCCTTCCGGCCAGGCGGTTACATCTTTTTCGGTTGCCACCAACCGCCAGTACACCAACAACAGCGGTGAAACCATCAAAGAGACCATCTGGTTCCGCGTCTCGGCCTGGGGCAAGACAGGCGAGACCTGCAACCAGTATCTCAAGAAAGGCTCCAAAGTGCTAGTGGAAGGCCGCCTGACAGCCGACCCGGCAACCGGCGGCCCGCGCGTCTGGACCGGGCAAGATGGTTCCACGCGGGCCTCCTTCGAAGTCAGTGCCCAGACGGTGCGTTTCCTGAGCTCACGCGGTGAAACCGCCGAACCCGGCACGGGCGCGGCACCCGCAGGTGATGAAGGCATTGGCACCGTCCGGAGACGAAGGCGATATCCCGTTCTAACCCGAAAGCGAGGCCGTGATGGCCCTTCCACCCCAAAAACCTGCCACAACCTTTCCCATTGAAATCCCACCGGATTTGCAGCCTGCCTATGCCAACCTGGCACGCATCGCCCACGCCCCGGCGGAATTTGTGATGGATTTTGCGAGGCTCCTTCCGGGAGATTCCAAGGCCATTGTGGCAGCACGCGTGATCATGTCGCCGGTTGCTTTGAAACTGTTCGCACAGGCAGTCAACGAGAACCTGGCGCGTTTCGAGGCTACTTTTGGAACGGTGAATATTCCCAGCGGCGGCAGCTCCCTGGCTGATTCGCTTTTCAAGCCAATCCACCCACCGGAACCGCCCAAGGAACCGCCAAAAGAACCCGATAAATAAACCACAAGGACGCGGATTTTGAGCTCAAGCCAGAATCCGCGTCCCATTCATTTGGGAAGCCTCTATGGAAAAACTCGAAAAGATTGCCGAACAAATCCGCCAAACCTTTGACACTCTGACCGCCGCGCGTGACCAGGCCCTGACACGCGCCCGCGCGCTGACACGAGCATGCGCACTATCCATCCGCGCCGTCCATCGGGATGAAACCGACGTGATGCAAGCTCACCTGGATGAAGCCCGCCAGCTTGCAGCCACGTTACGGACAGGCCTGGCGGAATTTCCAGCCCTGTACTACGCCGGTTACACGCAGGACTCCCTGAAGGAGTTCGCCGAAGCCAGCATCACCTGCGCACTCATCCGCCACGAGCCGCTCCCCACGCCCGAAGAGCTTGGCCTGCCTCCTCACACCTATCTGAATGGACTGGCCGAAAGCGTTGGTGAGATGCGTCGTCGCTGCCTGGATATGCTCCGCCAGGACGATTCCGCTGAAGCCGAACGCCTGCTCGGGCACATGGATGACATCTACTCCATCCTTGTAACAATGGATTATCCGGATGCCATTACGAACGGTCTGCGCCGCCAGACCGACATCATTCGCGCCATTATCGAACGCACACGCGGTGATGTGACCTTCAGCCTGCGCGGCGAAAGACTGGAACGCTCCATTGCCCATTTGAGCGAGCAGTTACCCGGGTCAGAAACGTTGCCGGGGAGTTCGCTGCTCTCCAACCCCCCGGAACAAGACTAGGGAAATATGCCCAGCCACGGCCGCCGGCACCGCCTGTTACTGTACACCTATGTGCTCAACCGCTGGTGGAGGTACACGTTGTGGATTGGGATAGTTCTGCTGGGATTGGTCGCAGGATTGACGATGCTGCCGGGACGGCTTCCACAATATCATTTCCTGTCTGTACCGGACTGGATCCTTTTGGTGGCTATGGGCGCCGGCGTGTACGCGATCCTGCTATTCATTTTCTTCATCAGCATTCGCAAATCGGCTTATGTCCAGCCGTTCGCCACCCATCTTCGCCTGATAACACCTTTCCTGCGGATGAATATTTCCTACCAGCGCATCCTAAAGGCTTCCAGCGTCGAAATCCAACACCTTTTTCCCGTTGGCAGATATACGGATTGGCGGAAGGGATTCCTGCGCCCTTTGGCCAATCAAACAGCCGTCGTACTGGATTTAAAAGAATGGCCGCTCCCACGCCGCTTGCTGGGCCTGGTCCTGTCTCCATTTTTCTTTCCAGATAAATCCTCCCGGCTGGCGCTGCTGGTACCAGATTGGATGGATTTCAGCATGGACATGGACAGTTTCCGCAGCACCTGGCTTGAGTCCCTGCACGGACCAAGAAGTTCGCCGCAGTCAGACCTGCTGGCGAGTATTTCAAAAGCCGAAAAATGAACATTTATTTTGCCTGTTCCATCACCGGAGGACGGGATTTTGAACCGGTCTATCAAGCAATCAGCGCGGCTTTGCTGAAGGATGGGCACACGGTACCGACTGCGAATCTGGCCGATCCAGGGGTAAAAGCGCTGGAATCAAAGGTTAGTCCGCGCGAAGTTTATGAACGGGACGCAGCCTGGATCAGGGAGTGTGAGGTGTTGGTGGCCGAGGTCAGCACGCCCTCGCACGGCGTGGGGTACGAGGTGGCCTACGCTCTGAGTATTGGAAAACCGGTGCTGTGCATCTATCAGGAAGGACAGCCCATTTCCAAGATGCTCAGTGGAAATTCGCTTCCACGCATCCAGGTCAAGCCATACCGCAACGCCAATGACGCAGTTGCGATCGTCCGCGCTTATCTGTTACACGTCTAATCCGATTGTGAAGTTAATCACGAATTCTGTATGACTTTCCACCCTGTCCGGCAGCATACGACCTGATTATGATGCTAAATGGAGACGGGTATCGAAGATACCCCCGATTTGTTCATCTCTGTCTCCTCCTTTGGCGAATGCCTCCGCAGAGCGGCTCCACTCTGCGGAGGCTGCGTTTACCGGCACCCTGTAAAGATCGTTAATTGAGGATTTTTCCAGATCAAGCGATTATTTTATGGGAGAGCGGCAGAACGACTGTAAATGTCGATCCGTGACCCAACAGAGATTCAACCCAAATACGGCCCTGATGGCTATCCACAATGGATTTAACAATGGCCAGCCCCAGGCCGGAACCGCCTACGCCATTAGGGACATTACTGGCGCGATAAAACTTCTCGAAAATATGTGGCTGATCGGCAGGCGGGATGCCCGGACCGTCATCGGTGATGCGGAAGATAACCTGCTCGCTTTGTGCCTCCATTTCAATGGTAATCTGACCACCCTCGGGGGTGTACTTGATTGCATTTCCGACCAGGTTATCCAACATCTGGCGCAAGCGGATCGGGTTTCCTCGCGTTGGAGGGATATTCTCCGGCAGGTGAAGAACCAGATTCAGATGCTTTTCTGCAATCAGTCCTTCCACAGTCTCGAGTGAGAAGCGAAGAAGGCCATCCAGGGGAACCACTTCGTTCTGGTTGTCAAAGCCGGATTCGATCCGGCCCAGCTCGAGCAGATCGTTGACGAGGGCCGTGATACTCTTCACACTCCCTTGTACCCGGCGAATAAATTCACGCTGCGGTTCGTTTACGGGACCGACACGCTCCAGCAGGTCCACATAACCCAGGACGGCGGTCAAAGGCGAGCGCAAATCGTGCGAAACGGTGTTTATGAACTCATTCTTTAGACGGTCAACTTGTTTCAAGTACGTGATATCCTGCGTGGTGATCGCTATCCCAATACCCGGGATGAGAGTGGATTGAGCCGTGAAAACCCGACCGTCATCAAATTCTATTTCATGGTGCGGTATTGGTGTAACACCTGACTGTTGTAATTGAACAAGAGCCTTCAGGTCCGGGTGAGGCAGCACATCGATGACCGGCTTTCCATTCACGTTGTCATCATGCCAAAGACCAAACGTCCTGCGTACAGCGGCATTCATCAACAGGATATTGAATTTATCATCCAATATGATAACCCCATCATCGATGTTTTGAAGGATCGTATCAAATCTTTGCAATTCTGCCACACGCCGCTGAAGTGAAGCGGTGGTAAGCTTTACCTGACGGCGAGTCCAGTCACCGAGGTGATGGGCACGCCGCAGGCTATTCTCCACCGTCTGGGTAATTTCATCAATCCGCAGGGGTGCAAAGAGACAATCACTTACTCCGATTCGCATCGCTTTTTTCAGCGATTCGAGATAAGTATGATTAAAAAAAAGGCAAACGGGCAGGGTTGGAAAACGTTCCAACAACGTGGCAGTTATCTCCAATTCGTCCGCATCGGCAAAACCTTGGTTAATAATCACCAACGCGGGTGAATTTTCCTGCAATGCCTTATCAAGACCGGCCCGGTCTCGAGCAATAGCCGTTTCATATGAAGCCGCAGCCAAGGCCCGCTCAAATAATCGCAGGATCTGCTCATCATCAATTGCCAACAGGACCAATTCAGTCATTGACATAAGGTTAACCATTTTCACTCGGCAGTAGGTAGTCGGTTCAACGATCGAATTGTTTGCGCCCAGCCGGAAAGCCCGTTTTATGGTCGTCTGGGCAGGTTTCATGGCTGTGTGTTGCCGCGATTTATACTTAATAATCCGGCGGTTGGAGTGCCTGGTTTGCGATCAATTCAATGATATCAGATGCGCGCTCAACAAGCTAAATGCGTTCAGCAGAACCGGTCATGTGGTCTTATCATAGCACGAATGTGAAGAATTCGTGAAAGATAACATTATTATTGTAACACTATTGATATTGAATGAGTCTCATCTCGTGTTAAATTTCAGCATCTCTCATTTCAAAGGAGTGCGCATGGGAGACTTCCAATGGTGGCACGATGGTGTCATCTATCAGATCTATCCCCGTAGTTTCGCGGATGGAAACGGAGACGGGCTGGGCGACCTGCCCGGAATTATCTCTCATCTCGACCACCTGGTCGATCTGGGCATAGACGCCATCTGGCTCAGCCCCATCTTTCCGAGTCCCGACAAAGACAATGGTTATGACGTGAGTGACTATCGCAAGGTCGACCCGCGTTTCGGGACACTGGCTGACTTCGACCAGCTGGTGGCAGAGGTGCACCGGCGAGGAATCCATATAATCCTGGATATGGTGATGAACCATACTTCCGATCAGCATGTGTGGTTCAAGGAATCCCGCTCAAGCCGTGATAACCCGAAACGGGATTGGTACATCTGGCAGGATGCCCCCAACAACTGGCAGGCCTCCTTCGGCGGAAAAGCCTGGGAATATGATGCCAATAGTGGACAGTATTACCTGCACCTGTTTACCAAGGAACAGCCGGACCTCAACTGGCGCAACCCTGAGGTTCGCAAGGCACAAATGGAGGTGTTTCGTTTTTGGTTGGAACGCGGCGTGGATGGTTTCCGATTGGACGTGTTCAACGCATATTTCAAACATCCTGAAATGCCCGACAACCCACCCAAATTCGGATTGCGCGGTTTCGACCGACAACGTCACATTTACGAAATCGACCAGCCGGAATTGATGCCCCTGCTGACTGAACTGCGCGCCCTGCTGGATTCCTACCCGGACAGTTATGCCGTTGGTGAAACCTACCTGGCTACGCCACAAAAAACCGTTTCCTATTGCGGGCCAGACAAGCTGCATGCCGCTTTCGGCTTCGACTTTACCACTCTTAATTCAGGTCTCGCCGAGGCTTTCCAACTTTATCCCTGGAACCCGGCCTGGATCCTGCAGAAAATACGCACCAGGGAAGAGGTCTACAATGCCGCCGGTATTTGGCCGACCAACGTGCTGAGCAACCATGACCTGCCACGCGCGGCCAGCCGGTATGCCCGGGGAGAGACTGACTCCCAAGCCAGGATTGCCATGGCACTTCTGCTGACCTTGCGCGGGACGCCATTCATGTATTATGGCGAAGAAATAGGCATGCGAGATATTCATCTGAGGCGCCGTGAAATCCTGGACCCACCCGGGAAAAGGTATTGGCCGATCTACAATGGCCGTGACGGTTGTCGCGCCCCCATGCAATGGAACGATAGTTTGTACGCTGGTTTTTCCAATGTTAAGCCCTGGCTGCCGGTAAATCCGGATTACCTGCATCGCAATGTCGCCGCCCAAAAGGCAAATCCAAATTCGCTCTATAACTTCACCAAAAAACTGCTCAGTCTGCGCAAGGATTATTCCGCCCTTCGGCATGGCGAATTCGTTGCACTGGAAAGCGGGCCAGGCATACTGGCCTACCTGCGAACCGCGCAGGAACAAGTTGTGCTGGTGGCAATCAATTTCAAGGGGCGCGCCTCAGCCTTCACTCCTCCAGAGGGGAAATGGCAGGCCCTTTCAGCCAGCAACGGAAATCCTACAAATGCCAACGCACCCCTCGCACCTTACGAGGTGCGATTGCTTGCCAGGTTCAAATAGAAATAACCCGAATGCCCATCCCCCTTCCCAAAGGGAAGGAAGAAAAGCATGATCCCTTTATTTTATAAAACCCCAGCAAGCTTTTTTCCAGGATTGCATTTTCTCGGCAAACTTGTATACTAACAATATAGATGGACGGTTTCTTTTATATTCCCGGAAACGAACCAGAAAAATCTTCTCCGCTGGCGCGCTACCTGCCTCCCGTACCGGAGGGTGTCGCGACGTCTTTTCTGGCACAGCATTCCGGTTCAGATGGACCCCGACAGGCTGCCTGGATCCTGGACCCGTTCGGTGCCTCGCCCAGCCTGGACGTCGAGATTGCAGCAAAGGGTTACCGTACACTTGTGGCTGTCAATAATCCAGTGACACGGTTCCTACTCGAAATGGCTGCCAATCCGCCTTCCCAGGCTGACCTGCGGTCGGCCCTGGCGGAACTGGCCGCTGCGAGAAAGGGAACCGAACGCCTGGAAACCCATCTCCAATCCCTCTATCTGACCAACTGCAACAAGTGTCAACAGCAAGTCCCGGCGGATGCATTCATCTGGGAACGCTCCAGTGGGGCATTGGCCGGCCGGATTTATCATTGTCCGTGTGGAGACAGCGGCGAATATCCTGCCAGCGAGGCCGACCAAAAGCGTGCCGCCAGTATAGCCGCCACCGACAGTTTACACAGGGCGCGTGCGCTGGAGCGCATTGCTGCGCCTGCTGATCCTGACCGCGTTCACGCCGTGGAAGCGTTGGAATGTTACCTGCCGCGTGCGGTCTATGCCCTCATAACCATTGTCAATAAGCTCGATAGTCTAATCTTAAGTCCCGAACGCCGGCGCGCCTTGCTTGCGCTTGTCCTGACCGCATGTGACGAAAGCTGTGCCCTTTGGGCACACCCGCCCGACCGCCCACGCCCGAAACAATTGACGATCCCGACCCGTTTCCTGGAGAAGAATGTCTGGAATGCCCTGGAGCGAGGCGTGGAGCTCTGGTCGGGCAGCGGGAAACCCACCCAGGTGGCAATCTGGCCGGAGCTCCCGGGTGAGGCGGGCGGTCTGTGCCTGTTCGAAGGTCCAATGCGGGACCTGGCACCGCGTTTGAAAGACGTTTCCATAACGGCTGTTGTGACTGCCTTACCACGTCCCAACCAGGCTTTCTGGACCCTTTCAGCGCTGTGGGCCGGGTGGCTGTGGGGGCAAGAAGCCGCTGCGCCGTTCAAGTCTGTGGTGCGACGCCGTCGTTACGACTGGAGCTGGCATGCGGGTGCCCTGTATGGCGCTTTGAAACACTTTTCCAACCAGCTGCCGCTGAACGCTCCTTTTTTCGCCATCATCCCCGAACTGGAACCAGGGTTCCTCTCCGCCGTTTTATTGGCTGGGGCCGAGGCCGGCCTGGACTTGAGCGGCCTGGCGCTGCGGACCCGCCACGATCCGGCCCAAGTTGTCTGGCACAGGCACGCCTTTGCCCACGAAGAGAAAGAATCGTCCGAGATCGACGCCGAGGCAGTCAAACAAGCCATGCACTTGTTCCTACAGGAACGTGGTGAGCCAACCCCATACCTTTTCCTGCATGCTGCCGGTCTGTCTGCCATGGCCGCGGAGCATTCCCTGCGCTGGAGGCTGGAGGCTTTGACGCGGATTTCCACTCCCATCCAGGCGGCGCTGGGAGACCTGGAATTTGTCCACCAGGCCGAAAGCCCAAATCCCGAAAGCGGCCTGTGGGCACTGGCAAAATGGGACGGCCAGACCGAGCCGTTGCCTGACCGTGTGGAAATTGCAGCCGTGCAATTCCTGCAGAAAAACCCCGATTGTACTTTGCGAGAACTCGAAACAGCCCTGAACAACGAACTGCCGGGTCTGCTGACCCCTTCGCTGGGTCTGATGCGAGCGGTATTGGCTTCCTATGCGCTCGAAACAGGCGGACGTTGGAACCTGCGCATGGAGGATTCCCCGTCAGCCCGACGCGGCGATCTGGAAACTGCAGCCCAAGGCCTGGCTGCCCTGGGCTCCCGGCTGGGGTACACCCTCCAGCGTGAAGAAAGAAACCTGCGGCTGGTGAACTGGCTGGAGGACGGGCGAACCGTTTGTGCCTTTTATCTCCTGGCGTCTGCGGTGGTGGGACGTCTCCTGCGCCAGAATCCCACCCCGGCGATAAAAAGCTTTCTGATCCTCCCAGGAGGACGCGCCGGTCTGCTGGCGTACAAATTAGAGCGTGACCCTGGCCTGAGGTCCATCGCAGAACAATGGCGCATCGTTAAATTCCGCCATTTACGGCGGTTGGCCGAGCTGAGTGGACTTACCCGTGAACAGTTCGAAAAAGAGTTCTCGAGCGACCCGATCGAACCACCAGAGCAGATGAAACTGTTCTAATGCTTGCTTTTCGGTCCTCTAAACCCTATAATTAACTCATCATGCCAAACATTACCCTCAAACAGATTGGAGCTGCCTCCAAATATTTAGTGGTTGTGGCAGCCGTACTGGTTTTTACGGGTTGGTTATTGAATACGCCGCCGGGTTTGCTTGGCAAGGCAGATGCCATCGCCTATGCCGTATGTCATCGCATCTCAGAGCGCTCGTTCCATATCGGTAATTTCCAGTTACCTCTGTGTGCGCGCTGCTCCGGGATGTACCTGGGAGCGGTCACCGGGCTGGTATTTCAATCCATAATTGGCTGGAAACGCGGCAAAGCCCCACGCTGGAGCATCATTGCGTTACTGGTGATATTTGTAGCAGCCTTTGGGATTGACGGAGTCAATTCGTACCTTTACCTGCTCAAACAGATCCGGCCAGGCATCCTGCCGCAGATCCCCAACATCTACGTTCCGAACAACACCCTGCGCCTGTTGACTGGCAGCGGGATGGGGCTGGGGATTGCGGCCTTGCTATTTCCGGCCTTCAACCAGAGCATCTGGACGGATTATGATGATACCCGGTCAGGCCTGCCAGGATGGAAAGCCTTCGGTTTGTTGGTCGGCATTCAAATCTGCCTCGATCTGCTGGTGCTGACCGAGAGCCCGGTGGTGCTCTACCCGCTGGCCATCATTGGTGTTATGGGCGTATGGCTGTTGCTGACCATGGTCTATACGATCGTCTGGGTAATGATCACGGGGCAGGATAACAAGTTCATGAAGGTAAAGCAAATGTGGCTACCGCTCCTGGCCGGCCTGACGATCACCGTGGTTCAAACCTATGCAATTGACATGCTGCGGTTCTGGTTGACCGGAACGTGGGGGGGTTCCCCCTGGTCAAGTAGGAGATTGGAGAACAGTATGGATGCGCTTTTCGGGATCATGTCTGCCTTCGGGTTATCAGCCAGCGCCGGGTTGAATGCTTATATCCCTCTCCTGGTGGTCGGCGTGATTGCCCATTATACGAACTGGATCAAACTGACACCTCCCTATGATCTGCTGGCGAATCCGTGGATTCTGATCTTGGTCAGTGTACTACTTATCATTGAAATGCTGGCTGACAAGGTCCCGGCGGTCAACCACATCAATGACATCATCCAGACCGTCTTCCGTCCCGCGGCGGGCGCGATTGTTTTCGCCGCCAGCGCACACGCTCTGACTGGGGTTCACCCGGTGCTGGCACTGGCTTGCGGGTTGCTGGTGGCCGGAAGCATCCATACGGTCAAGTCGGTCGCAATCCGCCCGGCAGTCACAGTCACAACAGGCGGGACAGCCAATGTGCCGGTCAGCGTTGCTGAGGATGTGATTGCGACAGTACTCTCAATCCTTTCAATAGTCATTCCGATCCTGGTCGGCGTTTTCCTGGTACTCTTCGTTGCATTGATCATCTGGTGGTTCTGGCGGCGCGCCAACCGGAAGCGCCAGGCCGTTTCTTAATTTACAAAAAGGAGGTAACAGTCATGGAAAAACGATTTAAGGTTCTCCGATTCATTGGCTCTGTTTACAAGATCATCGGCATAATTGTGGGGGTTATCACGGTTCTAGGAGCTATAGGATTTTGCGCCCTAAGCGCGATTGGTGGCTCAGCGTTGAGTAGTCTTGGCAACAGCTATGGATATTCTTCCGGAGCAGGTGGTCTATTCAGCGGTCTATTAGGCGGAGTGATAATAGGAGGATTCATCTTGCTCTATGGTGGGATAACTGCAATCACATTGTATGCTTTGGGTGAAGGTGTTTATCTTTTCATCGATTTGGAAGAAAACACGCGCCTTACTACCGAAATGCTTCGGCAGCGTGGCGGTTAATTAACAAATCCATGCTTGAAACAACCGGCGCGCCGATCCCAGTTACCTCCCCACAGAAGACCAATCCATGGATCATCATTGTCGTGGTGATTGTGTTGCTGTGTTGTTTCTGCATTGGCATCATCGGATTACTATTTGCTTTTGGAGGGCCGATCCTGAATGAGTTGGGTCTCCTCCATGCCCTTATGCCCAGCCTGATGCTATAGCCATAAACAAACCAGAACCCGGTTTCCCTAAAAGAGACCGGGTTCCTTGTTTTTCGAAAAATGGCTCTGCAGTTCCTTCAGCGCCGCCCGCGCCCTGGACGTAGTATCTGCATCCAGGTCGAGGGCGGCGAACTCGTCTTCATCCAGAACAGTCTGGGTGCCATCCGGAGCAACCCAAAGATCCAGGGCCAGGTCCATGTACGAAATCAAATCCTCGGTCTCCAGTACCGCAGGTTTACCAACATTGCAATACCAACCTTTAAGCCGGTCGTCATCCCGGTCGTGGATCTCGAATATGTTGTACCAACGGTCTGTAAAATACGTTTCAATGAAGCGGTCTCCGGCCCGAAGGACAATCCCCATGAACGGCAAATCGTTCAGGCCGAAACGCGCCTCCACTACCAGAATATGCGGATCCCGTCTCAGGAGGGTTCCGGTGTAATGCCAGATCTCTTCACCGGCCGGGTTGCGCTTGATGACGGAAATAGCCCGGGTCATGACAGACATTGCACTGCCTGCGGGGAAATTTCCAGGCAAATTTCTTCTCCAATACTGGGAGCCTGGGGTAGATAGAAATACAAACCGCTCTCCAACGTAACCTTGTACCGGTCCTGATTGAAGACGATATCCGCCACCACGTCGTGCAGGTTGCCTTCAGCAGCCATTCGGACGCCTTGCGGACGTAGCAGAAGTTCGACTTTCTCCTGCGCCCTGTGAAGACGCTCGCAATGCAACTCAAACACTCCAACGGATGTTTCGACCTGCGACATTCCATGGTTCGATCTGATAATCCCCTCAATGACATTCCCAGTCTCCAAAAAGCGAGCGGCCCAAGCCGAACCGGGCGCGTTCCAGACCTCCTGTGGTGTGCCACTGCGGACGATTTCGCCAGCATGCAGAAGCAGGAGGCGGTCGGCCATCGTAAAGGCTTCCTCCTGGTCGTGAGTCACGTAAATGGCCGGGATATGGGTATCGTGCAATATGCGGCGCAATTCCTCCATCAACCGTTCGCGCAGATTGCGGTCCAGCGCTCCCAGCGGCTCGTCGAACATCAGTAAATGCGGATTGGGAGCCAGAGCGCGTGCCAGCGCCACACGCTGCTGCTCCCCACCGGAGAGATCGGTCACATGGCGATCCCTGAATTCGGTCAAATCCACTTTTTCCAGGACGCCGGCTACGCGGGCATTTATTTCCGCACGGGGCAGACCCAACATCCTCAGCCCGAATGCCACATTCTCGACCACGTTCAGATGCGGGAAAAGGGCGTAATCCTGAAACACCAACCCGAAGCCGCGCCGGTGGGCCGGCACGGAGGACAGATCCTGCCCGTCCCAACAGACGCGGCCTTGTTCGGGGGATTCCAGCCCGGCGATGATGCGTAAAAGCGTGGATTTTCCGCTGCCGGATGCACCCAGCAGGCAAACCGTTTCGCCCGCGGCGACAGTGAAGGATATGCCACGCAGGAGAGGCAGGTCTTCGTAAGATCGATGGAGATCGGTTATTTCAAGCATTGCAAGCCTTCCAGGTATTTCTTCAAGGCATCCTTACGAAGATTTCACCGTACATGGCATTATTTTGAATCATAGATCCTGGTTTACCCTACAGTTTAGCCAGAAATGGAATCTTCGCAAGGATTATACATTTTACGGTCTAGAACTCTCCCACGCCGGGTAAACGCAAGCGCTCGATGAACAATATACCAATGCCACATACCGCCATTAAAATTGTCGCCATCGCCATGGCTTGACCATAGTTCAGTCCGCCAGGCTGGGAGAGGAAACGGGCAATTGCAATTGGCAGGGTTGGGTATTCCGGGCGGACAACCAGCGAGGAGGCTCCAAACTCACCCAGTGAGATGGTGAACGCGAATACAGCCGCTGAAAGGGTGGCACGCGAAATGATCGGCCAGTCCACAGAGAACCAGACCCGCTGAGGCGTAGCCCCAAGGGTTGCGGCGGCCTGCCGCAAACGTTCCGGGATGGAGGCCAGGGCCGGCTGCAAGGTGCGGATCACGAAGGGCAGGGCAATGATGGTGTGGGCGATGGGAACAATCAAAGGAGATGAAAGCAACTGGAACTGGGATCCAAAAAGCGGCTTATTAAAGGTGATGATGAGACCCAAGCCGAGTGTCACCGCCGACGCGCCCAACGGCAGCATCAGGAAGGGATCGAGCAGACGGTCAAGACGACCCGGGCGAGCCAGGGCGGAGGCGGCGGGAAAACCGAGTGCCAGCGACAATATTACGGTCAGTGCAGCATAGCCAAGGGAATTGCCAAGAGCATTGACTGGAGGCACGTAGAAGATCGAATCAC
The DNA here is from genome assembly GCA_963806575.1 of uncultured Chloroflexia bacterium. GTDB lineage: Bacteria > Chloroflexota > Anaerolineae > Anaerolineales > Villigracilaceae > UBA877. The sequence continues at coordinate 77,172 of CAWDYX010000019.1, read as the reverse complement.
GCCGGTTGACGAAAAGTTCGCGATAGTAATCGCCGGTGAGACCATAATGGACCTGGCCGCGCTGGCCCTCGTCGGCCTCAAGCCGCGTGATTGAACGCAGAGGCAGGGAAGAGAGCGGTAAAGCGTAAAAAACCAAAAGCAGACCGCAGGAAATCGTCACAAATAGACGCTGTAGCGGGGTGTGCGGGCGAATGGAGAGATTGCGGCGCGGATTGAGACTCAAACTGGTTCGGGTCGTAAGGTGGCCATATAGGATCGAGAAAACCAGCGTGCAAAACAATTGAATAAGGGAAAGCAGCGTCGCCAGAGGCATGTTGAAGAAAGACATGGCCTGCTTATAAATCTCAACTTCCAGCGTCGAAAAGCGCGGCCCCCCCAACAGCAGGATCACGCCGAAACTGGTGAAATCGAAGATAAAGACCAGCAAACCCGCCGCCAGGATGGATGGACGCAGCAGGGGGAGTGTAACTTGCCGGAAGAGGCGCGGCGGAGTCGCACCCAAGGTCCGGGCAGCCTGCTCCAGACGGGGATCGAGGCGTGCAATGGCGTTACCGACGATCCGGATGACAATGGTGGCATTGTAAAAAATATGCGCCAAAAGGATGGCTCCCAATGTCCCGGCAAAGACAACCGGGGGGTTCTCCAGTCGGAAAAGATGCATGAGGGCAATGTTCACCCAACCACGCGGACCCAACAGGGCGGTAAACCCGGCAGCCACCACCACGGTCGGCAAGATGAAAGGGATTGCCGTCAGGGTGCGCAGGAAGGTTTTACCAGGAAAATCGTAGCGGGTAAAAAGGAAAGCAACGGGCAGGCCAAGAGCGAGGGTGAGCAGGGTGGATAGAATTGATTGATAAAACGTAAAGAGCAACGTCTCACGGATGACAAGGAAGGCGTTGGATGGAAGAGCAAGGACCGAGACGGGATTGAGCCCCACCCACAGAATGCGAGCCAGGGGGTAAAAAAAGAACACACCAAGAAAGATGAAAACGCCCAGCCAGGGAAAAAACGACTTTAGGCTCAAGCCGCGAGCCGGGCGATTGTCAACCTGCACAGTGTTTTGCATGTCTTCCATCTACAAGGGTTCAGATCACTGACTCAATGCAACACGGTCTGCGTCCAGGCCTGCACCCACTGGTCGCGGCTGGCAGAGATGACTGCCGGATCGAGGACAGCAGACTGATCCGGAATCTGGGCATATTTTACGAAGACATCCGGGAGCTTGGCAAGCAGGTTAACCGGATAAACATACATTTGAAGAGGCATATCTTCCTGGAACTGCCGGCCCAGCATGAAATCAACAAATTTCTCGGCCAGGGCAAGATGTTTGGTCCCTTTCAGAATTCCAACGAACTCGATTTGACGGAAGCAGGTACCGGGACCGAGGAGCGTGCCTATGGGAGCTTCCGTCAGCGGCGTCGTGGAAAAGACCACTTCGGCGGCAGGGCTGGAGGCATACGAGACGACCAACGGTTGTGAACCATGCCCGGACGAACCACTGAAATTGGTGTAATAAGCCGTCTCCCAGCCATCCACCACAACCACGCCATTTGCACGCAATGATTTCCAGAAATCCAGGTAGCCATCCGGACCGAAGTGTTTGATTGTTGCCAGCAGGAAGGCCAGACCGGGTGAAGAGGTGGCAGGGTTTTCAACAACCAGAAGCCGGCTATACGCCGGTTTCGCCAGGTCTTCGAGTGTCACCGGGACCGGCAGGTTGTGAGCCGCAAAATAAGCCTTGTCGTAATTGATACACACGTCGCCATAATCCACCGGCAAGGCGCGCTTCTGAGGGTCCAGTTTGAATTCAGCGGGAATTTGAGCCAGAAGCGGCGAGGCGTATGGCGCATAGATACCTGCTTCCAGGGCGCGGAGAGAAAGGTGTTATCAACGCCGTAGAAAACATCCGCCAGGGGAGCATCCGCAGTAAGGATAGCCTTGTTGAGTGCCGCGCCGGCGTCACCGCTCTTCAGAAAGGCAACCTTGACGTTATTGACCTTTTCAAAGGCAGTGATAACCGGTTCGCTGGCGGCAAAGGAGTCATGCGTCATAACAGTAAGGGTGACGGGGCCCTTGGGGCCGCAGGAGGACAAAACAAGACAAAAAACAAAAAGCAAAAGGTGGGTGCGTTGCATAAGATATCCTTTCGAGGTCAAGCCACAAATAGACACAGATGAAAAAAATGAGGGCAGGTTTTACGCAGAACGGCGATGAACAATGAGAAGAAGGCCTGTTCCAACCGTAATAGATGCCGTTACATCGAGCAGTTCGTTGCTGATGCCACGCGTGCTGTCCGGGAAGAGTGTCTCATTTCGCAGGGGCCAGCGCAGGCCTTCGGTGGAAACGCCGGTCACTTCTGCACCCCATGGAATCAGGGAAACAATATCAGCGGGTCTTCCATGTACCTCGAAATGGTTGCGCGTGAAGCAGGCTTCCTCCACTCCATCATCGATTCGAATGTCGCAGGTCGAAAGGCGGGGATCACTCAGCAGAGACAGGTTGCCAAGAGCCTGGTCGAAACGGCCCCCCAGCGCGCCGATGATGAGGATTTCGCGCTGTCCGACCTGGATGGCGTAATGCAAAGCCAGTTCAAGGTCGGTTTCGTTTTTGTCGTGGGGATATTGGAGAATTTCGATACCTCCCGCATCCAACACCTTTCGATCGCCCAGCGTCAATGAGTCCAGATCCCCTATGACGACGGAGGGTACCAGTCCGAGTGCAAGCGCATGGCGCGTTCCGCCATCCGCGGCATAGAGGACGTCGCCGGGTTGAATTAAGCGGCGGGCAGATTCCAGGTCTGGTAGGAAGCCGTTTGCAAAGATGATGAGGCGTGCCATGAAAAAAACCATCCTCCGCCGGGGAGGATGGTTGGCTAAAACTTACGATCCCTCCGCCGGTATGATCCGGATCAGGTTCTGCGGGTCGAGGCTTCTGGCCTCCTCTCAGCCCGGCACACGGGCTCCCCGTTCAATTTTCAAAATGAGTATACGGCGGCTAAAGCAGCCTGTCAAGACAAAAAATCATTTCTCGGTTTTCTCGCGCCGGAAGTCCACGAAGCGATAGCCGACGCCGCGCTCGGTCAGAATGTATTTGGGATTGGCCGGGTCCTTCTCGAGTTTCTGACGCAGGTAATTGATATAGAGCCGGACGTAATGCGGTTCATCCCGGTACTCATACCCCCAGACTTTGGCAAGTAATTGGTCGTGCGAGGTGACCCAACCGGCGTTTTGCACCAGGTGGTATAGCAAACGATATTCAGTGGGGCGGAGTTTAACAATCTTCCCTTCCAACCAAATCTCGCGGCGGTCGAAATCGATCTTCAAACGGTCATCGATTTCGATCAAACCGTGCATCCCACCGCTGGGTCCTTCTGTACGACGCAGAACAGCCTTGACACGGCTGACCAACTCACGCGGACTGAAAGGCTTGGTTATGTAATCATCCGCGCCCTTCTCCAAGCCATGAACCCGGTCATCCTCTTCGCCTTTGGCGGTCAGCATGATCACCGGGACACTGCTGATTTCGCGAATCATCTCCAGTACTTCAAAGCCATCCAGGTCGGGCATCATTACGTCAAGAAGGATCAGGTCGGGCGTGGAATCGCGCAGGCGTTGCAGAGCCTGTTTGCCATTAAAAGCTTCCGCGACAACAAAACCGTCATGTTCCAGATTCAGACGGATGAAGCGTATCATGCGTTCTTCATCATCGACTATCAGGATTTTGCGCCGCTTCAACGTCTCTTCAGCCATGTTCATTCTCTCACGAAGCCAATGATGCGTTCTTCTGCCTCACTGGGCAATACCTCGATAAAAGAAACTTGAGTGAGCGGCCAGATGACTTTGATAATATCACTCGAAAGGTATTGGACATCCTTCCCATCACGCCGGCGGGGATTATTTATGGTAATGACTGAATCATTCGCAGCAGGAAGCTCATCCACTTCACCGACGATCGGATCTTCGTTAGAGATATGAACAACGACAGTTTTTGCCATGGAAGCAGCCCTTGTTAATCGATCAAGATCTGTATCTTGAGTTTTCCCAGGTAGACGAGATCTCCGTGCGCGACGGGTGCTTCTATATACGGGGACAGCCGGGTACCGTTCAAATAGGTGCCATTGGAGGAGCCTAAATCCACTACAACTATCCGGTTATTTACCAATTTGATGGCCGCGTGCAATCGCGAAACTCCATTGGCATAAGCATTGTAAGCTGTAAGGTCCACATCGGGAACAATGGGTTGCCCTTCGGCTGAACGTCCCAACGTAAATTCAGTCCGATCGGCAAGTGGCAGGATTTGACCGCTCTCAATAAGGTGCAGGGAAATCAGGGATTGGAGAGGCACCTGCGGAGGTGGTTGGAGACGATCTGAATCACGTTCGACTATCAGGCGCGTCTCCGCGGTTTGGATTTTTTGGGTGATGAGGTGCGCATCCACCAATTGCCCTCCACATTTGCTGCAAAAAATAGCACCATCCATATTTTTATGCTGGCAATTCGGGCATATGATCATATTTTTTCTGGGCTCCCTGCTCCCAATAAGGCTCGTGTCCCATATTTTATCTCTTTCCCGCCCTGTTGTGAGAACGACTTTTTCTTTTGGAGATTTTCGGCCTCCATCAGTGCCGTTTTCGCAAGCCCGCGTTCCCCTTGCGCGAGGAGATGTGTTGCCAGGCGTGACAGGTGCTCGGAAGCCTGTTCATAATCTCCGGCAGCAGCTTCCAAATGAGCCTGCTCCTGAAGGCGGTAAAGCTTTAGACGCGAAAGAGCATCAACAATCTCAGCAGGTGGAAGATCTGAGGTCGTGCCTTTACGCACAGGGCGGGTAAGATGGACGGGAATCGGGTCTGCGGGATCTGATTGAAATGGTAATACAGCGGAAATTGACCCGTTAATCATTGTAACAGTTGATTGCTGGACCGCTTCGGGTTGAACGACAAATTCCATCAGAACCTTAAGGTTGGCGTCCCAAATAAGCGGCCCTATGACCGTGGGGCTTTCCAACGAAAGCAACCCGGGCTCGGGTTGCAGGCGAAAAGCGTAACGCAACTCAATGCCTTCCAGACGTTCGAACTCCAACCGAATCTCCTCGGCATACGCCTTTCCAAGTTGGTTGAACTTATCCAATAAAGCGCGTTGAATATCCTGGGAGTGATGAAGATACGTGCTGCTGCCACCCGTCAGGGTGGCCAACTTGTCCAAGAAATTATCGTTCCATTCCGTACCAATACCCAATCCGCTGATTCCAATCCCCCGTTCAGCAGCTTTATGGGCAAGGCTGATACAGTTGCTTTCATCACCATAAGTGTGCCCGTCAGTAAGTAAAATAATATGATTTACTTGGGAATGACTTAAATTACGGAGGACCTCATTGTATCCCATTTCAAGGCCCGAAAAGATCTCAGTTCCTCCGGATGCCTGCAACATCTGGATGCGGGCGACCTGTTTGCTCAATTCCGGGCTTTGGGCTGCAGGGATAAGGACCTCTGCACGATCACTGAAAGTAACCACAGAAAAGAAGTCCTGTGGTTTTAGTTTATTAATGATCCGAATGGCAGTGTATTTAACCACCTCCAGATTATTGCCTTTCATGGAGGTTGAATGATCTAGCACCAGGCACAGGTTTAGTGGAGGAGCTGTGTTTCTATTCACATCTGTTGGGACTGAGAATTCCATTAAGACATACACAATCTGTGGTTCGTCCAAGTTCAATAAGCTCGTGCGGCTGAAAAGGACCTTTTGTTGTAGCTGAAAACGACGGCTCTTTTTCAGGCGGAAGAGAAGCATCATAGTCAGCGCGCCTTTTCAGGTTGGAAAGAACTTCATAAGCCTCTTGTGCATCCAGGAACAACTCTGTTTCACCAGGAGCGAGATTCTTGTCTGGATGCAGGCGCAGCGCGGCCTTGAAATACGCCTGACGGACTTCCTCAGGCGAAGCATCGCGCCGTATTCCCAGAATTGTATAGTAATCCTGCTGATTTGCCATTGACTAAACTGTAAGTTTCACCACAATGGCGCTGATGTTATCCGGTCCACCGGCTTCGTTGGCCGCGGCCACGAGGTTTTGACAGGCATCTTGAAGATCCTTCGCAGAAGCAACAACGTTGAATAGATTGTTATCCGAAAGAACACTCCATAATCCATCGCTGCAAAGGAGTAAATAGCCTGGCTGTGGAAATGGTGCAGTAAAAATATCCGACTCAAGCATCTCACCCTGTCCAAGCGCACGGTACAGAACGTTCCGCTGTGGGTGAATGGCAGCTTCTTCAGAAGAAATCTGACCGAGTTCCTCCAGACGTTTGACCAGGGAATGGTCGCGCGTCAGAGCCTCCCCACCTCCATATGGATGAATTACATAAGCACGACTATCACCGACATGACCTATCGTCATTTGTTGACCAAGGACAAGGGCAGCAGTGAGGGTGGTACCGCTGCCTGGAGCCGCCTGCGTGACGGCCTTTTGCGCCTCATTGATCGCAGAGCGCATCAAATCCTGAATTGATTCATCCATGCTTGTGGAAGGATTGACCAATGATGGGTGAAAACGCTTTAGTATATGTCCCGCCAACGTGCGGACTGCCGTGGAGCTGGCCACTTCCCCGTATTGATGCCCACCCATGCCATCGGCTACGATGAACAAACCAAGCGGATAGCTGCTTGTTTCACCCCCAATTGCGATTGAAAGTGTGAAGATACAGTCCTCGTTATGTTCACGCTGCTTACCAATCGATTGTGCGCAGCCAGAGATCAACTGTTGCGGTTCTATGTGAGGTCCAATCGCCAGTGCTTCATCAATTTGGCGCTCTGTTAAAGGATTCGTTTTTTCATTAGGATGTGCCGGTAAGGGCTTGGTCTTCCTAAAGCGTAACAAGTTGAAAATTTTCTTTTTCACAATAATCTCCTGAACAAATAAACCCTTTAGGCAAGCAAGGCATAAAGGAAATGATCCACTGAACCAGTATAAACGATATCGTCATATATCAGCGGAGTACCTGTTATTGCACCTTTCGTTGGGTATTTCCACCGCAGTCGTCCGGTGCGATGCTCGAGGCAATACAAATTTCCATCCACTGAACCACAATAAAGCGCATCTTTATAGATGGCCGGCGAACCGCTAACCTGATGTTCGGTCTTAAAACGCCAGACTTCCTTGGAAGTGTGTATGTCGACGGCATAGATATGGCCATCCGCAGAGCCTACGAAAACGAATCCATCCACCAGACATGGTGAAGAGATTGAGCCTTTTCCCATACGGAAACGCCAAAGGACCCAACCAGAGCGTGCATCCACTGCATATAAGATACCATCAAGCGAAGTAAAATAAACGACCCCGTCTGCCACCCACGGAGAAGATGTGACGGCCATCTTGGCCTTGTAGGTCCACTTGATATCACCGCGGAAATCCACGCAGTACAAATTCCCATCTTCGCAACCGGCATAAACCAATTCTGGAGTCACAAAGGGGGTTGAACGCACTGGCGCGGCTGTCTCGAATCGCCAGGCAGCCCTACCACTCGTTATATTTACCGCATGAATATGGTTATCATCCGAACCAAAGAAAACATGGCCTTCAGCAATACGCGGCGACGAACGGACACATCCATCCGTATTATACGTCCAAACGATTTTGCCGGTGCGCGTGCTGACCACATGCAGAAATTTATCTTCTGAACCAATAAATACATTCTCTTCATAAACTGCAGGTCGGGTAACAACACCGCCATCCGTGGCAAATTTCCAGTTCATAGTGCCATCGGAAGCATTTAGAGAATAAAGATTATGATCGTAAGACCCTATGTAAACAGCACCGTCATGGTAATACGGTGCGCCGCGTATTTCATCTTCACATTGGAAAGTCCAAAGAGGCTTAATTACACCTTGAGGAGAAATGTTGGTTGTTGTAGATCCAATTCGATTCAGCAGGCCGGTCTTACGCCCTGCCGCTAGCAGGGCTTCCTTCATCGACTCAGCGCTCTGGAAACGGTCTCCGGGAGCATATTGCAGGGCTGTATTAATCACGGCTTCCAGTTCGGCTGAAACAGCCGGATTGATCTTACGCAGGGGGCGTTCTCCGAAGGAGAAGGGTGGCTCAAGACGTGGGTCGCGACGGGTGAGTGCATGGTGCAGTGTGGCGCCCAAGGCATAGATATCCGCCAGTGGACCAGCTTCGCCACGGTATTGTTCCGGAGGAGAATAACCTTCAGTTCCAATCATTGTCCCTTTTTGACCGACCATAAACCGCTTGGCGATTCCAAAGTCAACCAGAACAATGTGGTCCTGCAGGTTGACCATCACGTTGGATGGCTTCATATCCCGGAAGATGATTGGGTCGGGCTTATGATTGTGTAAAAAGTTGAGAACATCGCACAGCTCAATTGCCCAACCCAGAACCCGATCCTCAGTCAAAAAACCCGCCGTTTCGTTAATTATGACCTCGAGATCCTTCCCATTAATGAATTCCAAAGTCAGGTATGAACGATTTCCTGTACTGAAATAATCATAAATGCGCGGTATGGAAGGGTGATTTAGTGTGGCCAGTATATTGGCTTCACGTTCAAAGTTCTGGACAATGGTCTTTCTTACCATTGAATCGGGAACCCGGTTTATCATTTCCTTAACCGCTACGAGTTTAACCACATTGGGAAAATGCTGATCACGGGCAAGGTAAACTGATCCCATCCCTCCCACGCCAATCACATCCTGAATCACATAACGATTAACAAGTACGGTCCCAGAAATCAGCTGACGATTTTCAGCTTCCGGTTCCTTTTCAACTGGTGCTGTACCCGTATGAGTATCCAGAGACGCCTCCTGAACATCCGCGAATTATCTGGATTATAGCCACCCCAGTCAGGAAATGCAACCCAGGGCTTTCATAAATTCCTTACAGCGCATATTACTTCCGGCTTTACGGAAGGTCTCCCGTAAACTGCAATCCGCCTGACCTTGCGTGGAAGCGCACTTTGGGGCAAAATACATTTTGGAGTACCCCATTGAAAATCCTTGCCGTCAGCGATATGGTGGTCGACAGACTTTACTCGACACAGGTTGCCCAACACTTGTGTGACATAAAGATCATACTTGGTTGTGGCGATCTACCATATGAGTATCTGGAATTCCTGGTGACAGCGCTCAACGTTCCATTACTTTACGTGCCTGGCAACCACGACCCCGCTTATGATGCTAAGGTTCCGTCGGCTCATGCTCAAGGCTGTGAATGCCTGGACGGAAAAGTGCAGTCAGTCAAGGGTCTGAATATTGCAGGGATTGGGGGAAGTATCCGTTATAGACCTGGGGGACCGAACCAGTACACCCAATCCCAAATGTATTCACGCATGTCTGTTTTCATCCCCAAGTTGTTATGGTATCTTCCAAGACACGGCAATCTTCTGGATATTTTCATAGCCCACTCGCCACCCCGCGGTATCCACGATGAGGATGACCAGGCACACGTAGGTTTTTCGGCATTCAGAGATATTATCCAAACATTCAAACCACGCTTTTTCCTGCATGGTCATACGATGGTGTACAAGGGCAATATTATGTCACCCATCACAGAGGTGGGTACCACAACCGTCATTAACGTTTATCCCTACCAGATCATTGAGATTTAATAAGGCCAATAATCGGAAGAGACCGTACGGGCAGCGGCCTGCCCATCCCCGCTCTCCTAAGATAAAATATCTCGCTATGGACACCTGGCGCCTGTTAAAAACTCCTCCCGCGCACGGCGCCTGGAATATGGCGGTGGATGAAGCCATTCTCGAAGCTGTGGGAGGCGGCGAAAGTCCATCCACGCTGCGGTTGTACGCCTGGGACCCTGCCTGTCTATCGCTCGGTTATGCCCAGCCTTTCACCGATGTGGACATTCCCAGATTGCAGAAACGCGGTTGGGAAGTGGTACGCCGTCCAACCGGGGGACGGGCGGTGCTGCATACCGATGAACTGACGTATTCGGTGATCGCACCGCTGGACGAAGCGCGGGTGGCCGGAACGGTGCTCGAATCCTATCACCGGCTGGCACATGCGCTGGTGGAGGCTTTGAATTTGCTCAGCTTTCCCTCCATTTCTCGCGCAGGCAGCATGCAGGTTGAAGTACATGAAAACTCTCCCGTACCGCGCAGCTCTGGTACCAACCCGGTCTGCTTCGAAGTACCCTCCACTTACGAAATCACCATCGGAGGAAGGAAACTGGTCGGTTCGGCACAGGCGCGCCGGAAAAGTGGTGTGCTCCAGCACGGTTCCCTGCCGTTGAGTGGTGATCTGACACGCATCCTGCAGGTTTTGGTCTTTTCCGACGAAGAATCCCGTAAGCTTGCGGCAGAGCGGCTGATCAGGAGGGCGACCACGTTGGAAACTGCATTGAAACGCAAGGTTTCGTGGGACGAAGCCGCCCGGGCAACCGCCATGGCTTTCGAAGAGGTACTTGCTCTGGAGCTCCAGCCGGGGGATCTGACCCCGGATGAAAAAAGTCGCGCCGAAGAACTGTTGCAAATCAAATATGGGCACCCGTCCTGGACGGAGAAAAAGCTATCCACCGATATTTGATTTTTTTGGCAGGAGGAAGACAGATTAAATCTGCGTATACTCAAGCGTTTCAAAAAACCAGTGCAGGTGGATCTGTCCATTACCGAGGCCTGCTCAAGAATGCCGTATGCCAGCGCGGCCTGATTGGTTTCGACAGTAATGGCTTTCTCATTTCTCAATCGTATTATGGATCGTTTACAGATGGGTTGAAGGCGTTTTATAGTACAATCGCTGCCAATGTACCCGGTTGGAAACAAAATCTTATCTACTGGTAGTTCATATAATGGAAAAATCGAAATGCCAAACGAGAAGTACCAAGAACTGAAAGAAATTCTGGCTGCCATGGGTAGTGTTCTGGTTGCATATTCCGGAGGCACCGACAGCAGCCTGGTGCTAAAAGTCGCTTATGATGTTCTTGGCGATAAAGCTATTGCCATGACGGCGGTCTCTGCCAGCCTTTCTGCTGCTGAGCGTCTCGAGGCCGAGCAGATCGCCCACCAGATCGGCGTGAAGCATATCCTAATTGAATCCAATGAAACATCGGATCCCGAATACCTGGCAAATACGCCCAACCGTTGTTTCATCTGTAAGAAGGAGACTTATGGAAAACTAGCCGCTTACGCTGGGCAACATGGTTTCCATGTCATCGTGGATGGCACCAACGCCGATGATACCGGCGACTATCGCCCAGGGCGTAAAGCGGCGAATGAATATCGTGTCCGAAGTCCACTGCTGGAGGCCGGCTTTGCCAAGGCCCAGGTCCGCCTGCTCGCAAAGGAATTGGGCCTGCCCAATTGGAATAAGCCTGCGGCGGCCTGTCTCTCTTCACGGATACCCTATGGAACACCCATCACACTGCATGCGCTTTCGCAGGTGGAACGAGCTGAAGCCCTGTTGCAAGGGTTGGGTTTGAGCCAATTGCGTGTGCGCCATCACGGTCCAGTAGCCCGGATCGAGGTTGAGCCGAACGACTTCGCGCGCTTGCTCGAGCACCGTATCGAGATTGTCACAACATTAAAGGCTATAGGCTATACCTATGTATCCCTCGACCTGGCCGGGTTTCGCAGTGGCAGCATGAACGATGCCATACTGGTAACCCCCTAGAATAGAGGCTAGTAATGGATATTGAAAAACTGCGGCAATTACTGGAAGCAATCCAGCAGAGACAGACCACTGTGGAAGAAGCAATGGAGCGTCTGCGCCAACTCCCCTATGAGGATCTCGGTTTTGCCAGTCTGGACCTGCATCGTGCACTACGTAATTCCCTACCTGAAGTGGTCTTTTGCCAGGGGAAAACCATAGGACAGACAACAACCATTTTGAACCACCTGTGGCAGCATCATGACCGGGTGATAGGGACGCGCGTTTCTCCTGAAATGGCGGAAGCCATCCGCAAAGAGATCCCCCAAGCGCACTACGAACCACTCTCACGGCTGGTGACGTTAGTACGCGGGGAACCCCCGGTTCAATCTGAAAATGATCCTTATGCCCTATTAGTCACCGGCGGGACCGCCGATATGCCAGTGGCCGAGGAGGCCGCCCAAACGCTGGAGTTCCTGGGTTCAAGGGTGGAACGCGTTTATGATGTAGGTGTGGCGGGAATCCACCGCCTCTTTGATCGACTGGATTTGATTAACAGAGCGGCTGTCATCATCAGTGTGGCGGGCATGGAAGGGGCTTTGACCAGCGTGGTGGGGGGACTGGTCAACTGCCCGGTAATCGGCGTTCCAACCAGTGTTGGCTATGGGGCCAGCTTCAACGGTCTGGCGGCATTACTTTCGATGTTAAACTCGTGTGCTACAGGTGTCTCGGTGGTCAATATTGACAATGGGTTTGGGGCGGGAGTGGTGGCGCACCGCATCCTGCAAGCGGGTAAAACGGCCAGCCAGCCAGAGGAGGTGCCTTGAAGATTGCCTATTTCGATTGTATTGCAGGCGTCTCCGGGGATATGCTCCTGGGTGCGTTGGTTGATGCCGGTCTGCCGGTAGAAAAACTAAGAGAAGAATTATCTTCTCTGAACCTGGGAGGTGAGTTCGAGCTAAAGGCACAAAAAGTCAGCAAGAATGGCTTCGCTGCCACCAAGGTGGATGTGGATGTGCAGGGTCCTCAGCACGGGCGCCATCTGGCAGATATTGAAAGCCTTTTCAATAAGGGCAGTCTGCCTAGGCACATCCAAAAGAAGGCAACCGGCATGTTCCGGCGACTGGCCGAGGTGGAGGCAGGGATCCACGGAAAGCCAGTCGAGGAAGTGCACCTGCACGAGCTGGGCGGCGTGGATACCATCGTGGATGTGACCGGGACGCTCCTCGGGTTGGAAGCTCTCGGTGTGGAACAGGTTTATGCTTCACCCCTTCCGCTCGGGCGGGGCTTTGTGAAGGGCTCTCATGGGCAGATCCCACTTCCAGCTCCGGCGACCGTCGCATTGCTTAAGGGCATCCCCGTGCAGGGCAGACCGATCGAGATGGAACTAGTCACCCCGACCGGTGCTCTGCTCCTTTCCACGCTGTGCAGCGCTTTCGGCCCCATCCCAGCGATGACGCTCACTGGGCAAGGATACGGGGCCGGTGGGCGGGACCTTCCCATCCCAAACCTGGTGCGGTTGTTACTCGGCGAACGATCGGAAGGTGACGCAAGGGGCACGGAAATAGAAACTCTGATGCTGCTTGAAACCAACCTGGACGATAACAGCGCCGAGATCAACGGGTATGCCATGGAGAAACTGTTCGCCGCAGGGGCGTTGGACGTATTCTTTACACCCATCCAAATGAAGAAGAACCGTCCGGGAACATTGATCTCCGTCCTTTGCCGCCCGGTGAATGCAGATATGCTGGAGATGATCCTCTTTCGCGAAACAAGCACGTTGGGCATACGCCATCAGCAAGTGGAGCGTCGTTGTCTGGAGCGCACCAGCGAGATCGTTGACACACCCTACGGCCCGGTGCGAGTAAAGGTGGCGCAACTGCCGGATGGACTCTCTAAACGGGCCCCGGAGTACGAAGACTGCAAGCGGGCTGCCTTGTCGCATGGCGTCCCTTTGCGGGTGGTCTACGCTGCTGCACTTGGTCATCAAGAATAGGTACTCACACAGTTTGCTCCAATGAGTCCTATTTCCCAACCGGAGATAGGTTTCATTATTTATAATGGAATGAAATTAGGAGCCTCGGATGGCATCCACCAGTCTTGAAATAGATTTTTTAAGCTTGTTGTACTTGTCTTATTTGGGAATCCGAGATAATATAAAATAGTCGATGGGGAGTTAAATCCCCGCCAAATCTGTTTCTAAATGAGAGGAGAAATAGCAATGAAGAAGATGTACCTGTTCGTATCAGTTGTGGCAGCAGTCATCATGTTGCTGACCGCATGTGGACCAGCCGCGACGCCTACAGCTGCACCCGTGGTAGTGCCACCCACCGCAACAGCCGCGCCCGTGGTGCCGGTCCTTCTGCCGACCGCAACAGCAGCCCCGGTGGTTGCCCCCACCCCCAACCCGCTCGGGACTTCCGCCATGCCGATCGTGCTGGCTTTCGCGCCGTCCGTCAGTTCAACCCAGTTGACCACGGGCGGACAGGCATTCGCCGATCAATTGTCGAAAATGACTGGCTATACATTCAAGACCACTGTACCGACCAGCTATGCCGCCCAGATCGAAGCCATGGGCTCCGGGAATGCCCAGGTGGGCTTCCTGGCACCTGCCGCCTATATCGTCGCGCATGCCAAGGGCTATGGGGATGTCGCCATGATCTCTCTGCGTGCCGGTGCCGATCACTATGCCTTCCAATTCATAGTGAACAAAGCCAGGATCGACGACAAGACTTTCACGGTCTACTACGACCCCAAGACCGGCAAGGACACCGCCAATGCCGCTACAGCCCTGGCACAGTTCAAGGGTAAGAAACTCTGTTCTCCGGATCCCCTGTCCGCTTCCGGCTACCTAGTTCCTGCTGGACTCCTAGTAACTAGTGGCTTTGCGCCTTCCACAGTCGCCTTTGTGCAAGGTCACCCAGCGGTTGTCAAGGCAATCTACCTAAGCCCCAAGGGCGAGATCTGCGACTTCGGTGCCACCTTCACTCCGACGACGAATATCTCTACCAAGACAGATTTCCTGGATTACGCAACCAAGGTCGTCACCGTCTATGTCTCCGACCCGCTCATCCCCAATGATACGGTAGCCTTTGGCAAGACCCTGCCGGCTGACATGCGTCAGAAGATCAGCGATGCCATTGTACAGATGGCCACCACTCCGGACGGTCTAAAAATCCTCGATGGTTTCGGTTATAGCTGGAGCGGCGTGAAGGTCGTCGATGACACTTTCTTCGATGACTTCCGCGTCTTCCTGCAATCGGTCAACTTCGACTTCAACAACTACAAATAACCTTCACTGTCAGTGGAGGGAGGGCTTTTGCCCTCCCTCTTTTTTTGCAAAGGTGCATTATGCTGCGTATCCAAAATCTCACCAAAGTCTACCCAAACGGCACGCAGGCGCTCAAAGATGTCAGTTTCGAAGTCAAGGATGGCGAGTTCCTGGTCATCATCGGGCTCTCGGGTTCCGGGAAATCCACCCTGTTGCGCTGCATCAACCGCCTGATCGATCCCACCGGAGGCAAAATCTACTGGGATGATGTAGACATTACCGCTGCTTCTCCGGCCGAGCTGCTGCACATCCGCCGCAACATCGGCATGGTGTTCCAGCAGTTCAACCTGGTCAAGCGCTCCAGCGTGATGACCAATGTCCTATCTGGTCGGTTGGGTTATGCCAATCCCTGGCTCTCCTTGTTGGGGATCTGGTCAGCAGCGGATCGGAATCGGGCCTTGAAAGCCCTCGGCCGCGTGGGAATTGCCGACAAAGCCACCAGCCGCGCGGATGCCCTTTCGGGCGGGCAGCAGCAGCGTGTGGGGATCGCGCGCGCCCTGATGCAGGAGCCCCGCATCGTACTGGCGGATGAACCAGTAGCCAGCCTGGACCCGGTCCTTTCGCACTCCATTCTCCAATACCTCGAACAATTGAACAAGGACGGTATCACCGTTCTTTGCAGCCTGCACTTTTTGGACCTGGTTCATCGTTACGCCACGCGCGTGATAGCCCTCAAAGATGGCATTAAAGTTTTTGAGGGCCTGCCCGATGAGATCAACCGGGCCAAGTTCAAAGAAATCTATGGTGAGGAAGCCCAGGAGGTACGCGCGGCTTCCTTCGAGGCACCGGCGTGACCGCCACACCTCTGCCGCGGCGAAGCCCAGTCCTTATCGCGCTTCTCTCAGCCCTCGTTCCCGGTTTGGGCCAGGGGCTGGTAAAGCGCTGGTACCGTGGTGTGGCTATCTTGCTGGCCACTATTGTTGTTGTAGGGATGGTCATCTGGTACGGCAAGGCGGTCTGGTACTTTGCACCAGCCGGGATATGGCTCTGGAATATGTGGGATGCGTTCAGCCTGGCAGGTGGGCGCGCGCGTACGATCCTCGTCCCGGTCGCGTTTGGCCTGGCAGCTGCCTACGGCATCGGCTGGCAGGTGGTGGGTGTGAATTTCGCAGCGGCGGATATGAACCGGGCTCTGGCAGTGGCGCGACCCATGCTCCACCCGGATATGTTTGCCCAAAACGCGCAAACCAATGAGATGTGGGTTCCTGTGTATGTGCCCTGCCCGACCGCGGGTGCCGGCCAGGCCAGTACCCGCACAGAGGCTGGCAAAGTTGCCACGGCTACCCCCTCCTGCGGAGGCCCGACTGACTCCATGACCGTCAGTGTGAGCGGGATGTGGCCCAACACCGATACCAATATCTGGTGGCGGACGGCCATCAGCGATACCCTTTTTCTGGGTGGCACCAATGGGGACAAGATGCTGGTGGTACCAACCGATCCCAGCGGCTCGCTGACAACCACAATTCATGTACCCCTGAGTATCCTGACCGCCCAACCCGATAAGACCTTGTCATTGGAGCATCAGGTTCATTTCTCGCAGTCGCGCCCCACCAGTGGGATCAGGATCTCTTATAACGGCGGTTTCGTCCTGAAGGGCATGCTCGAGACCGTCACGATGGCTTTGATGGCGACCGTCCTGGCGATCCTGTTGGCCGTCCCGATCAGCTTCCTGGCGGCCCGCAACCTGATGGGCGCGAACCCGTTTACATTCGGCATCTATATGATCGTCCGGACCCTTCTGAACATCCTGCGCTCCGTGGAAGCCTTGATCTTCGCCATCATCTTTGTAGTGATCACCGGCCTGGGACCCTTCGCAGGCGTGCTGGCGTTGACATGTCACTCGATCGCCGCCCTGGCCAAGCTATATTCGGAGGTGATCGAAGGCATCGACCCCGGGCCAATCGAGGCGATCCGGGCCACCGGCGCCAACTGGGCCCAGGTGGCGCGTTACGGAGTGATCCCGCAGATCATCCCGCCGTTCACTTCGTTCACGATCTATCGCTGGGACATCAACGTCCGCACCGCCACCGTGATCGGGATGGTGGGCGGTGGTGGTATTGGTTTCTACCTGATCCAGTGGATCCAGCTCAATGATTTGCAGGCAGTCAGCGCGGCTTTCATTGCCATCGCCGTGGTGGTGATTATCCTGGATTTCATCAGCGCCAAAGTACGGGAAAGGTTGGTGTAACATGAAAAACCGGCCTCCCGTCTGGCGCATCTTTTTAACAACGATTCTGATTGCTTTGGGAGTGGTGATCCTGGGCTTCTCTGCCCGCGTCTCCCAGGTCGATTTCATCCGTCTTTTCATAGATGCCCCCAAAGCAAAGGATCTGGTGTTGGCTTTCCTGACCCCCGACCTGGTCACCCACGACCTGAAAACCACCACCCTCGAGATGGCTTTCCCCATTCCCTGCGGTTCTGCGCCAAATGCCACGCCGGTCAAATCGGGCCCCAGATTGACCACGAGCGTCCCCTGTGCGGCGGTCAAGGACACCTTTACTTTGGAGGGCTTTAACCTGGCACCCAATGCCGAGATAGCCATCCGCTGGAATATACCAACAAAAGGTCAATTGACATTGCCTTATGTCAATACCGATGCGAACGGACATTTTTCGGCGCAATTGGACGCCCGGCCAATTGCCGCCTCGGTCGACAATACTGCCAGCAAGCTCCAGGTCGATTCGCTGGTTCCTGTGGGAAAACTGAAGGTCAGCCAGGCCGTCAAGGATGTACTCCAGGCCATGTTTGTCACCATTTTCATGGCCCTGCTTTCCACCACCATCGCCACCATCATTGCCATGCCACTCAGTTTCCTGGCTGCCAGTAATATCACCCGCCGCGGTCCAGTCGGAACGACGGTCTACTACATAACCCGTTCCTTTTTCAACATCATCCGCTCGTATGACCCACTCGTCATGGCGACCATTTTTGCCTTCTGGCTCGGGTTCGGTCCATTCCCGGGTGCCCTGGCCCTGACCGTCGTTACGACCGCCTCGCTTGGCAAGATGTTCTCAGAAGCCGTCGAAAACATCGACCCGGGGCCAATCGAAGCACTGCAGGCCACTGGCGCGAACCGGCTCCAGACAGTTGTATTTTCAGTTGTTCCGCAAATAGTCCCGGATTTCGTCTCTTATATCATCTACCACTGGGATATCAACGTGCGCATCTCGACCGTCATTGGCTTCGTCGGGGGCGGCGGCATCGGGTATTACCTAAGCACCCAGATCAACTCAATGATCGGATACCACAAGGCCGGGACAGCCATCTGGGCCATTGTGGCGGTCGTCTGGACTATGGATTTCCTGAGTGCGGAAGTGCGCAAGCGCCTGGCATAGATATAAATGGAAGCCCTGTGGAACCCGTTTCAGTAATGGAAACGGGTTCCTTTTTGGCATGGTACAATCCCGCCTGTGTGCAAACGACTCCTGCCAATGTTATTAAAACTGCTCCTCACTCTGGTCGTGCTTGGATTGCTAATCCTATTCGCGTCGCGCCTGATGACCGGGTTGTATGCGCGCGGACGCATCTACACCGCCAGCAGCGTACCAATGCAGCGCGTTGCGATTGTCTTCGGTGCCGGCCTAACCCGCAGCGGCGCAGCCACTCCGGTGCTGGTGGACCGTGTCACCGCTGCGGCAAACCTTTACCTTGAGGGGAAAGTTGAAAAACTGCTGATGAGCGGTGATAACCGTTTTGTTAATTACAACGAACCCGAAGCCATGCGGCAAAAGGCAGTATCGCTCGGCGTGCCCAACGAGGCGATTGTCCTGGACTATGCCGGACGGCGTTCATATGATACCTGCTATCGTGCGAAAGCCATTTTCAAGGTCAACCAGGCCATCCTGGTGACGCAGGCTTTCCACATGCCGCGGGTACTTTATCTTTGCAACCGTCTCGGCGTCAACTCGGTGGGGGTCGAGTCTGACCTGCGCATTTACCGCAAATCTTCCATGCTATACTGGAATGCACGTGAACTGCCTGCCACGGTCGCCGCACTGTGGGATGTGAATATCGGCCATCCCGTCCCGGTGCTGGGCGATCCACTCCCCATTTTTTCGGAGAAACCATGAACCGCAACGATGCCCTTGCCCTGGTACGTGAATACGTTAAAAACGAGAACCTTGTAAAGCACATGCTTTCGGTCGAAGCCGCCATGCATTTCTACGCGGACAAGTTCGGCGAAGAAACAGAGAAATGGAGAATTACCGGTCTATTGCACGACTTCGACTGGGAAATCCACCCAACTCTTACAGAGCATCCAGCAGCAGGCGAACCGATCCTGCGCGAACGCGGTGTACCGGAAGACATCATTCGGGCAGTGCTTTCCCACGCCGATCATACCGGGGTGCCGCGCGTGACACCCATGGAAAAAGCCCTGTATGCCTGTGACGAGGTCACCGGTCTGGTGACTGCGGTCGCCCTGGTGCGCCCTTCCCGTTCCCTGCTCGACCTGGAGGCCAGTTCCGTCAAAAAGAAGTGGAAAGATAAGACCTTCGCCGCCGGAGCGAACCGTACCGAGATCGAAAAATCCGCGGCGGAATTTGGCATCGAACTCTGGGAGCATGTCGGCAACGTCATCATGGCGATGCGAAAAATCGCCCCGGAACTGGGGCTGGTTGGAAATATTAATCCATAGACCCGGCGTCGATCGTACCTGAAGGGAAATTCCTAAGTTTAGGCGTATGGAGGCGGCATGACACTCCAAGGCAAAGGTTTTTTTACTTTAGACCTGTCCGAATGCGAAGGCGGTGAGCCCGGTTCCATTTTGACCACAGCCCAGGCAGCCGGCCTAAGCCACGTGGTCGTCAAGATCGCGGATGGTGAGAGGGCTTCCGGAGTGGATGCCTCCGGAAGTGATATGACCGCACCGGTTGTCCAGGCTTTGCACAAAGGTGGGATTGCCGTATGGGGTTGGCATTCCGTCCATGGAAATGACCCCTCCGCGGAAGCAGACATCGCCATCGCGCGCACGCAGTCCCTCGGCCTGGATGGCTACGTGGTGGAAGCCCAGGACGAATATAGCCGGACCGGCATGGCCGGAGCCGCCCGACAGTTCATGCTCGCCGTGCGCGAGGCGCTGAAAATCCCGATCGCCTTAAGTTCCTACCGTTTCCCCAATTACCACCCCGAACTGCCCTGGTCCACCTTTCTCGAATTCTGTGACCTGCACATGCCGCAGGTCAGCTGGGAACAGGCTCATAACGCCGGAGAGCAGCTACGTGAATCCAAGCGCCAGTGTGACGCCCTGCCCAATGCCAGGCCTTGCATCCCCACCGGCGCAGCCTTCATCACCTCCGGCTGGAGCCCGAGCTCGGAGGAGGTCATCGATTTCTTGAACACTGCCAAAGTACTCGGTCTCCCGGCGGTCAATTTCTTCAACTGGGAGGCCTGCCGCCGTGATCTACCGTTCATATGGGCGACGATAGCCGAGCTTGTCTG
The DNA here is from genome assembly GCA_963806575.1 of uncultured Chloroflexia bacterium. GTDB lineage: Bacteria > Chloroflexota > Anaerolineae > Anaerolineales > Villigracilaceae > UBA877. The sequence goes on along the minus strand of CAWDYX010000019.1, from coordinate 56,796 downwards.
GCCTCTTTCGACCGGCATTCCCAAACAGGAAACACCCGCCCCTTCCCCACCGGATGCATTCCTCACGCAATTCCTGGCTGCTCTGAATGGCCGCCAGGCTGCACAAGCCAGTGCTCTGTATGACCCGGCGGCGATCCAGGTGCGGGCTGCCCAGATCCTGCCAGGCTCGGCCGCCATCCAAACCGGTTACACTGCCTTCTTCGCCAGCCTGCCCGCCGGCAGCATTTTCACCATCTTCCAGGCACAGGTGGAAGACGATTCACGTCATTTTTCATGGAGGGCCGGCCAGCTAGGCGGGGAGACGACGCTCGTACTGGAGAGCGGGAAAATCATCCTGGATTACACTTTCATTTCTTGATCGTGGAACCAATATTGACCACAATACCCGCATAAACGGGTACTGTGCCTCTGGCATGGATTATTCACAGCTTTATTCTTGGTGTCTTATTGTTTCTTCGTCGCAATCTGCTTATTCTTTGCAGATTTCTTTTTACCCGCTTCTTCCTTCTTCCCTACCATCACAAACCGTTCCACGGCCCACCCCTGAGTAACGCCCAATACGGCATCCCCGGCCTTCACTTCCACGACAGCTTCGCCGCGCACGGCGGAACGCTTACGCAGCGGTGCGACGTCCAGGCGGGTCATCTTGGGAGCGGCCTTGGCCAGATGTAAGGTAATAATGTCATTCTTCCTGCCCGCCGCCAGCCCGGCCAGGACCACGCGGGCCGGCAGTTCCCAGCCGATCACGCCTTTTCCGTAGCGTCCCTGGGCGGGGAAGTCTTTTTGGTCGACCCGCTTGGCTTTTCCATCCGAAGCTACCAGGAAAAGCTCTCCTTCCACCGGCAGGATTTGTGCTCCAACCACCGCGTCCCCGACGCCCAGTTTAATTCCGCTGACTCCCGCAGTGGCCAGCCCCATCGGGCGGACCTCCTCCTCACTGAAACGGATTGCCATGCCTTGCGTTGTTGCCAGCAGGATTTCCTTCCCGCCGTCCGATAGAACGGCCCAGCCCAGTCTATCGCCGTCGTTAACGTTGGCGAGTTTGAACGTTTGCGCCGAGGGACCGGGCAGTTCGCTGACCAGGCTCTTCTTAACCATCCCGCCGCGTGTGACCGTCAACACGCAAGTCTCTTCGGGCAGGTCAGATTTGCGGACCGGCAGGGCAAAGCCTGCCACCGGCAAATCATCGGTTTGGAGTGGTGATTGTTTGTTGAACAAGTTGCCATCCGACAGCTTTTCAGCCTCCGGAAGGGTATGCACAGCCACCGCCGCAGCCAACCCACGCTCGCAGACCAGGTAGAGCGTATCCGTTGCGTTCGCCTTCACCAGGATTTTGGGCGCTTCTGAGCCGGAGAGACGCGGTGGCTTGTCATCGCGCGTTCGGGCAATCCTCCCATCCGAAGTCATACCAATCCAGATCACCTGTTCCCTGACCAGTTCTGCAGTCGTAAGCGGGGCTTTTTTAGCCTTGCGGCCTTTCAGGCTGACAATTTGCGTACGCCGGCGATCACCGTAGGCGGCTTTGACCTTTAGCAATTCCTCCGAGGCCACGCTGCGCATCTTTTTGGGGGATTTGAGCAAGCCTACCAGGTCTTTAATGAACGCAACTGTCTCCTTATATTCCGTCTCGATCTTCTTGCGTTCCAGCGCGGCCAGGCGGCGCAACTGCATTTCAAGGATGGCGTTGGCCTGCAGCTCGGACAGTTTGAACCGTTTCATCAGTCTGGTACGGGCGGTCTCCACGTCCGGGGAACTTCGGATGAGTGCAATGATCACATCAAGGTGCTTCAGGGCCACCATCAACCCTTCCAATATGTGCGCACGGGCACGCGCCCGTTCCAGGTCGAATTCGGCCCGGCGCTTGATGACCAGAAGTCGATGATCGAGATAGACTCGCAGGGCCTGTTTCAAGTTCAACAGGCGCGGTTCGTTGTCCACCAGCGCCAGCAGGTTGATGCTGAACGTGGACTGCATAGGTGTGCGCCTGAACAGGTCGGCCAGAACCTTTTCGGGCTCGACGTTCTTGGTCAATTCGACGACAATACGCAAACCCTGGCGGTCGGACTCGTCCCGCAGATCGGTAATGCCTTCCAGATGCCCATCCCGCACAAGTTCGGCAATCCGCTCGATCAGGCTGGACTTGTTGACCTGATAGGGGAGCTCTGTGATGAGGATGCGGCTTTTGCCGCGCTCCATCTCTTCAAAATGGGCCAAGGCCTGGATGGTGACCTTGCCGCGGCCTTTGCCGTAAGCGGCCTCAATGCCTTCTTCGCCCTTCTGCTCGATGATGACGCCGCCAGTTGGGAAATCGGGGCCTTCGACAAACTCCATCAGATCATCGACATTGATATCATCGAGTTTGTCCCATTTCCCGAGCATATACACGCAGGCATCCACAACTTCTGATAGGTTGTGGGGTGGGATATTGGTGGCCATGCCGACGGCGATGCCGGTGGCACCATTGACGAGCAAGTTGGGAATGGCCGAGGGCAACACCACCGGCTCGGTGAGGGTGCCGTCGAAGTTATCGGTGAAATCCACCGTGTTCTTGGCAATATCAGCCAGCAGGTCCAGGGCTGGAGCAGCCAGGCGGGCCTCGGTGTAGCGCATAGCAGCCGGGGGATCGCCATCCACCGATCCGAAGTTACCCTGCCCATCCACCAGCAGTGTGCGCATGGAGAAATCCTGAGCCATGCGCGCCATGGATTCATAGACCGACAAGTCACCGTGCGGGTGGTACTTGCCGAGCACCTCACCCACGATACGGGCAGACTTGCGATAGGGGCTGTCGAACCGGATGCCCATGTCGAACATGGCGTACAGGATGCGGCGCTGGACGGGTTTGAGACCATCACGTGCATCCGGCAGGGCGCGCGAAACAATGACCGACATGGCATAATCGAGGTAGGCCGCCTGCATCTCGCGGTCGATATCAATTTTTCGGACGAGGCCGAGTTCCATAATGACTCCTGACCCCTCCCGGCCCTGCGGGCCACCCTCCCCATTTTTCTAAAGGAAAATGGGGAGGGATGAGGTGGGGTTTCGCAATTATGTTCTAATTAGCTATATTACGGGCAAAGGGGTAAAGCGTCAAGGAGAAAACATGACTAACCCCGAATTAAATCATTTCAGGCTGATCTCTTAAGAAATGTCCCCCACCCAGCCTTGGTTCCGGGGAAGGGGGATTTCCAGAACCATCGCCCCCTTCCCAATCTGGGAAGGGGGCAGGAGGTCAAGTACTGATCAGGTGTGGTTTTTTTATGCCCCAAACATTTTATTCAGGGTTATCATGTTTCAACATGAATCTATTATTGAACAAAATTGATCGTCTTGTTGAGGCAAACCCCAGCAAGGCCGTTCTCAGAGCAGAGTATCAGGGTGACGTTGAAATGATCACCGGTGGGATTACTTGGAATATTCATATGTGCACTGACGGTACCTACTTCACCATTGATGAGGTCCAAATGTGTTTCAGTAACTAGGCACCACGCATCATACGTAATAAAGGCATCATTGGAGGCAGACCCACTTACACTCTGTGTCACATCCTGCACCGTGATGGAATATGATTCCCAAGTCAAGCCGCCTATATTTTTCACCTTGAACATATAACATTGATAACCGGGACCAACCCCGAAATTCTTAAAGGCGAAAGTAAAGTTAGGAACAGCTGTAGGCGTGGGAGGCGGTATGATGATTGGTAGTGCCTGCCAGTTCCCGCTAACGGTCGCGTATTGGCTCCACAGCCAGCAGGTTTTGGCCGGGTTGTCCGGGAGGCGGATGATCCAGGACCCACCATCTGCAGCCCGCCCGACCACCTCGGCGGTCTTACCAACTGCCAGTACGCCCACCAGGTCATAGGGTTCTCCCGGACCGGTGCGGCAGTTGGTATTCACCGAAACGCTGACCATGGGGGTGGTAGGGGTAAGGGTGAAAGTCGGCGTAAGCGTTAAAGTCGGTGTAAAAGTGAATTCGGGGGTATTGGTGGGCATGGCGGTCTGAGTTTCCGCAAGGGATTGGGCAACGGCGGTCTGGGTTTCCGCAAGGGCTTGAGCCAGGGCAGTCTGCACTGCAGAGGTCGAAGCCACCAGCAATGCGACTTGGGTTTGCAGAGCAGCGGTGGCGGCCGCCGTGTCCGGATTCGTACCGCTGACCACACTGGGGCCTGAAAGATTACAGGCGAGGATAGTAATGAGACAGATGGAGGCAATTATCACGATGGATTTATTCCTAGACATTCCTGCTCCTCTCCTTGGCAACCAGGTTTCCATAAACATCATACATTATTTCGATGCCAAAAACAACTCTACAATTCAATATGCGGATGCGCTTCGTGGCTCCTAAAGGAAAGGGAAGAATAGACCAAAAAAAACGGGGCGGTCTTGCGACCGCCCCGACAAAACGTTCCCAAGTGCCTGCCTGCGCCAGCCTGTCCTAGGCGGACAGTCCAGGGTACCGCAGGTACAGGTGCGTCATTGGGCAGGCCGGAACTCTAATCCGATGAACCAGTATCCTGGATCTCCGTCCACTGCGAGGAGCCGGCCTGCTTGATGGCTTGCTCGGTGATGGTAAAGCGGCCATGGATAAAGCCCGTTCCTGCCGGGATCAGCTTGCCTATAATCACGTTCTCCTTCAGCCCATACAACGGGTCGGTGGTTCCACCGATGGCCGCCCCCGCCAACACCTTGATGGTGTGCTGGAACGAGGAGGCCGATAGGAACGAGTCGGTGCTTAAAGAAGCCTTCGTCACGCCGAGAAGCAATTCATGGAACTTGGCAGGCACCTTTCCTTCAGCCAGCAGTTGCTCGTTGACTTTCTGTATCTCCAGCCGCTCGACGGCATCGCCAGGCAGATAGCGGGTATCACCCGGACGGAAGACCTGTACCTTGCTCATCATCTTGCGGATGATGACCTCGAAATGCTTGTCATGGATGTTCTGGCCCTGGGAGCGGTAGACCTTTTGAATCTCGTTCAGGAGATACATCTGGCAAGCCTCGCGTCCCTGGACACGCAGGACCCGGTGCGGATTCAACGAACCTTCAGTCAGCGGTTGACCCTCATTAACGTGGTCGCCTTCCTTGACAAGCAGGCGCAGAGTGGTCGGGATTTCATGTTCGACCTCCTCACGCTGCTCGTGTGAAACGTAGACTTTGCGTTTTTCCACACGAACCTTGCCAGCGTGTTCGGCTGCGATGGCGGCTTCATCAAGCGTGGCAATCACATCACCGATCTTGACCTCCGCCTCGTCCTTGACCTGGATCTTCCATTCCCTTGGCACGTCGAACTCATCATGGATCATTTCACTATGTTCAACCCGTACCAGGCGCATATCGGCATACTTGTCGGATTGGATGATACGCACCGTGCCTTTAATCTCGGCGACGACCGCTTCACCCTTCGGCATCTTGCGGGATTCGAATAGTTCCTCCACGCGCGGCAGACCGGTGGTAATGTCACCACCCGCTGCAACACCACCGGTATGGAAGGTCCGCAGGGTCAACTGTGTACCCGGCTCACCGATGGACTGGGCAGCTACAATTCCAACCGCTGAACCCATTTCAACCATCGTGCCGCGCGCCATATCAATTCCATAGCATTTCGAGCAGATACCGTGAGTCAGCTCACAAGTCAACGCTGATCGAACCTTGACTTCCTCGACACCGGCCACTGCGATCTTGCGGGCCAGTTCATGGTCCAGAGGGTCGTCCCGCTCAGCCAGCACTTCCCCGGTTTTCGGGTCGAGCACAGGCTCGGCAGCCAGGCGACCATATAAACGCGACATCATGGACTGGCCGGCAATGTCGTCCTTCCGGCGGATCCAGATGCCCAGGTGGGTGCCGCAATCGTGTTCATTGATGATGATGTCCTGGGCAATGTCCACCAGACGGCGGGTCAAATAGCCGGCATCGGCAGTACGCAGGGCAGTATCGGCCAGACCCTTACGGGCGCCATGGGTCGAGATGAAATATTCCTGGGCCGTCAGGCCTTCGCGGAAGTTCGAGCGGATCGGCATGGGGATGATACGGCCAGACGGGTCAGCCATCAGGCCGCGCATACCGGCCAGCTGCGAGATGGGGCCGAAACCGCCCTTGGTTGCGCCGGAGTTGGCCATGGTGGCCAGGTTGCCATCCGGGTCCAGGTAGCTCTTGACAGCCTTGGCAACATCCGTGGTGGTCTGCTGCCAGGTCTGAATAATGCGCTCGTTCTGTTCCTGTTCGGTGAGCAGGCCGCGGCGGAAATCGCGTTGAACCAGTTCGACATCCTTGAGGGCCTGGTCAATGATTTCAGCCTTTTCCGGCGGGATGGTGATATCGCTGACGGCGATGGTCGTACCGGAACGCATGGCATATTCGAAGCCAATCCGTTTGATGGAGTCAGCCGTCTCGGTGGTCACCTCCTGCCCATAGAGTTCATAAACTTCAGCGATCAGATCTTTTATGCCGCCTTTTTCCAACTGGCGATTGATAAATTGAACCTTCTCGGGCAGGATCCGGTTAAACAAGACGCGTCCGACGGTCGTCTCAATGATGCGGGATTCCGCTTCAGGTAAACGGTCACCCTTTTCGCCATACCAGGTTGTCAAGCGGACTTTAACCTTGCTATGTACTTCCACCTGGTCCAACTGGTAGACCAGATCGACTTCATCCATGTCAGAGAAAGCCCGTCCATCGCCCTTGTGGGCCCTGGCATGCTCCATGGTCATATAGAAAACGCCCAACACCATATCCTTGGATGGGGCGATGATCGGCTCACCATCAGCGGGTTTGAGCAGGTTCTTGGAAGCCAGCATCAGGCGGCGCGCTTCCTGGACCGCCTTGTCAGAAAGCGGCACATGCACAGCCATCTGGTCACCATCGAAGTCGGCGTTGAAGGCCGTACAAACCAGCGGGTGTAATTGAATAGCCGACCCTTCAATCAAGACCGGTTCGAAAGCCTGGATGCCAAGCCGGTGCAGGGTTGGGGCGCGATTTAAAAGAACCGGGCGATCCTTGATGACTTCTTCAAGGGCCTCATAGACCTCAGGGCGGTTCCGTTCGATAAAGCGGCGCGCACCCTTGACGTTGGCAGCATAGTTGTGCGATACCAACCGGGCAATCACGAACGGGCGGAATAATTCCAGCGCCATGGCTTTGGGCAGGCCGCATTGATAAAGCTTCAACTGTGGGCCAACCACGATGACCGAACGGCCGGAATAATCCACGCGCTTACCGAGCAGGTTGCGGCGGAAGCGGCCTTTCTTTCCTTTGAGCATATCGCTGAGCGAACGCAACTCGCGCCGGCCGCGCCGGGAGAGCGCCTTGCCGCGCTGGGAATTATCGATCAGGGAATCCACCGCTTCCTGCAACATACGCTTCTCATTCCGGACAATCACATCCGGGGCACCCAGTTCGAGCAGGCGCTTGAGACGATTGTTGCGGTTGATGACGCGGCGGTACAGGTCATTCAGGTCTGAAGTGGCGAAGCGGCCGCCATCCAACTGCACCATCGGGCGCAGGTCCGGCGGGATGACGGGCAGGACGGTCAGGATCATCCATTCAGGGCGATTCTTGGAGCGGCGGAAGGCTTCGGCGACTTTGAGGCGGGAGGTGGCCTTCTTGCGCTTTTGTTTGGATTTGGTCGTCTTGACCTCTTTCCAGAGTTCTTCGGAAAGCTTGTCCAGGTCAAGGCGGCGCAGGATATCATAAAATGCCTCGGCGCCCATATCGGCGCGGAAAACCTGCCCCCAGCGCTGCTTCAGTTCGCGGTAGCGGATCTCTCCCAGGAATGTGAACGGGCGCAACTCGAGCAACTCATCGCGCTGGCGGGCATTCGCATCGTGGCTGGTGGAGGTCTGGTCTTCGAGTTCGGAACGCAAGGCGTTCATCTGCTCGTCGGCTTCCGCTTTGAACCTGTCATGCTCCATCTTGACGGCTTCCAGGGCACGTTCCTTCTCATCTTTCAGCTCGTTCTCGATCCCATCCAACCGCCCCTGGACAAATTTCTGCACCTTGGTAATATGCGAAGCGCCAACTTTGATGCCGGCATCGGCAATCACTGTTCCGGTGCTGCCAAAAATAACCGCCTCGTTGAGCACCTTGCCCTTATTTTCCTGGAAAAAGCTCTCCAACCGCTGGCCTTCCTGGATAATGGGCTCCAGTTTCGTGGCAGTCTGTTCATCGTATTGATGCTCCAATTCGGTCTTTTGCTGCTGGAGTTCAGCCAATTTCTTATCCCGACCGGTTTTGATCTCGGCGATCTTGGAGTTGATGACACTCGCTTGTTCCCGCTCGGAGACGGAAATTTCGTCCTCGAGACGCTTGAGGGCTTTCTGGCGGGCATCCTCGTCGACATAGCTGACAATGTATTGGGCAAAGTACAGCACCCTGTCCAGGTTGCGGCGGGAGACATCCAGCAGCATGCCCAGATAGGAGGGGATGCGGCGGGTGTACCAGATGTGGGCGACCGGTGTCGCCAGCATGATGTGACCCATGCGCTCACGGCGGACCGACGAGCGGGTCACTTCCACACCGCACTTATCGCATGTGATACCTTTATAGCGGGGATTTTTATACTTGCCGCAGTAACATTGCCAGTCACGGGTCGGGCCAAAGATCGCCTCGCAAAACAGTCCGTCTTTTTCTGGCCTCAGCCTGCGATAATTGATCGTTTCAGGTTTAAGTACTTCGCCATACGACCACGAAAGGATCGTTTCCGGCGAAGCCAGACTGATGCGTAATGAAACAAGTCCCTTGGTTTCCACTAGGCCAGCTCCTTAACTTATAAAGCTAGGACCTGCAACTGATTATCCTGACTCAATATTCCACCATCGCCAGAGACAAGCAAAAGCAAGCGCTTTGAAGCCAGTTGCTTCAAGCGCTCGCTGTTGGTCGCAGATTTTTAGATTATCTCTCAACGTCATGGATTATACGTGTTTGGTTCCAAACCGTCAAGAGATGTAACAAGGTGGAAATTATCCTAATCAAATTTTAATGCTTGCAAAATATCTGCAAGGCATGCTTCAAACATTTCCTGCATGATCTCCTGGGATACGCTGTATGGGCCTCCAAAAGACCCATCTCCATACACATCCCGGGTGGTTTTAGCATCCAACACCTCGGAGGGCACAACGGGGGGAACTTTCTCATTCTCCGGCAGGTCACTCACGATTGTGAACGGGTAGGCCTCCAGCCAGTTGGCATGGGTGGGCTTGATGGCGTACCGCATGGCGACTTCTTCCACGCTGCGGGCCATCCACCAGGCATACCATTGGATTTTCAGGCCGCTTAGCTGGTTGGTGAGTTCACCCAGGCGTACTTTAACACCGTTGTTGCCGCCATGCCCGTTCAAGACCAGGATACGCCGGAAACCCTGCACGAAGGCGGAACGGACCACATCCTCCACTGAGTCCATCAGCGTGGAGAGGCGTAGGCTGAACGTGCCGGGATAAGCAATGAAATAGGGACTCGCGCCAAAGTTCATGGGCGGTGCCACGAGTACTCCGGTTTGTTTCGAGGCGGCGTCCGCCAGGGCTAACGGGATCTTCGCATCTGAGAGCAGGGATAGATAACCATGCTGCTCGCAGGCTCCGGTCACCAAGATCAGCCGATCATCCTGCTTGAGATATTTCTCCACATCCATCCAGTTCAAATCCTCGAGACGCATCACTACCTCCATTAATTCGACTGCCAATCCGGGCTTGCACAAAAAGCCGCGGCCATTTCCGCTTTCCTTCCTGCCGGCATCCAGGAGGCGGAAATGCCATTCAGAATAAGGGTGCGAAGGTCCTGACGGGAAAACCCGAGGCGTTGTTCGAGCAGCCGGTACTCCTCTGCCAGGGAATTCCCAAACATTTTCGGGTCATCGGTGTTAATGGTAATGAAGAGATCCCTCTCGAACAACGTTCGCACCGGGTGTTCATCGATGGACTTCACCACCCCGGTACGCACGTTCGACAGGGGACACAGTTCCAGAGGAAGCTGCGTCATCGCCAGGTAATCAAGCAGTTTTTCATCCTCGCCGGCACGGACTCCGTGACCGATCCTTTCGACATGCAAGGCACGGATGGCGCCCCAGATGCTTCCCGCCCCGGCAGCCTCCCCGGCATGGGCCGTGGTGTGAAGGCCAAGCCGCCGGGCCGCGGCATATACTGGCTTGAAGGGCTCCGGTGGAAAGCTCTGTTCCGATCCGCCCAGACCAATCCCAATGACACCCAGGTTGCGCACCTCGTTGACCTGCGCCAGCATATCAAAGGCATTTTCCGGCCCATTATCGCGGACCACATCTGCAATCAAGGCTATCTCGACCTCAGGAACTCGCCCGAGGCCTGTGCGAATGGCTTCGGTCATACCCTGGAGGTGCAGGCCACGCCGGGAGAAATCCGGCGGCGAATAAAAGGCCTCCACATAACGGATATTCTGACTGGCCAGATCACGCGCCACCGCTTCTGCAAAAAGGGTGAAATCCTCATTTTCACGCAGGAAAGAATTCTTCCAGATCCAGGTTTCAATAAAATGGGGAAAATCCGTGTACTCGAATTTGCGCTGCAAGGCTGCCAGGTCCGGAACCGCCGGGTCGCCGCCATATTTCTGGATCAATTTCCATAATGTATCATATGGGATGGCGCCTTCCAGGTGCAAATGAAGTTCCACTTTGGGAACCCGTTCATACCAGCTTTTCGAGTTTTTACCTGCCGGAGGGGGCATTTCCATCGACCCAATTATACCTTTCCCATGCCGCGGCCTTATTATGCCTGCCAGGACTTTCGCAAGGTTGATAATTCTTGTATACTCACCACCATGTCGAGGGGCTTCCCCTCCACCTGTTGCCCAAAGTCGGAACCCCTTAGAACGGCTAAAAGTAAAAAGCAATTTCTGGGGGATTGGCTGGCGGCTCCGCCGCCAGCCAATCCCCCAGACCCCGACAATGTGAAGAGCGTATAATACCCGTGATGACACCCAACCCGATGCCTCCCATCCCGGCTGAATTCCTCGAGCGCATGAGGCGCCTGCTCGGCGACGAGTATGCGGCTTTTACGGCTGCGCTGGAGGGAAGACCTGTCAGCGGCTTAAGGGTCAACACGTTGAAACTATCGGCGGAGGCGTTTCGCAGCATATCGCCGGTCAGCCTGGGCGAAAGCGTCCCATGGTGCCCTTCCGCATTCACCCTCACCCCTGCCTCTCTACCCTTACGGGCACACGTCCCTGCGGGAGAGGGGGTTGGGAAGCATCCTTACCACCTGGCCGGACTCTACTACCTGCAAGACCCCTCGGCAATGTGCGCCGCGCCGCTGTTGGACCCGCAGCCAGGTGAGCGCGTCCTGGACCTGGCAGCCGCTCCGGGTGGGAAAACCACCCATTTAGCGGCGCTCATGCGGGGAGATGGCCTTTTAGTGGCCAACGAGATCAAGGACAAACGCCTTGGGCACTTGGCAGTTAACGTGGAACGCTGGGGCGCGGGAAACGTGGTCATCACCAACGAAACACCGGAACGCCTGGCAGATCATTTCGGGGCGTTTTTCGACCGTGTCCTGGTGGACGCGCCCTGCTCCGGCGAGGGCATGTTCCGCAAGGAGGCGAGCGCGCGTCTGGACTGGTCCCTGGAGATGGTGGAAGGCTGCGCCGTGCGGCAGCGCAAGATCCTGCGGGTGGCTGCGAAACTGGTGAGACCGGGCGGGTACCTGCTCTTTTCCACCTGCACTTTCGCGCCCGAAGAAGATGAAGAGGTTGTCAACGGACTGTTGGACCCCCATAGATCGGGGGCAGACGGATTCACGGATGAGAATGGATCGGTCCAATTCAAGGTGGTGGCACTGCCGCAATTTCCGGGGTTCATGCCGGGCCAGCCGGAATGGCTGTCTTCCGATGCAAAGGGAAAGGGCCTGGAAGGCGCGGTACGGCTGTTTCCGCACCGGGTAAGCGGGGAAGGGCACTTCGCCTGCCTGCTGAAGAGGTCCGGCGCGGCGAAAGACAAAGCGAATGAGTTTACCGACCGACTGGCAAGGCCATCCCAGATGCAGGAACGGTTGTGGCAGACCTTTGCAGGCGAAGTGCTGAAGGTCGATTACGCGGCGGACAGGCTGCGGGTGCGGGGAGAGCGGCTCTATTTCATCCCGAAGAAAATGACCGATTTTGGGAATTTACGCATGGTGCATCCAGGCGTCTGGCTGGGAACAATCAAGAAGGACCGTTTCGAACCCGCCCATCCTTTGGCGTTATTCCTGCCGCGCGGTAAGGCCCTGAATGTGCTGGATCTGCCGGCAGACAGCCGTGAAATGGCTGCCTACCTGCGCGGAGAAAGCCTGCCATCGTCCGGCCCGGCCGGCTGGACGGTGGTCAGCGTGGACGGCTGGCCACTGGGCTGGGGTAAACGGGTTCAGGGAATCCTCAAGAACCATTATCCGAAGGGTTGGCAGATCTATTCCTGATGGAGAAAAAATTGCCGATCAACGTCCATTTCAACGAAGAAGACTGGCAGAGGATCGAGCGAGACTGGAAGGCCTGGTGGGCCGGCGAACTCGACCGGCCGCTGCTGACGCTGGAGGTGACCGAGCCAAAGGCCAGCGATTGCTGGACGCATCTCAGCCGGTATGGCCTGGAGACACCCATCGAACAGATTCTGGACGATTCCGAGCTAACCCTGGAAACCACTTGGTGGATGGGCGACGCCTATCCCAAATGGTGGGTGAACTATGGGGCGGGCGTGATGGCAGCCTTCCTGGGCTCGAAGCTGACCTGGAGACCCGATACCACCTGGTTCTGGCCGCTGGAAGGAGTGACTTCCCTGGAGGAAATCCAGCCGCGCTACGATGCCGAAAATCCCTGGTGGGTGCGCGTGCGGGAGACAACCCGCCAGGCGGTGGAACGCTGGGGCGAACAGGTGTTGGTGGGCATCACCGACCTGGGCGGCAACCTGGATATCCTGGCCAGCCTGCGCGGCTCCGAAAAACTGCTCTTCGACTTGAGCGACAAGCCCGATGAGGTGGACCGGCTGGTCAAGGAGATCACCGCGCTTTGGCTGCGGTACTACGATGAGCTCTACACCATTACATCTACGGCCGGGCACGGGAATGCCTGCTGGGGGCCGGTCTGGTCGCCGGGCACAGGTTACATGCTGCAAAGCGACTTCTCATACATGATCTCACCACGCATGTTCAAGCACTTCGTGCTGCCGGATCTGGAGGCTTGCTGCGCCCACCTCGATTATGGCTTCTACCATATGGACGGCAAAGGCGAGCTACCCCACCTGGACCAGATGCTGAAGATCGAGCGACTGCGCGGTATCCAGTGGCAGCCGGGGGATGGGCAGCCGATGGCGGAGGATTGGCCGGAGGTATTACAGAAGATCCGCTCGGGAGGCAAACTGGTGCAGGTCTTCGTCACGGCGCAAGGCGCGCTGGATATCAGGAAGGAGTTGGGCGGCAAGGGTTTCCTGCTCCACATTGTAAACGAGACGCTGACGCCGGAACAGGGAAAGGCATTTTTAGAGACATTCGAGGCAGCCTAGGGCTGCAGTATTTTGAGACCTCGGTCAATGCTGTGGCGGGGTCGGAGCCCCTCGCCCAGCAAGATCCGTATCTTCATCACCGTCCTTGCCCTGCTCCTCCAGCAACCCTTTAGCTCGAATATCTTCACTCGGCTCGATGCGGCGGGCAAAGACGAGGAAGCCGGTATGCGCAACCATCCGGTCGGTGGGACGCAGGCGGGTCGGTTCGGGCTTGTAGTAGCGCATAAGGAGCTCACAGACTTCGATGAAGGCAAAGTGCTCACGGCGCAGGGAATAGAGCAGTTTTTCGACCTGGTTGAAAGTGGGCACGAGGTTGCAGAAGAAGCCGCCCGGCTTGAGGGCGAGGCGCACCTGAGGGATGTAATCCCACGGGTTGGGCACATCCAGGAAGGCGGCATCCACGTTCGTCTCGGCAAAGCCAGCGGCGATATCGCCTTCCTTGAAATCGACACGCATATCCAGTCCCAGGCGCTCGAGGTTCGCGCGGGCCAATTGCTGGAACTCCGGACGACGTTCATAGGTGACCACCCGACCCTGCGGACCGACCGCGTAGGCCAGAGCGACGGTCATGGAGCCTGAGCCGGTGCCGGCTTCCAAGATCGTCTGTCCCGGCCCGACCGACATGCTGGTCAGGATGAAACCGATGTCCTTGGGAAACATGATCTGCGTGCTGCGCTTAAGATCCAAGAGCAGATCCGCCAGGGAGGGCTGCAGCAGGAAGAACGGGCTGCCCTGGTGGCTGAAGACTTGGCTGCCCCAGGGCCGGCCGATCAAATCATCATGATACAGGATGCCGCGATGGCTGTGAAAGGACGCGCCAGGTACGAGCGGGAAGATGAAGTGCTTGTGGCGCAAGCCGACAAGCAGGGCCAGGTCACCGGGCTGGGAGTGGGTGGTATTCAAATTCCAAGGCATAAGCGTATCCTACCCTCACCCCTCCACCTCTACGGGCACAAGTTCTTATGGAAGAGGGGATATGATGAGGAAAATCAGGGATTCAGGTATTTTGCGAAAAAGTCTGCATTGACATTGTAATATTATCACGAGATGGACGATTTATAAAAAGTGGGGAATAGAAAGCAGAGAGCAGTAATTGGAGGATCATTTGGGAGAAATTTATTAGTATGTCAGGCGATCCCCTGACACCCGTAAACAGGCAGGGAAGAGACAGGTGCAACGCGCCCTGCCCATATAATAAAAATAATTCCCTTTCGCAGGAACATTTTTCTGAAGCAGGTCGGATCGAGACAGGGGGAGAGGATGGAAGGCATCAGTTTCATGCGTCAAGTTTCACGTGTCACTTGTCACGTATCACGTATCACGGTCCAAGAGCCGGGCGCGGCAGGTTGTGAGAGGTTGATTACATATGCGATAATACTAGAATATTTATTCTAATTTGTCAAAGTATGAAATATGATGAAGATGGCAAGCCGCATTTCTGCCATATGCCCCATTTATACCACTGGCAAGGTATTTATTTATGATATAATTGATAAATATTATCCTGTATTAGCTTGAGTTCATAAAAAAGGAGAGATATGTACTTAAGATTAGTCCAATTTCATTTGGGCAGTGGAAAGCGCTCAGCTGCTGAAGCCGTAGCCGACGTAGTCATACCTACAATCCGAAAGCAACCCGGGTGCGAACGCGCGGAATTCTTCCTTGATGAGGCGGCAGGCGAATATGGGTTCGTGGTCCTATGGGCATCGAAACAAGCCGCGGACAATTCCTATCCGGTAATCTACCCGCTTTTGACATCCGCCGTGGATACAGCCGGGGGCAAGGGAACACTAAGTATTCGCACTCTGCAAGTCTACGAGCCGATGAAATAGCCACTGGATAGATTCCTGGTTGGGATCTCAAGCTTAAAGCGGAAGGCGGGGTCCAACCGCGGGGGAGGCTAAATTCAACCGTCTTCCAATGAGGAATAAGGCGGTTGAGAAGGTACACGAGTGGGTGGGAATCCGCCTGCCATACTTCCCCGAGGCGGAGGGAAATTCCTTGGAATATGCCTGCCACGACGAGAGGACGCGATAGGCGGGGTGTGAGCGGGCAGGCAATGCTTGCCTGCGCAACAGATTCGTTGTATAGTTATTTCAGGGAGAAATTTAATATTAGAGGATGCAAAAGAGCACTGCGGATGCCGCAGGGCCAGACCGCTGGGTGGCTGGTAGCATGCCATAATTCCGAAAGGTCAGGTTGATTATGAGCATCGTGTATTCCATCGAAAAGGAAAAAGGAATCACCTTAGTCCTATGGGACGGAATGGTCACGGCAGTTGAATTCCTGGCGCATGTGCATCGTCTAACCTCGGATGCAAACTGGCCTTCCCTCACGCGGTTGCACCTGTCCGACCTGCGGAACACATCCACGGACCCTTCGATAGATCGGGCAACCCTCGAAGAGGCGGCAGACCTCTTCGGCAAGGACAAGAAAAATATCGCGAACATGAAAGTTGCCATCGTGACGCAGGATGAATTCAACAAAGCCGTTGCTTTCGAACGCTATGTATTTCGATATATTCCGTCAGTGATCGTATTCAACGATCTTCATACTGCATGTTTATGGCTGGGTATAAACGCCGAAGAAGCCGAAGGCACGTTACTGCAATTGCGGAACCAGGCGCGTGGCGAGACAAAAGCGTAGGTCCAATATAATAATGCGTCCATGGAGGGTAAATATGGAACGGAAGAAAAGAGCTCCAACCACGATCGATGAATATATTTTGCAATGTCCGATAGATGTGCAGCCCATCCTGGCCAAGATTAGGGCGGTGATCAAAGAAGCCGCGCCAGAAGCGGTGGAAAAAATAAGCTATCAATTGCCGGGTTTTTATTACTCCGGCTATCTGGTCTGGTTCGGCGTGCATGCGCACCATATCGGATTTTATCCAACGGGATCCGGGATTGAGGCGTTCAAAGAGGAACTATCGGCATACAAGACGTCAAAAGGGGCGGTGCAATTTCCGTTGGATAAACCTATACCCTATGAATTGATCCGTAAAATCGTACGGTTCAGGGCGGCAGAAAACCAAAAGACATAGTGCATCGCCAGACTGTTCCATTTCCATAATTCGAGGGAATTGACAGGCGTGCTGTACTATATAGAGCAGTTTTTTGTTTCAGACCTCCGAGTTCTCAGAGAACTCGGAGGTCTTAGAAGGTGAAAAATGGATCGAATCACTTGGCTAAGAGAAATGCGACGTGATTGTGAAGAGCAATATGATACTCGTTGGGCGCCGCTCTACGGCGATAATAAAGCGGGCATTTACAGCAACAAGACTCACCAACAGTTCTTGCAAGAATTCTTGAGCCTTCTTCCACAAAACAGCATGATCCTTGATGCAGCTTGTGGTGCTGGCAGGTATTTACCGTTTCTTCTCGAGAAGGAACATTCCATCATTGGGATAGATCAATCACAAGGTATGCTCGCCCGGGCCAAGGCCAAATTCCCCGCGGTTCAATTCGAGAAAGTTGGATTGCAGGAAATGAACTATCCTGAGGTTTTCGATGGCTCGATTTGCATGGACGCTATGGAAAATGTCTGTCCTGAAGATTGGCCTCTTGTGCTCAGTAATTTCCACCGGGCGCTAAAACAACATGGCTACCTCTATTTCACCGCCGAAACGATCGAAAATGCAGATGAGAACGAAATCAAGCAAGCCTTCGAAAGGTCTCAACAAGCTGGGCTGCCGGTTGTTTATGGAGAGTGGCCTGACGAAGGCGTCTATCATTATCATCCGACCAATCAATTGGTAAAGGAGTGGGTTCAACAAGCAGGATTTGAAATTCTCAAAGAAGGGAATGGGGAGATTTGGTACTATCATATCTTGGTACGAAAAGCTTAGGATCATCAGAAATGAAAAACAGCGCCTACCGGCTCTACCGGACACTTCGTTGCGCTCACCCGTTCCCACCCCTGCCGTTTCGCACCGGCGTCCACAGGATCGCTTCGCTGATGCCGCCGGTGTTCGCCTGTCCTGCCTGCACTGTGCCGCACCTGTACCTGCCCCTGTCCCGTCCCGGTCCAGGGACGGGGCGGTGCTGGCGCAGGCAGGCACACGTGGCGGTCAGGCCAGGGCGGCACGAACGGTGTCCCGTCCCGCCTACACCTGCCCTGCACCGACCGCAGGACGGTGTGTCGCAGGCACAGGTGGGCCAGGGACGAGGCGGTACTGCCTGCACTAGGCCGCAGGCACTAGTGGCGCAGGCAATGCAGTCAGCGGCTCCGCCGCTCGGAAACCAGCGCGATTTACCAGAAATGGTGCATAATTGAGATAGGGTCTCGCCAGTCCTGCCGTTGGCGGTGATTCAAACCGATTGACGGCTCACATCCAGCCTCTCAGCCAGGGAGCACGAGGGTAACTGCTGTACCAAAATTTATTTTTACTCCATAGGAGTTTCTAGTGAACATTCAAAACGATAGAAACAGGGCGATCATCGAGGAGTTCCGGGCCAACGCTGGCAAGGTCGGTGGTCCATTCGCAGGTCGGACGCTGTTGCTTCTGCATACGATCGGGGCAAAGAGCGGGCAAAGCCGCCTCAATCCGGTCGCCTATATCAGGGATGGCGAGCAACTCGCGATCATTGCCTCCAAAGGAGGCGCCCCGACCAATCCCGGTTGGTACTACAACCTCGTCGCAAATCCGCTGGTGACGGTGGAAGTCGGCACCGAACAGTTCCAGGCGCGGGCGGTAATCGCGGAGGAACCTGAACGAACGCGTTTGTATGCCAAAATGGTCGAAATGATGCCCGCCTTTGCCGAGTACCAACGAAGAACAACACGCGTCATCCCGGTGATCGTCCTGAGGCGCGTGAAATGATTACCTGCCTGGCTGAGAGTATCCAAAGAAAAGCTGGAAGCCGGGGACGAAGACCATCCACCAGAACGCAGCCATAAGATTGACTTCCACGTAAAATAGGCGAGACAGGCGATAAATCTGCCCTACCTGGTCCTACAGACCAGCCTCCCCATTTTCTGCCGAAAATGTTGAGGAATAAACGGGTCCGTCAAAGCGCCCAGGCCTGAGGACGGTCCATTTAAGGCATTGACAGGTGCACTTTAACCTGCCTCCAAAGTCTTGACGGAATTTCACCCGTCCGATAAAATGTGTGCGTTGGTGGTACGTGTTCGTGCTGGAATTCGCAGGAAGCCGGCCCAAGAGCAATCCACAAGGGTCGGCATTTTTTAAGACAACGCTGCCGCAATCCCTAATCCACACTGAATACCAAACCCCGACATCCTATTCTTTTTTCGTTCACGTAAGGAGATGCAATAAAATGGCAGAGCGTGTGACCGGTACGGTCAAATGGTTCAATGCGTCGAAGGGCTTCGGCTTCCTCGCACGCGAAGGCGGCCCGGACGTTTTCGTGCACTATAGCGCGATCGTATCCGAGGGCTTCCGCACCCTCCAAGAAGGCCAGCAGGTCGAGTTCGAAATCGAACAGGGACCCAAGGGCCTGCAGGCAGCGAACGTCAAACCCCTCTAATTCCCGAAATTGAACCCAAAAAAATCCTCCCCGGTGCGGGGAGGATTTTTCTTTCAGCCTACTTGCGTGTGATCTCCACCCGGCCCAACCATTCTCCAACGAAGAGGAAGGCAGCGCTGCCGAGGGTGGCCATGCCGGTATTGATCTGGCCGATGGAGGCAAAATTCCATTTGAGCAAATCCCCGAGGAAGTTACCAATCCAGAATCCCAGCCACGCCAGGACGATGTAGAGGAACAATTTGGCCAGGCTGCCGCCTTTCCAGAAATGGAATGCGGTGCCATAGGCGCTGGAAAGGACAATGCCGAAGAAAAGGGCGGGGAGAGTCATAGGCAGCTCAACTTGGTTAATTATATCAGGGTACGTGGCGTCCGGCGGGTTTACCGCTCAACCGGGGGGATTTCACAAACTCGGCAAGTGGCTGTGTCCCTACCCCTTGCCCTTCCCCAATCTGGGGAGGGGAGAAGTTAGTGAAAAAATCCGGGTCATTGAATCAGGCCACCACCCAGGACAGTGTCGCCATCATAAAAAACCGCGGCCTGCCCGGCGGTGATGTCACGCTGTGGTTCGTCGAAAAGCACATCCACCTGGCTGACGGACTGCGGCGTAACGAGCGCCCAAGCCTCCTGCGCGGTATAACGCGTTTTGACCTGGAGGTGAAGCGGGCCGGCAGGCGCAGCTCCGGAGATCCAATTGACGTCCCGGGCGGTCAACTGGCGGGAGCCAAGTTCGGCCTCGACACCGACGATAAGCGTATTGGCGGCGGTATCCTTCGCCAGCACGTACAGCGGGACGGGCGAAGGGACACCCAGTCCTTTGCGCTGGCCGATGGTGTAATAAGCCAATCCCTGGTGTTCGCCAAGGGTCTGGCCAGTGCGGTTGACTATGGGACCGGGATGGGAGACGTGCGGGGCATTGCGCCGTAGGAAGGCCCGGTAATCCTCCCCGGCCAGGAAACACAGGTCCTGGCTGTCGCTGCGGGTGGTGGCGGGCAAACCAAGGTCCCGGGCCAGTGCACGAATCTCCGTCTTGGAATATTCCCCGACCGGGAAGATGGCACGTTCCAGCCTGGCCTGGGTGAGGACGTGCAAAACATAAGTTTGGTCCTTGGAGTGATCCACGGCGCGTAAAAGCTCCTGACGCCCGTCCATGGTGAGGCGCTTGCGGGCATAATGGCCGGTCGCCAGGTAATCTGCACCCAGGGCAAGCGCCTGATCAAGTAGTACACCCCATTTGACCAGACGGTTGCAGCGTACACACGGATTGGGCGTGACGCCACGCGCATACTCATCGAGGAAGAACTGCACGATCTCCCGGTGAAAGGTTTCAGTGATATCGACAACATGCAGAGGAATAGCCAGGCTTTCGGCGGTGCGGCGGGCGGCTGTCTCCGTATCTGAAACAGGGGGATGGACCGGGTCGGTCCACAGGCGCAGGGTCAGGCCGACCACTTCGTAGCCCTGCTGCTTGAGCAGGGCCGCAGAGACGGAAGAATCCACGCCACCGGAGAGGGCGACAACAACTTTATCCATGTTTTCAATTGTACACCGAGAAAATTTTAAGAAAAAAGAGAATCTTCCTGTTAGGGATGATCTCCTTAAGGATGTTATCCTTACAGGATGATATAATCCCGAAGCCATGGAACAAAACGTGCACAAACGCCAGACCGGAGGGTACTCTGTCGCCATTCCTGTTTACGAGGGACCGCTTGACCTGCTCCTGCAGTTGATAGAGCATGCCGAGCTGGATATCACGGCCGTGGCGCTGGCGCAGGTGACGGACCAGTACCTGGCCTACATCCACCAGTTGCAGGTGCCGGCGGAGGAAATATCGGCCTTCCTGGTGGTAGCTGCTAAATTGCTGCAGATCAAATCCGAGGCGTTGCTGCCCAGACCGCCCGTGCATGAAGCGGGCGAAGAGAATCTGGGTGAAGCGCTGGCACACCAACTGCAGATCTATAAACGCTTCAAGGAACTGGCAAACTGGCTGGACGGGCGCGTAGAGCGTCATCTGCGGACCTACTTGCGGGTGGCCCCGCCGCTTAAAGTGGAGGCCCATCTGGACCTGTCAGACATCAGCCTGGCCGACCTGATGGCGGCAGCTGAAGGCATCTTTGCCGAGGAGGCCGAAAAGCAGGCGCTGGGGACGGTCATCTCAGCGCCACGCATCACCATCCGCGAGAAAATAAGGCTGATCGCCGAGCGGCTGGGACGTACCCAGAACATCCCCTTTACAAGCCTGCTCGGCGAAAAACCCTCCCGCCTGGAGGTGGTGGTCACATTCCTGGCTCTGCTGGAACTGGTCAAACAATACCGCGTGGCCGCCCGGCAAGCGGAACTTTTTTCCACCATCGAGATCGAGAAAATGGAAGATTGGGGCAAAGACGAAGAACTGGAAATCGAATTCGAGTAAATTCCAGATATTTCAGGAAACTATGTTAGACTTGAACTTATAAAAAGGAGAATGACATGAATATGGAAATGAACGAAATGACCCGTCAAGAAGAAGAACACATCTATTTCACCCCAAAACGCGTGAGCCTGATCTCGGATGTCGCCAGCATTCTATCCTGGGTTATTCTGGTTGGATTTATCGCTGATTTCGTCATTCAATTGTTAAGCCTGCAAGGGCAAATGAAGAGCCAAAATCTGCTACTCTCGGCTTTGCTGCGCGAAACCAACTTCTATAGCTACCTTTTTATCAACATATTCGTCCCGCTTTTTACCGGCCTCGGGCTTTTCGGTCTACTTCAAGCAGCCGCGGTTGGTCTGAATGTATTGCTTGAAATGGATTACAACGCACGCGAGGCCAAAGGCAAAGCATAGGCCTGACCCGAAATAAAATCACCCACGAGGGGCGGTGCTCAATCAATCAAGATCGATGAATGACGCAGACAGGTTTGCGTCATTCGCTTTTTAATGAGAGGGTTCTTTTCAAGCGGGCCCAATAGGCCAGACCAAGTGCAATGACCGCGCCGCCCCCGTCAAAGGCGAGGACATCCACCCAACTGGGATGCCGGCCCGGCACAAAGGACTGGTGGAACTCATCTGAGGCTGCGTAGATCAGGGCGAAGAGCAGCGCCAGCCACCAGCGATGCCTGTCAAAATGCAGACCAGCCCAATAGGCCAATGCAAGCAGAGCATAGCCGAGCACATGCCCGCCCTTTTTGACGACCAGGTCCCACGGACCGAAATTTGGCAGTTCAGTGGCCGGGACGGATGAAGAGCCAAAGATGGTTGCCATCATCAGGAGAGCGGGAAACCATCGTAGTATCTTGCTTTCCATATGGCAGAAGTATAATCGAATAATTCCGTAGCTGAGAAAGAGGTGACAATGAACAAACTCAATTCCACCAGTGTTGTCCAAATCGGTCTAATAGTCAAAGATGTCGAGAAGGCTGCCAGTGCCTATGCCGAGGTGTTTGGTATTCCCAAGCCCGCGGTCGTACCGATTGGCGACGACTCCTTCGCCAAGACCCATTACCACGGCCAGCCATCTACAGCCAAAGGAAAAGCTGCATTCTTTGACCTAGGTCCGGTCCAGATGGAAGTGATCGAACCGGTGGGTGCGCCCAGCACGTGGGAGGAATTCCTGCAAAAACACGGCGAAGGCATCCATCACATCGCTATCAAAACCATGGACATGGCGGAGGCACGAAAATTCATGGCTTCAAAGGGAATGGAAACCATCCAAAATGGGGGTTGGGATGGCGGACAGTACGCTTATATGGATTGCTCGAAAAGCCTGGGAATGATCCTGGAACTGCTGCACTTCGATCAATAGCAAAATCCCGGCACTTTCGAGCTGCCGGGATTTCTTCTTAACGATTCAAGAATGGCAACAATTCAGTCTCGGACAAAATGATGTCGGCTGCGGCAAGGTTATCGACCTGGTGTTGCGGATTGAATGACATGGGAATGGTGATGACACGCGGCTGATCCACGAGCCACACCAGCGCAACCTGTTGAGGCGTGACGCCGCGTAGCCTGGCAAGCTCCTGCAAAGATTTATTGCCGCGGATGAACCTGTGCTTCACGGGAGAATAGGCTGTCAAAAGGATGTCATTTTCCTGGCAGTAAGCCAGAACGCCATTCTTCACGCAAGTACGGTCAGACAGGCTGTAGGAAACCTGGTCGGCGAGAAGTCTGGTTTCCGAAAGGGCCACGGATTCTTTAAGCAGCTTGAGGTTGAAGTTACTGACTCCCAGGTGCCTGACCTTGCCATCGGCAACCAGCTTGTTGAGGGCGCGAAAAGTCTCCGCCAGATGCATTCCCAACCCGGGCCAGTGGATCAAATACAAGTCGAGGTAATCCATGCCAAGACGGCGCAGGCTATTCTCGCAAGAAGTCAGAACGGCAGTGTAATCCAGATGGTCCGGGCTGACTTTGGAGGTGATAAAGAGGGCCGAGCGTGCCAGGCCGGAGGAGCTGATGGCCTGGCCTAGCAATTCTTCAGCATGGCCGGCGGCGTAACCCTCGGCAGTGTCGAAATGGGTGTAGCCTAGTTCCAAGGCCGAGCGCAGGGCCGCCAGGGAACGGGCGTCCTGGGAATAATCGGGGCGGCTCCCGCCACCGATCATCCAGGTTCCAAATCCAATTTTTGGGAGGCGCAGGTCATCGACGGTTTCGTATCGCATGAGCGGAATTATAGCATTGGAACAAGAATCAACACGGCGAGGGCAGGGATTCCCATGAAGGAAAGAAAGTGGCGTTAACCCCACCCCCTACTCCTCCCCTCATCGGGGAGGGGCGAGTTGTGCGAAAAATGGGTTACAGGGACGCATAGCGCCTCTGAAACCCATTTTTCGCATTTTTAATTCAGATAAAGTATTAATCATTCCTTTAAGAAATCCAAAAGGGCCCGGTTGAATTGCTCCGGCTGGTCCACGCTGACGGCATGACCGGCCTGCGGGATGACCACCTGGTGGGCAGCAGGGAGGCCTTCCACCAACCACTTCTGGCGGGCGGGGGTGACTGTGGTGTCTTGTTCACCGGTGATTATGAGGACTGGGACTTTAATCTGTCCCAGGCGTTTCCTGGAATCGAACAAGCCCAGCGAAATCATGGCCTTGCGATAAGCACGCGGGTCAGCACGGACGATAACGGCGAGATACATGTCACGCAGAAGCTGATCCTGCGGATCGGGAAAGAGGCGCCGGGCGACGATCTGCGACTGAGCCTGTATACCCAACGTCAGGACAACCACGGCCCGGCGGATGAAGTAAGCCCAGCCATTGAGATTCTCCGGTCGCAGGGCGGAGAAGGTGCTGACCAGCACCAGCTTCCTGGTCAACTGCGGAAAATCCAGGGTGAACTGCTGGGCGATCACCCCGCCCAGCGAAAGCCCAATGATATGCGCCGGACCGGTACCCAATTCCCCGAGCAGATCCGCCATTTGGGCGGCCACGCGGCGAATGCTCCAGCCGCGGCCGTCATAAGGCGAGCCCCCAAAGCCGGGCGCGTCGGGCGCTACTGGGCGAAAGCCGGCCTGGCCCAACGCAGGGATTTGCAGAGTCCAGGACGTGCCATCCGCGCCCAGCCCATGAAAAAGCAGGACGGCCGGCCTTCCAGATGGGTATGGGTCAAGGAATTTCAGCGAGGTCATCCCGGCATGGTCTTCCAGACCTGCTGGATATGGGCGCGGTCATGACCGGCGACAAAGCCGACCAGTTCCTGTAAAGTGGTCGGTCCAAAGAGGTTGTGACGGGACGGGCGGGACCATGCAGCTCCAAGACCGTCCAGCAATCCGAGGGCTTCCTTGCGTGCGGCGGTGAAGTCCGCCAGCGCCTGAAGGCCATTCTGATCGATATAGCGGCGTTCCTTCACCCAGACATCGGTCACCTGCCCGACAAGGAAAGGATTCTCTTCGTCCAGTACCTTGTGGATGCGCGGCAGGTTGACTTCGCGTTCCACGTCGCGCAGGTGGCAGACAATCTCCGTCAGGCACCATTCACCGGGTGCGGGCGGTCGTGTCCAGGCCTGCGAGGGCAGAGAGGAAATGAGCGTGGCAAGCGCGGCTGGAGTGGAGCGCAGATTCGCCAGCAGCGCCGTGGAACTCTCAAACGAGACTTTGAGGGCAGCCGGGTCGATCTTTTCGAGCCAGAGGCGGAAGGACCCGAGCGAACCCTGGGGCACGCCGGCCGGTTCTGCCGAAACTTCACCGTTTTTACGCGCCCAGAAGACGGGCAAACCGGCCGCCCGGGTGGGTTTGACCTCCCTTTCGATATCATCGCCCACCATCACGGCCGGGTCATCCG
Organism: uncultured Chloroflexia bacterium; assembly: GCA_963806575.1. GTDB lineage: Bacteria > Chloroflexota > Anaerolineae > Anaerolineales > Villigracilaceae > UBA877. The sequence goes on along the minus strand of CAWDYX010000019.1, from coordinate 31,571 downwards.
GCCAGCCCAACTGCGCAAGTATTTCGGGGTAGTAGGCGACCGTCTCCTTGGTAAAGTGAAAGGTTTCGTAGGAGGTCACCAAGGCAAAGGGATATTTTTCCGGCGGCAGACCGGCCCAGCGCAAACGGTGCTGGATGGCTTTCAGCGGAAAAAGTGGGTTGGTGGCGATGACGACACGCTGGCCCTGTTCGAAAGCCCAATCCACCAAGCGGATGGCTTCCGGGATCGGCGTGGTCAGGGAACCCAGCTTCGGAAATTCCTCATCGTAAAAGCGGTCAATCCGTCCCTGCAGAAAGGGGCGGTCCAGGTTGAGTATGGGAAAGAAATGCGCATCGAAGGCTTCCTGCAAGGTCAGGGCTGGATCCATGTTAACAAGCATGGCTTTTATGCCCTGCATCAAGGCCGGGAGCATCAGCTCCGGGGAAACCACATCCGCCAGGGCGCGGGAAAGCGCCTGGGAATAAGCCGGGATGAAAGCATCCATGTTGGTGTTGAGAAGGGTGTCATCGAGGTCGAGCAGCAGGGTAATTGGCATGAACAGTTCTCCTGCACGGACAGGGAGCTCCCCCACCGGGCGAAGATCATTTTTTTACTTCGAAAATAGGCTGGATGGGATGGCATTCCCCACAACCAATGTGCGGGTCGAAGCCGGACCGTTCCGTCTTTTCACAAAAAGCAGCCACCCTGACACGCCGCTGAAAAGCCGCCGCCAGGGGGCGGGTCACTTCACCATGCAAGGACATGAATTCGCAGGCATTGGCCCGGCCGATGCCCGGGACCGGGCAGGTGCTGCAAAGGGTACGCTTCCAAGAAGCCCCAAGCAGGCGGCATTCTTCCTGGTTACGACCACGGTAATAGTCGCCGTAGAAATATTTACATTCAGAACCAGCCGGGGTCTTCATAAAATCAACGTCCCGCGAGGCAATGAGGCGATCTGGTTTTACACACGCGTGATGTAAGTGCCATCGCGGGTGTCGACGCGGATGGTATCGCCTTCCTTGACGAAGTTCGGCACCTGGACCTCCACACCCGACTCGAGTTTGACCTTCTTGGTAACGCCGGTGGCGGTATCACCGCGCACCGAGACTTCCGCGTGGACGACCTTCAGGTCCACATTGAGAGGTAATTCCACGTCCAAGGCTTCCCCGTGATAGAAGGTGAGTTTGCACTCCATGCCTTCTTTAAGAAAATTCGCCGAGTCGCCCAGGATGCTTTTCGGGATGCCGGGCTGTTCGAAGGTTTCATTGTCCATGAAGTAATAGTTGTCGCTATCATTATAAAGATATTGGACATTATGGAACTCGAGCCGGGCATCCTGCACCTGGCTGCCGGAGATGAAGGTTTTTTCCAGGGTGGAGCCAGAGCGCAGGTTGCGGGCTTTAATTCTGATGGTGGCATTGCCGCGTCCGGGCTTGTGATGGGCATATTCCAGCACACGCCACAGGTTACCGTCGAGTTCGAAAGTGACACCCTTGCGAAGATCGTTTACATCAATCATAGGTTCTTCCTTTTTTAGAATTGCAAACGGGCGGGATTATACATCCAGATGGGAGAAGGTAGCAAGAGGTACACAACTGACCCAACCCCCAGGATAAAGGCCGAAACACTTTATCATCTTTTTTAATGATGCTGCTCGGCCTGCGGGTTATCGCGCAGAAGTTCAACCGCATGAGGCAGAACAGGCAGGATGACCTGCAGGTTTTCAACCGCCCCTTTCGGACTCCCCGGCAGGTTAACGATAAGCACTTTGCCTCGAATTCCAGCCTGCGCGGCGAGAGCATGGCATGCGGTGTGACTTTCAAACTTGCGAAGCGCATGGCCTCAGCCAGGCCGGGGGCTTCACGCTCGATCACGAGGCGCGTCGCCTCAGGGGTCACATCACGCGGGGCGAAGCCTGTCCCGCCGGTGGTCAGGATGACATCCAGATCTGCGCCATCCGCCCAGGCAGACAGGGTTTCGCGCAGGGCTGCCAGGTCATCGGCAAGGGTGGCGGTCCGTATGACTGTCCATCCCTGTGCGGTAACGAGCTCCACCAGCGCCGGTCCGGAAAGGTCGGGGCGTTCGCCGCGCGCAGAACGGTCGGAGATGGTCAGAATGCCAAAGCGGAGAGACATATTTAACCTTCGCAGGGGGGCTGGATCAAAGTGTTTTGGTGTAGGTAAGGACGGTATCCATGCGTTCCCATTGACGGGCTTCATAAAAGCGCATGGCATTCTCATTTTCAACCGTCACCAGAAGATAACACTTCAAACAGCCTTTGGCCTTTAAGCGGCGTTCCACTTCATCCATGAGCAGGTTGCCAACGCCTTGCTGGCGAAAGGACGCCTCGACTGCCAGGTGGTAGATGAGGCCGCGTCGGCCGTCAAAACCACCGATGACTGTGCCGATGAGTTTCCCATTCGTTTCCGCCACCAGGAAAAGGTCAGGATCACGCTGGAGCTTTTTCTGGATCTCTGCGGGTTGATCGGATTGCCGTAGATTAATGCCGGAGCCGGCATTTTCCCAGAGGAACCGGACAGCCGCATAATCCTCGGGGAAACGGAATTCCCGTATACGGATATCGGTCATGGAAGTGTGGAGTTTACGAGCGGAGTATTTCGAAAAGTTCATTTGGCATGTACGGCTTAAGCAGGAATACATCCGCCCCGGCAGCCAGGCATTCCCGGGCCTTGTCAACCCCGGAAACCATGATGATGCGGATGTGATTCAAGTCCGGCATCTGGCGAATCTGGCGGACAATATCCAACCCATTTTGGTCGCCCAGGAAAATGTCAATCAATAATACATCCGGTTTGGCCTTGCGGATGTTTTCCAGGATATCACCGACTTTATCCATCAAGGTGGACACCTGGTAGCCTTCCATGCTGAGGAGGGTTTTCAGGAGTGTCACCATGGTATTGTCATCATCGGCCAGAAGGATTCTCTGCCATTCTTTTTTCCTCCCGTTGTTTTCACGACCCGAGGGATTTTCTCCAGGGATGCCTCCAACACGTCATTGACGGTACCGGCAAACACAAACGAAAGCGATTTGCGTACTTCCGCGGGAAGATCATCAAGATCCGGTTCGTTCCGCTTGGGTAGAATGATAATCTTCAATCCGGCGCGGTGGGCGGCGATCATCTTCTCTTTGATCCCGCCGACTGGAAGGACCTGCCCGCGCAGGGTGACCTCGCCGGTCATACCGACACCTTTTTTAACAGGGCGGCTGGAAAGCAGAGACACCAGGGCAGTCGCCATGGTGACGCCAGCCGAGGGGCCATCCTTGGGCTGTGCACCGGCCGGAATGTGCATATGGATATCGGTCTTGTCAAAGAAATCCTTATGCAGCCCAATTTCCTCGGCATGCGAGCGGACATAGGAAAGCGCCGCCCGGGCGGATTCCTGCATCACATTTCCCACGGAGCCGGTGATCTGGAAGCCTTTTGCCCCGGGCATTTTCGTCGCCTCGATAAACAGGATATCGCCGCCGAAAGGTGTCCAGGCCAGGCCGGGTACCACGCCGGGGATGGATATACGGGTGTCAATTTCCTCGGTCTCCATGAAGACAGGGTGCCCGAGCAATTCCTTGACCACCTTGGGCGTAACCCTGGCGGATTGTTTTTTTCCTTCAGCAATGTGCGTGCCGATTTTACGGCAGATGGCGCCGATGCGACGCTCCAAATTGCGGACGCCGGCTTCGCGTGTGTACAGGTTGATGATGGTCTTGAGGGCGTCCCTGGTCAGCGAGACTTCACCCGGGTGAAGGCCGTTTTCCCGCACCTGACGCGGGATCAAATAACCTTTGGCAATGGCGATCTTTTCGCCCTCCGTATAACCGGAAAGCTGGATGACTTCCATGCGGTCGAGCAGCGGGGCCGGGATCGTCTCCAACTGGTTGGCCGTGGTAATGAAGAAGACCTGTGAGAGGTCGTAGGCGACTTCCAGGTAGTTGTCACGAAACTCTACATTCTGTTCCGGGTCGAGCACTTCCAGCAAGGCTGAGGACGGATCGCCGTGGAAGTCCATCGTCAACTTGTCAACCTCATCCAGCATGAAAACCGGGTTGTGGGATTCGACGCGCCGCAGGGCCTGCAGGATACGTCCCGGCATGGCACCGATGTAGGTGCGGCGATGGCCGCGGATCTCGGCCTCATCACGCACACCCCCCAGGGAGATGTGGACGAACTTGCGTTCCATCGCGCGCGCAATCGACTGCCCAAGGGAAGTTTTTCCGACGCCGGGCGGCCCAATAAAGCACAGGATGACGCCTTCGCGCTCCCGCCGGATAAGGTCTTTCGAAGGTTCCAATTCCTCATCCTTGCGCTCGAGGCGCAGTTTCCTAACGGCCAAGAACTCCAGAATGCGTTCCTTGATATCCTGCAGGCCGTAATGGTCCTGGTCCAGGATCTGGCGGGCATGGGCAATATCCAGGTTATCCTGCGTGCCATGGCTCCAGGGCAGGGTGACCAGCCAGTCCAGATAGGTCCGGATGACACCATATTCGGCCGCGGCAGTCGGCAGGCGCGACAGGCGATCCACTTCACGGCGGGCCTGCTTCTCGGCCTCTTCGGACATTTTCGCCGCCTCAATCTTCTTGCGGAATTCATCCACATCAACCGTCTGCTCGTCGTTTTCGCCCAGTTCCTTCTGGATGGCCTTCATTTGCTCGTGCAGGAAGTAATCGCGTTGGACTTTCTCAATGCCCGAGCGGGCCTGATTCTGGATTTTAGCGCCCAGGCTCAGCACTTCGGTCTCTCGCACCAGCAGGTCAACCAGCTTTTCCAGCTTGGCTTTGGTCGAATCCAATTCCAGCAGAGTTTGTGCGTCCTCCAAATCAATGCGTTGGAAGTTGGCAATCGTATAAGCGGTCTGGAGCGGATCTTCGAGGGAGGTGATGGATGCCACCAGTTCGCGGGGGATGGAGGGAGTCAACCCCGAAATCTGTTCAAACTGGTCACGGGCTGAGCGGGCCAGTGCAACGATTTCCAAACCAGTCTCGACCGTCTCAGGGATCACCTCAATATGGGCTTTCAGGTAAGGATCCGTCTGAACGAATTCGCCCAAGCGGAAACGTGCCAGGCCCTGAACTAACAGGCGGATGGTATTATCAGGGACGCGAAACAACTGGTGGATGGTTGCAATTGTCCCCACTGGATACAGGTCTGTCGGTCCGGGTTCTTCGATATCGGGGTTGCGAGTCGCCACCAGGGCAATCAGTTTTCCAGGAGTGACAGAGGCTTCGTCCACCAGCTTAATCGAACGAATCTGGCCGATCGTGAGGGGGACCGCCGTCTGGGGATAGACGACCACACCGCGCAGGGGCAGAATTGGCAGGATCTCCGGATACTTGACGGTTTCCGCCTCTGAAGGGATATCGCTGCCCTGGCTATCCGAATGTTCTTCCTTGTTCTGGAGGCGCGTAAAAATAGACGGCAGGAACAAGTCCTTCAAGGACTTGTCCGGATTCTGGAGCCAATCCAGAACTTCCAATTGACCGGTATACCAACGCGAGGCGGTCATAAAAAACGATTATCCCTTAATCAAGACATTGGTCGGTTTGAGCTTGGGCAGGATGACGTTCAGGAAGCCATCCTTGTAATCCGCATCGGCTTTGCCCACGTCCACACCTGGGGGCAGTTCGACAGCTGTGCTGAATTCACCAAAACGGATCTCCATTTGGCGATAGGCGCGCCATTCCGGCGATTCACTGCGGACACCGCTGATGACAAGAAAATTATCCTCGGCATTTATCGTGAAATCCGATTCGCGCATCCCGGCCACTTCCACGCGCACGACGAAACTGGCTTCCGTCTCGTAAACGTCGGTCGGCGGACTCCAGGCGTACGAATGGACACTAACCTGCCAGCCAACGGCGCGCGAGCCGGAAAACGAACGTTCCGGGAGAGGATCCGACTTCCAGTGCAACTGAGACATACCTGCCTCCTTACTCGAGAGCCGCCTTGGCAGCAGCCAGCACTTCAGGGTAATCCGGTTCCACTCCCAAAGCCGGCATGTAGGCTACATAGGTAAGTTTCCCGGCCCGGTCCACCACGAAAACCGCCCGGCGAAAGACACGGGCTTCCTTGATGAGAACGCCGTACTTGACGCCGAAATCAGCAGACATATGATCGGAAAGAACGGTCACCTGGTCCACACCTGAGGCACCACACCAGCGGTTCTGGGTGAAGGGCAGGTCAGCGCTGATGACCAGGATGGCAATATCCTTGCCCAGGGCAGCCGCTTCCTGATTGAAGCGACGAGTCTCGCGGTCACAGACATCGGTTTCCAGCGAAAGGAGGGCTGAAATAATGCGCACCTTCCCGCGTGTATCTGCCAATCCATGGAAAGGTGCCCATTCGCTGTCCTGAACGAGAAACTCCGGGGCAATTTCCCCGGATTTCAGGTCCGGACCGAGGACGGTAACAGTCTGTCCTCTAAATTTCACGATGCCAAAGCGTTCGAGTGTCATATTACCTCCATTTCCCCTGACCCCGGGCCTCCTGCTACCCTTCTAAGGATGGAGAAAGGCGGGCATAGGTCCCTTGGGAGAGGGTGAGAGTGAAAGTGGCGCCCCTGCCGGGATTCGAACCCGGAGCCTACTGCTTAGAAGGCAGGTGCTCTATCCGATTGAGCTACAGGGGCATCGATCCTGCCAAGTAGGGGCGCAGGCCCTTATACACCCGTGGCCCGGCTATCGTTCGCAAAATTATATCCGCCGGGCGGTTGAGCCGGGTGCTGAATTCCTCGGCTGACATGGGAGTGTTCCCATTCGCCAGCAGTAAACGGAAAATGGCTTCCACCATGGCAGTGTGTTCATCGAGAAAATCGGCCTGCCTGGCACAATGCTGGATAAGGACGTGTTGTAAACCGTCCATCTGGCGGACTTCGGCAGTTTCCGGGTCAACCCAATCTATCATCTGGTCTTCCGACAGGCTGGAAAAAGCCTGCTGGTGTTCGGCACACAACATGCTCATCAAAGCGACATGCCAATTTTCATCATGTGCCCGCCACCAATCAAAATCAATGTGGAAGGGTGTCTGGATGGTTGGCTTGACCAGGGAGAATTTTTTCAATTCACCCACGGTCGCCATCCATATCCGCCATGCGGAAGTGCATGTCGCCGACATGTTTGAATTTTGGATCACTGGCCAGATAGGTCAGGAGCGGCCCCGGCGGGCAGCGGCGGACAATATTCAACGCCGAGTATAACTCCTGGGCATGGACATGTCCTTGGGTGTTCATTTTTATCAACTCGACCATCATATCAGCCGCCAGTTGTTCAAATGGCAGGTGTTGTTTGGCAATCTGGCTGCTGGCCTCGTCAACACCGACAACATCGGGGACGGCAATCACCATGCGTTCGTTGAAATCGGTGGTTATGTTCTGCTTCAGCATGGCGAAGACGATCCTGCCATCGCTGCCAACCAGCACGGTCCGCACCCAATCGCGCATCGGGCGGCGGGATTTGGCAGTGACAATCACCTGGCCGTGTTTTTTTCCTCTTGTCACAGAAATCAGACTGCCGGGCATGACCCCATATTTCTGATAAAACCTGCTCAAGCCGACCACATAGCCATGTTGGCGTACCACCCAGGCGGGCATCTCATCGTGAGATTGTCCGTCCACGAGCGTAAAGCGGACGCGCTGGGTGTAATAAGCCGTAGGGAACAACCCGCGCACACGGGCTGAAACCGGGAGCGTCCCGGCCCGCCAGTGGGGATAATTCAGGCTGATCACGACTTCACTCGTCTCATCCGAGGGCGGTTCACTCTCAGCGAGTTCGTCATCCAATTCAGACTCGAGGGCCAGCATCTCACGGGACATGCCGGAGCGCTGGTAGGGGATGACCGTATAGCGTAACGGTGCCGGGATTTGCCGGACATCCTCCGGTTCGAGACGTTTCAGGAACCACAGCACTTCGCCAGCCGGACCGACTTCGTCAAAACGTCCATCCGATTGGAGGGCATAGTTCAACGAAAACTCGATCAATTTTGGGTTGACGTTGCCGGGCATTTCCACCTGCTCGATGAGGGCATTGGTCGGCAGCGGTTTACCGCCGGCTTCATCCAGCACCGCCTCGGCCAGATTAAGGTGGCCTGCATTTACATCCACCAATAGGGACCGCGGGAACCAGCGCCCGGCAACCTGCACCAGGGCTTTATCCGAGGTCAGCACGGCGGTCATTTTTTGTTCGAGATCCCGGCCATGGGTATTGAGCACGTTAGTCGGGTTGAGCAGCTGGTCATCGGACGAAATTTCAACCGGTCGATTGAGTTTGTGGTCCTCCAACCCTGCCGCAAACAGGCGCGAGCTCCCATCCTCGAATTCCACTTCGATGACCTCAAAATCACCCAGGGTGGGATTTATTCCGGGACGTAAATGGATCACTTTACCTTTTTTCCACTCGAGAGCCGGAAAAACCAACTTTTCCCCGGTCTTAAAATGTTCTGCGGGAAGATAGATCCTGCCACTCGATTTTTGCTGCCTGACCAGGGCATCGCGCTCATCGCGGATGCGCTGCTCAACCAGGATGGGAACGAGCTCCGCCTCATTAAGAGGTATCTCATTCTCAAAAAGATGCGTGCTGATGAATTCGAGGTCTTTCTTGCCGAGGGAAATGGTCTGCCAATAATCTGGAGACAACGTAAGAGGAACGCCTGCCATAGCCTGCCTTGAATTGAGAATACCCGTGTGGGCTTATTTTCGGAATATGCTTCCCAAGTGCATAATTATACCCCACCTTGACAGGCGGTCTTGCTTGACTTACCATGGGTCCAGTCGTTCACCGGAATAATTCTCAACGCGACCCTGCTTTAGACCATATCCCTTAAAGAGGTTCTGGATGCGTATCGGCATGATGACAGATGTATATAAGCCGCACGTCAGCGGAATTACCAAGTACATCTCCCTGAACAAGGAATATCTTGAAAAAGCCGGGCACGAAGTCACCATCTTCACCTTCGGGGACCTTGACTACGCAGATGACGAAGCACGGGTAGTGCGTTCACCGGGCCTGCCACTGACAGATACCGGCTATTACCTGAGTTTCCGCTACAGTCGGCAGGCAAAAGCCCTGCTCCAGACCATGGACCTGGTACATGTCCACCATCCTTTTCTCAGCGGACGCCTGGCCCTGAATTATTGCCGCCCGGTGCGCATCCCGATTGTATTCACCAACCATACCCGCTACGACCTGTACGCGCAGGCTTACCTGCCGCTCCTGCCGGAGGAGTTCAGTGATACTTTCCTGCAGACCTATATGCCGCCTTTTTGCCAGGCAGTGGACCTGGTGATCTCGCCCTCGGCCGGGATGGGAGAAATCTTGAAGAAGTTGGGCGTCAGCAGTCCGATCGAAATCATCCCCAACGGCGTGGAGCTCCAACTATACCAAGGACCCTTCGAAGACTGCCGGAAGAGTTTTGGGTTCAAGAAAGAGGATATCCTGCTGATATATGCCGGGCGGCTGGGGCCGGAAAAGAACCTGGATTTTCTCATCCGCGCGTTTGCCGGAAGTGCCGAAGTCATTAAGAACACCCAGCTCCTGATCGCCGGCGGTGGGCCGGAAGAAGAGGCGCTGAAGCAGCTGGCGGCCGGTACACGCGCATCGGACCGGATCCATTTCACCGGAATGCTCCCTTACGATGAACTGCCGCGGGTCCTGTGCATGTGTGACATCTTCGTGACCGCCTCCGTGACGGAAGTCCATCCACTTTCCGTTATCGAAGCAATGGCCTCCGGGCTGCCCGTGCTGGGCATCCATTCTGTGGGAGTGGGCGATACTGTTGAAGATGGCATTACCGGTTTCCTTTCCAGCCAGGACCAGGCTGCCTTTGCGGCCTTCCTGACCCGGCTCTGCCTGGACGGTGATCTGAGACGCAGGATGGGCGCGGCAGCACGAGGGATTTCCGGGAAATACGCGATCGAGGAGACCACACGCATCATGCTCGCACGCTACGAAAGACTCTTATCCGAGTTTGCCCCACACCGGCGCGGGCTGGGTTACCACTTCCGCAACCTGGTGGAAAAGCTGCGCATATGACAGGTAACACACAAGCCACCGGCCAATGGGGCGAAGAAATCGCCGGCCGTTACCTAGAAAGTAAAGGCTACAGCATACTGGCGCGCAATTTCCACACGGCGCATGGTGAGATTGATATCATTGCCGGAAAAGAGGCAGCGCTCATTTTCGTTGAAGTAAAAACACGCAGTTCGCATGCATTTTCCTTTCCGGAAGATTCCGTCACCCGCCGGAAACAGGCGCACCTGCTGTCTGCCGCGCAGGAATACCTGCAGACACATCCGGAAAGCCCGGAAAGCTGGCAGTTTGACGTAATAGCCATCGAAAGAAAACCCAAAGGAAAGCCTGAGATCCTCCATTTTGAAAATGTCATCGAGTAAGCCCTCACACCCCTCAGCCCCAGCCTCTCCCCCGAAGGGGGAGGAAAAAGATCCCTTGATCGTGATCGTCGGACCAACGGCGGTCGGCAAGACGGCGGTTTCCATCTGCCTGGCCGAACGGCTGGATGGCGAGATCGTTTCAGCGGATTCGAGGCTCTTCTACCGCGGCATGGACATCGGCACCGCCAAGCCGACGCTGGAGGAACGCCGAGGCATCCCGCATCACCTGATCGATGTTGCTGATCCACGCGCCAGCTGGAGCCTGAGGCTGTTCCAACAGGCCGCGGCCGAGGCCATCGCGGGCATCCAAAGCGCGGCCACCTGCCCCTGCTGGTCGGTGGGACCGGACAATATATCCATGCGGTGACGCACGGCTGGACACCCCCGGTTACCAGCCCGGACGCGCAGTTGCGGGCGAAATTGGAAGCCAGGGCCAAGGCAAGCGGGTACCTGGCTTTATATGAGGAGTTGCAAAAACTCGATCACGCGGCTGCCGAGAGGATCGACCCGCGCAACGTGCGGCGGACCGTGCGGGCACTGGAAGTCATCCATTTGAGCGGGAGGAAATTCTCCGAGCAGCGCGGGCAGGCCGCAGGTCCCTACCGCCTGCTGACCATCGGGCTGACGCGTCCACGAGCGGAAATCTACGCACGCGTGGATGCAAGGATAGAATCCATGTTCGCGGCCGGTCTGCTAAATGAGGTACAAGGCCTGCTCGATTCAGGTTTTCCGGCGGACCTGCCGACCATGTCAGCCATCGGTTACCGGGAAAGTGTCAATGTTCTGACCGGCCGGATGGATGTGGAACAGGCCAAAGCCGAAATGCGCCGCCGTACGCGCGTTTTTGTCCGCCGGCAGACCAACTGGTTCAAAATGGATGACCCGTCCATCCACTGGTTCGAGGCGGGAAAGGTGAAGCTGGAAGAGCTATTGAAAGTCATCCACGATTTTTTAAAAGGGCATGCGTAAGTCCATGCCATACTTAAAAAAAGGAAAGGACAACCCATGGACGTGCAGATAAAAGAAGTCACCAATCTAAAGGACCTGAAAGCTTTCATCCATTTCCCCTTCACACTCTACCGCGGCAACCCATATTGGGTTCCGAATCTGGTCTCTGACGATCTGAACACGCTGCGCCGGGACAAGAACCCGGCTTTCGAAACCTGCGAAGCGCGTTACTGGCTGGCATATCGGGATGGAGCGATCATCGGCCGGGTGGCAGCCATCCTCAACCATCCGCATATCGAGAAATGGGGGCAGCGCTACATGCGCTTCGGCTGGCTGGATTTCATCGACGATCCGCAGGTATCCGCCGCCCTGCTGGGCGTTGTGGAAGCCTGGGCGAAAGAAGCCGGCATGACCGCCGTCCATGGGCCGCTCGGATTTACCGACATGGACCGGGAAGGGATGCTTGTGGAAGGTTTCGAAGAGCTGGCGACCATGGCAACCTACTACAATTATCCCTATTACCCCACCCACATGGCAAGCCTGGGATATACCAAGGACATTGATTGGGTGGAATATGAGATCAGCATGCCTGCCAAACCAGATGAGAAGATCGCCCGGATGGCAGCCATTGTCGCGAAGAGGAATAAATTAAGGCTGCTGGAAGTAAAGAACAAAAAAGAATTACTGCGACATGCCAAAGAATTGTTCGAATTGCTCGAAAATGAATACAAGAAGCTGTATGGCACCGTCCCGCTAACACCCAAACAGGTGGAGGCGTATATTGCCCAATATTTCGGGTTTGTCACACCGGATTTCATACCAATGGTTTACAACGAGAAGAACGAGATGGTCGCCTTTGGGATCGGTCTGCCATCGCTCTCACGCGCATTGCAGAAAAGCCACGGGCAGCTTTTCCCATTCGGCTTCATTTACCTGCTGAACGCCCTAAAGAGAAACGACCGCGCCGACCTGTATCTGGTGGCGGTAAAGTCAGAATACCAAGGGTCGGGAGCGAATGCTTTGCTTATGGACAGCATGTATGAAGTCTTCCGGAAGCTCGGCGTCAAGAAAATCGAGACCAACCCTGAACTGGAAACCAACCAACTGGTCCAGGGACAATGGAAATATTTCGAAACCCGCCAGCACAAACGCCGCCGGGCTTTCATCAAGCAACTTAAGTAAGGAAAAGGTTGAATGGGAAACCCAATCTCCATAGACAATCTCGACCTTGCCATCCGCCAGCACCGGACTTGCAACGCCACAGTCACCCTGCTCCAGAATGGAGTGCCCATCGCCCACCAGGACATCCTGGTGAAACAGAAGAGCCATCATTTCCTCTTCGGGAGCACCTGGGGGGAGAGCACCATTGCTTTCGCAAACGGTGAGTTAACAGGAAAAGCAACGGAATTGGCCGAGTTGCGGAATGAACGCTTCATAGGCCTATTCAACCAGGTAACACTTCCGTTCTACTGGGCACGTTTTGAACCTCAACGAGGCCGGCCTCAGACTCAGCGCATTCTCAACACTGCGCGCTGGTATTCGGATCATAATTGCATTGTTAAGGGACATCCTTTATGCTGGCATACGCTGACGCCTGACTGGCTGCTAAACATGAGCAACCGGGAGATCCTTGAGGCCCAATTAGGCCGGATTCAGCGAGTTGTAGCTGATTTTTCCGGAGTGATCAATATGTGGGATGTTGTCAACGAGGCGGTCATCATGCCGATTTTCGACCGCTATGACAATGGCATCACGCGCATCTGTAAAGAACTAGGCCGCATCGAATTGATCCGCAGGATGTTCGATACCGCCCGACTCGTCAATCCGAAGGCGGTATTGTTATTGAACGATTTCGATGTTTCACCGGCCTATGACATTCTCATCGAAGGCTGCCTAGAGGCCGGCATCCGGATCGATGTCATTGGCATCCAGACACACATGCACCAGGGTTATTGGGGTGCCGAGCAGACCCTGAAAGTATTGGAGCGGTTCGAACGTTTCAAACTGCCAATCCACTTCACAGAGAATACCATCGTCTCAGGTCATCTTATGCCTCCTGAAATCATTGACCTGAACGATTACCAGATCAATGACTGGCCAAGCACACAAGAAGGGGAGGAACGTCAAGCCAGGGAGGTGATCCTGCATTACAAAACCCTGTTCTCACGTCCGGCTGTGCAGGCGATCACCTGGTGGGACTTATCCGATGGAGGTTGGCTCAATGCGCCCGCCGGCCTGCTGCGTAAAGACCACAATTGCAAACCCGCCTATAATGAATTATTGAAACTGGTGAAAGGAGAATGGTGGCTTGCGCCAACCAGGATGACAACGGATGCGAACGGTCAATTCTCTTTCACAGGATTCCTGGGAGAATATGAGGTTTCGCAGGGATCCCAGAAAACAACCTTTTCCCTCAACGAAAAAGGTGAATCCCTTCTTACGGTTAATTTCTAAACCAGGATACCGTAAACATGACGGAACGTTCGATAAGCGGCCGGTTGGTTCATGAATTAGAAAAAGAATAATATGAGCGGCTATATACGCGCCTCCAGGGAATGCTCTGCAAGTCAATTAAACCCCGGGCTTCTCCAAGTGATCAGGGAATATTTTCAAACTCACCATTTGGGGGATCTGGATAGTGGAACGCTCCTGTGCTGTGAAACCATCTCCGAGAAGCGTGATTCCGGTCGATTTGGCGGGTTATTAGCTACCCTTCTGGAAAGCGACCGCGATACAACCATCCATTTCGTGATGCTCCTGACGGCAGAATGGCTTATCTGGGCACGCAACGGAGACCGTTCCGGGACAATGGTTACCGGGTGCAAACTAAAACTCATTCAAGTCAGAGGCGTTTGTTTCAAGACGGACGAAGGAAATGGAGTTGGAAGTATCGGGATTTATCGCTGATACGAAAGAATATGTGAAGGGGATCCTGGTGCTGGGCCCGGATCTGGCTGCACAAAAATTCTGCGAGGCAGTCATGCAGGCCGTCCGCAAAGCAAACCCTCCTGCCAAAAGTACCCGTCCAAAATGGTTGGGAGGCTGATAGATGGAAACGATGTTTTTATGAAAATATTTCGAAAACCGGCAGCACAAATGCCGCCGGCTTTACATCAAGCAAATCGGGTAAATCGGGAATTTTGTCATCCGACACGACCCTTTTATTGAAGCTTCCCCCATATTGAGGCGTCAGAGCAACAAGGCGTGCTGGAGTGGTCCTGGCAAAAGGAGAAAACAATTTGATCATCGTCAGTGCCTGTTTAGCCGATGTAGCCTGCCGCTACGATGGAGCAGGGAAACCGAACGAAAAGGTAATCGGCCTCGTTTCGGAGGGGAAGGCAATCCCGATATGCCCGGAACAATTAGGGGGATTGCCTACTCCAAGGGCTCCGGCTGAAATAACCGGTAAAAGGGTCATCAGGCAAGACGGTGTTGACGTAACCGAAGCGTTTAATCGAGGCGCCCAAGAAGCTTTGAAAATAGCCAGATTAGTTGGAGCGAAAAGAGCCATCCTAAAAGCCAGGTCGCCAAGCTGCGGCTGCGGAAAAATTTACGACGGCAGTTTTTCCGGGAGGCTGGTCGATGGAAACGGTGTTTTTACTGAGTTGTGTAAGAAGGACGGGATTGAAGTTAAAACAGAAGAAGAAATACAGGCGCTGGTTACCTAATTCATCTGAGGGAGATATTCAACTCGAATGGCACGAATAAACGGATTACGCCAATATTCACTAGGCCTTTACGACCGGAGTGTTGGATATCAGCGAATCCATGGGAAAAACCGATCGGCGCATCGTTTCCAAGATCCAGCCAAGAAGTACCAGGAATATGTTTTATGATGAGAATCAATTATATTGATCAATCCCGTTTGGAATACCAGGAAACACGCAAACAGCATTGGGATCAATTTGCGCGAAAAATGGACCATTGGCACGGATGGGGAAAAAACTACCATCGCCGTCTCGAAGTGGTATACCGTTACCTTATCAGTCCCGGATCCAGAATTCTTGAGATCGGTTGCGGTGAGGGGGATCTGCTGGCAGCGCTTCAGCCTTCTGTCGGGGTCGGTGTTGACTTCTCAGAAGAAATGATCAAACGGGCATCCAGCAAATATACAAACTTGAACTTTGTAATAGCGGACGCTCATGACCTATCCATGCTGGGTGAAAAATTCGATTTTATTATTTTGTCAGATACCATCGACGATCTCTGGGACGTTCAGGAGGTTTTCCAGCAAATTCATCCCTTGTGTGAACGGCACACACGTTTGATATTGAATCTCCACAGTTATCTATGGGAAGTACCCATTTCACTTGCACAAAACCTTGGAGTGGCAGTTCCAACTTTGCAGCAAAACTGGTTGGTGCGCGAAGATATCACAAACATGCTGCGCTTGACCGGTTTTGAGCCCATTCGTATCTGGCAAGAATTTCTCGCGCCGCTGCATCTGCCATTGCTTGATGATTTTGCAAATCGTTTTCTGGTCCGATTTTGGCCTTTCAACGAACTGGCTCTGACAAATTTCTTCGTGGCACATTCCCCATCAACTTACAATGGATTGCCGAAAGTTTCAGTCATCATCCCGGCTCGAAATGAAGCCGGAAATATTCCAGCAATTTTTAAGCGCGTTCCGCAAATGGGAAGCGAAACCGAATTGATCTTTGTAGAGGGTCATTCAAAAGACGATACATACGCTGTAATCGAAAAGGAAATGAAACTGCATTCTGAATGGAAAAGTGAATTATTTAAACAGCAAGGGATGGGTAAAGCCGACGCAGTACGTTTGGGTTTTGAAAAGGCCAGAGGCGACATCCTCATGATCCTGGATGCGGATTTATCTGTTCCACCCGAAAACCTGCGGAGGTTTTACAATGCTCTTGTTTCCGGAAAGGGTGAATTTAGCAATGGGGTACGGTTGGTCTATCCCATGGAAAAGCAGGCCATGCAGCTGGCAAACCTGATCGGAAACAAGTTTTTCAGCCTGGCATTTTCTTGGATGCTTGGCCAACCGATCAAAGACACACTCTGTGGAACGAAGGCGCTATGGCGGTCAGATTACCTAAAAATCGTTGCAAACAGATCTTATTTCGGTGATTTTGATCCATTTGGTGATTATGATCTGCTCTTTGGCGCCGCCAAATTAAACCTTAAAATCATTGATCTTCCCATCCGCTATCGCGAGCGAACTTATGGCGCCACAAATATCTCACGCTGGAAACATGGCTGGCTGTTATTAAGGATGGTCATTCTTGCCGCGCTCAGGCTGAAATTCATATGAATAATTTTGGCGATTTTCTCGGAAACTTACTGGCCCATCCTAAATTAAAAGATGTCGATCTCGATGATCCGGCAACAACCCATATTCGCAAGGAAATCGTTCTTACGAATAGTTTCTTTCGTCAGATCTATGAAAACTGGTATTCAGCCATACTTTCTACAATACCTGTCGGTCCTGGTTCAGTATTAGAGTTGGGTTCTGGCGGAGGTTTCCTGGACCGATATCTACCCATCATTACTTCTGAGATTTTTTATTGTTCTTATGTGAAAACCATCCTGGATGGTCAAGCTCTCCCGTTCGAATCCGGATCGTTGCGCGATTGCCATGACAAATGTCTTGCACCATTTTCCAAATCCACGTTTATTTTTACGTGAAGCTGCGCTGTATTCATCCTGGGGGTGTTATCACGATGATTGAACCCTGGGTAACCCCATGGTCAAATTTCATTTACGCACACCTTCATCACGAACCTTTTGATCCATCTGTCAAAGATTGGGACTTTCCGAAGCGTGGACCATTATCAGGAGCCAATGGCGCCTTGCCATGGATAATGTTTTCGCGTGACAGTCTTATCTTTCAGAGCGAATTTCCGATGTGGGAGATGGTAAGTATTCGTCTTTTGAATCCATTAGCTTATCTACTTTCAGGCGGCGTTTCAATGAGGCAATTAATGCCCGGGTGGTCTTTTAATTTTTGGAGTAAGGTTGAAAAACTCCTGAGCTTTAAATCAACTTCGTCAGCCATGTTTGCCCATATCGTTTTAAGAAAATTTAATATAATAATCTCTCTTTTTTCTGGAAAAAAATGATCATTGAATTTGTCTATGATATGACCTCAGGATCGGGAGAGAAAGGATGAAGTCAAAATCCATTTTGTTACCAAAGATGTTGGTTCTGGTCCTGCTTGAGTTTGTCTATACCCTGGGATTCATCATAACTCCCTATTGGACACATGTTCCATCAAAAACTGAATCAATCTTCATTCTGGCTCTCACAATCGGCATCGGGGCGATCTGGTCGTTATTGTCTGCAGGGAATTTGCGAATCGAACTGGAGCCCATCAAGTGGGGTCATATCATTATCCTGTTCACAGGGTTGGTCATTCTGAATCTAAGACCTCTAAGCTCAAGCATCCCCTGGAGAGGCGATGAAGAACTTCACATTACAAGAACGGTATACCTGCTCTCAACAATGTCCTTCAAGTGGGTGGTAATATTCTTGGTTGCCTTGGTTATCTTGGCGTATTTGGCCTGGAAAAAATCGAGGTGGGCAATATTCCTTGGAATGGCATTGATCGCAGGCGTAATTGCAGCTTATTTAATGAAAAGTCCCCTGGTTGAAATGGACCCTTCCCAATTGCTGCATTACCCTTACATTAACTATTGGTTTTTTACGATCATTCCCAAGCTGGCAATGGTGATGAAAATCAATCCTTATCAGGAAGTATTCTTCAGGATAGTCCCATTTATCAGTACATTCGCCCTGATATGGGTATTCCAAAAACATCTCTCCGGTTCGAAAACGTTCCTTAACGTATTATGGGGTCTGGCAGCAGCAACCATCCCTCTGGTTTACTATTATTCATCCATCCTTTATCTTGAATTGCCGGCAGTCTTTTTAATGTTACTGGTCTGTATCAATATCAAAAGCCTTTTACAGGAAGATTTCCAAAAGATCAAGCAAAACCCGGCCTGGTATGCCCTGATCTTGATCGGTTTCATCAAGGAAACAACGGTTCCTTTCTTGATGTGTTTTCTTGGCTGGAGAATAATTGCATCCTTGTCGCGAAAGCGGATTTCCCCGGTAACAATGAAACGCCGCTTTCAAATTCTTCTGGAAGAAGCTGGCATCATCCTGCCAGTCATTCTTCCCATATTTTTCTATCTCTTTCTTCGAAGCAGCCTTGCGCAAGAGAGTCGGACGTATTCTTTCACAATTTCCAACCTTGCAAACAGCGTTGTTTATCGTACCATCGCTCGATCATTTCTAGAGCAATTTGGTGCGCCTTTTCTTTTGCTCTTTGGGGGAGGCTGTTTGCTGCTTTTTTGGGGAAACGAATATCTCACCGCCGGTTTCTTCTTGTCCCTTTTCCTGCTTTATCCATTATTTTTTGCATCCGACATCTTTATCTATACAGGGTACAGCCGTTTCAATCTTTTCGTTCTGCCCCCGGTTCTTGCAGGAGCCATTATTCTCATCAAGCGATTGACGAATTACCGGAAAATCTTGGAGGGTGCAATTGTTTGTGCTGTCCTGGCTTTGAATTTATGGATTTCCCCTGTTTTCATCGACGGATCAAAAAAACCTCTCTGGGGTAATTACCTGGCCGACACTTCTGAGCATTACTATCCTTATAGAGAGGCCCTGGATTGGCTAAAAAACAATGATTCCGATAAACGCATTTTGTTTACCGGTATGTACTATCCCTATGACTTTGATTTCTATTTTACGCAGCTCAATTGGACGCCAAACAATAAAGTATTCAAGACAAACCGGGGAGATAGTGATTCGGTTTCCCTCTCCCGGGCACTTATTGAAGCCGAGCAAGATAAAATCGATGTTATTCTATTTCAGGTCTTGGGGAACAGTCTGCCCCAAGTCATGGATATGGGTCACTTCGATGAAGTGCAAATCTTCAAAAATGATGCTCAAACTCTGATCGTCTATGAAAGAAGACCCTAGGTGAAAGAAATCCATCTTACCCCTTTACCTTTCTTTTAATTTTCTTTCCCACGGATGACAACATCCATGCATTCTGAATTTATTGCAAAATCCCGGTAAGTAATTGCGTTGACTTTGCTTTTCCTCTCCGCTATACTCCACGCATGACATCCAAACCCTGGCTGGCGCATTACGATCCCGGTGTTCCGCACCACATCGATTATCCGTCCGTGCCGGTTTTCCATTTCCTGGATGAAGCCGCCCGGCGCTGTCCGGAGCGCGCCTGCCTTACATTTAAAGATGAGACACTATCCTACCGACAGGCGGTCATCCAGACCGACCGGCTGGCAGAGGCACTGACCGGTCTGGGTATCCGCAAAGGGGAACGGGTTGGGATATGCATGCCCAACTGCCTGGAGTTCGTGCTGGCCTACTTTGCCATCCTGAAAGCCGGGGCGGTGGTCGTAGCCATCAACCCACTTTACACCCCGACCGAGATCATCCACCAGGTCAATGATGCCGGGTTAAAGACGGTCTTCTGCGCCGGGACGCTTTACCAGCGACTAAAAACAGCCCAGCCGGGGACCGGCATCACGCGGGTTATCGTGACTGAGGGTTTGACGCCGCAGTCGGGTGATATCAATTTCAAAGAGCTTGTCTCCGCGGTTATCACGAATAAGATGAATGTAAGAGAAGAAAACTTCACGTCAGTATTGGTCAAAGCCGAAGTAGGATCAGAGGATATCGCCCTGTTTCAGTACACCGGTGGGACGACCGGTATCGCCAAGGCCGCCGTTTGTCGGCACCGCAACCTGGTGGCAAACGCGCTCCAGTTCAAGGCCTGGATGTCCACGCTGGAGGAACAGAAAGAGACATTCCTGCTGGCTCTGCCAATTTATCACATCTACGGCATGGTATGCGGGATGCTGCTGGGCATGGCTCTGCGCGCCAGCCTGGTCATCATCCCAAACCCGCGCGACATCGCGGACCTGCTGTCGGCCATCCAGGTACACCACGTCACCTACTTCCCGGCCGCTCCCACGCTCTACAATGCCATCAATAATGCTCCGAATGTGAGCGCCGGGAAGGTGGACCTGTCCAGCATCAAGGCCTGCATCTCCGGCTCTGCCCCGTTGATGAAGGAGACCAAAGAGAAATTCGAAAGTCTGACCGGTGGGAGGATCGTTGAGGGGTATGGCCTGTCAGAAGCACCGACCGCCACACACTGCAACCCGTTGCGCGGGGAAAACCGGTTTGGCTCCGTGGGACTGCCGCTCCCGGATGTGGATGCAAGGATTGTCGGCCTGGAGGATGGCGTTACCGAGGTAGCCACCGGCGAAGCGGGTGAGCTGGTCATCCAGAGCCCGCAAGTGATGCTGGGATATCACAACATGCCCAAAGAGACTGAGATTGCGCTGCAGGATGGTTGGCTCCACACCGGGGACATTGCGCGCATGGATACAGAGGGTTATTTTTACATCATAGATCGCAAAAAGGAATTGATCAAACCAGGTGGGATGGAAGTTTGGCCGCGCGAAGTGGAGGAGGTGATCAGTGCCCATCCGGGCGTGGCGGAAGTGGCTGTGGCTGGCATCCCGGATACATACCGCGGGGAAACGGTCAAGGCCTGGGTTGTGCTCGAAGCCGGTGCAGCGGTAAGCGAGTCAGATATTCAGACCTGGTGCCGGGAGCGGCTGGCTCCGTTCAAGGTCCCGAGCGAGGTGGCGTTCCGGGCTGAATTGCCCAAGTCCACCATGGGGAAAATCTTAAAAGGGAACTGGTTTAAGAGAACCAGGAATTAGGAATTAATGGAATAGGGGGAAGTAAAACGCAGGAGCCTCCTGATTGAGGCTCCGGATGTATTTTTTGTGGAGGAAATGACTTAAGCGGGCTGTGGGGTGCCGCTTCTTTTGGGGAAAGGGGGCGGGAAGATTTTCTCGAATTCTTCACGGCTCAACGATTCCACCTCGAGGAGCTTGGCAGCCACCGCGTCCAATTGGTCGCGGTATTTTTGTAAAATTTCAGTCGCCTGTTCGTATGCTTCGTCCACCAGCTTGCGGACTTCGCGGTCAATTTGCTCGGCGATGGCCTCGGAATAATCGCGTTGTTCCGAAATTTCGCGGCCAAGGAAGATCAGTTCCTCCTTTTGACCGTAGACCATCGAACCCAATTCGTTGCTCATACCCAGGCGGGTTACCATGGCGCGTGCCATTTTTGTGACCTGCTCCAAATCATTGGATGCGCCGGAGGTGATGTCATCGAAAACGAGCTGCTCGGCGACACGTCCACCCAGGGCACCCGCCAGCTGCGCGACCAATTTCCGGCGGGAAGTCAGGACACGGTCATCTTCCGGGCGGAACCAGGTCACGCCGCCGGCCTGTCCACGCCCGACAATGGTGATCTTCTGCACCGGGTCAGCCTCCGGGATGGCGGTTACCACCACAGCGTGACCGGCCTCATGGTAGGCAATGATGCGTTTTTCTTCATCGCTGATCAGGCGGGATTTGCGTTCGGGTCCCATTACTACCCGTTCAATGGCTTCTTCCAATTCCGGCTGGCCAATGGCCTTTAAGTTACGGCGGGCTGCCAGTATGGCGCCTTCATTAACCAGGTTTTCCAGGTCCGCACCGACGAAACCTGGAGTACCGCGTGCAATCGAGCCGAGGTCCACGCTCGGACTGAAGGGCTTGCCGCGCGCGTGCACTTTCAGGATGGCCTCACGACCGCGCATGTCGGGGCGATCGAGGGTGATACGTCTGTCGAAGCGTCCCGGACGGAGCAAGGCCGGGTCGAGGATGTCAGGCCGGTTGGTGGCGGCTACCACGATAACGTTGGTATCCGTATCGAAACCATCCATCTCGACCAGCATCTGGTTGAGGGTTTGTTCGCGCTCATCGTGCGAACCGCCCAGGCCCGCGCCGCGCTGGCGTCCAACGGCATCGATCTCATCCACGAAGACGATACAGGGGCTGTGGCGTTTGGCCTGGTCAAACAGGTCGCGCACGCGGCTGGCACCCACTCCGACGAACATCTCGACGAATTCCGATCCCGAGATCGAGAAGAAGGGCACACCCGCCTCTCCGGAAACTGCTTTGGCAAGCAGGGTCTTGCCTGTGCCGGGAGGACCTACCAATAAGACGCCCTTCGGGATGCGCGCACCCAGTTGGATGAACTTCTGTGGCTCTTTCAGGAACTCAACTACTTCCTTGAGTTCTTCCTTGGACTCATCAATCCCGGCGACATCTTCAAACGTGACAGTGGAGTGTTCCCCGCTGAACATACGCGCCTTCGACTTGCCGAAAGCCATGGCGGCGTTATTGCTGCCCTGTGCCTGGCGAAAGATGAACCAGAACAGGACGGCAAAAAGGATCACCGGCAGGAGGTAGGAAGCCAGGGTTAACAGACCAGCCCAAGGACTGGGTGGATTGACCTGGACGGAAACTTTAGCAAGCTGATCTGGAGTAACGCCCAAAGCCAATAATTGCGAGACGAAAGTGGTCTCGGGTTCTTTTCGCGCGGTCTGCTCAATCGTGCTGTCGCTTGATGAGATCACGGTCAAACTATTATCATTATTAACAGTAATACGGGCAACCTTACCAGCTTCAATCTGCTGCGCAACCTGGCTGATGCTCAATGGCCCCTGCGAATTTGGCTGTTTTTGAATATTAAAATAGATCATGGCCACAATCGCGATGAACAGCAGAAGGTAAATTATATAGGATTGATTACGTGATTTCACATGGACCTCCAGTCCGCAACCGCTGATTATACCAACCTATAGAACTCTATACCAGATTCGGAGAATATATTATACAAAGTTCTAATATATTAAGCTCCGAGGAGAAAAAGCGCATCCAAGGATGGCAATAAAGTTGCCATTCCGCTTCTTAAATTACCGAGGATCAAACCGCGAAGTATAGACGAACGCCAAGAAACCCTTTAAAACACTTCGCAAACTTGGTATCTTCGCAGTGAAGATTTACGCAATGGAATTTGTGGGGAGCGTAGAACACATTGGGCAATGAACTCTCACGAATATTTTTATGTGGTAAACTTATTCCATTCAGGTGGTGTGCCATGGCCGAAAGAGAAACAAAAATCATCCTATGCATCGAAGACGAACCGGAAATGATTGATCTCATCCGTCTGATCCTCAACCGGCGCGGGTTCGACGTCCGGGGTGCCAACAACGGCGAGGAAGGGCTTAGATTCATCCAGGAGGAGCATCCGGACCTCATCCTGCTCGACCTGATGATGCCTGATATGGACGGCTGGGAAGTTTATCAGCGGATGAAGGCTGACGAGGTCATGAAAAAAATCCCGGTCATTGTTGTCACCGCCAGAGCCCAGAGTATCGATAAAGTGCTCGGCCTGCACATCGCCAAAGTGGATGATTACATCGCCAAGCCTTTCAGTCCACAGGAACTTTTAAACAGCGTGGACAACGTGCTCGCCGCCAGGAAGAAAGCGACAGCCTGATCCAATCCGAACGGGGCGAATTATCGCCCCGTTTCTTTTATTATTAATTATGAAGATCATCCGGCTCAAAAACACAAACCAGCCTCTACCTGCGCCTTTGCAAGTGGTCTACTGTGACAGTTACTTGTGCCGCCTGCGCGGACTGATGTTCAGATCCAGCCTTGCGCACACCGAAGGCCTGCTGCTGGTCGAAGCACGCGACAGCCGCATTGACACGTCCATCCACATGCTGTTCGTCTTCATGGACCTGGCAGTGATCTGGATCAACGCCGAATATATGGTCGTGGATACCGTACTGGCGCGCACCTGGCGTCCCGTTTACGCTCCCCGCAAGCCAGCCAGATACATCCTGGAGATCCATCCCAGTCGAATAAACGAATTCAAAATTGGGGATCAGGTCGAGTTCCAAAATGCGTAAACGAACAGCCGCCGTCATCCTGTTTTTATTTCTGATCTTTTCAGCAATCCCTGTCTCCGCCCAAACTGCCACCCCTGCACCCGGCCCGATCTACATAGTTCAAGCGGGTGATACCCTATGGGGAATTGCCAGCCTCTTCCACGTGAACGTAAACGATCTCCAGGCGATCAACAACATGACGAGCCAGGACATTTTCGTCGGTGACAAGCTGGTCATTCCGGGGTTGGAAGGGCTGAGTGGAACCCTGGTCATCAAGCCGGTGCTTTTCGGAGAGACCCTGGAAAGCCTGGGCCGCCAGTATCGCGTTGACCCGGCCTTCCTGCGTAAACTCAACCACATAGTCAGCCCAACCGAGCTGTATGCGGGCTACGAACTGATCGTTTTGCAGCAGGACAACCAGCCGGCCTGGACTGCCCGGGCCAGCCTCGGGCAGGAGGAGACCTTGTTGGAACTGGCAATCAGGACAGGTAGCGACCCCTGGACGATTGCACAGATCAACGGTCTTCCCAACCCGTCTGCCGGGATGCCCGGCGACATGCTTTACCTTCCCTCGGGATCTTCCACTGCCACCCCGTCGGGGCTGCCGGCTGCCATTACATCTGCAGACGTGGAGCCTCTGCCGCTCAAGCAGGGATCGACCGCGCAGATCACAATCGTCTCTTCACAAGCGGCGGCACTGGGCGGTGTGCTAGCCGACCAGCCGCTGCACTTCTTCAATACAGACACAAACACTCAAGTGGCGCTGCAAGGTGTAAACGCCATGCTGGACCCGGGTCTGTATCCGCTGCGGCTGGAGGTCACCAAGCCGGATGGGTCGATCCAGTCGTTCGAGCAAATGGTGCTGGTGAAGTCCGGGAATTTTCCCAACGACCCGGCCCTGGAGGTGGACCCGTCCACGATCGATCCGGCGATAACCGGTCCGGAAGACCAATGGCTGCTTTCCCTGACGTCCGTGGTGACACCGGAAAAGTACTGGAACGGGGTATTTCAATTACCGGTGGGCAGTCCGTATTGCATCCGCTCGGGTTATGGCGACCGCCGCTCCTACAATGGCGGGGCCCTGCACAATTTCCATACCGGTATCGATTTCGGGGTCTGTTCGCAGGCCCATCCGTTCGATATCTATGCCGCTGCAGATGGGGTGGTGACGTTCACCGGCCTGAAGACGGTCCGCGGGAATGTCACGATCATCGACCATGGCCAGGGGGTTTTCAGTGGCTATTTTCATCAGGCGGAATTCTACGTAACGGTTGGAGAGCATGTCAAGGCGGGGCAGTTGATCGGGAAAATAGGTGCCACCGGTCGTGTGACCGGTCCGCATCTCCATTTTGAGATCTGGGTGAACGGCATCCAGGTGAACCCGCTCGATTGGCTGGCCAAGCCCTTCCCTCATTAAGTGCTGCTGACATTTTCCATTAGCTAATACCCGTCCACTTGGAGGTGGCTGCAGCCCTGTGCCAGGCGCGCAAATACGATAGCGGTGGGGTCTTCTTGAAAAAAAACGAGGGCTGAAGATCAACTTGTATTACGGGAATTGACATTAAATAAACCTTGACCAATGGGTGATTCTGTATAATAATCTCAGTTTTAATACGCCGTTTAATTTGGTAGACCCCCGGAAATCATTACAATTAAGCACAAGTGATTCCTTCTAGAAGAATGATGGGCAGCATCGGGACTCATCACCATAAACACAAATTAATCGTGAAGGAGGTGATCTCAAACTATAACCCAAAGCCTGGTCGGCTTGCACCATTGCACATAAATTGTGCAACCAACTTTACCCGATTCATACCAAATCTCTGGAGGAGAAATTTTATGAAACGCCTATACTTTATTCTTGCTGTGGTACTTGCTTTCAGCATGGCTTTGACAGCCTGCGGTGCCGGCGCTGGAGCCGCCCCCGCTGTTTGCAAGACCGACGCAGGGGGTTGCGCAGTGTTCACATCCGGACAGACCGTCAAGATCGGCATGGGCGCGCCCATGACCGGTGACAACGCATCTTTCGGCCAGGATATTTCCCAGGGCGCCAAGATCGCCGTCTCGGATGCCGGCAAGTTCCAGGGCTTTGCCTTCGAACTGGTCGCCCAGGATGACGGTGGCAACGCCGAAGGCGGCGCAGCTGTCGCAAATAAACTTGTTGCCGACCCGCAAGTTGTCGCCATCGCCGGCCACATTTTCTCCGGCGCAACCAAGGCCGCCATGCCCATCTACGAAGCCGCCAATATCCCGATGATGTCCCCCTCGGCCACCAACCCGCCCCTGACCACGACCGGTTCCAAGGTCTTCAACCGCTGTGTCTTCACCGATGCCGCCCAGGGCAAATTTGCTGCTGAGTATCTTTACAACAAACTGGGCATCAAGAAACTGGCGATCATGCATGATGGCCAGGCCTACGGCCAGGGTCTTGCCCAGGTTGTTAACGACCAGTTCACCGGTCTCGGTGGCACCGTGGTTGCCTTCCACGCCATCACCCCCGGCGAATCGGACTACAGCGCCGTTCTGGCCGATATTGCCTCCAAGAAACCCGAGGCCCTCTTCTACGGCGGTTACGTTGCTGAGGCTGTCGTGATCGTCAACCAGATGAAACAGGCCGGTCTCACGGGCGTCACCTTCTTCGGCGATGATGGCACCTTTGGCCAGGACTTCCTGGATCGCACCGGTGCGAATGGCGAAGGCGCTTACTCCACCTCGCTCATCCCGCCTGCTTCGGATGCCAAGACCAAATTCGATGCCGCCTACCTGGCCGCCTACGGCCAGCCGGCCGGCAAGCTCTCGCCTTACTCCTGGACCGCCTATGACTCTGCGGCTGTTCTGATCAAGGCCATCGAGAGTGTGGCTGTCCTCAGCGGCGGCAAGCTGTATGTCCCGCGCGCTGCACTGGTTGCAGCCGTGCGTGCCACCAAGGATTACCAGGGTCTGTCCGGCACGATCACCTGCGACGCCACCGGTGAATGTTCGGCCTCCGGCCCGGTCTTCAACATCGACAAGGGCGGCAAATGGGCTGAGGCGCCCAAGTAAATCTGTGCGCGGTCTGTTTCGCGCTCCTGTACTATAATTGAATAGATGGCGGGGCAAGCCTCGCTTGCCCCGCCATTTTGTAACTACCACTCCATCTTGTGAGGAGAAGGGCTATGCCCAGTGCAAAATCGCCCGCCCGCCGGGTTACCACGTATAAGATCGTACAGGCTGTTATTGGAATTTTGTTCGCCGGATATTTGCTCTGGCGACTTTATGTTGTACTTATCGGCAACCCATCCTACGGACCCGACACCTGGGCCCGTTTCATTATTGCCGGTCTTATCCTGGGTAGTGTCTATGCCCTGATCGCGATTGGCTATACCCTGGTCTATGGTATTTTACGCATGATCAATTTTGCACATGGCGATATCATGATGATCGGGGCGTTTGGCGGCTATTTTACCTTTGAAGCGCTCAAAGCCATCCCCAGCCCCACCCTGGCCGATCCCAAAATGAATTTTCTGAATGCGCATCCCATTCTTTCTGTGGTTGCCGCATTTATCGTTGGTGCATCCATAGCCGCATTGAGCGGCTATTTTCTTGAAAAAATCGCCTACCGGCCTCTGCGGGGTGCGCCGCGCCTGGTACCTTTGATCTCCGCCATCGGCGCATCCATATTCCTGGAAAATGCCGCACAACTGCTCTTCGGTACGCAGCGGCGGCAGTATGCCAACCCTGTCATTCTGACACGCGGGAATGGTTGGAATCTGCCGATTGGAGGTACCACTGTCATCCTGCCCTATACGGGGGTATTGACCGTGGTGCTTTCGATCCTGCTCATGCTTGGCCTGTATCTGCTGGTCATGCGCACCCGCCTGGGCCGCTCCATGCGGGCAGTCGCCGAAAACAAGCCGGTCGCCGCTTTAATGGGCATTGATGTGGATGGCGTCATCAGCCGCACCTTTATCATCAGTGGGGCGCTGGCAGGGGCGGCCGGTGTCATGTGGGGCATTCATCTCGGCCTGGTCTATTACTATCGTCGGTTTCCTTCCCGGCATCAAAGCCTTCACCGCGGCGGTCTTGGGCGGCATTGGCAGTGTTCCCGGCGCCATGCTGGGCGGCCTGTTCCTGGGTTTGGTGGAATCCCTGGGTCCAGCCGTCCTGGGAATCAGCTTCCAGCTCAAAGACGTGATCGCCTTTGGCATCCTGGTGCTGGTGCTGATCTTCCGCCCGACCGGCATTGTGGGCGAAGTTCTTACTGAGGAGAAAGTGTGATGAAAAAGCAACTGCGACTTGGCCCTCAATGCCGGAATTATCTTCGGCATCATCACCATTTTCCTGTTCCTGATTGGCTTCACGGGTACAGCCGCCGACCTGCTCGGGGATCTCTTCGGCAATAAAAGCGCCGACACGTTCCTCGGTCTGACACCCCAGATGCTCAATATGCTCATTTTCCTGGTGCTGGTGGGTTTGTGGGCCGGAGCATACGGTTCACGCAAAAGCAAAGGCCAGACGGATGATCCCTGGGGACCGGCCTTGCTTGGCGGGTTGACAGCCGGTCTGGTACAAGGAGTATTTGTTGGCGTCCTGGCGCTGCTGGTCGGGACACTTAACCTGCGGGATGTCCAGATCAGCATGTACCTGTCTCAATTGCTGCCTGCCAACATAAAGCTGTTCCTGTTGGGGCTTGCTCCCGTTGCCGGCGCGCTTGTCCATCTCGTTCTATTTACGCTGGCCGGTCTGGCTGGTGGAGCATTTAGTCGCGGCCTGGGACGCAGCGATTGGAGAGCCCGGACGGATGCCAATTGGAAGAATACCTGGGCGGGTTTCACCCAGAGATCCTTCTTCAAGCAGGTGCGCGGCAACCGCACCACCCGCTATTCTGTCTATGGCGCACTTCTTCTGTTGATCTTCCTGGTGCCGCTGGTGGCCGGCCAGTACTGGAACTATACCATCGGTACCGTCGGCATCTACGTTCTGCTCGGCCTGGGGTTGAATATCGTGGTGGGCCTGGCAGGCCTGCTCGACCTGGGTTATGTGGCTTTCTTTGCCATTGGCGCCTACACCATGGCCTTGCTGACTGCACCCGCGCCGCATCATCTCCTGTGGAGCTTCTGGATCGTCCTGCCGATCGGGGTGGTTATAGCCGCCATAACCGGTCTTTTGCTGGGCGCACCGGTGCTGCGTATGCGCGGCGATTATCTGGCCATCGTGACGCTCGGCTTCGGTGAAATCATCCGCATCCTGAGCGCAAGCGACGCTCTGACCCCCTTCACTGGCGGACCGAGAGGTGTACCCAGCGTCGGCGGTCCGACCTTGTTTGGAAAACCGTTTAGCAGCAATATCGATTTCGTTTACCTGATCTTCCTGGCAGTATTGTTGGTAATTTTCGTTACCAACCGTCTGCAACATTCACGCGTCGGACGCGCCTGGGAAGCCATGCGGGAAGATGAGACCGTATCGCGAGCGATGGGTATCAACACGCTGACGCAGAAATTGCTGGCCTTTGCCATCGGTGCGGCCTTTGCCGGGTTGGGCGGCGCCGTGTTCGCCTCCCGCAACCAGTTCACCGGGCCGGAAGATTTCACCCTGATGGTTTCCATCAATGTGGTGGCAGTAGTGATCGTGGGCGGCATGGGCAACATCCCGGGCGTCATCGCCGGTGCGCTGGTGCTCAAGGGCCTGCCGGAAGTGCTGCGCCAACTCCAGGACTACCGGGTATTGGTCTTTGGCGCACTGCTGGTCGTGATGATGCTCTGGCGACCGGCGGGCATCATCCCATCCTCGCGCCGAAAAATGGAGGTTGAGAAAGACGCCGGAGTGACCGAGACCCCCGAAGAAGGGAGGGGGAAATGACCGTCGCACTTGAAACCCGTTCCCTGACCAAGCAATTTGGCGGCCTTACCGCGGTCGATTCCGTGGACCTGGTAATCCAGGAAAATGCCATTTTCAGCGTTATCGGCCCAAACGGCGCCGGGAAGACCACCTTCTATAATTGCATCACCGGTTTCTACGAACCGGAGGCGGGTGAGATCCTTTTCTACGGGAAAAGCCTGGTCGGCCTGTCTCCCGATCAAGTTACTTATCAAGGCATCTCGCGTACTTACCAGAATATCCGTTTGTTCGCCAATATGAGCGCCATCGAGAATATCCTGATCGGTGAGCATTCCAGGCTACGGGCCAACTGGGCGGAGGCAATTCTTCACACGCCACGTGTTGTGAAAGAAGAAAAAGCAGCCATCGAGAAAGCCCGGGACCTGTTGAATTTTGTCGGGCTGGTTGGCCTGGGTGACCAGTTGGCCCGTAACCTGCCTTATGGTGCACAACGCCGGTTGGAAATCGCACGCGCCCTTGGCAGCCAACCACGCTTGCTGCTGCTGGACGAACCAACCGCCGGGATGAATCCACACGAAACGACCGAAATGATGCGCTTCATCCGCCGGTTGCGAGATGAACTGAGCATCACCATCCTGCTCATCGAGCATGACATGCGCGTGGTGATGGGAATCAGCGAACAAATCGCCGTGCTGGATTACGGCGCAAAGATCGCCGAAGGGACCCCGGCTGAGATCCAAGGAAATCCCCGCGTCATCGAAGCTTATCTGGGAAGCGGTGCGGCCTCCGGTTTGAATAGCGCTGCCGCCCAGCCTGCCTGAACGCGAGGTACCTATGGCAATGCTCGAAGTTCACGACATCCACACCTACTACGGCAACATCCATGCCCTCAAAGGCATCTCGCTGACGGTCGAAAAAGGCGAAATAGTCACCCTGATCGGTTCCAACGGAGCCGGTAAAACAACCACGCTGCGCTCCATCTGCGGACTCCAGAAGCCTCGCCAGGGTAACATCCTGCTCGAGGGTGAAGATATCGGTCCATTCAAAGCGCATGAGGTGGTCGCAAAGGGCGTGGCGATGGTTCCGGAGGGACGCGGCATTTTTGCCCGTCTAACCGTAGCCGAGAACCTCGACCTGGGAGCCTATACCCGCCGCGACCGCACCGGCATTCAGAAGGATTTGGAACGCGTCTTTACCATCTTTCCCAGACTAAAGGAACGCCAGCGTCAGGTGGCCGGCACACTTTCCGGGGGTGAGCAGCAGATGCTCGCCACGGGTCGCGCCCTGATGGCCCACCCGCGCCTG
The DNA here is from genome assembly GCA_963806575.1 of uncultured Chloroflexia bacterium. Classification (GTDB taxonomy): domain Bacteria; phylum Chloroflexota; class Anaerolineae; order Anaerolineales; family Villigracilaceae; genus UBA877. The sequence continues at coordinate 313 of CAWDYX010000019.1, read as the reverse complement.
CTCCTGATGGACGAACCTTCGATGGGACTGGCACCCGTACTGGTGGAGGCGATTTTCGAGGTGATCAAGGTGATCAACCAGGAAGGCACCACCATCCTGCTAGTGGAGCAGAACGCCCTGATGGCTCTCTCGGTTGCCCACCGTGGTTATGTGATCCAGACCGGACAGATCGTCCTGCAGGATACGGCGGCAAATTTGAAAAACAATGAAATGGTCCAAAAAGCCTATCTTGGAATGGAATGAGCCTGCAAATTCGGGGCGGCAGAAAAACTGCCGCCCCGACTGTTTTAAGAATATAATCCATCCATGCCAA
>CAWDYX010000018.1:0-190262 GCA_963806575.1 uncultured Chloroflexia bacterium | reverse complement strand
CGGCATATTGAATTTCAGGACCCAGAGGGAGGACCGATCGACTGCGAACAAAAAGTGGCATGGTATCGATGGATGCATCGGCAAAAATTGTTTGTCCACCTGAATAGCATTGGTCTGTCCAGAAATCAAACCAATCGCTGCCAGCCGGCAGGTAAACGGGACGAGTTTTCTCGGAGGAGGGGAGTGGAGTTGAATTGGGACCATAGCACATCGGGTGGGTTACCGGGCAGACGAGAAAAGACGGCCCAAACATGAATTGATCGCGAATTCCATAGGTGTTCGGGTCCTCCCGGAAATCAAAAGGCAGCATACGGTAAAATGGTGTAATCTGCCTGGGTGACCTGGCCAGCCAATGAATATATATATGGCAGAAGGCGATAGCGTAGTTTCAGGAATTTCACCAGACTATCGTAAATTGGCTCGCCTGGAACTCCAAAGCGCCATATTTCGCGCGGGGTGTCTGTTCCATGGGCACGTAAAATCGGCAAAAAAATCCCGTACTGGAACCAGCGCAAGTACAATTCCCGGTAGCCGAGATCTTCGCAACCCTTCTCATAATCTCCGTTCCAAAACCACAATTCCGGTTTTTTCCTGACGAAAAATCCGCCAATATCGAGAGTCCAATAGGGAGACCCGGTTACACAGAAGTTCAACCCCTCCGCGATTTGGCGGCGGAGAGTATCCCATGTGGCTGAGATGTCTCCAGACCAGGTAATCGTCCCGTAACGGTGCTGCCCGGGATAGGCCGAGCGAGTCAGGTTTACCACCCGCTTCCGGTCGGTCGTCTGACGCTGCCCTTCATATATTCCTTGCGAATGCAAGAGGGAATACGCATTGATAAACTCCGGGTCTAAATATCTTTTGGCTTCATCGGTATTGATTCTCATTCGCTCTTCCGGTTCAGGTTTGAAGGCACCTTTCCAATCAGCCTCAAACGGTTCCGTGCAGTCGCACCACCAGGCATCGATACCGTGCGAAAATAAACCTTTATTGGCCTGCCGCCAATAGATTTCCCTGCCCTGCGGTTGGAATGCATCATAGGTAGTCCCGTTACCAAGCAGGCAACCATGCTCTTTCATTTCCTTGTTATCGCCGGCTTTTGGATCCAAATTAGGCCAGACTGAGATCATCAACCGGGCATGGAGTTTATGAATCTCTGCCACCATTCCGTCCGGATCGGGAAAGCGCACGGGATCAAGGGTCTTTTGCCCCCACAAGTCTCCTGCCCAGGAGCGCCAATCCTGGACAATACCGTCAAGTGGCAATTGACGAGTTCTGTATTCTTTAACGACCTCGATCAGCTCGGCTTGAGTTTGATAAGCTTCCTTTGACTGCAAATAACCGAACATCCATTTTGGCAGCATGGGTGCTTTTCCGGTCAAACGGCGGATGCCTCTGACAATCGAATCGAAAGCTGGCCCGTAGATGAAATAAAAGTCCAATTCATCATCGACATCCGTCCATAAATAAGAGCCAAAGGCGTCGTCATGGAAAATCATGAGAGAATAGCTATCCAGCAGGATTCCATAGCCGCGCGTGGAAACCAAAACTGGAATTGCCACTTTCATATTCTGCTGATAAAGATATTGGTGCTGCCCGCGCAAATTCAACATACCCTCTTCGTGCGAACCGAGGCCGTACAGCGCTTCCCCATCGGCCCATTCGAATTCCAGCTTGGTATGGTAGGCCTTGCGGTCAACCACCTCTTTATAAGTGCTGGCAGTGGTTCTTAATCCATCCGCTCCCAGCTCGGTTTGAATATCGTTTTCCTGGCGAGGAATGGATCTAATCACATCCACCGGCATGAGTGTCTTGCCGCCTCGCTCGGGCTCGCGGGTAAGGACTTGGCCGCGTGAATCCAGGTACGTGAATGCTAGCGTATTACGGTTGACCTGAATGGATAGCTTGGAGGTGGATAAGAAGAGCGCCTCGATGGTTTCCCGAAGGGTGACTTCCACCGGGCTTTGCGCTTCGGATAAGATCATCAAACTCTGCTTGGGCGAGAAAGCGGGTTCGAGCGTATACCGGATTCGAACGATATCCGCAGAATATGCAGTCAGGTCGATAAGACCGTGCGAAGTCTCAAGCCGGAGGCCGTTTGGTTGGGCGGAGAAATTTAATAGTTTCATGCAACTAGATCTTGCTCCCATGGCTTACCCCTTTACGGCGCCAATGGTCATTCCTGAGAGAATGTAACGCTGTGCAGCCAAGTAAATCACAATGACAGGCAGAATCGTCATTAAAATATCCGCCGAAACCAGATTCCAATTTTGTTGGTATCGCCCGAAAAAGTTATAAACGGATAGGGTCATCGGCCAATTGGCACTCTTGTTCAGATAGTAGAGTGGCATGATGAAGTTATTCCAAGCTCCCAGAAAGGACAAAACGGCATCGGTAACCAACACCGGCATGAGCAGCGGTGCAATGATCTGGAAAAAGAGTTGGAACGGTCCACATCCATCTATGATGGCGGCCTCATCTAATTCTCTTGGGATAGTTTCGACGAAACCATATATGAGGAAAACCCCAAACGGAATTTGCCCGGCAGCATATAAGATCACCATCCCGATCCTGGTGTTAATGAGGTCGGTGATCTGCATGACCTTGGTCAATGTAAAATAGTTCGCTGGTAAAGCAATTCCTAGAATGATAAAAAAATACAGAAAGCGATTGAAGCGAGATCTATTGCGCGAAAGGACAAAGGCAGCCATAGCTGCAAAAAGAGTCCCAATGATCGTTGAGCCGGTAGCGTAAACCATACTGCTATAAAAGCCCGTCGCCAATTTTCCCGTTGTGATCACGGCAGCGAAGTTTTCCAAGTGCCAGACAGCAGGTAATGCAGCACCCATCGAACTTGCCTCCACCTTTGATTTAAATGAATTGACTACGATCAGGTAGACCGGGATAACCGTGACCAGACCGGCAAAAATGGCCAGTAAATGGGCTCCTGCTTGTTTAAGTCTTTTAGATAGCATAGGTGAAGGCCTCTTTATTCTCTGGCTTGCCCGCGATCCATAAATCGAATCACAAAATAACCCAGCACACCCATGAACACGAACAAGAGACTGGAAAATGCAGTGCCAACGCCCCATAGTCCTTGGCTGAATTTTTGGAAGATGGCGGTGTAGATCACGTCGGTGGCATAGCCCGGACCCCCATGCGTCAAAGCATAAACAACGTCAAACACCCTTAATGCGTACAGTAAATTCAACACGGTAACAATGATAATGGCGGGCATCATCAATGGCAAAGTAATCCAGACAAGTTTTGCCCAGAAACCGGCGCCATCCACCTCGGCGGCCTCCAAATAATCCCGCGGGATGGATTGAAGACCGGCGATCAGGATGACCATGATATATCCTACGCCTGCCCAGGTATCAACCCCGATGACTGAATACAGCGCGATATGCGCGTCTACCAGCCATTTCTGAGCCAGGATTCCCAAGCCAATCCCCCTTAGGGCTGTGTTCAGAAAACCAGTGGCCGGGTTTAAGATCGACCGGAATATGAGCGCAATCGCCAACATGGGTAGAACCACAGGCAGGTAAATCAACATCCGATAAAAATAGGCCATGCGTTTGACCCCTTCTGTCAATAGCAACGCCAGGGCCAGCCCCAGCACAGTTTTTAACACGATGGTAACTAGCGTAAAAATAAATGTATTTTTTATAAATAAGAGATAATTTTGGTTGGCTGCGAAAATGGTCTTGAAGTTTTCCAAGCCGATAAAATTAACCTTGGTGGTATAGGCGCTCCAGTCCGTAAAAGAATAGGCGATTCCGCTAACCCCGGGGAGGATCATAAACACCAGGTAGAGAACGAGGGCGCCGAGCGTGAAATAAAACGGATAATTACTTCGCAGTTTCATGGGATATTTCTCTCTTCCAGGGCTTTCGTTTAAAGTGCCACATGAACCTATGCGGGTATGAAATATGCTCGTATTAGCGAGGGTCTGTTTTCCTGAATTCCCAACCCAGTATGCCTGGGCATACTGGGTTGGGAGACTTACTCGGGATATTTCAGTTGGTTATTCTTCCGCTGTAAAAGCCTGATCCAGTTACGGCCAATTTGGATCCTTGGCAGCTTGGGCTTCCTGGGCGCGGCGCTGATCTATATTCGCCAAGACTTGTTGTGGCGTCTCGGCGCCAGTTAACATGGCCACATAATCCTTACCTATATCCATCCACTGGGGATTCACATATTTAACCGCAGTCTGGTATACAACTCCCCGCTGCTGCGTCTGCTTGTGGGCATCCAAAAGGGCTTGCTGGTAGGGAAGTAGTCTGCTCGTTACCCCGGGGAAGGGCAGTGTTGGGGTGTTAACATCGTTATCGATCAGGTATTGCAGATTTTCGGGCTGAGTTATGAAATTAAAGAGCTGCTTCGCCTCAGCAATATGCTTTGACCCTGTCCAGATGAACATGGATGGGCCGCCCGGATTGAGATTCAAGACCTGATTATCGGCCATTGGAACAATGAAGACACCCAGGCTGTCTTGATTGAAGTCAGGATACTCATTCTTAACCTGCTGACCGAAAGTCAGGTTTTGTAAGGACATGGCCGCTTTGCCTGAGGAGATCATTTTGGTATTGTCGGTGCCTGTATCGGACAATGAGTTATCCCCGAAACAACCAGAGTCATACAGATCCTTAAACTGTTGCAGGAGCAGCAACGCGGTCGGAAATTTGGCAAAGGTGGTCTTATTGGTGTTCAACAGGTCGGCTGTTCCGGGTGCGAGGTTTTCGACCTGGACTCCCATTTCTCCGAACCATAAGACCTGATGCCATCCATCAGCTATCGGCTCATAGATCGGGGTAATTCCGGTTGCCTTGATAGCCAGGCAGGCGGCTTTCAAGTCCGCGAAGGTGGTTGGAACGCTCAGGTTTAGCTTGGAAAAAATATCTTTGTTGTAGTTCATAACCCAGGTGGTGCCGAGGGTGTTCCAAACCGTCAGGCCGTACACTTTGCCATTGACCGTTGCTTGATCGAGTACCGCTGGATCCTCCGTCTTGGTCCAGGGTTGATCGGATAAATCCACGGCGTTCTTTTCCACATTGTAATTCACCTGCAGATCGGTCTTGCCGCTTTGCCCGCCAAAGATATCCGGTCCTTCTCCAGAGTTGAGTTTTGTTTGCAAGACGTTAAAGTACTGATCCGATGGGATGACCTGGACGTCAATTTTTATGCCGGTTTGTTGTGTAAACTTTTTTGCAAGCACCAATCTGGCATCGTCGGACCCGTCGGCCTTGGCAGACCAGCCCCAGCCCTGGCTAATCATATAGGTAAGGGTAACGGGTTCAGTGGCAGGGGCAACAGTAGCGGGCCGGCGCGGCAGTTGCAGGCGCAGCGGTGGCAGGGCCGGGCAGCGGTGGGGGTAGGGGAGGCGCAAGCCGCCATCAAACTACCGATCAGCGCAAGCGCAAAAAGACTTGAAACGAGCTTTCTTACAGACATTTTCTTCCTCCTTACTAAGGGTGAATTAGGGTGATTTGGGAGCAATTTCATTAAGTCATATAGGGGTTTATTATAATTATACGCACCTCCTTCGAAGAGATTCAGGAAGATGAAAGGTTTTATGTTGCATTCGATAATGATACCGGTAATGTTACCGGTAATGTTACCAATAGTATATAACGAAATTAGGTTAGAATCAATAGGTAAATCTTGCAGATGCGACATTTCGGCTGGCATAATGAAAAATCATATTAGCTTTCCTCTGCGAAGGCGAGATATCTGGTAACTCTGCGCTTATGCCCAAGTTATGATCTGATCTGGGGTTATTTGCTTGAGACGGATATGCATGACAGAAAATAGTTGATCTTTGGGTTTGGAGGTAATACTTATGAAAATAAATAATAATTTTAATGATAGTCCGTGGGTAGTAAGGTTTTCTCCGGAAGATACCTTGGAAGAAAGGCTTAGGAAGGCGGCGCATGTAAAACCGAGTGAGGCACAGCTTAATTGGATGGAAAAAGAATATATTGCTTTTATACACTTCGGCCCCAATACTTTCAGCGGAAGACAGTGGGGAACCGGGCATGAGGAACCGTCAATTTATGCACCCACTTTTCTGGACCCGGCACAATGGGTAAGGGTATGTGCAAGTGCAGGAATGAAAATGGTTATATTCACGATAAAGCATCATGATGGCTTTTGCCAATGGTTTACTGGTACTACCGATTTTTCCATAAAAAATTCACCAGTAAAAAAGGATGTCGCCGATTTGTTGCGTAAAGGCTGCGATACCAATAAAACCGGGCTTGGTATTTATCTTTCTCCATGGGATATGAATCAGAGAGACCGCGGGCTTTGGAATACGGAAGAATATAACAAATACTTTCTTGCACAGCTGAATGAATTGTTGACACGTTATGGACGTGTAGATGAAGTTTGGTTTGATGGTGCTTGCGGTGATTATGAAATATGGAAGAATGTACCTTCTTACAGACCTGATTCTTGGTATGACTATATCGAGGCGGTTCAGCCCCATGCAGTATTCAGAATGTATGACCCATATTTTTTTGCCACAGAGGAGGAATGGGAAAAAATCAAGGCCGGCAAGGCCAAACTTAAAATGGCGCGGGAAGGCCGTGCGATGGGTTGGGAATGAAGAGGGAAAAAGTCGGATGGATGAATGGAGTGTTCAGCCTGTCTTTGACAGGAGGATAGCTGAAAGTGCCACTTTCCCCGATTTAGGCCAGGAAAAATATTATCAAAATGCTGTAGGAGCGGTATGGTATCCTTTGGAAGTAAATACCACAATACTGAACCAGTGGTTCTGGAATCCAAGTACATCCTCTACCAAAAGATTATCCGAACTCATTGGAATATTCTACAACTCCATTGGCAATAATGGAGTATTGCTTCTTAATGTCAGTCCTGACAATACCGGGGTGATACCGGAGAACCAGATACAACGCTTGATGGAATTGAAGGAGTTTATGCTTCGTACTTTCAGCACCAACCTCGCACTTGGGGCAACCATTAAAGCAACTTCGGAAGCACCCAACCATAAGGCGGACTCTATTCTGGATAATGACAAAATGACATACTGGACTACGGACGGAGAATGGGATATCAACAATCGCACTGCCACCATCCTATTTGACCTGGGACAAACCAGGACATTTGATAATGTGCTTGTACAGGAATATATCAGGGAAGGGCAAAGAGTGGCAGAATGGAGCTTTGATGCCTGGGTTGGGTATTCATGGAAGGAATTGGTCCATAATAAAACCATCGGTTATAAGAATATTAAGCGTTTCGAACCTTGTACTTCCGGCATGGTCAGGCTGAATATCCTGAGAAGCTGGGACAATCCGATGATTTGTAACTTTGGATTATTCCATTCAAGTATTTCTGAATAAGTTGTTGAAGTGAAAGATGTTGTGCAAAAAGGGCCCGAGCCTGATCATTTAGACCCCAAGGAATTGATACCTGGATTGATTTACATGTATTACAAAGGGGGTATTTAAACTGCAGCATTAATGGAATCCATATTTTCAGTAAAACCTGTAAAGATGGACATCATCCATACATTCAGCATCCATCCTGCTCAGGAACCTATTGGGTATTCAATTTCTTATACAGGGTATATTAAGGTCCCACTTGATGGTACTTATACATTCAAGCTTGAGAGTGCAAACGGCAGCGTATTATTTTTAGGAGAAAAATTATGTGTTGATAATGACGAACCGCATGAAAACATGGAAAAGAGCCAAAATTTGGGCTGTAGAGAGTAAAGAGAAGGCTGATGCGAGTGTCGAGCCAGGTATTACCCCGTGCATGGATGTACTAGAGCCTTCTGCATCTGTTCCCTCTGTATCTGTGCCATTAGTGCCATTAGAGCCGTGTGTGCCATTGGATAAGGAGGATAAAGATGCCAGTTCCCTGTGAGTTCCTTGGAGGTATGGAAGGTGAGGATTATTGCGACAATGAAGTGTGCCCTCACGAAATGTGTGTGGGTACCATTCATTGTCCTTGGTATAAGGCAAGGCCAAGTATTCCTGCCCTCTGTAGATATGCGCCTTTGAATGACTCTTTCTATTGTCAGTTCTACCGGACCATCCTTTGCCCTGGCAATAGACCGAATTGCGTGAGATATGAGCTTGACCAGCGTCCATCCCCTAAATGCCAGGTCTTGCCAGAAGATAAGGCAATGAAGTATCACAAGTTCTGCATGAAGCGTGGCATCGTCAAGGCTTGCTTCGAATTTGAGGATGGAGAAGCCGTTGACTATTTATGGCTCAGCGATAAAGAGTTCCAGTTGAGCCGGGTGGGTGATTGTGCCACAAACTATATCGTGCCCTGAATGTCGGCATTACTTTCCTCTCAAAGATACCGATGTGGAAATGCTGGCTGAATCATTCAGGGTAAATCCTGTTTTACAAGTGCTTTGCCCTCGATGTGGTAAGAAATTGGAGTATCGCTATTGGCTCAAAGAGCAGCTAAAAAAGGATAAGCTACGCGAAGCAAGTAGTGTCAGGAATGTTCAAAATGCACCAAAAGTTCACTAATAATCGTGGTTTTTTAGCCATATAAATCTCAAAATCCCCCGGGAGTGTCGGCGGGTGATATTAGAGGTGGGGAGAGTAAAAAGTGAACAGGGGGCTTCGTTTTAGACGTCCTGGAAGGGTGTATGTTACAGTTGCCCGTAGCACCAGGGAAGCATAGGCCGCCGGCGTCTATGCTCGCAAGTGTAGAAGTTGAAACCTAGAGCACGTCATCCTATCAACCCACCTTGAAATTTGAGGTGGGATTTTTTGTTTTAAGGAGGCAATATGAACCAAATTCCGATCAAGACCACTTGTAATGCATGCGGAGGCGAAGGCGTTCTTGCCACAGGCAAGATCTTCACGCTTGCTGGCAGGGATCATCCCCTACTCAGCAAGTGCGTAGCCTGTGATGGCAAAGGAACGCTGATCTCTTGGGTGGAAGTGCATCAATTCGCTCAAATGCTGCATGCCATCGCTGCTGAGCAACAAGCCGAATAATATGTCAAATCTATCAAGACAGGCCAGCCTTAGCCATGGGTTGGCCTGTTTAGTTTCTAAGAAAGGAGTCCAATATGGCAACCGATCTAAAACCTGAGTCCTCGTTTCTGGAGGCACCAGCAAGCTGGAACACACGTTACATCACCCCCGCTGGCTTTGTCTGCCAGATCACCCTTCGTGGCGAAAATGGCAAGGACCTGCTTGAGAGAGCAGCTGTGGCACTTGCCTATCTCACTGAACATCAATATCTTCCTGATATCGGTTTTCGTAAGAATGGCAATGGCGATAGCAAGCAATGCGAGATTCATCATGCCGAAATGAAAAAACGCCAAAGGGATGGCAAGATTTGGTATTCGCATAAAACCGATGATGGGTGGTGTTATGGCAAGCCATGCAAGAATGGAGGCAGCCATGAATGACTTGTCTGCAAACCTGCAGTTTTCCCCTTGTATGCACCAGCATGTCGTTGTTGATACCAAGGGAGGAAGGCGGTTTGTTGAAGGCGAAGTCACAGATGATATTTTGGTCCGTGCTCTTTGCCTTGATTGTGGCGAGTATTTATCCGAATTTGAAGTCTATGGGACCTGGCGTGGGGAAAGTCTTGAAGAAAGCCTTGGTCTTTCTTTGGATGATGATTTCGGCGAGAATATTGATTTTAATGGAGAGGAGGTGAAAGAATGGCAGTATCAGGGTAATTTGCGACAGTCTGTCTTTCAGGGTAAGTCTGTTTCATAAATCTACAAACTTACAATCTGAAAATCGTTGCCCCTCACCAAGTGGAAATCCATTTGGTGAGGGGTTTTTTGATCCCAAACAGAAAGGAATAAAAATATGGAATCACAACTTTCCTTCCCGCCTTCATATAGGCTAAACAAACTGAAAACTTTGCCTCTACGGGATCAGCCCGCTTATCGGGTCACTGCTAATGCCAATGGCTGCAGTTTGGCTGAACTTTTGGCGGCAGTGGTTGGAGGGGCACAGCAGATCGAAGTTGCAGAAGGCTTGCTTTCCCATTTTGGAGGTGATATTCAACGGATTTACAAAGCTAATGTGGCAGAGATCGCTCAGGTGCACGGCATCGGCCAGCAAACGGCGGTACGCCTCAAGGCTGCCCTGGCATTGGCGATCAGGTTGCATGAGCCAAACGGAGAACGTCCCGTGATCAATTCCCCAGCCGATTGTGCGGAGCTTGTTATGTACGAAATGTCCTTGCTAGAAGAAGAGCATCTTCGTGTCATTCTGCTCGATACGCGCAATCGTGTCTTGGACATAGTTGAGGTATATCGCGGCAGTGTGAATAGCTCGCAAGTACGCATTGCAGAGATATTCCGTCCAGCTATTCAGCGTAATGCTCCAGCGATTGTAGTTTGTCATAACCACCCAAGCCAAGATCCAACGCCGAGTCCTGATGATGTGGCGGTTACCCGCAGCATAAATAATGCAGGCAAAATTCTGGACATTGATTGTCTTGATCACCTGGTTATTGGTGGCAGCCGTTGGGTCAGCCTCAAGGAGAGGGGCCTTGGATTCAATTGATTTTGAACGATCACAATTTTTTCAATTTCTGGAGGAAAAAATGTACACAATGAATGTATCCACTCGAATGATCGAGACAAGAGTCGCAGGGGTCACCTTTGAAAACCGACAGGCCGTAGTTGGTCTGCTAACGGAGGGGGAACGGGTTTCCCTTATTCGTGATCCTGATAATCCATTCGATCCCAATGCGGTCAAGGTTGTCCGGTGGGATCGCCAGCAAATTGGCTTCCTTGACCGGGAACTTGCAAAAATCATGGCACCCAAGATGGATCGTTATGGAGGGTCTTTCAAAGCCACTGTATCAAGAATTACTGGTGGCTATTATCCAGGCTCAAGCCTCGGAGTGGAAGTGAGGTTTTACCTGCCTGAATAAAAGCACCGTATACCCGATTTTTCCAAGTTGGAAGAATTGAGCACGAATCTTAAAAACCAAATTATTGTTTTTTCAGGGGGGAATAGTAACTTACCCGGATTAAATCACAAGGAGAAAATGCAATGACCCCAAATGCTGAAAAAGCAATGGCTGAAGTAATAGAGAAATTCCAGACCGGCGAGCTCTCAGAACTCATCAAGATCGCTGCCTTCGAGATCCCTGCTTCTTGGCCTTCGAGTAAATGGTCAATGGGGAATAAGATGCTTGCCTATGTCCAAGCCCGTACACTCAATGCCCGAGGCTATCAGGCATGGAAAGAAGTCAAGCGCCAGGTGAAGAAAGGAGCTCATGGGATATATATCTGGGCACCACGCATGGTCAAGAAAGAAGAAATGGGAGAAGACAAAGCCCAACTGATCGGCTTCTTCCCTGTAGCAGTTTTCCCCATCGAATCTACTGAAGGTGAACCACTCAAGGAAGATCTAACTCCTCGCCAGTTGCCGCCCTTGTTCGAGGTCGCTGCCCGATTGGGTGTGACCGTGAAATTCCAGCCTGTGGCACCCGATCGGCTAGGTGACTGCGGACACAACCTGATCAACATGGGCACCGATGACCCTCGCGTGTTCTGGCATGAACTTGCCCATGCTGCCCATCAGGCAACGGATCCAGAATTTCTCACCCGATCATCTCAATATAAAGAAGTTGTCGCCGAGTTTACAGCCTGTGTAATCGCCAACCTTTATGGATATGACTACACGGGCACAACTTGGCAATATCTAACCATGTTCAGCACCGACCCACTCAAAGCGATTATGAAGGCTGGACAACATATAGAACGAGTGCTGGACCTAATCCTAGCCGAGGAGGAACCCGAGGAGGGAGATATTGAAGATAGCACTTATACCCAAGAGTATGACACCTTTACCGATGCCGACCCCGGCCTATAGCCGCAAAAATTCGCGGGGCAGGTCAAACAACTTGCTCCGCAGAAAGGATAAAACCATGACCGCACAACTAATCGTGAATTGCCCCGAACATCTGGCCGCAGTCCGCGCATTCGCAGACCAGACCAACCAGCGGGCGCAATTCGAAAGCCGCTTGTCGGACCTATACCGCTATATTTCTGCGGAAGGTTACACAATCATGCTCTACGAAGATTTCGCACCATATTCGTTTTATTGGGAGGAAATTGCTCCCGATGGGAAGCGCACTATGAATGGAGGTCTGATTTATCACGGCCTGCATGATGGCGATGGTAATGGAGGCTCGCCCACTTTTTCAGTAAATCTCACGCCTATGTCAGGGTGGGCAATCCATACCTAAAGGAGAATAAATCATAAACGCGGGGGAGGTCCATAAGACCTTCCCCGCAGAAAGGGTCTTTTTCAAAGATCGTTCAATATCAAATGTAGTAGGCAGATATTTCGGAATAGATCATCTGCAATGCCCAAATTATGCGGCTCTCCATGGGATCGAATCAACAAAGATTCGTGACCACTTGGAAAGAATAAGGAAGATTGCTGTTGAAATTCTTGATGGCATGGAAGAAGAATACTATCTGAATGATAAGGATGGGATAATCAGTAAATATCACCTTGACATTGGGTTGACAATATGTCTCAATTATAGTATATTTGTTCTATCAAGGTCTAGTACCTTGGGATAAGTCATAAAAGACGGCTCATAGATAGAGTAGAGAGATAGTTCGGCCCCAATTCTCCTTTGGAGATGGGAACTCTGCTTTATATCTATGAGCCGTTTTTATTTTTCATCTATTGAAAGGAGCAATTATGTTACCGAAATTATTGACCGGACGAGAAGTAGCGGATTTTTTGCACGTGAGTAAGGGCCTGGCGTATAGGCTTATGGCCCAAGGCGATATTCCAACAGTTCGTTTTAGTGGAAAAACAGTTAGAGTAAAAGAGGAATTTCTTTTACAGTTTATTGAGACACACGTAAACGATAAACAAGCAACTTACTCTGGTAATAATGGAGGCTCTCATGAGTAAAACTATTTTGACTAAGGTAAGTGGATTTACCCCCGTTATAGATGGCATCGTGCGTGACACCGATCTCGAGACTGCCCTTGTTTTCGGCATGGTATGGCGCTACTGCCAGATGAAGTCTGAAGAGTGCTACGCCAGTATTCAGAGGATTGCAGATAGATTAGGACTCAGTTACAAGACTGTCCAGCGCCGTGTAAAGATACTTGTCAAAAAAGGGTATCTGCAGGACATTACTCCTCACCTGAGAAATTCACCCCATACCTATATTGATACTGGTAAGGCCGCGATTCGCTCCAATCTTGAAGCCACTGTGGATGAGGATGGGGATCTACTTGACCAAGACCATCCTCACACCGGCTATAAGAGTAAGCATATAGAGGAAACTCTTGCGAATGTTGTAGACGACCTCAATGACAAAGGTGAACTCACCCCTGAACTTTACAACATACTCGAGGATAAACTAAACCCTGCTCCAGCCCCCAAGAAGAAGGCTAATTGGAACGAGGAAAAGGCTAAATTTCAGGCAGGTAGGTCAGAGAGTCCGAACGGGTAGGTCGCAGAGTCCTACCTAGGTAGGTCACAGAGTCCGATGTTGCTAGGTCAGAGAGTCCGTTGAAGATAGTATATAAGAGAGGATGATAAGAAAGCATTCAAAGATATACCCTGAAAAATGCAAAAAACAAGAACGCATTTTTCAGGGGTAGAACAAGAGCAATAACAAATAGCAGGACCTTGCTTGGATAGATACCCTAAGACTATGAGGGTTACCTTTAGAGCAAAACCAAGAGCAATAATTGCCTAGTACACATGAGTTTGTGCTCTCAGGTCTTACCCTCAAAGCAATAACCAAGAAGGAGAGCCAAGCAAGATATGGATACCGGCATAATTCGCAGAAAGGATGAGAACTTATGAGTAGACATAATCGAACGAATCAACTAATCGCCTCGGCGCTGGAAATATTATCAGCCTACCATCCGATGACCGTTAGGCAGATTTATTATCAACTCGTTTCTAGACTTGTCATAAAAAATAACCGCGCTGAATATCAAGCGGTAAGTAAAGCGCTAGTCCAAGCGCGCAGGGAAGGACTTATACCGTGGGAATGGATTGAGGATAGACTTCGGCAACCGCGCATCGTTTCCATGTGGGATGACTTGTCTAAGTTCGCAGATACAGCCGTAAAGGCATACAGGCGCAATATATGGGCGAGCCAGTCAACCTATTTGGAAGTATGGCTGGAGAAGGATGCCCTAAGCGGTTTGTTTGATGAAGTACTTAGACCATACGGAGTGACCCTAAATGTAGGGCGCGGATATGACGGATGGGACAGTATTCATAATGCCTCTTGCCGTTTTGGCAGGGGGGAGGACATGACAATTCTGTATTATGGTGATCTGGACCCATCCGGTGAGGACATGGTAAGAAGTTTGCGTGAACGGTTGGCAACGTTAGGCAGCAACCCGGAAATAATAAAATGCGCCCTAAACCCTGAAGATGTAAAGAACTTCAACCTGCCACCTGCTTTTGCAAAACAGACAGACACGCGTCGGGCTGGGTATGTCGCAACCTTTGGCGATATTTGTGTAGAACTAGATGCCCTGCCTGCAGCGGCTTTGCAAGAAAGACTAAAAACCGATATAGAAAAACGGTTAGATTTGGCGGCTTTGGCAAAAGTGAAAAGGGAAGAACAAGCAGACAAGAAAACATTGAGAGCGCGACTAAGTGTTTAGAAGGAATATATTCACCAGATATCTAAGTCAAGTCAAGAAAAATCAAAAGGAGGCTAAAATGGCTCGAAAACGCGGTCAAAATGAAGGATCTATCTACAAACGCAAGGATGGGCTGTGGATCGTTCAAGTAACCATCCAAAACAAGCGCATCAGCAAGTATTTCAAGACTCAAGCCCAATGTCGGGAATGGCTTCGAAATACACAGAGCCAAATCGAGAATGGTTTAACGTTGGCAGGGGCTAGGACTACAGTGATTGAGTTTCTGGAGCAGTGGCTGGGGACGATCAGGGAATCTGTACGGCCAAAGACACTGCATCAGTATACACAGATCGTGCGAGGGCATATTGCGCCATTGCTGGGTGAGATAAAACTAAAAGAATTAAGACCAGACCAAATCCAAAATCTATATAACTTAAAAATGGATAAAGGTATCAGCGCTAGAACTGTGCTTCTAATCCATGCTGTGTTGCATAGATCGCTTAATCATGCATTGAGACTCGGGATTGTCAATCGGAATCCAGTAGATGCAGTGCAGCGACCAAAATTTAAAAAGAAGGAAATGAAGATCTTGAATGAAAGCCAGACGCGAGCATTTCTTTCCGCAGTGAAAGGCGATCGCTGTGAAGCCCTTTACTGGTTGGCAGTTTCAACTGGGATGAGGCAAGGTGAACTGCTTGGCTTGAAATGGTCAGATGTAGATTGGAGAAATAAACGCGTATATATCCAGCGACAATTGCAACGTTTACCAGAACAGCATCTTGCATTCACCGAACCAAAGTCCGCGGCTGGCAAGCGGGTAATTGTACTCAGCACTACTTTGATTGAAAAATTAAAGGACCATATTGCCTTGCAAGATCAAGAGATCCATCGTGCGGGAGTCAGGTGGCAGGAAAATGATTTAATCTTTCCTTCTGTTATTGGCACACCGCTTGATCATCGAAACCTGTTTAGAGATTTTAAAATTATATTGAATTCAGCGGGGTTACCAGACATTCGTTTTCATGATCTTCGGCACACCGCTGCCACGCTTATGCTCTTACAAGGCATCCATCCCAAGGTGGTTCAGGAACGTTTAGGTCACTCTGATATTAGCTTGACCTTGAATACTTATTCGCATGTCCTTCCATCCATGCAGGAGGAAGCTGCAGAGAAAATGGATGAGATACTAAAGCCAATCAATGTGAGCGAGGAACTCAAACAAATAAGCGAGTCTTCAACCAATTATAAAGTCTCAAAATGAGAAAGGGAGATAAAGTTGGATCAATCGGGTTGCAGTAAGGTTGCAGTAAAAAAAAGAGCCCTCAGTTGATGGGGGCTCTTTTTCCACCATATCTGGGGGTCATTCAGTTATTAACCCCCATATTTAGTGACCGACCGGGGGCTCGAACCCCGAACCCACTGATTAAGAGTCAGTTGCTCTACCATTGAGCTAGTCGGCCGTGCGGACGGTAAAGTACCGCGACGCGAGCGGTATTATACACCAATCATAATAAATTTTTCCGCGAGGGTGCGAAGAGCGCTAAGAAGACCTTTTCGAACACTTCGCGTACCTTGTGTCGCCTGCCCCCACTTCTTTAACGGGGTAGCCGTGAGAGTCCTTCTTGCTGAATGATCTGAGGAACCGAACCTCGCTGGCAGTTTCTGCGTATATAACCAGAGATAACCTCGTTCCGGTATAATCGGGTGGTTTGCAACCGCCTGAAAACTCAAGCCTGCTTCCCTCCCCTCCAGCCGCATTTGGCTGGTTGGCTTTCGTACAAGGATAATCCATGCAGATCAACACAAGCCAGTCGAAAGTCCTGATCGTGGGTGCCGGCATCGGCGGGATCGCCACCGCCGCCCGCTTGGCGCGCCAGGGCTGCCAGGTGACCGTGCTGGAAAAATGCGAAAAGCCCGGCGGGCGCTGCGGCCGCATGACCGTCGACGGGTATACCTTCGA
Organism: uncultured Chloroflexia bacterium; assembly: GCA_963806575.1. Classification (GTDB taxonomy): domain Bacteria; phylum Chloroflexota; class Anaerolineae; order Anaerolineales; family Villigracilaceae; genus UBA877. Next base: position 173,685 of record CAWDYX010000018.1, on the reverse strand, counting down.
TACCGGCGCGACCCTCTTCCTGATGCCCGAAGTCTATGCCGAAACGTTCGCCGCCCTGGGCGAACGCCTGCAGGACCACCTGGACTTGCGGCGAGTCGATCCCACCTACCACCTGTATTTCCAGGACGACTCGCAATTGCAACTGACCTCCGACCTGCATAGCCTGCTGGAGCAGTTGGAAGCCATCGAGCCCGGCAGCTTTGAGCGGCTGCTGCACTACCTGGCGGAGGGCCGCCGCATTTACGAACAGTCCCTCACCCGGCTGGTCGGCCGGGATTTCCGCAGTCTGACTGATCTCATCAACCCGCGTATGCTCCTGCTCATCCTGCAATTGAAGGCGCTCACCCGCCACACAGACTATGTGCGCCGCTTCTTCAAGGACCCGCGCCTGCAAATGGCCTTCACCTTCCAGGATATGTACATGGGCCTCAGCCCGTACCAGTCCCCGGCCACCTACTCGCTGATGCAATACACCGAACTGGGGGAGGGCTTGTGGTATCCCATGGGCGGCATGCACCGCGTCGTCGAGGTCCTAACCGCCATCGCCGAAAAGCTGGGAGTACGTTTCCTGTACAACACCCCGGTGGAGCAGATCCTCGTCGACGACGCAAAAGCCACCGGTGTGCTCCTGCAGAATGGCCAGGTCCTCCCGGCTGGTACGGTCGTGGCGAACGCGGACCTAGGGTATGTCTACTGGCACCTGCTCCCGGACCCGGCCGCAGCCAACCGCATCGACCGCAAGGAGTATGGCTGCTCGACGATCATGTTCTACTGGGGCCTCGACAAACAATATCCCAGGCTCGGGCCACACAACCTGTTCCTGTGCGGGGATTACCGGCAGGGTTTCGAGGATATCTTCAAAAGGACAAGCATGCCGGATGAGCCAAACTTCTACATCCATGCGCCCGTCCGGCTGGACCCGTCCATGGCCCCCGCCGGTCATGACACCTGGTATGTGGCCGTCCCGGTCGGCCATATCAACGACAAAATGCCGCAGGATTGGGCGGCCCTTCAGGCCAAGGCGCGCAAGTTCATCCTCCAGCGCCTGGCCCACCTGGGCTTCTCCGACGTGGAAGCGCACATTCAGACCGAGGTCAGCTTCCTCCCCGGTGACTGGCGGGACCGTTACAACCTGACGCGCGGCTCCACGCATGGGCTCAGCCACAAGCTTACCCAAATGGCCTACCTGCGTCCGCACAACCGTCACAGCCGCTACCATAACCTGTACTTCGCCGGGGCCAGTACGCACCCCGGCACAGGGGTGCCCACCGTGCTCATCTCGGCCCGCCTGGCCGCCGAGCGGATATTGGAAGAAAATATTTTTAACACGAAGGACACAATTGTGCGTGCAGTACACATCGGTGGTTACACTGGAGAATGTACCCATTCTCCTGACCAGCTCGAAACCATCCCGTCGAAGGATGCGTATATAAATTGACCACGCTAGAATGTTTAATGCAGGCAAAAGTGTAAAGGAAGTCCGTCTAAACAATTTCCCTTCATGTACTTGGTGTTTAGAACGGTTTTTTTAGAAGCAATTCGAAAGTGCCCTGCCTGCCTGCCCTAGGCACTTAACAGGATACCCGAAGGGTGAAGGGGCACGGCGCGAAAATGTTTTTTTCTTAGTGCTTCTTAGTGTTCTTCGTGGATAAAACAGTTTTTCTTTTGACGCCCCGCGAGGCCGGCCTTTGCAGACCGCAAAGACTTGGGGGCGGGAGGAGACACCAGAATGACCAATGCAACCGCAAGATTGGCCCGTTCGATCACCTGGGCCAGCAGCAAACAATCCTACCTGACCGCCCGGCTTCTGGCCGACCGCCTCCGGGCAGACGACTGTCTGCGCGCCTACGCCTACTTCCGCTGGGCCGACGATATGATCGACATCCGCCTCTCTGGCCGTGATGAACGCCTCGTTTTCATCGAGAGGCAAAAAGCCCTGATCGACTGCCTATACCGGGGCGAGCGTCCGGGCGACCTCTCGCCGGAGGAGGCCATGCTGGCTGACCTGATCGCGCACGATCGCAGACCCGACAGCGGCCTGCAATCATTCATCCATAACTTCATGGGCGTCATCGAGTTTGACGCCCGCCGCGCGGCCGTCAATACTCCCGGCGGGAAGGGACGCATCCCCGGCCGTCACGAGCTGGCCGCCTATACCACCTGTCTGGCAACGGCTGTGATGGATGGCCTCCAATACTTCATCGGAAATGACCATCCCTATCCAAGGACGCATGACCGGACCCTGGCGGTCACTGGCGCACACATCACGCACATGCTGCGGGATACGCTCGAGGATCTCACCGCCGGCCTCGTCAATATACCGGCAGAAGATCTGGAAACATATGGCATAGATATTAGTAATGATGTAAACAGCGAACAGTTCCGCCAGTGGGTGAACGCGCAGGTCGAATTGGCCAGATCCTGTTTCCAGGAAGGCAAGATCTACATAGACTCACTTGAGGTATTACGCTGTAAATTGGCCGGGGTTTGGTATTGTGCCCGTTTCGAGTGCGTTCTAAAAGCCATCGAGCGGGATGGCTACCGGCTGCGTGCAGAATACCACGAGCGCCACGCCTTGCGGGCCTGGCTGGAGGTGGCCCGCCTGGGTGCTGTGACAATAGGAAAACACTACGCCCGTCGGATCCGGTCCTACTTCTTCCGCCTAAGCCACCAACCCGAAATCCATTCCAAATTAAAATATTCCCTCCTACTACATCAAGTAGTCCTGAACCCCTCAAGGCCACACATTTTTCGTTTCTTCTCCTCCAAGGAAATGAAAGCCCCCGGAATGGGACAAGCGGCATATTGACTCTGCTTTGATATTATGCTATAGATGGTATTAATTATCCATAATAGAGGCAGCCCGACCAGGAGGCAGATATCAAAGGAGGCTCGGCGTGAATATCACAGTTTCCCATGAGAAGGGCAGAGTTCCGGTGACTGTACTGTCCATTATTGGTGATATCGATTCATCGAATTACGAACAGCTCGATCAGATTGCCTACCAGGAGATCGAGGACGGTGCGCGATATATCCTGATGGATCTGACCGGGGTCCAATTCATGAGCAGCGTGGCTTTCCGCTCCTTGACGAGAATATTCAAAAAACTACGTTCCCTTTCCTTGAATGAAAGTGACGAAGAGATGCATAAGGGGATCAATGCGGGTACATACAAGTCCCCCAACCTGAAACTCTGCAAGCCGTCCAAGCCAGTGGCTGAAACCATGAAAACAGCCGGCTTCGACATGCTCCTGGAAACTTATCAGGACAAGAAAGCCGCCATTGCTTCCTTCTAGGGTTGGTCAACCATGCTTTGAACATTCTCCCACCAGAATTAAAGCATCAGGCGGCAGTTCCCTGCCGCCTGAACATATCTCTCCTGATATCCAATAATAATTCCCTAGCAGGTACCTCCGAGTAATGGGACCAGGAAAGGAACCAGCTTGCACCATAAATTGAGCTGGTCAATCAACACGATGGAGCCCACACATACGCAGATGATCAGCAACAGAATGATCAAGATAATCAACCATACCGGGAATTTTTTCTTGGGCTTGGCGGGCACAGGCGCAGGCTTCGGCACCGGGCCAGCCGGCACCTGGCCGGAGAAGGCCGGTGCGGGAGCAGGCCGGAAGGCGGGTGCAGGGGCTGGTTCGGGTATCGAAGCGGGTAGGGGCTGCTGGACAGTCATCTGATCAGGTTTAGACGAGAGTACCGTTGCGTTGTAGTCGCTAACGGCCTCATATGCCAGCACAATCCCCTCGCCGAAGGAAACCACATCACCCGGGTTCAGCTGTTGCATCCCGCTGACGCGTGTGCCATTGACAAATGTCCCATTTGTTGAGCCAAGATCCTGGATCGCGTATGCAGAACCGCGGAATTCCATCCTGGCATGCCGGCGCGAGACCTCTGCGTCGCTGATCGCAACCGTGTTGGTGCTATCGCGCCCGATGGAAATCTCTTGGGCCTCGAGAGGAAACTCCTTGCCGACCGTCGGCCCGGAACGCATGACAAACCGAAATTGAGCCATAGTTCCTCCTTAAACAGAGCTTCGATCTTTATTAGTCAATAGTGTACAGAGTTTGTGGGAAAATGTCAAACCTCAATAAGTACTATTATTTCTATTTTGCAGGAAACAGCACGGATTTCTCCAGCCTCAGTTTGTCTTTCGGGCTATAATTCAACCATGGAGAATTCCACCATGCCCGGCAAAATAAAGCTGATCTTGAATCCAACCGCCAACCATGGACGTTCCCTCCAGGAAGCCGCAGATTTGCGCCCCTTGATGGCCAATCGCCTTGCCGACTGGGGCGGGACAGAATACCCGGGTCATGCAACCGTACTGGCCCGCCAAGCAGGTGAACAGGGCTATGACCTGGTCGTGGCTGTCGGAGGTGATGGCACCGTCCATGAAATAATCAACGGACTGATGCAGGTCCCGGAGGGAACCCGCCCGGCGCTGGGGATTGTCCCGCTTGGGTCAGGCAACGATTTCGCCCACATCCTTGGCATCCCTGCGGATCCGGGTGAAGCGCTTCTATCTTCAGTCAACGGCCAGGCTCATTCCCTGGATGTAGGCTCGGTACGTGATGAGAGCGGCCGGCTGGAATATTTCAACAATACCATGGGGATGGGCTTTGACTCGCTTGTCAACATGCACACCCGCAAGATCACCGCAATCCACGGCTTTATGATGTACTTTGTCGCCCTGATGAGGACCATCTTCCGCAATTTCGATCCGATTGATTTGCACGTCGAGACTGATCAGGAAACCTGGGATTTGTGTACGTTGATGCTGGCGGTCGGCAACGGCCCGCGCGAGGGCGGCGGTTTCATCATTACGCCGGGCGCCAAACTGGATGACGGAATCCTGAACTACGTGACGATCAAAAACATCTCCCGCCTGATGATGCTGCGGCTTGTCCCGGAAGTCATGAAAGGCACGCATGGACGCTTCAAACAGGTACGAATGGGAACCTGCCGCAGGATGACCGTAACCAGTAAACAGCCGCTTTACGTCCACTGTGACGGAGAAATTTTCGCCGGTTTCGGGACGGATATACGCAGTCTGTCCATCCAGATCCTCCCGAACTCCATCCACTTCCTGAAAGTGTAATGCCAACCCTGATCCAATCCCTGCAAGGGCGCGACTTCGGCCATCTGCGCATTGTGGCCGGATTATGGGGCGTGGAACTCATCCCGGTTGAAACCGGGTCAGCCCTCAAGGAACTTGGCGCGGCGCTCCTGGACCCGGGTCTGTTCCACGAGATCCTCGATAGCCTCTCCGCGCAGGCCCGATCGGCCCTCGAAAGGCTGGCCGAGGCAGGCGGGAAAATGCCCTGGGCAGCCTTCGCCCGTCAATACGGCGAGATTCGTGAGACCGGGCCCGGCCGGCGAGACCGCGAACAGGTGTACCTCAACCCGATCTCCATTGCCGAGACGCTTTTTTACCGGGCTTTGCTGGCGAGGGCTTTTTTCGATACACCCGGCGGTGCCCAGGAATTTGCTTATATCCCGGATGATTTGTTGAACTTGATCAAGCCCGGATCTTCCATCACCCCACCCCCTCCACTCTTTCCCCCAAGGTACCCCAAAATATCTGGGGCAGGCGCGGGCAGGCCGGCGCGCCTCGCGCCGGGAGGGGGACCGGGGGTAAAGGAAGAACCACTCGGGCGCGCGGCCACGCCCAGGGAACGCGCACACCTCATCCCGACCACAGACCGCCTGCTCGATGACGCCACCACCCTCCTGGCTGCCCTGCGCATGGGTCTCGAAGCACCTGAAATGCCGGTGCCGGTGGGGATGGTAAATGAACTCCTGAAAACCGCCGGGATCGTGGCGGAGGAGACAGCCCAACCCGAACAGGTCAAATCCTTCCTGGAGATGCCGCGCGTGCAGGCGCTGTCCCTGCTGACCAGGGCCTGGCGGGCGAGTGAGAGCCTGAACGAGTTGCGTCTGGTTCCCGGTCTGGTCTGTGAAGGCGAATGGACCAACCAGCCAGGCGTGGCGCGCGAATTCCTGCTCCACCTGCTGGAAGCCCTTCCAAAAGGAAAATGGTGGAGCTTACCGGCTTTCATCCGCGCCATCAAAGACAAATACCCCGATTTCCAGCGCCCGGCCGGCGATTACGACTCGTGGTTCATTAAACGCCTCTCGGATGGAACCTACCTGCGCGGATTCTCCAGTTGGGACGAAGTGGAGGGGGCGTTGGTACACTATCTAATCACGGGGCCCATGTTCTGGCTGGGGTTGGTGGAACTGGCAAGGCCGGAGGAAAGCGAGACCGTAACTGCGTTCCGAATGAATGAGAAACGTGTGGCGAGTGAGGAGCGGGGGAAGTTAACAGTATCGTCCAACGGGCAAATTAGCGTCCCGAGACTGGTGCCGCGCGTTGCCCGGTATCTCATTGCCCGCTGCTGCGAATGGGAGCTGGTAAAACCGGATGAGTACCGTTACCGCCTCACGACCAGATCTATGAAAAAAGCCGGGGAACAGGGGCTGAAAGTGGGCAGCCTGCTCAGCCTGCTGACAAGGAACGCCGCATCCGGGATTCCGCCGGCGTTCGTCAAGGCACTCAAACGCTGGGAACTAAAAGGAACGGAGGCGCGCATCGAGCTCCGAACCATTCTAAGGGTCAGCCGACCAGATATTCTGGATGAATTACGTAAATCGAAGGCGGGGCGATTCCTGGGCGAGAGCCTCGGTCCGGTGACGGTGGTGGTCAAGCCGGGGGCCGAGGCCAAAGTGCTGAGTGCGTTGGCGGAACTGGGTTTGCTGGCAGAGTACAATCCGGTCACTGCGACAGAGACAAAACCAAAGGACTGAGAGCGAATTGGGCAGGAAGGGAAAGATCATACGGTTGTACCGCCCCAAACATGACAGCCAATTATTTATAAAATTGCTATAATGGATTTACCCGTAACCGATCTCAATCCACGTATCCCATCTCTATTCCCGGAGTCTCCCATGACCAAAACTGACTGGATCGTGCAAGAACTGGATGGCCTGAAAAGCCAGGGCCTCTACAACCGCATCCGTACCATCGCCTCGCCTCAAGGCGCCTGGCTGGTCGTGGATGGAAAAAAGGTGCTCAACTTCTGCTCGAACAATTACCTGGGGCTGGCCAACCATCCGAAAATAGTTGCCGCGGCAAAAAGAGCTGCGGACGAGATGGGGGTTGGACCGGCAGCCGTCCGCACCATCGCCGGGACGACCAGCCTGCACCTCGAACTGGAGAAGCGCCTGGCGGCGTTCAAGGGTGTGGAGGCAGCCATCACCTTTCAGAGCGGCTTCACCGCCAACCTGGCAACCATCCCGGCTCTGGTCGGCAAGGAGGACGTGATCTTTTCGGACCGGCTGAACCACGCCAGCATCATTGACGGGTGCCGTCTCTCCGCGGCGAAAATCATTCCCTACGAACATTGCGACGTGGCTTCGCTTGAGTTGGTGGTCAAAGAAAACCTGAGCCAATACCGGCGCGCGATCGTCATCACCGACGGGGTCTTCAGCATGGACGGGGATGTGGCCCCGCTCGATAAAATCTACGAAGTGGCCAGCATGTACGATATCCTGCTGATGGTGGACGATGCCCACGGCGAAGGGGTGCTCGGCAAGGGCGGGCGCGGCATCGTGGATGCCTTTGGCCTGCATGGCAAGGTGGATGTGGAAGTCGGGACGCTCTCCAAAGCTTTCGGCGTGGTTGGTGGTGTGGTGGCCGGGAAGGCGGTCATCATCGAATGGCTGCGCCAGCGCGGCCGCCCATTCCTGTTCTCCTCGGCTGTCACCGCGCCGGATGCGGCGGCCTGCCTCGCTGCGCTCGACCTGCTGGAAGAATCGACCGAGCTGGTGGACCGGCTGTGGGAAAACGCACGCTATTTCAAAGCCGGGATGAAGAAACTGGGTTTCAATACCGGCCTCAGCACCACGCCCATCACCCCGGTCATGCTCGGTGAAGCGCCGTTGGCGCAGCAGTTCAGCCGTGAATTATTTGACGAAAGTGTCTTCGCGATGGCTTTGGGATTTCCAACTGTGCCGCAGGGCAAGGCGCGCATCCGTGTGATGATCTCCGCCGCGCACTCACGGGACGATTTGGATAAGGGCCTGGAAGCGTTCGCAAAGGTGGGGAAGAAGCTGGGTGTGATTATTTAGTCTACAATTAGATGTAGTATCGCAGGGACTAGTCCCTGCGTGTTTTAGGAGGCACTATGTTCGTTTTTACACCTGAAGACCTGGTAAAGATCCTGATTGCCGTCCTGATCGGCGGAATCATCGGTTTCGAACGCGAGCTGCACAGCAAGGCGGCCGGCCTGCGGACGATCACCCTCATCACGGTCGGGGCCGCCATGTTCACCATCCTTTCCTCCAAATTCACCGACACCGCCACCTCCCGGGTGGCCTCCACCATCGTCACTGGGGTCGGTTTCCTGGGGGCGGGGGCCATCCTGTTCGCAGAAGGGAGGGTCAGAGGCTTGACCACCGCTTCGTCCGTCTGGGTTTCGGCGGCATTGGGGATGGCAGTCGGGTTGGGTCAATACATTCTGACCGTGGCGACCGCCCTGCTGGTAGTCATCGTCCTCGACCTGTTCACCCGGCTGGATCGCTGGCTGGATATCAAAGGCCGGGATTCGCGTTCTTACGAGATCGCCTTTACCGACCGACCGGGGAAGGACAAGGAACTTGAAAAAGTTTTTGAGGAATTCAGGATGATCATCCGCTCGCACCACCCGATGCGTCAGGAACACGTACGCCGGGATTCTTGGGAGCTTGACGGTCGCGCGGCTGACCAGTATGCGCTGGCGGAAAAGTTATTGGCAGATAAAGAAATCACTGAATTGCGTTATTGAATTCGTATGATGGTATTTCACGGAAATGGCGGGTGGCTCTCTTGTGGTTTAGACCTTGACAAAATTAAATAAACACTGTATATTTACAGTGTTTATTTTAATTAAGGAGCAGCCATGTCCCCACGACCACGCAGGAATGAACGCCATGTCAACTTGCCGGAAGCCATCAAGGAAACCGCCTGGAAGCAGATCGCTGAATTCGGGCCGGCCGGGCTCAGCCTGCGCGCGATCGGGCGTTCCCTGCGCATCACCGCCCCGGCCATCTATAACTATTTTCCAGACCGGGATGCCCTGGTGACCGCCTTGATGGTTGACGCCTTCACTTCCTTTGGAAAGGCCCTGGAAGCCGCCCGGGATGTGCTGCCAAAAGAGGATTATGCCAGCCGGTTCAATGCCGTGGGGTTTGCCTATCGCAGATGGGCAATCGCCCATCCCCAGCACTTCCTTCTTATCTTCGGCAATCTCGTGCCCGGGTATGAGTTTTCCGATGACAGGCTGGGTCCGGCACCCCTCAATAGTTTCCTGGTTCTGGTGGGAGTATTGGACGAGGCCCAGCAGGCCGGGGCAATCCATCTGCCGGAAGGGTATGTTCAATGGACCCCAGCCCTGAAAGCGCAGGTACAGGTCCTCTGCAATATGAAGATTGCCTGCGAGCCGCTGGCGATCTACCTCGCCACCGAAGCCTGGTCCAGGGTGCACGGACTGACCGCCCTGGAATTGAACGGTTCCCTGCCATCTTTCCTAGGCCAGAGCCTGGACGATTTCTGGCGCTCGGAGTTCGAGGCATATTCCCATCTGCTGTTTGGCAAATAAAAAGGAGCTCATTTCATGAAAGCCATCATTTTAAACGGTTCTTCCGAATCCGATCCGACCGGCGAACGCGTCCGGAATGCACTGACGACCGAGCTGCGTGAGCGCGGCTGGGAGGTAAGCCACGTTTTATTGCGCAACGAAAAGATCGGCAACTGCGCCGGCGACTTTTTTTGCTGGATCCGCAACCCCGGTATGTGCAATGTGGCGGATGCCAACCGCACCCTCGCATCTGAGATCATTAATAGCGACCTGATGGTCTACCTGACCCCGGTCACATTCGGCGGCTATTCATACCAACTTAAGAAACTGGTCGACCACCAGATCCAGAATGTCCAGCCGTTCTTTGCAAAAGTGGCGGGCGAAACCCACCACCGGAGACGCTACCCGCACTATCCAGATAATCTCATTATAGGTTGGATGGAGCAGGCCGACCCGCAGGAAGAAGCCATCTTCCGCCATCTGGCCCACCGGAATGCGATCAATTTCTACGCGCGCAGATCTGTGACAGAAGTGGTCCTGGCGGGACAGCCGGATGAAGTGCCGCAGTTGGCCGCCCACGGCTGGATGGAGGACCTAGCGAAGGGTAATGCCTCCCGGGCAGAGGGTCTGCCGGAACCCGCTGTGCCGACCGCCGGAGCCGGGCCGCTGAAGCGGGCGGTCCTGCTGGTCGGCAGCCCGCGCACGCATAAGAGCAGTTCCCATGCCCTGGGCGGCTACCTGTTCGACCGGCTGGCGGAAAGCGGGGTACAGACGGAGACCATTTACATCCATACCAGCCTGTATTCACCGGAACGGATGCAAACCCTGCTGGACTCAGTGGATGCGGCCGACCTGGTAATGCTGGCCTTTCCGCTTTATGTTGACAGCCTGCCCGCACCGGTCATGGCGGCATTGGAGCGGATCGCTGCTTGGCGAGCCGGAAAAAATGCGGCCCGAGGACGCTTCGCGGCGCTGGCCAACTGCGGCTTCCCGGAAGCAGCCCATAACCACACCGCCCTGGCAATCTGTGAGACATTTGCCCGGCAGGCCGGTTTCGGTTGGGCTGGGGCGCTGTCTCTGGGGGCTGGCGAGGGGCTGGTTCACGGAGCTCCACTGGCGGAGGCTGGCGGGCCGGCCATCCCGATTAAAAAAGCACTCGACCTGGCTGCCGAGGCATTGGTGAGAGGTGAAGCAATTCCTCAAGAGGCGGTTGACCTGTTGGCCCGGCCAATCATTCCCGGATGGCTTTACCGGTGGATGGGCGTGTTTGGTTGGAAACAGCAGGCCAGGCAATACGGCGTCAAGGACGTGATGCAGCGCCAGCCATATTTAAATCCGGCCGCGCGGCTGGTTTGAAAGCCACCCGCATAACTTCGGCTTTGAAGAGATAATGCCTGCACGGCAAAAAGGATTTGACTTAATGATCGCCACCGGAGTCCGAAGTCTCCAGACTTCGGACTCCACAACCCAATGTAACAATAATTAGAAAGGATATAGAATGTCTGAACTTAACGTTATCTTCGGAACCGGTCCCCTGGCGCAGGCAACCATGCGCGCCTTGCTTAGGCGCGGCAAGTCCATTAAGATGGTCAACCGCTCCGGCAAACGCCCGGCGGATGTACCGGCGGAGGTGGAGATTGCCGGCGGGGATGCTTACAACCCGGACTTTACCCGTTCCGTATCCAAAGGGGCGGCGGTGGTCTACCAGTGCGCCCAGCCAGAATACCAGCTATGGGTGAAACAATTCCCAGCCCTGCAAGCTGCCATTCTGGAAGGCGCGGCGGCTAACGGTGCCAAACTGATGGTCGGGGAAAACCTGTACATGTACGGCGATACGGAAGGCCAGCTCATTCAAGAAGGCCTGCCCTATTCTGCGCAAACCCGCAAGGGCAAAGTGCGCGCCGAAATGGCGCAGACCCTGCTGGAAGCCCACCGCCTGGGCAAAGTGCGTGTGGCCATGGGGCGCGGCTCGGATTTCTACGGGCCGGGTGTACGCGGCTCTTCGCTGGGCGAGCGGACAATTGTCCCATTGTTGCAGGGTAAACCTGCCGAAGTAACCGGTTCGCTCGACCAGCCGCATACCTACACGTATATCAGTGATTTTGGCGAGGCACTGGCGATCCTGGGCGAGCGCGAAGAAGCGCTCGGCCAGGCCTGGCATGTGCCGAACCCTCCCACGCGAACCCAACGCGAGTTGGTGACGTTGTTCTTCAAAGAGGCCGGGCTGGAGCCGAAATTCTCGGTGATGGGCAGGCCCATGCTTATTCTGGGAGGCTTGTTCATCCCGGCCGCCCGCGAAATGCTGGAGATGGCTTACGAATTCGAGAAACCCTTCCGGGTGGATGCAAGCAAGTTCATCCAGGCTTTTGGCGATATCGCCACCCCGCATAAGAACGCAGTAAAAGAGACGGTGGCCTGGTACCGCGAATACCTCATGGCGCGTTCGAGTTAATTCCAAATGCGCTGAAAATAATCCTCAGGATCTTTTGTTTCGAAAACAGTTTCCGGAGTCCGAAGTCGGGAGACTTCGGACTCCAATGGACACTTGTAGGGCAGGCTTGCAGCCTGCCTGCCCTGGCATCGAATGTCAATATGGATAAAAGCGCGCCGTGGGCAGTAGTTTTCCTCTCAAGGACACAATTTTATACTTTTGTCTTCAGGAATATTTCCGTCCAGGCCCGGGCGGATTCGCCGCCGGAACCGTCCCAGGCCATATCCCAAAATGAGGATAGCACGCTGTGGCAAATAGCCCAGGCGCGCTGGCTTTGGCGGTCGAATCCCAGCCGCTCGGAAAGGATGGCGATGCGCCGCTCCGTCCGCCGGATGGCCTCATGCTCTTCCGGAATGACATTATATGGGTTGATGAGAAGCGGCCCGACCTCATACTCCGCCGGCCCGTCCACGCCCTTCGGGTCGATCACCAGCCAGCCGCGCCCGGATGAAAGGATATTGAAGTGGTGAAAATCGCCGTGCAAGAGCACCTGCGGACGGTTTTCGGCGAACAGGTCACGGATCAACCCCTCGGCGGTCTCGAAGCTTTTCACGGGAAAGGGTCCCGTGCCTCCGCTAAATAAAGTTCGCACGCCCTTTAATTTATCGAACCAACCTTTTAGGCTGATGAAATCCCCAGGTGGGACAGGACGGTGAATCTTGTTCATCACGTCCGCGGCAATTTCGGTGGCCCGATCGTCATCTTTCAGTGTGGCCAGCATGCTCCCGGGGTGAAGACGTTCCAGCAGGAGCATGCCCTTTTCGGCATCCGCTTCCAGGAGGCGGCAGGCGCCCCGCCCGTTGTAAACTCGCAAGGTATTGATCTCGCCGGTCAACTCCCGGTCAGGCACACCAATTTTAAAAACGGCTTCTGTGCCATCTTTTCGCCTGGCCGCACAGACATAGTTGTAAGAAAGAAGAAAAGGCTCGCCAAGTTTCAGGTCCCAGCCTCGGGCGGCCTGGACGAGCAGGTCTGGAAGTTCAGCCAGCCATTTTTCACCGGCCGCTTCATAGGACTGGCGGATGTTCCTGACAAAATCCGCGGGCAAATTCAGGACCATGGATGTTTTTCTACTTTTTTCCATATTCCTGCCAGTGGACCCGCTGCTCGTCATACTGTGTGCGCGCCGGTTTCCCATCCAGCGGATACCCGACGTAAATGAGGCACAAAGGCGTGACCTTTTTTGGAATGGACAGGATCTTTCGCACGGTCCTGACAAAATCGGCGACCGGATGCACGCCGATCCAGACCGTCCCCAATCCCAGGCCGACTGCGGCGATGAGGATGTTCTCCGTGGCGGCGGAACAATCCTGCACCCAAAACAAGCGTGCAGCCGGGTTGGTGGAAAGAGCGGGATTTCCGCAGACCACGATGGCCGCCGGGGCATTTCTGTCCCCGAAAATAAGACGCTTGCGGAACTGCGCCAGCTTTTCCGGATCCGTGACAACGATGAATTCCCATGGCTGGCAATTCATGGCGGAAGGCGCAGCCATGGCAGCCTTCAGCAGAAGATCGAGTTTTTCCGGCTCGACCGGCTGGTCGGTGTATTTGCGAATACTGCGGCGATGGAAGATGGTTTCGAGGGTTGGGTTCATAAGTCAGGCCATGGGTGAGGGTGTGTGCCTTGCATATTTCATCCCGGAAACATTTTTCCGAAAACTTCCGGACAGTATTTTTGAACCATTTCGCTGGTCAGGCCATTCTCTTTGCAAATCCCGGCATACAAGTCCGCCGAGGGGCGCTTGCGGCGAGCCTGGGTCTCCAGATCCAACTCCCACAGGCCGAAACGCTGGGTCCAGCCGCGCTCCCATTCGAAGTTGTCCACCAGCGTCCAGTGGAAGTAACCCTTGATCGGCCAGTTGAAGTTGACCGCGCGCCACATCTGGTGGATATGCTGCGCAATGTAGCGGGGGCGCAGCCTGTCCTGGCTGTCTTCCACGCCGTTTTCTGTGACGAGGATGGGCAGGCCAAATTGCAGGGCCCACTCGAGACTTTTGAAAAAACCTTCCGGAAGATTGGCGATGAGGGCATTGTCACTCAGGTCGGAATCTTCCGGGTAATACCGCCGCCCGAACAGCAGGCCGGGTTGAGTGATGTCAAAGGCAACCGTATCCTCGGAGTAATAATTGAGGCCAATGTAATCCTGAGTCCCTTTGGCTTCCGTGATGCGCACATTGCCGAGCGGAGTAAGCATGCTGCCTGTTGCCAGTGCAGAGGGAAAAGTGTTGCACAGACTGTTGTACTGGATGTTCCTGACCAGCCGGTCAAGCGGCGACCAGGAGTGCGCCGGGACCATCGGCCGGTAGTGCAAGGCATACCCAACGCGTGCCTCGGGTTGGATCGCATGGATGGCACGGTAGGCAGCCGCGTGACCACGTACCAGGTTCGCCAGCACTTTCAGAGCCAGCCGGAGGTCCTTTTTGCCGGGCGGGTAGATGCCTTCCACGTATGCTTCCAGGGCATTGAGGTTGGGTTCGTTGATGGTGCACCACAACGTACAATACTCTTTCAACGCATCAACCGTTTTGCGGACGTATTTCTCGAATAGCGGCAGGACTGCCCCGGTCTCCCAACCACCCATTTCACCCAGCCAGAGCGGGTCGGTGACGTGGTGCAGGCTGACCATAGCAGTCATATTCCGGTCGTGCAAGTCGCGCACCATGCTCCGGTAATGCTCCAGAGCGGCCTCGTCCCAGCGATCCGGGGCAGGCTGGATGCGGCTCCATTCCACCGACAATCGATGGGCATTCTGCCCGGCCTCAGCCGCGCGGTCGAAATCCTCCTCCCAGCGCCCGCCCCACCAATCACAGGCCAGTCCGGATTTGTGTCCTTTTTCAATGCGGCCATCCTGCTGCTCCCAGGCCCACCAGTTGTTGTTGGTGTTATTCCCTTCGACCTGATGGGCGGCAGTAGCCGTCCCCCACAGGAAACCGCGTGGAAAATGAAAAGAGGCTGTTGGCATGAATGAGTCTCCAATGACTGAGTTAAATGGTCAGATAGTTCTATGATCGGATGGACTTTATTTCGTGCGGGCGAGGTAGGCCAGGTATAGCGCCACGGACCCGGCAACAGCGGCGTTGAGCGACTCGACCCGTCCCTGCATCGGCAACCGCAGCAGGAAATCGCATTTGGACTTCACCAGCGGACGGATGCCCTCCCCTTCGTTGCCTACCACCATCCCCAGGGCGCCATCCAGCCTGACCTCGGATAGGCTTTTGGACCCCGGACCTTCGTCCAGACCAACGACCCAGGCATCCGCTTCCTTCAACGCCAGGATGGCCTGCACCAGGTTGACTTGCGCCACCAGCATATACTCGCAGGCTCCCGCCGAAGCGGAAACGACTGCCGGGGTGATTTCCGCCGCCCGGTGGGTCGGGATCAATACGCCGTGCACACCTACCGATTCTGCCGTGCGGATGAGCGTACCGAGGTTTTGCGGGTTTTGCAGGGTATCGAGGATGAGCACAAAAAGGGATTCACGGCGCTGCCTGGCATGATCGAGGATATCGTCCAGCCCAACATATGGATAGCCGCTGACTTCCAGGGCCACGCCTTGGTGGCTGTCGCCCAGCTTATCCAGCCGCTGGCGCGGCACGCGTTCAACGGGTATTTTGCGCTGCGCTGCCATGTCCAGGATCTCGGTCAGACGGCCCCGCTCCTGCACGCCCTCGGCAACCTGCAGGCGAAAAACGTCCCGGCGTCTGGCGCGCAGGGTTTCATGGACAGGATTACGGCCGTAAATGGTTTCGCGCATTGCTGGTACCAGTGTATTCTTATTTGATGCCAGTGGGGGTGAATATGGGCCAACGCGTATCAGTAGGGAGAGGCGTGTGGGTCGGGAGCCGGGTGGATGACGCCGCAGGAGTATGGGTGGGGGTCGGGGTTAAGCTGATGGTCGGCGTCTGGCTCGGTGTCCAGGTTGGCCAAAGCGTATCCGTGGGGATGGGGGGTTGGCCCGGCAGCGGCGTTCTGGTAAATGTTTGAGCGGGAGTGGCGATCAGGGTCGGGGTACCGGTCGGCGCAGGCTGGCTTGTCATCGTGGGAGTATTTGTGAAGGTTTCAGACGGAATATTCGTAGCGGTTCGTTCCGGAGTGAATGTTGGGGTGGAGAGCAGGACCGGGGGAGTAATATTTCCTGATCGGATAATGACCACACCGCCAACCATTATTACCATCAGGAGTAACGCCAGGCCAAAATAATTCCGGCCGGCTGCCACCTGTCTGTGACGTTCCGGCCAGCTGGCCTGGCGGCGGCTGGTTTGCAAGGAATGGACACCTGCCCGAATGCTAAAAAAAACCCCCAGCAAGCCCAGGAGAACGGCAATGAGGAGGCCTGATCGAATACCCATGTAAATCATTATAGCATAGGGTACAACCACGACCGCGCGGCCGAAAACGACCGTACGGCCTATGAGGAGATTACATGCACTTCGAGATTCCCTGCGGGATGTTACGGGAATGCTTCACGGCCGCCGCCGCACCGTCCGCCTTTTGACGCTCATCTACGGCTCATTTTGCACCGTCAGAATGTAGTCCACCAGCCGCAGGCCTTCGCCCGGAGCCAGGGCCAGGCGGATCTCATAGGTTTGACCAGCCGGGAGCGTAATCAATTCATCCAGAATGCCGCATGACAGGCTCCCCCAGCCAGAGAGCAGGGAGCCGCCCTGTCGTATTTCGACGGTTAAAGTGCCGTTGCCGGTGCAGGTCAGGCTAAAAACCAGGCGGGCCTCGGCAGCATTGACGGCATAAGGGCTGAACTCAATCCAGTCCTCTGGATCTCCCTCCGGCGCGGAGACCTGGCTGGAGTACGTGAACTGGTGCGTCCCGGTGGCCGAGAAAGGCACATTCACGCCCGGGTTGGCAGGCGAATCGTCATCGGCAGCCGCCGGGCCGGCGGTTGGCGTGGAAGTGACGGGAATGGGTGTCGACCCGGCGGTGCCACTGGCGGCCGGAGTGCCACTCGTGGCCGGAGTGCCACTTGTGGCCGGAGTGCCATTATCATCCAGCACCGGAAGGCTGCTGGCATCTGCCTGGATGTATTGGGCGGTAACCCAGCCGTGCCCACCCGGGCCGGCAGGATAGACGATTTGGAGCCAGGAAGCCGTGGAATTTTTTCCGGTCAGAACCACCACCACGTCCGGTTGGAGCATCCCCAGCGAGGCGAACGTCATGCCCGGCCCGGAGCGGACGTTGAGAAGCTGCAAAACCCGCCCGCTTGGTCCGGCCGGGGTGAGTGTAGCCTCCGGAGGTACAATAGTCCCTGCCGAAATTTGGACGAATTGAGCGGCTACCCAGCCGCGTCCGCCCGAGGCGGAGGGATAGAGGATCTGGTACCATTCGCCGGTGCCGTCCCGGAGGATAACCTGGACTTTCTCTCCGGCGTTAAGCTGGCCAAGGGCCGCGAAATTCGTGCCGGGTCCACTGCGCACATTGACCTTGATCGTTAATGTGCCTTCAATATATTGGGGGGTGGCGGTCAGGGTGGGAGGCACAAGAGTGCCGGTGGGCGTGGCGCTGGGAGAGGGCGTCGGGGAAATGGCAGCCGAAGCCGTGGGGAACGTCGTGGCAGGCGGTTGGGTGGTGGCGCAGGCAGCCGCCAGCAGGAGCAGGGCTGCCATTAGAAGGATGAGACGCTTCATGGACATGATTCTACCCGTTCTCCTGGCTTAGACCGGGGGAAATGATTACGCGATGTCAGGGATTTCCTTCATGAACTTCGAGATTTACTCGACCAGCTCGAGAAATATCCGTATCATATTTCCCCAAATATTCCCTGATGGCCTGGTCAACGATCACGGTCATAGGAAGGCCAAGTATCTCTCTGATCCTGTAAATCTCATGAATTACAGAGTACTGCGTAAATATTTAAACCAAAAACTTCGTTTTTTTTTATTGCTTTTTAGTTACTTCAGTTCAGATATTTATGCAAGGAGCAGTGGGTTGCTCTGGATTTTAGGTTGGTAAATCCTTTCATCAGCCTGGCGGTTGATTCTTTCCACCATATATATATCTTAACATACACGGTCTATCAGGTGACTCTCAAAAAGTGGAAAAAATTATATATGCTTTTGGTTCAAGGTTCTTTATCTAACATTGACGTAACGGCTATGGTTGTGTTAAACTGAAAGTGCTTTCATAGATCTTATCCTTTGGTGAATAATGAGCGCGACTAAAAAGAAACCCACCATTTATGATGTTGCTGAATATTCCGGCACTAGCATTTCGACCATTTCCCGGGTGTTGAATGCACCCAATAAAGTTAATGTTGAAACGCGGAAGAGGGTCTTAGCCGCCATCGATGCTCTTGGATTTGTACCCAAAGCTGAGGCCCGTGCTCGTGCCCTGCGCCTTAACGGGCGCATTGGTGTAATTACCCCTTTTTTTACAGCACCTTCTTTCGTCCAACGTTTACGGGGCTTAGCGGGAGAATTATCCAAAGAGAATTACGATTTGGTAATATACACGGTCGACTCTGTGGACCGATTACAAGGTTATCTTTCATCGCTACCGCTTACGGGGAACCTGGATGGGTTGGTTATTATGTCTCTTCCGGTGGAAGACGTGTCAGTGAACCGATTGCTCAGGCACAATATTCCAACTGTTTTGATCGAATTTCCACATCCAAAATTAAACAGTGTTGAAATTGATGATGTGGGCGGTGGGAGAATGGCTGCCGAATATCTTATTGCAAAAGGACATCGCCGGATTGCATTTTTAGGCGATACCGATTTGCCTGAATATGCTATTCATCCCGTCAGCTTGCGTTTGGTCGGTTTCCGACATGCTCTACAGGAGGCGGGAATTGCGCTTCCAGACGAATTTGTTCGGCTGGCGCCATACACTATGGAACAGACCCGTCAGATGGCCAGCGAACTGCTAAACGCCTCGAATCCGCCAACTGCTGTTTTTGCTGCCACTGATTTTCAAGCTCTGGGTGTGATAAAAGTTGCCCGCCAACTTGGGGTCAAAGTACCGGAGCAGTTGGCAGTAATCGGTTTTGACGATCTCGATATGGCTGAGTATGCTGATCTGACCACTATTCATCAACACTTGGACGAATCCGGGCGTCTGGCGATTGAGATTTTACTTGCACACATAGCAGATGCTACGCGTCCGGTGCAACATATTAATCTTCCCTTGACAATTGTAGAACGCATAACCGCTTAATTATTTCCATGTTGACTCTTGTGGTAATTCATGCTATCATGAATATGAAAGAGCTTTCATCAAAACTCTTTCATTATAATATAGGAAATTCAATGACAATTCGTTCAATCCGGAATCACACGGATAATTCCTCTAACTTATTCCACAATGTCGTAGCGTTCCTGATTTATCAAGGAGGTGTGTTATTTGAGCGAATCTACCTAAATCTAATCCCGTTGTATCAAATCCTTAACCCATCTTCAAAAGGAGAATGAGAAATGAATAAGAAAATTGCGTTATATCCAATAATAAGCCTTTTGGTTTTGTCGTCCATGCTGCTTTCTGCCTGTGGGGCACCAGCAACAACTGCTGCCCCTGCCACTGCAGCTACTGCTACCGCAGCTCCTGCCACCGCAGCTCCTGCAACGGTAGCCCCAACAGCGCCTCCGGCAGCCGCACTCCCCACCTGCGGGACAGCTCCTGTCGTGCTCAACGCCTACTTCGAGACAGGGTTCCAAATCCCCTTCACGCTCGCCGATGAGTTCACCAAGCAGTTCCCGAACGTGACCTGGGATATCAAGCAGGACCAGTTCGCGAATCTCATCACCACGACGCCGCAACTGCTCTCAAGTGACAACCCGCCCGATCTGCTCCGGTTGCCGACGATGGTCTCGTTCGCGAAGGACGGCCTCCTGATGAACTTGGACAAATACGCGACGGTGTTCGGCTGGGACAAGTGGCCGGTGCCACAGCTCAACCAGAACCGGGTCGCGGCAGACGGCACGCGCGGTTCCGGCACGCTTTACGCCATGGGTATCAACTACAGCCTGACCGGCATTTTCTACAACAAGAAGCTCGCCGCGCAGATCGGCATGACCCAACCTCCACAGACGGTCGCTGAGTTCGAGGCCTTGCTTGCAAAGGCCAAGGCCGCCGGGCTCCAACCAATCATGGAGTGGGGCAGCGCCAAGAGCGGCATGGGGCTCGCCTTCCCGCTCCAGAACCTGATGGCCGCCTACGGCCCGGTCGGGCCGATCAACGACTGGATCTTCCAGAAGAAGGGCGCAACCATCGACACGCCGACCAACCTCATCGCCGCCCAGCACCTTGAGCAGTGGATCAAGGCCGGCTATTTCCCGCCCGACATCAACGCCATCGAGTACACTGACGCTGCCTCCCGCTTCACGAAGGGCGAAGGCGTCTTCACCTTCAACGGCGACTGGCAGAACCAAGGCTACGATACCGGCATGCCCGGTAATGTCGGCTTCTTCCTGATGCCGCCCGCTGTGGCCGGTGCAGGGCCTGCCGCCATGTCCGCTCCGCTGACGTACGGTATCGCAGCCAAAGCCAAGCACGCCGATTGTGCTGCCTTCTTCTTCAACTGGGTCGCCACAAACGACGCGGCCCGCAAGATCAACGTTGCCATCGGCGGCTCGAACCCCGGTGGGCCGGCGGGTGCCACGATGCCGGCCGTTGCTGCCGGCTCGGTCACGAACGATACGCTTGCCGCCGGACCTGTCATGGGCGCGGCAGGCAACTCGATGGACTTCATCGCCAATGCGACCAGCTCGATCTTTGCCCAGGGCTGGACGCCCGAGCTCCAGAAGATGGTCGGCGGCCAGCAGGACGCTGCCGGGTTGCTCAAAGCTGTGCAGGCCGAGTACCTGCGGGAACTGGCTCAGCAGTAGTAGTGAGTGCCGCGTGAGGATGCCTGCGCCTTCCAAATCAACGGTGACATCTACAATGACGTCAGACAATCGTCCCGTGGCTCATGCGTCCTCCCGGCGGATCTTCCAGCACAGGAAGGTCCGCCGGGAGGCAATTGTTGGCTGGCTGTTTGTCCTGCCGGCCCTCATGATGTATGCGGTGTTCGTGCTCCAACCCCTGGTGCTCACCATCAAGTACTCATTGTACAAGTGGAACGGCGTTGGTCTTGCGACCTGGGTCGGATTGAAGAACTACATAACTATCTTACAGGTTCCCAACCTGATTGGGACGATCTATCAATGCGTTCTGGCTGGTCATATGGTTCAGCATCATTCCGGTGGGTCTCGGTCTCGTCGTCGCGAGCGTGATCCACCGTGTGGCGACCGGGCAGCTCGGAGCGATAGCCCGGACCGTTCTGTTCACGCCCCAGGTCATACCGCTCGTCGCTGCCGGCATCATCTGGGGCTGGCTGCTGGCCCTCCCGGGCTTGATCAACCAGATCCTCAAAGCCGTCGGGCTCGGCGCGATCACCCGTGCCTGGCTCGGCGACTTCCACTGGGCACTCCCAGCCGTCGGGGTCATCGGAATCTGGGTGCTGCTGGGATTCTGCACCGTCCTGCTATTGACCGGCATGGGGAAGATAGACCCGTCCCTGTATGAGTCCGCCAGGATCGATGGTGCCGGCTGGTTCAGGGAATTTGTCGCGATCACCGTCCCGCTTCTCAAAAACGAGATCGGCGTATGCCTGACCGTTACGGTGATCGCTGCCCTCGCCGCGTTTGACATCGTCTGGGTCTCGACGGCCGGCGGGCCTGGCAACGCGACGGCGGTACCCGGGATCCAGATCTACGTCCTTGCGTTCACCCAGCGATCTGTGGGGCTGGCGTCTGCTCTGGCCGTCATGCTCATAGTCCTCGTCGTTGTGGTCATCCTCCCGATCCAGTGGCTGAGCCGGGAGAGTGCGCGATGAGGGTTGCTCGCAGCGAACTCTGGGCGGGCCGAGCCCTGCTCCTGGTGCTGATGACGATCACGATCCTGCCCTTTATCAGCATCTTCATGACCGCGCTGCATCCGTCGAACACTGTGCCCAGCGGGCTCGATTGGCCCGCGCCCCCGCAGTGGAGCAACTTCATGACGGCGTTCAACGAGGCGCACATGCCCGCGATGCTCGCGTCGAGCACGTTCATTGTCCTCGCCGTCGTGCCCGTGTCCCTTCTCATCTCGACGATGGCCGGGTTCGCCATTGGCCTCCTGCGGATCCCTGGCGCGCGCGTGCTGCTTTTCCTGTTTGTGTTCGGGCTGACGCTCCCGTACGCGGGGATCATCATCCCGATCTACTTCCTGGAGCGGGCAACGGGGATCTACAACACCCGGCTCGCGATCGTGCTGCCGCTGATCGGCTTGTACATGCCCTTTGCCGTCTTCTGGATGCGCGCCCACTTCGTCAACATGCCGACCGAGATCTCGGAGGCAGCGCGCGTCGATGGCGCGACCACCTGGGACCTGTTCTGGCAAATCCACGTCCCGCTCGCAGGACCGCCGATTGCATCGCTCGGGATCCTCATGTCCATCTGGACGTGGAACCAGTTTCTCCTTGCGCTGGTGCTCGTTGAGGACCCGACGCAGCGAACGATGGCCGGTGCGTTGGGAGCGTTCCAGGGCCACTACGCCACCGATATCCCCCTGCTGTGCGCCGGCACGATCCTGATCCTGGTACCCACCCTCGTCATCTTCGTGCTGTTCCAACGCCAGATCATCCTGGCGCTGCTGCAAGGCTCGGTCAAAGGGTGAGCAGCGGTGTGCCAAGTGTCATTATATTCTTATGTGTGCTGGTCATTCCATTTTCCCATGGGTAACTCTGACATTCACCAATTGGAGTGCAATTTCGAAAACGGTTCAGGTAGTGGAGTTACAAAATACCATTTCGATATAGAGGCTGCGATCATGGTTTTACTCACACAGGACCCAGGCAAGTTGCCCAGGATGCGTGGATGCAGATGGCCACATTTTTGAGAAATAATTTCCAGTGTGTCTGAACGGAGAAATCATTATGAGAGGCGACATCCTTGTCATACAAGATTATCACAGAAGAGTGGCAAGTGAGATTGTTCTACAAATTATTGAAAGAATCAGGAGGAAAAACACGAGATACATCATCACAGTCGCAGGAGAATCTGGTAGCGGCAAGTCTGAAACAGGTAGGGCCATTGCAGACGAATTGGCTACGTATGGAATCAAATCTATCTTACTGGGGCAGGACGATTATTTTAATTTTCCGCCCAAATCCAATGATTTAAAAAGACGAGAAGATCCAGAATGGCTTGGGCCGCATGTAGAGGTCAAACTTGATGTTATGGAACAACACCTGATAAATGCCATTCAGGGGAAAAACGAAATAACCAAACCACTGGTAGATTATGATTTAAATACAATTGAAGAAGAAACGATCAGTTTGGAGGGAATTAAAGTCGTGCTTGCGGAAGGAACATATACATCTTTGCTCAAGCATGTTGATACCAGGATATTCATTTCTAGAAATTGGCAAGACACCCTGGAACATCGCCAGAAAAGAAAGCGCGGTAACGAAGTAGACGATCCATTTATAGAGCAAGTGTTATCCATGGAACACAAGATTATTGCCGGCCATAAACAATTATCGGATTTTTTGATAACAAAAGATTATGAAGTAATTATGGCTACTTAATTGGATTCGACATGACGGTCAAGAATCAAGTTCAGCTGGTCACGTATCCCGATTCTTTGGGTGGGAATCTAAAAACGCTCAATTATGTTTTGGAAACTTATTTCCCAGGCCTCTTTAAGGGCGGCATCCATATTCTGCCACCATTTCTCTCTTCCGGGGATCGAGGTTTTGCACCCCTTACCCATTTGGAAATTGAACCACAGTTCGGTGCCTGGCAGGATATCAGGCATATCGGTGAAAAGCATGATATCTTGCTTGATTTGATGGTCAATCATATTTCCACAAAATCAACTTATTTTCAGGATTTCCTGGAGAATGGGCGCAAGTCTGAATATGCAGATCTGTTCATTACCTTGGATAAGATTTGGCCAAATGGCGATCCTCCAAAGGAGGATATAAAAAAAATATTCCTGCGTCGGACGGAACCATTTTCCAACTTCATGATTAAAAAAACTGGTAAAGTGGAGAGAGTTTGGACAACATTTGGGAAAACCACTCCTTCCGAGCAGGTTGATATGGACATAAATTCACAGATAGCTCGCCAGCTTCTAGTCGAATTCATGACCAATTTTAACAAGAACAAGGTCAAAATTATCCGGTTGGATGCAATAGGTTATACGATTAAAAAGCGGGGAACAACATGCTTTTTTGTGGAGCCTGAAATTTATCGGTTTTTAGAGTGGATTTCGGAATTAGCCAATTCTTTTGGTATTGAATTGCTGCCTGAAGTCCATGCAGATTACAAGACCCAATTCAAATTGGCCGAAAAAGGATATTGGATCTATGACTTTATTCTGCCCTATATAGTTCTTGATGCTCTGTTGAATAGAACCAGTAAAAGGTTGAAAGAGTATCTAAAAATTCGTCCACACCGGCAATTTACCATGCTTGATTGTCATGATGGAGTGCCGATCAAACCCGATTTGAATGACCTTTATAGAAGTGAGGATGCTCGCAAGGTGGTTGATATTTGTCTAAATAGGGGTGCTAATCTCAGCTTGATATTTTCCCCAAAGCATAAAGACCTGGACGGCTTCGATGTGCATCAAATCCGCTGTGCCTTCTATTCCATGCTGGATTGCAATGACGATGCTTACTTGGCTGCCAGGGCCATTCAGTTCTTCACACCCGGCGTTCCGCAAGTTTACTATGTTGGATTGTTGGCTGGAAAAAACGACCAGTCCGCCATGGCACGAACTGGCGAAGGTCGCGATATTAATCGGCATAATTACTCAATTGATGAAGTGGAACAGGAGCTCCAGCGTCCAATTGTCCAACGTTTGATAAAATTGATCCACTTTCGAAACGAATACGATGCCTTCAATGGAGAATTTCATGTTTTAAATTCGGAAGATTGGCTTTTGAAATTGTCCTGGGAAAACAAGCAAAATAGATGTCAGCTACTGGCAGATCTGAACAAATGCAAAGCCACTATTCAATATACAAATGATGCTGGGAAGTTAATAGAATATACCCTGTAAGGATCGAAGCCTGGAGCGCTTGTAATTTCCAAGAATCATTATCTTTGGATATTGCTAAAAGAGCCTTTACAATGTCCTGACGCAAGAATAACCCCTTTGAAATCCAGGCATTTATTACCTCCCTGGCTTGGGCTTCACGAGGGTTGTCATCATTGAGACGGAAACTGTAAACCTTACTCATAGCAGCTTCAAAGCATCATAGAGTTACCATAGCTTGAGACCACCGCGCACGCTGTTTTTCTATTTTGCCTTTTTTTGCCCAAAAAAAGCCGTTTAATGGCACTTTTTTTAAACCCATTTTTGTAGGATCAATTCATTCAAAAAATTTCTCCCTTTCTTTTGGGGTAGGGCAGGGTGGGGACGTTTTGTTTTCGTTTTTTCCCTGTTGAATTCCCAAAACAACCCCTTTTTCCGCCTGTTTATAGGGGGCTGAGGCCCCGAGGCGGCAATGAAAAACGCCGCGGCATGCGGCGTCTCAGCTGCCCCTGGCATACTCGCACTGCCCTGCTTAGCTCCGGAGGCTATGGCACAAGCCCCGGTGAGAGTTTCGTCCAGGTCTGACCAGCGTCGGAGGTGGTGTAGAGACCGTAATGGTTGTTCTCGTCGGTGGTGATGGCCCAGCCAGTGGAGGCATCGACGAAGGAGAAGTGCCAGACGAACTCGCCTGTCTGGGTCTCGGCGAAGCTCAGGCTTTCGGGCTGGGGCTTCCAGGTGCGCCCGCCGTCGTGGGTGACGCACAGAGCGCTGCCGCAGGCGGGTGGGGCAAGACTATAGTCTGATATTTTTTTGACTCATAAACTCATAGACTACCTGTCCCCGGAAGGGGGTTTGGGGATCAGACTATTCCCTATTATTGTTCGGGAGGAATGGGTGGAACGAGTTTTTCCAGGTTACGCACCAGCGCAGGCAGGTGTTCAATCACTAGCAGCCACATGCGTTCGTGCTTGATCTCCCCGTATTCGTGCACCAGCACATTGCGTTGGGCGATCATGCTGCGCCATGGGATTTCCGGGTGGTCGCGGCGGAATTCCTCGGAAACCCGGCGGGCAGCTTCCCCGATGATTTCCACGGCACGCTCGACGGCCAGTTGAAGTTTGCGGTCGCTCTGATAGGTATCGAATTGCACGCCGGCAGTGAATTCACAGACGGAACGGGCAGAGTCCAGCATATCCCAAAGATACGCGGCGTCCCGTTCAACCAGCGGCATATACCACCTCTTTGGTATTCAAAATGGCCTGCCGACGGAAGGGGTTGCGCAGCGTACCGTTTTCGACCAGATCCACCGGTCGTCCAAAAATACCTTCCAATTCCTGCTGCATCTCGGCCAGGTCCCACAGGTTCCATCCAGCCTCCTGCGCGAAACTCACCAGTACATCCACGTCGCTCTCGGGGCCGAAGTCTTCCCTCAGAATGGAACCGAAAAGTGCAAATTCGATCACTTTCCAACGACGACAGAAAGTGTGGATTTTCTTGTCAGGAATGACATAATTGGGAGACACCATATCGGCTCCTTTCTACAGTCCAGCTACTGGTAGAAGTATAGCATCAGCGGGGGAAACGCACAAACCCATAAAACTCTACAAACATCAGACGAATCGACTTTAGTCTGATCCCCGATGGAATTGGGGACTGGTAGACTGATAGACGGCTTGTCCAGGGAAGGGATTAAGGGGGAAGGAGCAGCAGGAACGGGGAAAATAATAAAAAAACGCCGCGGCATGCGGCGTCTCAGCTGCCCCTGGCATACTCGCACTGCCCTGCTTAGCTCCGGAGGCTATGGCACAAGCCCCGGTGAGAGTTTCGTCCAGGTCTGACCAGCGTCGGAGGTGGTGTAGAGACCGTAATGGTTGTTCTCGTCGGTGGTGATGGCCCAGCCAGTGGAGGCGTCGACGAAGGAGAAGTGCCAGACGAACTCGCCTGTCTGGGTCTCGGCGAAGCTCAGGCTTTCGGGCTGGGGTTTCCAGGTGCGCCCGCCGTCGTGGGTGACGCACAGAGCGCTGCCGCAGGCGGCGAATCCGTCTTTTGATGAGACAAAGTCCACGTAGCTGACATTTCTCACCCCCGCGAGCACGGCTGAGCCGCTGGTCCAGGTCAGGCCGCCGTCGGAAGTGGAATAGACCGCCAGAGCCCGTTCGGTGGTGGAACCATCCGCGCTGGAGGTGACGATGTCGACCGGCAGCAGGGCGGTTCTCGCATCAAAGAAGTGCGGGGTGCCCGGGTCGACCAGGCCTTTTGCCGCCAGCGTGGGCAAAGGGAAGGGCACGGAGATCTTCTTCCAGGTCTGGCCCAGGTCGGTCGAAACGGCCAGGCGCAGCGACCCGGCGGGTTCGTTGGCCATGTCGCCGTAGACGATGATCAGCCGCTTGGGGTCGTAGTAGAGGCTGTCGCCGCAAATGCTGCAGAGGTGCAGCTGGCCGGAGGAGTTATCCTGTAAATTGGGGTCGGTCAGCATGAGCGTGTCCCAGGTTGCGCCGCCGTCCTTGGTGGCATAGATAGCCACCGCCGCCTGGCCGGCGCCGACGTTGTAGTTGACCGCCCAACCGTTCTGAGCATCGGTGAAATGGAGCTGGGCGTTGAAGAATCGGATGGAGGTCGTCACCTGCGTCCAGGTCGCCCCGGCGTCGGCCGTCATGCCCAGGCCGGCGGTCATGGCCTTGGCATCGAAGGTCTGCAGCCAGGCGGTCCGGCCATCCAGGAAGTATCCGCCTGAGATGCCCGGCAGGGCCGAGGGGCTTACATCCTTCCAAGTGCGCCCGCCGTCCCGGGTATGCAGCAGCATGGGGGAACCGTCCTGGTACTGAGACCAGCCCCATCCGGTCTGCGGGTCGATCATATGCAGCTCGTACAAGCTCAAAGGGACTGGCGTGGGAACTGGCGTGGCGGTCGGGATGACTTCAACCGGCATGGGCGAAGAGGTGGGAGGTGGGAGTGGGGAAGGGGTGGGCGTGAAGGTCTGCGATATGCAACATGCGGCCGGGATGAGCAGGGTCAGCACGGCCAGGAAGAGTGCTTTATTCAGGGGAAACATAAATACGCCTCTGCTTCCAGGGAGCGATGGAGACCTGGAGATGAGCCCATTGTATATCGTTTTAGGGAAAAGCGTGACATAGAACATAAAAAACGCCGCGGCATGCGGCGTCCCAGGTGCCCCTGGGGAGCAGTCAGCGGGGTTATAAGAGTTGCTGTAAAAGGAACAAAGAGTTTTGGGAAATCAAAAGTCAGTGATCCTTTTCATGCGATCCCGATATTTTTCACGAAATTGAGCATTAAGACGGAGAATTTCCTGTTCGTTGCCAGTAAAAGAACAGCGCAGGCAATAATATTCGTCTTTATCCAGATCGTAGAGCATATCCATGTCGATTTCCCGCATGAGGCAGCGCGGGCAGCGATAATTCAACTTGCCTTTTCGACCTTGAACCATAGGGGTAAATCTCCGTTATCTGCAATTCTTTGAAATGCCAAAAGGAAGCATGCCCATTTTTATGGAAAATTATTACGGAATAAGTGCTCCATGTGAATCGTATGAATGTTCCGTTATGCTGAAGCCGGTTGGTCGGACAACGCTTACGGCAAGAACGTAATCATCATTTGGGACTGTCAGTGTAATTTTACCTGACCATTTTGATCCAGGAGTGAGTACCGGCATGGATATATCGCCTTTGGAGAATGATGTAGTGCCATTTGGAGAGGTAAGGGCCCAATGCAAGATATAACCTCGCAATGTATAGGCTGGCATATCCACATCCATTGGGCCGCGCGTATGCAAGGCAACCGTGGCAGTGCTTTGCTGACCGGCTAGAGGAGAAAGCGTCACCGAATTGATGAGTGCCGGCGCGTATTCGTCTCGTAAGACCTCCCAGGAGCCGCGTTTATTGCCTTCAGAATCTACCAGGCCAGTCTTGTAATTGGTGGGAGTACGATAATCCTGGTAATCCCAGAAAATGGCACCAGCCACAAATGGCTTACTGCGAAAAATCGACATCTGCTCGGTAATGAGCTGGCGACGAACAGCATCGGCAGCGTCCGAATCGGAGGGTAGCTTATCTGGCACAAAGAAGTACTGGTCTGGATTCAGGCTGGATGTGGCGGGACCCCAGGTGGAATTCCAATGCGGTGTGAAGCCGAATTCCGTGATGATCACGGTCTTATCCGGCCAGGTCTGGTGGATCCGGTCCAGTGCCGGACCGAGATCCTGCCGGGTTCCATGCCAAGTGCCGAAGTATTCGTTCATCATGACAAAATCTGAAAGAGCGGTTGCATCCGACTGTGGCTGTGAACCCAATTTGTCGCATGCAAACCCTACTGGGCGGGTTGGATCGAGAGATTTTACATAAGTTATCATCTCTTGTACGAAGCTGTGACCGGTGGCTGTGTTCGAGGCGAACTCGTTGCCGATGCTCCAAGCCCATACAGATGGGTGATTGAAATCTTCGGAGATCATCTCGCTCAATTGCTGCTTTTCCAGGTCTTGCATCTGCTGGCTGGCCAATTGAGTCTCACCAAGTTGCCAGGCCGGGACCTCGGGGATCAGGAGGATACCGTGGCGGTCAGCGTAATCCAAGATGGTCTCAGCCTGCGGATAATGCACCGGGCGAGTAAGAACTTCATTCAACGTTTTTAGATCATCATAGGCCGCGACCATGGCAGTCACCGTTTCTGCCGAGCCCTGTCCCGGAGTATCTGCATGCCGGTCAACCCCCACCAGGCGCACAGGCTCGCCATTCAGATAAAACCCCCCATTTTTTAATTCTATGGAACGGATGCCAATGGTCACCTCACTGATGTCCAGCACTTGGCCATCCTGCGCCAAGAGGGTGGACGACCAGTGATATAGGTCAGGGTGGTCAAAATGCCAGAGCTTCGGAGAAACCAGCGAAGCAGTAATTTGAACATTGCTGGTTCCGCCGGGTATTACACTCACCGGAGCCGAAACGGGCTTGGCCAGGACAGCCTGACCGCTGATATCATCCAGAAGATTAGCCTGGATCGTGCCATCCAGCTTCTGCGCGGAGGTATTGTTGATAGAAATGGTAGCTGTGATCGTGGCCGAATCGGCCGTGCCCATGCCAATAAGATGCGGCACGGATATAACCTGCTGGTGGGTGATGTAGGCACGGCTGGTGATTTCAAGCGACACATCCCGGATGATGCCACCGTAATTCCACCAATCGAAGGACCAATTGGAACCAAGATCGGCCGGGATGCGGTTGGCAGCCCGCATATTGTCCACTTCGACAGCGATGAGATTCTCTACACCCGGTTTGATGAGTTTACTTACATCGAATTCGAATGGCGTATATCCGCCTGCGTGTATGCCAAGCAAATGACCATTCAGCCAGACATGTGCCAGATAAAAGACAGCTTCAAAGCGCAGGCGCAGATGGGCCTGCTCGGATCCTGTGGGAACAGTGAAAGTTCGGCGGTACCAGGCCAGACCGTTGTAATCAAGGTAATCAGGCATGACATTCCAGGTATGAGGGACGCTGACAATTTCCCAGGCCGAATCATCATAGGCTAACCCAGCCCAGCCCTGTCCTTCTCCTACTTTGGACTTGTCAACAGAAAAGCGCCAACCCCCGGAAAGAGGAATAGAGGTGTTCGAGATTGCGGCAAGTTCGGTAGTAGAAACCTGGGAGGCGGTTAGCGTGCCTGTGGGCATTACCCGGCAACCCGCAGTCGTGATGAGGAATACCAGCGTCAGGAAGAAAGTTATCCAGCGAAATGAACGTGAATTTATGCCACTTCTCATACAATCCTCATAATTGCTGCATAATTGGACATTCTGCCTGGATACTTCCTTTTCTGCGAATTAGCCTGCCTTTTCGACCTTGAGCCATGTGTGCAATTCTCCGCTACCCCTGATATTTTTTTTAATGCCGATCGTATACATCGGTGAAAATGCAAAGCCTTCTCGGAAGTACCCGGCTGCGTCGCTCGTATCGGTGCGCATGCTAAGTCGGGTATCCACCTGCGGGATGAGAGCCTCAGCCTCCTGGATACCCTCCACCTGGGCTTCGCGACATTGATAAGCGTATTCTATAGTTACTGTACCGGAAAGACCTCTTATGGTGAGAATGACGCCGGTCAGATCTTCAGGATATTCCGTGGTACCATAGCAGGCGGTGATGTAATCGTCGATGGTTATCTCCGGCTGCGGGTCAGTAGTATCGATAATCTTTCTGATAATCTCAATCTCTCCGGTTCCTTCTGTGATCCGAAAGATTGATTGCAAGCGAATGGTCAATTTGGCGAACTCAATATCCACGGGATCGAGGGCGACAATACGGGTGTCCCCTTCTTCCGTCATGGATGCCAGCGTTCGACAGGTACACAGATCCACTTCCTCACCCTCATAGCTGACTTTGCAGCTTTTGACAGCTCCTTCGCCGGCATAATGGGTAAAATACCCGGCCCGGTAGAGGGATTGCACCAGGAAAGGATAGGAGGCATCCTGGAGATGTTTTGTCCCCACTCCGCAGGGTCGCACCAGTTTGGCGGCATACGGACGCAGGTCGATCATCGCGCCACCCTGGTTCATATCCAGGCAGAAGCGCATCCAGGGATCGGCGTACCAGAATTGCTGCCGTCTGGAACCATACAAAATGTCTTTCCAGAGGGTGCATTCGGGGCGGGTATATGGACGGTCCTTGCGATAGATATCGGCAAACTCACTCATGGTGACATCCCTGGCTTTCCCCTCCTTTTTGAGTTGTCCGTAATAGGCCATCCCGTCTTGATAGCTCTTCAGCAGGGTGGGATAATCGGCTTCCCAGCGGCCATTCTTGCTCATCCAACCCGGGCCTACAAATACCATATTGTAAGAATAACCCCGGTTGTATTTCACCATCGCACGATATTGGTCCACCAGGTTTTTGAAATAAGGGATCTCATGGTCTTCATAGACCATACCGCGCAGGATGTTCTGGGGGTGAGTTCCATAGTATGAGCCGGGTCCGTCAAAGACAGCCATCAAGTCCCTTGAAATGTGGGGGATGGCTACAATGCCAATATCATCTTCTGCATCTGAGGCCGGACAGTGGATATTGCGCTTCGACGGTATCCAGGGATTCCAAGGGCTTCCATCAAAAATGGTATACCAGGAGTTGTTGGCATTCCAGTAAGCCTTGGGGCCTTCTTCCCAGCAGGTCGCCACAGCGGCCTTGATCATCGGATATTTCTTCTTAATGTAGTTAACCAGCTCGGCATCCATGTAATAGGAGCCGGTGGAGGTGGGATAGAAGCCAAACACTTCGTGAAACTTAGCTCAACACTTCATCCACGATCTTCTTGCTTGTCTTCCATCGAAAATAACCAGATCGCCAACTCCCTGGACTTGAATTTGTCCCGGAACTCCTTGCACTGGAGGCCCAGAAATGTTAAGCCGATTTCGTCACCATATTTTTCATGATGTTCTCTGGCAATGGTAACTGCTTCCCGGTTGAACAAGCTGGC
Source organism: uncultured Chloroflexia bacterium (assembly GCA_963806575.1). Lineage (GTDB taxonomy): Bacteria > Chloroflexota > Anaerolineae > Anaerolineales > Villigracilaceae > UBA877. Next base: position 141,069 of record CAWDYX010000018.1, on the reverse strand, counting down.
ATACGTCATCTGGATGGTGGTACGCAAGCCGTTTTCGTGCGCAATCTGTTGCTGGGTACGGAAAATATCAAGGGATTCCTGGATAACCCGGCTGCGGGTGAGGTCTTCCTTTTTACCCTGTTCGGCTTCCTTTTGGATATATTCCGGTACCATTTCCGGCCGGTGGATGATGGTCACGTAGAATTCGTTCATATTGTTCTTCTTGGCATGAAGTCGTGTTTGCTCAGGGCGTGAACGTATCGAATTTGGTTAGCGTTCGATCCTGCCAGCTGTGCTCGCTGCCGCGAGAACATTGTGGAAACCGTCATACGTCAAAGGATGCAGAAGGCAATGATCGGCGCCCAGCTCACGTGCTCGCGCCTCATCCGCGACCGAGGAACAAACCAGTACGGGGATATCGCAGTTCACCAGTCCGGCAACCAGTGGCTGGGCAGCCTCCAGGCTCTCGACCGATATGAAGAGAATTGCTGCAGGTTTCAGGGCACAGACATCCTCGGCCTGCAATACTCCCTGCATGGTAGTGACGCCATAACCACTCTGCCGTGCATATCTTGAGATCAGGTACGCCAGGGCGGAGTCATTCCCCAGCATCAGGATGCGTGCCTGCGGCAAAGGTTCCACAGCATATTCTCCATTAACCTTTTAGGCTGCCCAAGCTCAGGCCTTCCTGCCAGAAACGCTGCAGGAACAGGAACACGATCATCAACGGCAGGATGGCTATCACTGAACCCATGATGACCAGGATATACAATACATGTGCATTTCCCGGCTGGGTTGCCAGGCCGCTCCAGTAGGCCAGGCCCACCGTGAGTGGGTATAAACTACTTTTACTCAAGACGAGCAAAGGTAGGAAATAATTGTTCCATGCGCCCACGAAGGCGAATAAGAGTACCGTCACGAAACCGGGTGCGATCAGCCGGAATACAATGGTGGCAAAAATCCGGAACTCACCCGCCCCATCCACACGGGCGGCATCAATCAGGTCCTGGGAGACCGCCTGTTCCGTATAGATGCGCATCAGGTACACCCCAAATGGATTGACGAGAGAAGGCAGGATGATCGCCAATAGCGAATTGCTCAGGCCGGTCTTGCTCTCCAGAAGAAAGAGCGGCAAGGCAAAAGCAGTTCCGGGGACAAACACGGAGGCGAGCACAATGCCAAACAGGATGTTGCGGCCTGCAAAACGGTACTGTGCAAAGGCATAGCCGGCCAAAGCAGAGATCAGGGAAGAGAAAAGCGCTGCATTGAGGGCATAGACCGCCGTATTGCGGATCCAAAGTCCAAAAGCCCCATTGTCGCGAGCAAAGAGATCTTTCAAGTTTTGAACAATATTGATGCTTTTATCGAACCATAACCCGAACGAGGAGAACAGGCCGGCATTTGTCTTGGTGCTGGCAACAAACAACCAGAAGAGCGGGATCAGGAAGTAAATCAGAAATACGGTCATCACGAGATAAGCAACCGTATTGCCGGAACGACTGCGAGGTATCTTTTTTAGAACCGGGGAAAATGTTTGTGCGGTCATTGGTTTGCCTCCCGGCGAAAGATGATGAACAGGACCAACGAGGAGACCGCTGCCGTGACAAGTGCCAGGGTAAAGGAGATGGCCGCCGAATAATCGAATTGCTTGTTGGCAAAGGCGAGATTGTACACATACAGGTTCGGCGTAAAGTGCCGGTCCATGGCGGTTGGAGCAACAGCATTCAGAACGTTCGGTTCGTTGAATAATTGCAATGTACCGATGATGGAAAAGATGAATGTCAGAAGAATGGCAGGCATCACCAGCGGTATGCGGATATTCCAAGCGATCTGCCATTCGTTGGCGCCGTCCACTTTAGCAGCCTCATACAACTCCGTAGGGATCGCCTTCATGGCGGCGTAAATGATCAACATGTTGTAACCGGTATACTGCCAGATGGAAATATTGGCGATAGATGGGATAATACCCTGGGCGGTAAGAAAGATGGGCGGTTGCAGGTGCAGTGCATTCGCCAGTTGGGCGATCGGGCCAAAACTTTGCCCGTAGAAGTAGCCCCAGATCAAGGCGGCGACGACATTGGGCACGGCGAAAGGTAAAAAGTAACCAAGGCGGAAAATGGATACCCGCCGGACGACCCCGCTGTCAATCAGTGTGGCAAAAAGGAGCGCCAGCCCGAGCATGATCGGGATTTGCATTAAGCCAAAGACGAGCACATTGCGGACGCCTTCCCAGAAGCTGGGATCCTGGAAGGCCTTCACGTAGTTGGATAGCCCAACAAAAGAGATCCCCCCGATGATTTTTTTTCGATAGAGACTCAAGTTAAACGCATAGATCAAGGGGTAAACCATGAAGACCAGGAAACCGAGCATGAATGGCGATAGAAAGAGATATGGGGTGACTTTGCGTGAAAAACGGCTCCAAAAATAATGTTCTTTGCGGGGCTGTCCACTGGATTCTCTGCGTATGGATATCTCCGAAAGGGACATACTGCCTCCATCCATGCCATCTGGATTATGGGTCTCTCAATGAAAGTACCGGGGCAACTCTTACAGACTGCCCCGGTACTCTATACCTTATTCGGTGTGTGGTCAAGGAGCGGATTGATCTACTCTGTTACCACTACGACCACCACACCACCTATGAACCGGGAATTGTATGGTCCAGTTTACGGAGTGGTGACCGTGAAGCCCTGGTCCTTGGCATAACCGACCACGGTGGTCTGCAATTGCGTCATGGCGTCCTCAAATGAGAGCGAACCAGCCCGTACCTTGACCAGCAGATCGGCGTAGGTGGTGTAGACAAAGTTGGTGAAGGGGCTCCAACCGAAATCAACATTGACAGCCTGGGCGGCATCCGACATGACCTGGTGGATCTTCTGGCCGCTCCAGAAATCATCGGTGACACCCAGCCAATCCGGGTTCGTCAGCACGCCCGTTGTTACCGGGAAGAGGGCGGCCTTGGCGGCATTGGTGACTTCCAGTGTGGGCTTGGGATCGGTGGTCAGCCATTGGGCAAATTTCTCGGCTTCAGCCGGGTGTGCGGTGCCTTTAGCGACGGCGATGGTCGAGCCGCCATAGTTGCCATTGGCCTTGCCACCGGCCGTCCACTGCGGCATCTGATAGATCGACCATTTGCCCTTATAGTTCGGGCTGCTGCCTGAAATAAAGGTTCCCCAAGCGCCCGCCTGCCAGCAGGCCACGGTGCCATTGCCAAGGGCGGTATTCCAGTCGTTGGTATAGGTATCCAACGGGCTGAGAACGCCGGCTTTCATCATGTCACCCCACAGCTTGGCAACACGCATGGCCTCGGGTGAGGTGAAGTTGATGGTGATGTTTTGCCCGTTCACAATGAAAGGCTTCGCGCCGGATTGCCACAACATGCCAAAGAACCAGCCCTGGTCGGCGGTGAAGGTCGACAGATAGACCTTCGGGTCGGCTGTGTGAAGGGCAGCCGCTGCGGCAGCAAATTCATCCCAGGTGGTCGGGACTTTGATATTGTATTTCTGAAGCACGGCATCATTGCAGAACATGACCATGGGACCGGCATCCTGCGGGAAAGCGTAGACTCCGCTTCCCTGTGAGACCTGTGACCAGGTCCAGGGGATGAACTGGCTCTTGACATCGTTGGCCCCGTACTTGGAAATATCAAGCAGGGCTCCCTGGGCGATATAGCCAGGCAGGTGCTGGTATTCGATCTGGACAACATCCGGGATGTCGGTGTTGGCCTGAAGGGCGGTATTGAGCTTGGTGTATTCGGTATTTCCATTACCCGCGTTTATGTAATCGACATAGATATCCGATTGCATCGCATTGAATTCAGTAACCTGATCGGCGATATTCGGCACCCAGGACCAGAACGTAATGTGAGTTGCGGTGGGCAGTAAGACAGGTACTGCCGGAGCAGCGGTTGCCGGTTTAGCGGTTGCCGGTGCTGCCGTGGCAGGCGCAGGCGCCTGGGTTGCAGGCGCGCCACAGGCCGACAAGAGCAGGACAGCAACCAGTGTTAAAAAAACGATGGTTTTTTTCATTTCTTCTCCTTTTGTTTGAACAGATGGATTTTCCCCTGGAAAGAGATTTTCCAAGGCGTTATTTACATTGTATGCCAGCTGCCTGAAGATGTCTTGCCGGAGAGCGGGTTGTTTTTGACGATTTCCGGGATTCCCGTTGGAATTGTCTTTCGGGAAAGGCAGGATGGTAAAAATAATGGGGTTTTCCACACCACATTGTTTCTGTTAGTACGGAAAGGCACAAAATTATCCCGCTATCAGACAAGATAATTAAGAATAATAGGTTTAGAATGAAATTACATGATCTTTCAGACATTATAAAAGGCTTGATGATAGAACCTTTTATGTTGATGACAGAAATTTCTAGCTCATGACAAAGACCTCAATATCTCTTACCTCGCCTCCCAATGAAGCTGCGCCTGCGGCTTTGCCGATCCGGGGCGCTGATGTATCTTCTCTGCAGCATGCCGAGAATTTGGGAGCCATATATTACGATGAGAATGGCTTCCAGGGCAATCCACTGAAGATACTCCAGGATCACGGTGTGAACTACATCCGCCTGAGGGTATGGGTCAACCCAGCCAATGGCTATAATGACAAAACCAACGTCATACAATTCGCTCAAAGGGTCAAGGCTAGAAAACTGAAGCTGCTAATCGACCTGCATTACTCTGATACCTGGGCCGATCCTGAACACCAGATCAAGCCCGCTGCCTGGGCAGAACATGGTTTCAGCCAATTACAGGCGGATGTATACGATCATACCGTGGAAGTCTGCAGCAGCCTGAAAGCTGCGGGCCTGACTCCTGACATGATCCAGATTGGCAATGAAATCAACCCGGGAATGTTGTTACCGGATGGAAGCACTGCCAACTGGAACAATCTTTCTTCTCTCCTTAAGCAGGGTTACAACGCGGTAAAAGCCTGCTCTGCCTCAATTCAAGTGATGCTTCACATTGCCAATGCTGGCGACAAGGCAGGCGCTTGCGAATGGTTTGACAGGACGGCCTCCCATGGCGTGATGTGGGATGTGACCGGTCTCTCATATTACTCATATTGGCATGGGTCTACGCAGGATATGACAAGCACAGTCATGGAGATGATTTCGAGGTACGTCAAACCGGTGGTGATTGTCGAAACCGCCTATCCATTCACCATCGAGGAAAACGACGAGGAGAAGAACTCCATCCATTCGGTGAGTCAGTTGTCTCTAGGCTATCCAGCAACTCCTGCTGGGCAAGCCAGTAATTTAAGAGCTGTCATGGAAGCGGCACGGCAAGGCGGCGCAATGGGTGTGTTCTATTGGGAGCCAACCTGGACAGCCGTGAAAGGCAATGGCTGGGACCCCACCAATCCCAACTCGGGCTGCCAATGGGAGAATCAGGCATTATTTGATTACAGTGGCAAAGCGCTGCCGGCAATGAGTGAATTCACAGCGTAAAAGCTTTCTCTCCCCACCTAGAGGAGACAGGTATGTAGATTGCTTGTCTCCTTTCAATCTGATTAATAGCCCGAGCACTTCAACCCCGCTTCGCACTGCGATAGGCACGCGGAGTCATGCCCACCTCGCGTTGGAACGTGCGCGTAAAATGTGCACTTTCTGAAAAGCCCACATCAAGAGCCACTTGCATGATCGATAGATCGGTTGTCTCGAGCAATTCGCGTGCCTGGCGAATACGATAACGACGGAGATAAATCATGGGGGTAATCCCCAACTCTTGGCGAAAGCAATCAGTTAAATAATCCGCACTGACGCCAATGTGCCTAGCAATGTCCTCACGATTAAGCGATTCGGTATAACGCGTATGAATACAGGCCATAGCCTGGCGTACGATCTGTTGTGTGGCTTTGCCCAAGGTATGCTGCCGTGTCAACGCTGACTCGATGTGATTGAGCGTCTCAGTTGTGCTGAAGACCCCCTTGCTCAAAATTGCCGATACGCCACGGTTGCAACGTTCGAGATCAGCCTCGGATAACAGACGTGCTGTCAGGACAATCACGGGAATATTACGCATCGTTTCACGGGCTTGCAACGCTTCAATTACAGCAAACCCATCCATCTCCGGCATCATCAGATCCAGCAAGATGAGGTCGGGTCGGGTATGCTCGATTACTTCCAGTGCCTCATGCCCATTGCGCGCGGTAATTGCCCGGCAACCGATCTGTTCCACCAAACGGCTGTGCAAATCTAGGATGCCCGGATCATCATCCACGATCAGGACAACATGTTGTTCCATACCCGGAAAATAAAATTGCAGTTCCTCAGCCAACTGTTCAAGCCTTAATGGTTTATGCAGGTAATTCAATTCTAAGAGTTCACCCTGATCATGTGCCTCGTCCAGCGAGTACGCCAATACGGGGATATGCTCAGTGGAAGGCTGTCGTTTGAGCGTTCCGAGGATGGCCCAGCCTTCCCGGGCTGCCAGTCGATCTCCTAAGATCAAAGCAGCCGGCGGCGCAGCAAGCACATCAGACAACCATTCCACTTGTTCGTCGACACAGTATTTGCGTAGCACAAAACCGCGTTCGCGCAGATACGAACATAACCGTTCAGCTGGGTCGGCGTGTTCGGTCAACACAACCACGGAATATGCATGTGCGACCGACGAGGAAGAAATCCCCGCCTGTAACAGGAGGGCCGGGGCAACCGGCAGGTTGAAATAAAAGGTCGAACCGCTTCCCAAATCCCCGGGGCTGCGCGCCCCGATCCTTCCGCCATGTTGTTCCACCAATTGCTTCGAGATCGCCAAGCCCAGACCCAGGCCACCATACCCCGATTGAATGGAACGTTCGGAGCGATAGAATTCATGAAAGATTGTGTCCTTCTCAGCGGGCGGGATGCCGATGCCGGTATCACTTACGGAAACCAGCACTTCCTGATCAGCAACAGTAACCTTCAATGCCACCCGGCCAGCCGGCGTGAATTTGACGGCATTGCTGATCAAATTTAGCGTCACCTGACGCAGGCGTGTCCGGTCGCCAATCACGAATGGCCCCCGGGACGGGAGTTGTGCCTCCCATTCCAACCCCTTCTCATGCGCCATTTGTTCGCCAATCTTTACCGCCACGTTCAGAACCTCGGCCAGGTCAAGTGGTTCCCGCAGGATGCGCAGCTGGCCGGCTTCACTGCTTGCAAGATCAAGAACATCGCCAATCAAACGTGCCAGATGTTGCGCGCTTATGTTGATCTGCTCGATATCGCGTAAAGCTGCCCCGGAAGGTTCCTGTTGCTCGCGCAAAATCATCTCGCTCAAGCCAACAATCAAACTAAGTGGTGTGCGCAGTTCATGACTGACCATCGATAAGAAACGGCTCTTCAAACGATTGGCCTCTTCGGCTAATTTCCGGCCTTCGAGAGCGTCCCGATATAGCTGGCTGGTACGCAATGCCGCAGCGAGGTTATGTACAATGGCCGCACACAATTCAAGATCGCTGGCGCTCAGGGCCACAAAACCGGTGGTATGCTCATCAATCAGCAGCGGCAGAATGACAAGTTGAAAGGCCAAGTCAGAAGGATAAAGGCCCACAGGCGGAAACTCACGCGTAAGGAATTGGTAGCCTCTCCGGTTTCCAGACAGGTTCGTACCAAGCAGAATTGTGCTGTTCGACACCGGATCGTCATCGCGAGCCGAATACAACGCGACCAATGCATGTTGAATCCCCAATTGGGGCAAATGTTCCTCGAGGATACTAGTGCTGTCAGAGACATCCATTGCAGCGAGCAATTGAGAAGTCATCAATCCCAACCGGTTGGAGGTATCCATGTGGCGTAGGAGGACTTCGGTGGCCTGGCGTTGGGCTATCTCGGCAACGACCAGGCGGGCGCGATCAACCAATGTGTCGGCAAATCCCAGGTCTGCACTTGAATCCGCCGTGATTAAGTTGGGTAAGCCACGGCGAAGCGTCGAGAACGCAGTATGCCAGGCATAAGCGTCCTCGCCATGCGCCTCAATCCAATCGAAGAGGTGCTGCAAACCTGTGTCAAACTCTGCCGGAGTATGCCGGGCAAGGCTGGTCATGAAAGTGTGGACTAGGTCCAGACAGAGAGTCTCAATTTCATTCCATGGGCTATGCTGAAGTTCAATGGAGGTGCCTTTGCCATTGATCTTGCCAGATCGGTTTGGATCGTTTTTAGTTCGAACGATGAGGCTGCGGCAGGTGATGGAACAGGCAGGCTCTCCGGGCGACAGCCACAGGATTGGCGAATAACAAGTTGTATTGCCACGCGTGTATTTATCTCGTTCGACTTTTTACCATGGATTATCTCAAGCAGGGAAAGTACCGCCTGAAACCCCAACGTAAACGTTGGCAGCCGAACGGTGGTAAGGGGTGGCAGTCGCGAACGTGCCTCCAAGATGTCATCAAAGCCGATGACCGCCACATCTTCTGGAATGCGTCGGCCGGATTCTCGCAGAACATCCATGGCCCCGAGTAAAGACAAATCATTACTGGCCAGCAAGCCTGTGAATGGTACGCCTGTTGTGAGGATTTGCTGCATGGCGAGGCGCCCATCCTCACGCCGATGTTCACCGAAGGCTATCAAGCGCTCATCTTCATCAATGCCGGCATGAATGCAGAGCCTGACGATAAGCTGCCAGACGTTCAGCGCTGTCACCGCCGCGGCCTTTTTTCCCGGCAATAAAAGCAATACGGCGGTGTCCATGCTGCAAGAGATGATCGAACGCCTGTTGGATGCCGCCGGCATTGTCCGCGGCGACAAGTGGTCCTGGTTTTTCTGCGGTGGTAAGGATGATGGGGAAGCCTGACCGGGACAGATCCTGGACATATTCAAATTGTGAATCGGAGAAATCATCTGGAATGATGATCAGGCCATCCGTGTTCCAAGGCCCGACCGGGATAAAATCCATATCCGCCCCCGATACTGCCCAGGCCGTACGGCTGGCGCGTGGACTCCCAGGAAGCGATATTCCACAGCCGATGAGCAGGTTGCAATCCTGTTCACGCGCAGAGGCACAAATCCCCTGCAGGAGTGCTTGAGTATAGTTGTCAATGGTTGTCCCTTCGTAGATGGACCAGGTGGAAAGGAAACCAATGGTAGGACGCTTATGGCCTTCAGCGTACATACGAAACCAGGGATTTACTAAGGAGGGTTGACAGGCATCTATTGGCCCTGTCAACAGGAAAGATTGTTTTAACGGAGAAAAGTATATCATACCGCCAACTTTGCCGCCCGCCCATGAAAGATGTCCCTAGGAAAGTACCTTGACAGACTTTTTGAAAGAACGATAATCAAAGTGCTCATCGCCGGGCGCAGGGTTCATTGGCCTTCCTGGCTATTTTTCAACTGGCCGATGTCATGAATTCCTGCACGTGGAATAAACAATCCAAACGCGGTTAACATGACCAAAGGATGAATACACCCATTGCGGTAATTTTGCAGGTAACAGGGGGATCAGGGTTGCTTTAATAATCCGCAATTCTTGTTATTTAATGGCATGTGAAGAAGCATTTTCCCTCTGGATACCTTTTATGCTCGTCATCGAGTTGAATCGGATGAAAAATACGCCTATCCAAAGTTATAGTGAAACCAATAGTCATAGAATATGAAATTCCACTCACCCTGATTTACATATCTCAATCCATCTGGGGGTTACCAGCCAGTAAATCGCCATATTGGTGACCTGTAGGGTCTCGATCACTGAACCTTCTGATAAGGGATCAAGACAGGATAAGGTAGTTGGCGTTTACCAGGAGGAAAATCGCCAATAGATTTTATAAGCTAAAGGGATCGAGAAGTATCCGGCTTTTTGCCCAATATGTAAGTGTGTTCTTCCAACCTTATCATAATCGTCTCAGGCAAAATGCTGTCGCGAGCGGCGATACTGCTATCTACTATCTACTGCAAACCGATGTTAGTCCGCTTTCGTCGCACACAACTTTGGAATTGCCTAGTTAGCCATAACATTAAGTTTGCCAGGATTCATACAACGGTTTCCCTTCCTGGACGATCATAATCTGATTGCTAACTCATCAAGTTTGCCCTTCTGTTCAAAACGCAAACCAGCCAGGAATTCCTCGACATCCAAGGAATTCTGACTGGTTTTGTCTGATTTCTGTGCCCCTGGGGAGACTCGAACTCCCCTTTTTAGCTCCGGAGGCTAACGCTCTGTCCACTGAGCTACAGGGGCGGGTGAGGCGATTTTACCACGAGAAGAGTAGACCCTGAAGATTCCGAATCTGGAGGATCAGACTTGCACAAACGGCGCCAGGCTGATGAGTTCGGTGCGCAGTTTCTGGATGACCGCCAAATTCCCGCCTTCGTCCCCGAGCTCGGCATACTGCCGGCGCTTGTTGGCGTATTCGCCACAGACCTGGAAAAAGCGGGCGGTCTTGCGGTAACGTCCGGTGAATAGCGCGGTGATCCGGGCAGCCATTTGCAGCCATGCAGAGCAGGCTTTCCGGAAGGCTGCCGGGCTGATTGTTCCAGCCTGGACCTCAGCCGCCAGATATTCCTTCAAGTTTTGCTGCTCGCGCCAGGTGGCCCAGAGAATGACAATGAACATGAACAGCCAGCCAGTCCAATCAAAAAAGGCTCCAACAGCCAACGCTTCAAAACCGCTCAGGAGGGTAGCAACTGTATTATGGAAAGCGTGTGTGAACATCGACAGAGACAATCCCGTGAGCGGGGCGATGATCTTTACGAACCAACTGCGGTTCAGACGCGCCAGGGCCAGGCCAATGCCAAAGAATGCAGTATAGAACGGGTGCTGCCAGCCGACCAGGATCACGCGGATAAAGGCCAGCGAAAGCAGGCCGTTCCATCCGCCATGCTGAAAACCGTACGCGTAGATATAGTAGGCATTCTCGGTGGCGGCAAACCCGAGAGCAACCACTCCGGCGTAAATGATCCCATCCAGGACAGAATCGAATTCCCGGCGGAAGACCAGGTAAACGCCCAGCACTGCCAGCCCCTTGAGAATTTCTTCAACCACGGGGGCGACAAATGAGCCGGTTGCCAGGTCAGTGGCAAAATTCGAACCGGTAAAGACATAAATTCCCAATCCCAATATGGTATTGATGAGAAAGGCGCTGCCTGCGGCGACAATCGCGCCCCACAGGAAGACACCGCCCAGGAGCAGTAGCGGTTCCTTCTCGTAGCGGGCCAACCAGTACAGGACATACGCGAACAGCAATGCCGCTGCAAACCCGATGAAACCGGAAACGATCAACCCCATGGCAATTCTCCTTTGGCTATTCTATTCCACTTTTGAGAATCAGGCGGGTTCGTTCGATGCGGGTGGTTTCAAACGGGATACCAAGCACGTCCAGGACTTCCTCAGGACGCGCGGTGGCGCCCTGACGGGCTGCCAGACGCATGAATATCCGCATATCCTGCCTTTCCCCTTTCACGCGGCTGGTATTCCTGCGGGAGGCTGCGCCAGGTTTCGCCTCTCTGAAGGAGGAAGCCTGGGGGGCGGCTGGCATGACGGAAAGCGCTTCGATCAAAGGTCGCAAATTGTAGGTTTTGCCGCGTCGCTGGCGTGGCAGGGACTCAACTCTCAACGCCGCATTGAGACGCCTGGCCAGTTCCTTTCCATCCACTGGATCGAGCAGTGTCACCTCATATTCCGCTGAATCCACCTGCGTCTGCAAGGCCGGTCCCGCCTCATCCACCTGTTCTGCGGAGACAATGCCCAATCCCGGCGGCGCAGCAGGCTGCAAGACATCCACGTATGGATGGGACCTGTGCCCCTCGGGAGCAGCCAGCGGGGTTGCCCCTGTGTTTTCCTGCAACCAGATATCCACGATCTCGGCCCGTCCAATGAAACCAACGGCAGTGCCGAGGCGATCTGGATCCTCGGTCCGGGATGGAAGCCATGCGTGTATGCCAGCGGCAGCCCGGCGCGCCGGACCGTACGCTCCCAGGTGGTTCTCAAGTCCAGGTGGCCAGTGTAGCGCAAGGCGCCAGATTTGGAGAAGGTAATACGTAATCTCATGGCTTACTGACGGTCGCGGCCCGCTGAGGGCTTTTCACTTCCGGACACTTCCAGTATATTCCTGGATACTCGCGCCGCGTGCTGGCGAATGTCGGCAGTATCCCGCAGGCATCGCAGTCCTCACGGCAGTATGCACGCGTCTCGCCCGCCAGCGAACGCTGGTAATCCTGGAACAGGTATTTTTTGCGCACAGCGTCTGAGATATGTTCCCAGGGGAAGACCTCGTCTGCGCGGCGCGGCCGGTGGGTATAGAAGGCCGGGTCAAGGTTTTGGGAGGCAAACGCCAGATCCCAGGCTTCCAGATTGCGTTGATCCTGCCAGGCATCGAACTTAGTCCCATTCTTCCAGGCAGTGTAAATCACCTCAGACATGCGCCGATCGCCGCGCGAGAGCCAACCTTCCAGGAGGGTGTCTTCCGGTGGCGTCCAGGAAAGCTTGAAAGCCGGACCGCACAATTCCCGTTTCAGCAGGTCCAGTTTAGACCGGATTTGCTCCAAGGTATCCACCGCCACCCACTGGAATGGAGTATGGGGTTTTGGAATGAAGGTGCTCACCCCGGCGTGTACTTTGGCCTTGCCACCAAGCGACTTGCGCCCTTCGGCCAGAACGCGCTTGCACAGGTCAACAATGGCCTGCACATCTTCCAGTGTCTCACTGGGGTGCCCGATCATGAAATAGAGTTTGATGTTCACCCAGCCGCGTGCATAGATTTCACGGGCCGTTTCCAGCAACTGATCGTCGGTGATGAACTTGTTGATGATACGCCGCATCCGTTCGGTGGCAGCCTCCGGGGCGAGCGTGAACCCGCCGGAGCGACGGTCCTTGAGGCTCTCCATCAACGCCACCGAGACAGTGTCAATGCGCAACGAGGGCAGCGAGACGGTCAGGTGCCGGCCGCCAAACTTCTCGCCAATCCTGGTGACCAGTTCGAGCACATCGGTATAATCCGAGGAGGACAGGGACAACAGCGCCAGTTCCTCGGCGCCAGTGACAGCAATGGCTTCTTCCGCGGCCCGGACAATTTCGTCCACGCTCCTTTCGCGAACCGGGCGTGTAATCATGCCTGCCTGGCAGAACCGGCAACCGCGTGTGCAGCCGCGCATCACCTCCACAGAAACACGGTTATGCACCACATCAATGTTCGGGACAATGAAGCGCGTGGTGGGCGGCGGGAGTTGCGCCACCATGCGCTTGAGCACCACCTTCGGGGCTTCCGGAACATTGGGCGTGATCGAGGCAACGGTACCGTCGCCTCGATAGGTAACATCATAAAAACGCGGCACGTAGACACCAGGGATACTCGCCAGGGAAAGGAGCAGGTCCATCCGGTCATACGCCGCAGGTTGTAGGTTCCCGACCTTCGGCTTTCGACCTTTGACATTCTGCACCACATCAATGATCTCTTGAATGACCTGCTCGCCTTCCCCCACCACGAACGCGTCAATGAAGGGGTGCATCGGCTCCGGGTTGAAACAGGCATGACCACCGGCGATAACCAGTGGTTGCGCCGGGCTCCTCTCAGCAGACCGGAGCGGAATCCCGGCCAGATCGATCATATTCAGGACATTCGTATAAAGCGTCTCGTAAGGGAGGGAAAAGCCGAGGATGTCAAAATCTGCCAGGGCGTGTTTTGTCTCAAGCGAATAGAGCGGGATGGCATTTTTCCGCATCTGCTCTTCCATATCCACCCATGGAGCATAGGCCCGTTCGGCCAACGTCTCAGGACGTTGGTTGACCAGGTCATACAAGATCTGCAGACCCAGATTGGAGACGCCAATATCGTAAATGTCGGGAAAAACGAAAGCCACTTTGGTTTCGGTTTTTTCCCAATCCTTAACGACACTGTTCAATTCCCCGCCCACATAACGGCCTGGTTTTTGTACCTTTAAGAGAATCCGCTCAAGGCGGGATTCGATCTGTTGGGGAGAAAGCATGGCCGGAATTATACCTGAACAGGTCTGAATAAACAAAAAAAGGAAAAGACCGAGAATGGACATTCATTCCCGGTCTTGGAGGGTGGAGGCTATATTTCGATCAGGTCGTATGAATAGCCTCCAGATTGACCTTCGCCTGCGGCACTGCTTGCAAAAAGCCCTGTAGCTTTCCGCAAGCGTAATCGGGACAAACCGCGCAGTTCGCCAATCCGCGCTCGATAGCGCACAGGCGGATTTGGCATTCGCTGCAATGACCAGTTTTGCGCCCGACCGTCATACAGCCGTCACATTGGATATTCTCGACCGTCAATCCGGAAGCATTATATTCTTTGCTCCATTTTTGAACAATTGCTTTCAACATCAGCAGGTCGTTGGATTGAGTGGCCCGGTAGGATTCACATTGGGAGCAATCCAATCCACATGCGGCAATCAGGGTTTCCATGGTGTCACCTCCTCGTAAAAGAAGTTTTTACCCTACTTTTGGGAATAGACGGATTGTAGTACATATGTTCTAATATTGCAAGGGCTAAAAACGCGGAAATAGAGATGGTGACTTTCCCGGTAATTTGATTCTGTTATAATGAAATTGCAATTTCGCAGGGTTCTCCACATCTGGCCAGTTTTTGAAACAGAGGTCCATAATGAAACAACGCACAAAAATATCCGGGCTCCTGATAGCCTTCAGCCTGCTGGCCCTGTCTGCCTGCGGCGGAGGTGTGGCTGCCACGGCCACTGCTGACACGGTTCCAATTTACACACAGATTGCTTTGACCGCCCTCGCCTTGCAAACACAGACACTGTTAGCCATGCCACCAGCTACCAACACCCTTCCGGCCTCCCTCAACCCGAAAACAACCAATACTCCGCTGATCACAGACACCCCCCTGCCCGGCACACCCCCGGCCACAACGCTTGCCTTGAAAACACCGCTTGCCACTTCGCAAGCGAGCTGTGACAACATGGCCTATGTTGCCGATGTGACCATTCCGGATGGTTATACTGCCGCTCCGGGAGAACTCATGGACAAGACCTGGAGCGTCAAGAACCTTGGTCCATGCAAGTGGAACCAGGATTATGCTCTTGGCTTTGGATATGGCGGCGATGGGACAGACTGGAATACCACCCAACCGGTAAACCTGACAAGCGTTGTTAATCCAGGCGACACGATCGAAATCACCGTTTCCCTGGAGGCTCCCAAAAAAAGTGGTACATACGGTGCCTATTTCCGGATGATGAATGCAAAGGGTTTCTTTTTCGGCAGTTACCTGACCATTCTCATCAAGGTTTAAACAGCCTCTCCGTGTCAATTGTCCAGGTTATCAAAAACGAAGCACACCGCCTGGGATTTATACTGGCGGGTGTCACCACTCCCGAAACCCCACCCCATGTGCCGGCCTACGAAGACTGGCTGATGCTGGGGCGGCATGGTTCTATGGGCTATCTGGCAGATGAACGCGCCCGAATATGCCGGCGCGACCCCCGGCTGATTCTGCCCGAGTGCCGGTCCATCCTTATGCTCGGAGTGCGGTATCCGGATCCAAAGACTGCCAAGCCGGAGGAACATGCTGGCCTGACCGGAAAGGTTGCCGCATATGCGTGGGGTAGTGACTACCATTCTGTCTTGCCAGAACGATTAAGAGCATTGTCTACATTTATCGAACAACTGGCCGGGAAAACACTCCCGCAACGTTGGTACACCGATATGGGTCCGATCATGGAACGCGACCTGGCCCAGCGGGCCGGTCTGGGCTGGATCGGAAAAAACACTTGTCTTATCAATCCGAAAGCCGGTTCTTATTTCTTGCTGGCTGAAATCCTGCTTGGCATCGATCTGGAACCCGACCCGGCCTTCACATCCGACCGCTGCGGAACTTGCATGCGTTGCATCGAAGCCTGTCCCACCGGCTGCATTCTGCCCAATCGGACGCTCGACGCACGGCGCTGCATCGCCTACCTGAACATCGAGAATAATAAGGGTGAAATCCCGATCGACCTGCGTTCGCAAATGGGTAGTTGGGTCTTCGGATGCGATGTGTGCCAGATGGTCTGCCCATGGAATCGGTTTGCAGCGACCGAGTATGACCAGAGTCTCGTTCCATATCCTGGCCTGGACAAGCCGGATTTGAGAGCTGAACTGTCACTCACACCGCATGGATTCAACCGGAAGTTCAAGGACAGTCCAATCCAGCGTGCCCGTCGACGAGGCTATCTTCGCAATGTGGCTGTAGCGTTGGGAAACTCCGGGAATCCGGCAGCCATCCCGGCCCTTGAAGGGGCCATGAAGGACGATGAGCCGCTCGTTCGAAGCCATGCCGAATGGGCGCTGAAACAAATCCGGAAAAGCTAACAGACAATTACAGGATGATCATGCACAGTTTGCTTCTCGCCACCAATAACCAGGGGAAAGTTGCAGAGATTAAAGCCCTTCTTGAAGGAACCGGCATCAATCTGCTCACTCCGGCTGAGCTCGGCCTGGAACTTGAAATACCTGAAGACGGGCAGACGTATGCCGAGAACGCCTCCAAGAAAGCCGCGGCATTCTCACAAGCCAGTGGTATGGTCGCCCTGAGCGATGACTCAGGCTTGGAAGTGGATGCTCTTGATGGCCTGCCCGGTCTGCATTCCCACCGCTTCTACCCCCTACCGGATGCCACAGACGCCGATCGACGGAAGTTTTTGCTTGAAAAACTTCAAGGTTCGCCGCGTCCGTGGACGGCGCGCTTCCGCGCTACAGTGGCAATGGCTTTGCCATCAGGCGAGGTACGGCTGGCGATCGGTCAATGTGAAGGGGAGATTATTCCTGAAGAACTCGGCACGAACGGGTTTGGGTATGACCCGATCTTTTTGATTCCGGAACTTGGCCGTACAATGGCTGAATTGGAAATGGATGAAAAAAAT
The DNA here is from genome assembly GCA_963806575.1 of uncultured Chloroflexia bacterium. Lineage (GTDB taxonomy): Bacteria > Chloroflexota > Anaerolineae > Anaerolineales > Villigracilaceae > UBA877. The sequence continues at coordinate 124,293 of CAWDYX010000018.1, read as the reverse complement.
CGCCTGAGCCACCGGGCAAAGGCTGTGAAGAATGCCATTCCTATCCTAAAAGAAATTCTTGAAAAATGAATTCTTCGGCGGGATGGACCTGGGGATTTACATTCCCGGTGAGTACGGGATGGTTGAAAGAAAAACACTGATCAGTTTTGCCAGCCGGCCTGGCTGCTCGAGAACAAGCATATGACCAGCTCCTTCGATTGTTTGCAGAGCTGCGCCGGGGATATTTCTGGAGAGGATCTCGGAAGAGCGGATGGGGGTAAGTTTATCGTCTGTACCACAGACAACCAGGACAGGAGTGCGAATGGCATTGAGACGTTCTGACAGGTTAAACCGGTCGCAGGCAAGCAAGTCATCCAGTAGGAGTGTCGGGCGGGTTTCGGTCAGGCGTTTGAAGATGACCTCTTTTAGATTTTCCGGAGTTTGGGGGCCAAGCGACAACTCCTGCAAACTCTTAATTGCCTGCGGGAGGGTGGATTGATTTACCGCATTTTCGATAATCGAGGATGGGATTGGCAAGCGTGAGCCCGATGAGATTAATCCTATTCCAGCAACGTAGTTGGGATAATCAAGGGCGAGGGCCAGCGAAATCGCGCCGCCCATTGCATGCCCAACAAACACGGCCCGGGAAAGGCCTAAACCGTCAATGAATTCCGCGACGTCGCGAGCATAATCCTGGACAGATTGGCGGCCTGGTCCTTCCGTCTTCCCATGGCCGGGTAAATCAAGTGTAATAACGCGATAACCCGGCATACGCCTCACCTCCGGCGGCCAGGATAAATGGTTGCCACCCGCGCCGTGAATCAGCACCAGAGGAGGTTTCAATACACTGCCCCCTTCGTGAAAGAAGTAATGTAAGCCGGCGGCAGTTGGCATTTGTTTCAGTTCAGGGATTACGAATGCCGGAGGCGTGATGCAATCGGTCGGCAGCTTCGTCCGATAAAGGAATGAAGACCTGTACCTGTGTTCCCTTTCCAGGGGCGGATTGAATATTCAACACACCGTTGACCAGTTCTGTTCGTTCACGGAGATTGACCAATCCAAGACTGCCGCGCTGGTCATAGGAACGATTAACGGAGGCGACATCGAAGCCAACACCATCATCCCGAACCTCGAGCATGGCCATCTCTTTTTCGAATGGGCGCAGATTCACCCAGATATGCTCCGCCTGGGCATGTTTTCGGGCATTGTTGACGGCCTCTTCCACAATGAAAAAAACCACGCCCTGTTTGCCCACTTCAAGCTCTTGAAGAACGGTCTCATCCACGGTGATGATGACATTCTGTGAGTAGGTCTCCCTCACCTTATCCGCCATCGATTGAAGAGCAGCAACAAGTCCTTGTGATTCAAGCACAAGCGGCCGCAAGGTAAAGAGCATGTGACGGATTTCCTTCGTTGTCCGGCGAGCCAGATCCTCGATACGGCCTAACTCTTCCGCGGCCACCTTTGGGTCTCTCGTCATGATACTTTGAACCATGTTCACACGCATCGCGATTGCCGAGACAGATTGTGTAGGACCGTCGTGCAGGTCACGCGCCAGCTTCTTCCGGGCCTCTTCCTGGGCCTCGATCATGCGTTCGCGTTCGTCCACAACATCCTGGTAAAGACGTGCATTCTGTATGGCAATTACTGCCTGGCTGCCAAGGATATCGAGAATTTCACGCCGGTCGCGGGTAAAAAATCCTGGCTGCGGGTGACCAAAAAGCAAAACCCCATAAGCACTGAAACCACTACGTAGAGGGAAACAATAGATTTCCGTACATCGTTGGAAGGCAATAAAGCGGGTCAATTCCGGGTCATTTCGGACATCGCTGAGCAGAACAGGTTTATCTTGTTCAATTGTTTGGGCCACCGCCCCTTCCCGCCCTTTTAAAACCACCCGCATGTCGGCAGTAGTCAAACGCCGCGCTGACCCAACTTCAAGGACCTCATCTTTAGAAAACAAGAGCACCGCACATACTAGGCGATCATCAGCACTGGCTTCGGCATCCGTGATCAGGGCGCTCAGGCTGAGGTCCAGGACGGACTCGAGTACCCGCTGGTAATTCAGGGTGGCCAGCAAGGTGGAGGTCAGACTGTAGATGGCGCGCAGGCGTTCATTCTCCATACTTGGTTTTTTCTGCTGGCTCTCCTGTTGATCCTGTCGATTCTTACGATTAGTATGGACAAGTTGAACACTGATATACCCAAACAAACCAGCAATTGCGAATGTGAACACAGTGGAAATGCCCAAGATGATTAATGCAACCGGATCCAGGGTTTGAGAAACCGTTACGGCAACTTGCAAAGCAGCCATGAGCACAGAGGAAATGAGCGCGCCAATTAATTCAAAATAGAGCGTGGAGGTCATTAACGGGAGAAATACTATCCAGAAAGCCGGGCTCGCAAAACCACCCGCCAGAGTGAAGTAGGCAGCTGCAACCAAGATATCAACGCCCGAACAGATCTGGCGATGAAACCCCAAACGGCGATTTAAACCGGTCAGCAAGGTCAGGCCAATATTCCAGCAAACCAAGCCTATCAGGAGAATATTCGGCAAATCAAATAATTTTCCTCCCAAAGACAGAGAGATGGTCAAACCCAGCAGAAACAGCCAGCGGACGGAAATCGCAAACCAATCTGTAATATATGGTGAATCAGTTGTACGCATGGCTATATAATATCAAAAAATACGCCCAAAAGATTAAGTCTTTTCCGTCGAATTGCGCATTAACGCGCCCACTGCGCTGACAATCCCAAGGGATACCCACAGATACGGAAGTGCAAAAGTATCTGTGCTGAAGCCCTCAATGATGAAAGCAAGCAGGACAAACACACCACTCCAACCAATCGTTCGGAAAAGGGGATTTTTACTGAGCTTTACGAACCAGCTTAGCCTGAACACAACATAGAGCCAGGCAATAAATGATGAAAAACCTACGATACCTGTTTCAGCCAGCAGGCGAACCCAAAGGCTTTTAATGTTAGGGAGAGTCGATGACCTATAATAAACATCCATGATCTCTGGAAGACTCCAACTATAAGACGGGAGTTGGCGCTGAAAAAAGAAACCGGCGTTTCCCAGACCGACTCCAAGGATCGGATGGATATTAAAGGTATTCCAACCGCCCACCCAGTAAACATACCGTTCGGCAAATGCCAGATAATTGAAAAAAGCGTAGGGGTTTCGGGCCAATTGGACCCACTGCACCAGGGACTGAGGCTGGAAAAAGCGCGCCAGCCGTGAATCCATATGAGACAACCCGTAGACCAGACCGACTGCCCCCAAAACATAAATACTTAGAAAAACCAAAAAAAGAATCAAAGGCAAGAGAATGCGAATACCTTTTCTTATTACAATCGAAAAACGGGCAAACCGGGTCAGGCTCCATTGAAGAACCCGACGTGCCAGGAAAACATTGGCATAAAGTCCCAGAAACGCCAACACCACCAGGAACGCCAGAGTGCCGACCCTGGAAGCTAGAAAAACAACACATGCGCCAAGTAAAAGCAAGATGTTTTCCAAGGAGATTTTCCACAGACGGAAACGATGCGCCGAAGTTCCAGAGATGGTCGCACCCAGCCAGAAGGGTAAATAAATCAAATTCATCTGGTGCCCCAGCCAGGATGGTTCAAATGCGAAGGCTGTAACCCTGTCTTTCCACAAGCCCCGCGTGGAAATGAGATGCTGTAACAGTAAGATGATATCCGGATAACGACCCTGGAACAGAAAAATGTAAATTGCCTGTACTGCGGTCCAGAGGATCACGATGACACCACTCACGTTAATCCACTTTAGGAGGAAGCTCAACCTTGACTGGGATTTGGAAAACCAACCGGCGGTCACCAGATAGAAGGCCGCGCCAATCAATAAAGTAAAGATGGCCCTAATTTCCACGTGAGGAATACTGGCATTCTTAAATGGTGGGATATTTAGAAAAAAAGCCGCCGCACTGGCGATGATGGCAATTGAAATGAAGAATATGAAAGGTATGCTCTCGCGCGGAACGGCTCCTTTCTTAAGAAGGTAGGGGATAAACCAAAAGAGCACCAACCAGCCAAGTGGCAAGAGTGCTGCAGGAGCTACTTCCGCGCCACCGGCAAGGCGCGCCAGCACAGGTAAACTGGTAATCGGCATCAAAAGGAAAATGGCTGCCCAGGCTATAACAAGTGTGAGGTTGCCGAGATGCCTTAGTCTTTCAGCCACGGCTCAGAACCTTATGACTATTCACCAGCCAAAGAGAAATGATAAACCCGATACATGCTCCGGCCAGGACAAGGTTTGCAAGGTTATAAAGGGCAGGGTTTTGGGGGGCCGTCGCGGATCCAGTAAGCGCAAATTCCATAATCGAGAGAATCCCTTGACTCAATTGTTTCTCCTGTAAAAGATCCGCCGACAAGGTCTGTAGAGTAGCTTGAACCTCTGCACTATACCCGGGCGATCCTGAAGGAGGTGGGGTGCTGGTAATACTACTAATCTGATTCTGAATCTGGTCTGCCCGTAAAGCATGTACCAAAACTGCGTTCAAAGCCGCGAGGGCCTTTTCCGCCCATAGATTCGCGAGATTGGCTGCAGTTTCAGGGTCCCGGTTCCTAATGTGAAACTCCCAGACCGATAGCTTTCTTTCCAAAAACATTTGCTCCGAGAGTCGCTTTACATCAATCGGGAAACCTTGTGCCTGCGCTTCCACGATGATTTGATTCTTTACTTCAGTCGAATTCCCAATTGCCCCCGCAGCGTTGAACGCATAGTCTTGCTCTCTTTGCGTAAGTTTGCCCTTTTGGAAATCCATGTTAACTGTGATCACCGCAGTGGCTTCGTATAAAGGTGGCTGAAGGAAGTGAATTGCCCAGCCGGCAATTCCTCCCAAGGCAGTCAAGAGCACGATAACCCACCATCGCCGAAATGCACGTTCCAATGATTCGCGAGCGTAAAATTCTTTATCTATCATATTATTCTTCGAATTGTGGATTCTTGCGTTCAAGGAAGATAAGTAAACCTGCACCCACCAAAAGCACTGAGCAAAAGATAATGGTTGATTCCAAAGGTGGTAAAGATAAAGCAATAAAAGCCAGAAAATTAAGTGCAAGAGATGTCAAATGAATGACGAATACCGCCCGCTGAGGCTCCAATCCCAAAACAATAAGCCGGTGATACGTATGGGTACGGTCCGCATGGAAAACAGGCCTGTGACCAAGCAGGCGTGAAGCGACTACCAATGTAGTGTCAAAAATTGGAATTCCCAGCACAAAAATAGGCACGAACCAGGATGAAGCCTGAGGAAGATTATGCGGCGTATAGATCATGGCTACAGCTGCCAGGGTGAATCCCAGCGTCTGCGCACCAGAATCACCCAGGAAGAGACGGGCCGGTGAGACATTAAAAGCATACAGGCCGATGCATATCCCCAACAAACACGCACTGAATATTGCCAGGTAGGTTTGCTGAGCGACCAAAGCCATAATCATAAAGAATGCAAAAGCAATTCCTGCAATGCCAACGGCCAACCCATCCATGCTGTCAATTAAATTAAAGGCATTCGTAATCCCGACAAACCATAAAATCGTCACCCCCCAATCCAGCACGATTAGCAAATTTCCGCTCAGAAAGGGGATGGATAAACCCTCCAAGAAGTGGACGGAGACATCCGAGGCGATTAATAATATGGAGGCCAACATCTGTCCCACCAGTTTGATAGGAGCTCCCAAGCCCTTTGCATCATCCCATAAACCAAACAAAAAAACAACAATAACTGCGACAAGCAAGGAAGAAATATCTTTGTTAGCCAAATGGAAGATCAGCACTAAAACAATCAAACTCAACGCCAATGCAATACCACCAGCCAATGGCGTAGTTCGCATGTGTTGCTTATGAGCTGCACTACCCGGAACATCCAGTAAACCCATTCGTCTGGCAATCCAGATCGCCAGAGGGCAAAAGGCAACCGCAACTAATATTCCTCCCAAACTGGCCTTGAACAAATCCACTAATTGAAGGAATGAAATCGTCACATTACCCTTATCAATACCGCTCATTTCGACAGGATTGATAGAGCGCAAGAGTTTGAGAAATGACCAGTTCCATCGAGAACTCTTTTTCTGCAATAATCCGGCTGCGGATTCCCATTTCGCTGCGCGTATGCGGACTTTTTATCAAATCATACAATGCTTTGGCCAACGCCCCAGCGTCCCGGACCGGAACCAACAGACCATTTTCCCCGTGCCGGACGATCTCCCGACAACCCGGCATGTCGCTCGTAACGATCGGGCGGCCGCAAGCAGCCGCTTCAATCAATGTTTTTGGCACACCTTCCCGGTAGAAAGACGGCAGACAGACAATGGATGCCCGTCCATATACTTCATTCATATCGTCTTTCCAACCCCACCATTCTATCACACCCTCCTTTTCCCACGCCTGCAGTTGAGAAGCAGGAACCGAGGCGGGATTCTCATTGTCACTATCCCCCACTAAGGCAAAACGGGCGCGCAGACCTTCCGATTGCAAAATACGGGCAGCTGCCACAAACTCGCTTACTCCTTTATCCCACAACATCCGGGCTGGCAGGACGACCAAGGGTATGCCGGCTGGTTCAGGCTGCGGGGAAAAGTGCTGGATATCCACTCCCGAGCCACGAATTAGCGCCACTCGTCCTGGATCCACCAAGCGACTCTCCAAGAAGATCGCTCGATCGTCCGGATTTTGAAAGATGACCCAGGTACGTTTCAACAACAACCGATAGCACACCTTGATCAGACCTCGCAACCAACGGCGCGCGCCTCCCCCGTCCATAAAAACATAACCCAGTCCTGTAACCGAATTGACAACACAATGGATGCCGAGCAGCTGAGAAGCCAATGAACCATACAAGACACATTTGACCGTGAAGTGATGAACCAAATCGGGACCTTCCCGCTTATACAACCTTAGCAGCCGGATAATCGTCTGGATCTCGGAGAGAGGATTTCAGGCTTCGTCGAACCAAGGGAAACGGCAACCAATGAAACCCCATCGCCTGCATACGAGGACCATAGGGGCCATCCGGGGATAACAGTACGACTTCATCGCCTCGTGCGCACAATGCTTGCACCTGTGCAAGGCGAAAATTAAAGAGATACCAGTCGGTGTTTGCAAACATCAAAATTTTCACAAAAGCTCACCTGTTTGCTTCAAGCCAGGCCTGGAACATAAGAATATCCCATAAATAGTATTGCCAATCATGCTTTCCGGTCAGGTGCTCCTGCCACTTTTGAAGGACAGGCTTGGGGTTAAAATAGCCTTCATCTTGTAATCGCTTTTCATTCAACAAAGCCCCAGCCCATTCGCGCAATGGGCCTTTCAACCAAGCGTCGATTGGTATGCTGAATCCTTTTTTCGGTCGCTCCAGCATCCTGCTGGGCACGTATTGATAGAGAACCTGTCGTAAAAGCCATTTACCTTTCCCGTTGCGTATCTTCATCTGCATTGGGAGGCTCCAGGCAAATTCAATCACCCGGTGGTCATCCAAATAAGGGACGCGTGCTTCCAGGCTGTTACCCATACTGTCCCGGTCAACCTTGACCAGAATGTCATCCGGCAAGTAAGTGACCAGGTCCATATACATCATCCAGGAGGTGAAATCCGGCAATTGTGCCCAGGAATCCCGGCTGGTCAACAAAGTCGGGGGCTCGACAGCGCCACGTACGACCGCTGAAGGATTTTTCCAGTGAGAAACCAGATCCAGATAAATACCTTCTGGGCCTTTGGCCGAGAGAAGTTCCGCCACTTTGCGAATTTTCTCACCAGGTTCTGAAATGCGCCAACGCGATGGAATGAGCTGGTTCGAGAGAAGGCTATTCCAGACAGGCGGGGGAATCTTGTACAAGGTGGCCGAGCCAAAGGCCCGGAAGGGGCCGGGTACCCAACCAACAGCTTTCCAGATTTTGCCCGCCCAGGAATAGCGGTTGTAACCGCCAAAGAGTTCATCACCGCCATCCCCGGAGAGGCTGACGGTAACGTGCCTCCGGGCAAGCTCAGAGATCAGAAAAGTGGGGATTTGTGAAGAGTTGGAAAATGGCTCATCGAACAAGGTTGGCAGAAGCGGAATAACCGCCTGGGCCTCCTGGGGGGTAACATAGAGTTCGGTGTGATCGGTGCCCAGGTGGTGGGCAATTGCTCTGGCATATCTGGCTTCATCGTAACCACTTTCGTGGAATCCAATGGTGAATGACTGAATGGGACGGTCACTTTGGGCCTGCATCAGGGCCACCACGGCGGAGGAGTCAATTCCCCCAGAGAGAAATGCTCCCAATGGTACGTCTGCAACCATCCGCTCGCGGATCGACTTCACGCAGCCGCGCGTCCAATTCTTCAATCGCATCCTGGTCGGACCCTTCAAAAGGGTGCGCAACTCCGGACTCGACCACCTGCCTGGCCGACCAATACGGTTCGGGTTCGGGCAATTCACCGTGTTGACATCCTGCCAGAGTAAGAATAGTGCCGGGCAAGAGTTTATGAAAGCCGTTGTAGATCGAATAAGGTGCAGGAATACAATTATGACGCAGGTAGAGTGCCAACGCACCCCGGTCGATATTTGCATGGAAGGCCGGATGCGCCTTCACAGCCTTGAGTTCCGACCCAAACAGGAAGACGTTACCGGCCCAGCCATAATACAAGGGTTTAATCCCAAGCCGGTCACGTACCAGGGTCAGCCGGTGCTCACGGCGGTCCCACAATGCGAAGGCGAACATTCCATTGAAACGCTGCACCGCCTCTTGAATGCCCCATTGACTATTAGCAGCCAGGATGATTTCGGTATCGGAATGCCCCCGGAAGGTATGTCCCAAAACAGCGAGTTCATTTCGAAGCTGACTGAAATTATAGACTTCACCATTGAAAACGATGACATAACGGCCATCAGCAGAAAACATGGGCTGGTGGCCGGTCGGCGAGAGGTCAAGGATGGCGAGACGGCGGAATCCCAATGCAATCCCACTTTGAGCATCCGTCCAGTCGCCGCTGTCGTCCGGACCGCGGTGGCGGATGGGTTCCATCATGCATGAGATAATCGCCTGAAGCGAGTTTTGATCCTTGTTATTGGAAGTGTCGAGGAAGCCAGTGATTCCGCACATAACGTCTGACGAATCTTACCACTATCTACTGTCTTCTAAGGCGCGCACTGAAAAGGGATTGCAATTCCCGTGAAAATTGGAATGAAATGGGGCTATGGCGCGGGAGAAGCGGTCTATTATCCCCTCCTCACTCTATAACCGCTGGATGCCCAATGAACTTATGAAGGCTGGCTGGCCGTTGTCATGAGGGATTCATAAAGGATCTCATATTGCCGGGTAATCTCATCCTGCTGAAAATTCTGCTGGATGCGCTGGCGTGCAATTGCACCCAACTCTTTCCGCCCTTCAACTCCAAGAGAAATCATTCGGTGCCAGCCTTCTGCCAGTGCCTGTGGATTCATTGGCGGTACTACAATACCACTCTCACCCACAAGGCTGGCTGAGTCACCAACATCTGTGACGACGCATGGAATCCCACACGACATTGCTTCAGCAATCGTGTTGGAGAATCCCTCACCAAATGACGATGAAGACGAGGCAATATCCAGTGCAGCTGTCACGCTGGAGATATCATCCCTTTGTCCGAGCAAGTGGAGACGCCCATGTAATTCATAACGTTCGAAATAATTGTAGAAGCTTATTTTGGACGGCTCTACTCCAGTGCCGGCCAAGACAAAATGAACATCCACCGACCTGTCAACGAGCAAGCTGGCTGCCCGAAAGAAATTCCAATAGTCCTTCATCGGATCCAACCGGGCAACCAAGCCTATGATTAGGCTGTCCGGCGCCAGACCGAGCTCTTTCCGGAGAAGCATGCGAGCAGGAGGATCCGGCTGGAACAGCCCGGTATCGATGCCATTTGGGATATGAACCCAGCGGCGTGGATGGTAACCAAGGTGCGCATGGAACTCCTGCCCAGCTCTAGAGTTTACGATGACTGCTTGCGGCCATCCTGAAAGCTGAATACATGCCCTTAGGACCACACTCGACAACCGGCGATAATGGGACATATCCATGTTGGATGCGCGGATATTCCATATGACCGGCGTAGCGGATATTTTGGTCGCCAATACACCAAGCAAGTCAGCATGGTAGAGCCAGGTTTGGAGCAGGTCTGGAGATTCACGGCGCAATAACCTTACCAAGCCAATCAAGGCGTCCAGGGACAGTCTCCCTGGCCGCATATTCAGGGAGAACACCGGAACGCCCAGAGACTGGATTTTTCTCCCACCGGGCCGGGGTGGATCAAACAGACCACCTGGTTTTCGAATCGGGACGCATCCATGCTCTTCAACAGACGGTAGAGCATCGTCTCTGCGCCTCCGACGTTGAGGCTGGTGATTACGTGAAGGATTTTTACGCGCTTATTATTCATTGGATAACAAACACGATTCGAAAATACGAATATATTTTCTCACAGACTCATCCAGGGTGAAATCTTGAGCCCTTTGTCTCAGCAGGGCGTAGTCGGGAATTGTCTGCAACGTTTCCAGGATCGCCATAGCCAGGGATTCTACATCTCCGACCGGGACTAGCTGTCCGAATCGCCCATTGTCAAGGATTTCCCTTGGTCCGCTCCGGCAATCGGTTGAGACAACGGGGGTTCCGCACGCCAGGGCTTCCACCAAGACATTCGCGAAGCCTTCCCATCTTGAAGACAGAACCAGAAGCCGGGCATGTGCCATATATGGATATGGATTCTTCATAAAACCGGGCATCTGAACTTGATTTGAAACCCCCAATTCTTTCACAAGCAATTCGAGGTGGGCACGTTCCTGGCCATCTCCCAGAATAAGCAAATGTACTGGTTGTTTCCGATATACCAGGGAAAAGGCTCGCAGGAGGGTTGGGTAATCTTTGGCAACGGCTAATCTTCCAACTGCCAGAATTACCGGCGGAACATCTTGCCCGAACCAAGGGTGAGAGATGGATTCGCGTGCTTTTTGTTCCAGTCCGAGAGATACCACCGGGTTGTAAACCACGTGGGTTTTGTCGCGTGGCATCCCGGTGACCTTTATAAGGTCCTCTGCCACGCCTTGTGATACACAAATCGCCGCATCAGCAGAGCGAAAGAACAAGCGAGCCAGTTTGATTATCAACCTGTTACGGATGGTTGGCGAGGCAACCAGGCCATCAGAAAGCACGCTTCGAGGAGAGATAACAAATGGGATATGAACTCGGGCGAGACTAACAGCCCATATTGCAATCAAACTTGCATGAACCTGTACACTGTAAAGGAGGACAGGGCGTTGTGTACGCAGGTAGCGAACCAGTCTGAATAGCGAAAAAAGAACTCTTTTCCCTTGTAGATCAATCACATTCACGCCAGATGGAACTTCTGATAAAAACCCTCCGGAGCGATCTGCAAGAAGGAGGTCAACCTGAATGTCGTTTTGGACCAATCCCTCAATCAGGTTGAGAGTCATGCGCTCCGATCCACCGATGGTAAGCGACTGGATGAAGATGGCAATTCTTCTCCCTGCCAGCACCAGTCCGATATTGGGTGGAGCAGTGCCATTCTGGTTCTGCGAGCTCTGTTGAACAATCATACGCGTGTCATTCTGAAGAAAGAATTCCAAAATAGGTGCAATCCTACCGTTGAACTACCATGGAAGGCGATAAGATCATATTAACGAATGGCATAACCTGAACAGCTTCAGGCACTGGGGGGCTTCCTTGGAGGATGAGTCAAGTGCTGGAACGCCCGAGAGAGAAAATTCAGAGGCCAAGTCCAATCGGAGCGAAGGCCTTCCCGTGCAAAAAACAAAGCCTTACCGAACGCGCCCCTGCGAAGGAGAGAGAGCACCACATTGGTTGTATCTCGGGTCCGTAATTTTTGGAAGTATTGTTTTGCCTTCTCTGGCATCCCGTCTTGACCTAGAAAAGAAGCTGTCATTTCCAGGTGTTCCTGCGCGTTTTCCAAAAAGAAAGGACTAGTCCAATTGAATGTCAGCGCCCCTTCATGACGGCGATATTGGTATATGATGCGATCTGTCCGTATATAGATAATCCCGGCAAGCGCCAAACGGATCATAAATTCCCTGTCGCCGGTAAACCGGAAGCCAGCCGTAAAAGCACCGAATTTTTCTATCGTACTGCGGCGGAAGAACCAGGCATTAAATCCGGGGGTGCCCAGAACCATCCGTTCCAATAGATTCTCCGGCTTCGGCGGGGTAATCTCAGAGAGAGTTCTCAATCTCTCCATTTTCATTTGTACAAAAAACCACCGCCCTCCCGGCTACTGCGTCGACTGCTGGATTGGTGAAGAGTGGGAGGACTTCCATAAACACGCTGGGAGTATACAGATCATCTGTATTGAGAAAGCCGATAATCTCTCCATGAGCCAGTTTCAGGCCTTTATTGAGCGCATCGTACATGCCATCGTCCGGCTCACTTACCACTCTAAGATGGGGAAATTGTTCCAGTAAATCCAACGTTCCATCTGTAGAGCCACCGTCAATGATTATGTGTTCCAAGGGAAGATCGCCCTGCTTTAAAACACTTTCAACAGCCTGAGCAATCATATCGGCCCGGTTGAAGGAAGGAGTGATAATCGAGATTGTCGGAAGGGTTTGAGTCAAAGGGAGTATCCCTTATTTCGATATGTCATCAATATAAAGATATTCAGGTCGATTAGTTATACCCTCGGAGGGGTAGGTCCAGTTGCATTTACCCATTTCAGGATTGGAGCGATCACTCCAGGGCGAGAATTAGTGTTCTTAATCGAATTCCAGAATGGGGAAACGCCGTGACCCAGGATCACATTAAATTTAACGGACATATCCTGTTTTACAATCCAATACAGGTTGTGTATGCTCAAACGAGGGCAAATATAATATTCTCCTGCATTGAGCAAACCGGCCGGAATTATGCATCTCCAATGATTCAGACCAGTTTGCACAACGAGCCATTCATCAAAGGGTAAATCAGTTTGGTAGCTTCGAAAGACTATAGTGCCGTCTGCAGTGATTAGATCAAACCCCACACAAAGTGCCTTATTTATTTTTTGGGATAAAAATGAAATCTCTATAAGGATGTTTTGATCGCTGGGACATGATTCTTGTACTTCATCTTCCTCAGACAGGACACGTATAGAGACCAAGCGTGCTTCGGGATTGCCGGGAGCGGTTTCAGGTTCCCAAATGACTTCCCCCTTGCTCAAGCTTTGGGAAGCCAAGTACTCCCTGATAATTGACTGGACTTCGCCCCTGGATACGAGCTCCCCTGAATTAAGGAGGAAAGCTTCACTGCACAGGGATCTTACAGCCTGCATATTGTGGCTGACAAACAAGACCGTCCGCCCGCCATGGGCCACATCGTCCATTTTACCCAAACACTTTTTTTGAAACTGGGCATCCCCCACCGCCAGAACCTCATCCACCAGCAAAATCTCCGGTTCCAGATGTGCTGCCACGGCAAAAGCCAAACGAACGTACATACCACTGGAATAATACTTTACCGGAGTATCCAGAAATTTCTCAATCTCTGAGAAAGCCACAATCTCGTCGAACTTCCGATCAATCTCTTTCCGACGCATTCCCAGGATAGCCCCATTCAAGAATATATTTTCACGTCCTGTCAATTCTGGATGGAAACCGGTACCGACTTCCAACAGGGAGCCAACCCGTCCGAAGATTTCGGCTCTCCCGCGTGTCGGCTTTGTAATACGTGAGAGGATCTTAAGCAGTGTACTTTTTCCCGCCCCGTTGCGGCCAATTATGCCGATCGCTTCACCATTTTTGATTTCAAAAGAAACGTCCTTCAAGGCCCAGATCGTATTGCGTTCCTGGGACTGTTCCCTTCTAATCCAGCGGAAAGGTGCGGACGCAGCTGCAATCAGCGCATCACGAAAGGTCAGATATTTGACCTTCTGCATTCCAATGCGGTATTGTTTGGAAAGGTGATCAACGTGAATTGCAATATCGTTCATCAAATCACATCCGCGAAACCAGACTCGACCCGCTTGAAATAATACAATCCACTCACAAGAAATATGAGCACAACAGCCGCCGAGAGCAACAGGAAAGGCAGGTTTAGCGCACTCTTGCCCAACAATGCCCATCGAAAACCCTCCACCACTCCTGTCATCGGGTTCAGGCTATAAAGCCAGTGCCACTGTTCGGGAATCAACTGACTACTGTAAGCGACTGGGGTAGCGTACATCCAAAATTGAGCCAGAAAAGGTACGACATAGCGGATATCGCGATACTTTACATTCAACGCTGAAAGCCATAACCCCACTGCCAATGCACTGGCAAGCGCCAGCAGGAGGAACAGAGGCAGAGTCCAGATATAAACCTGCGGTGTTATGCGGTAGTAGAACATCATGCCCAACAAAACAACGAAGGCGATAGCAAAATCAACCAAGCCTGCAATTGTGGAAGCAATGGGGACAATCAGCCTGGGAAAGAAAACTTTCGTAATCAGGTTCTGGCTTTCTATCAAACTGTTGCTCGAGGAGGTGAGAGCAAAAGAAAACAATTGCCAGGGCAACAAGGCGGTAAACGTAAAAACGGGGTAGGGAATCCCCTCGGATGGCAACTTGGCCAGCCGGCCAAAGATGATGCTGAAAACCACCATGGTAAGCACCGGCTGCAGGATGGCCCAGACTGCACCCAACACGGTCTGTTTATAGCGCACCTTGATATCGCGCCAGGTCAGGAAAAATAGAAGTTCGCGATAAGCCCAAAATTCCCGCCACTCGAGTGCCTGCCAACCGCGCGGAGGCTCTATCGAGGTGTGGGGTTTCTCCAATGAACCTTGCGTGATCTGCCTGGTTTCAGCAATCTTCTTCATGTGACAATAACGTTCGCCTAGCGCGAAACCGCCTCTGTTAGGATTTCCAGCAGTCGGGGCGCAGTGACTTGCAAGCTGTATTCCTGCTCAACCTTTTTACGCCCCGCCTGCCCGAGGGCAGTTCTCATCCCGGCGTCCTTATAGAGCATGATCAACGCATCCACCCAATCCGTTTTATTGGAGGCCAAAAAACCCGTTTCACCCTGTTTGACGATACGCGTGTTCACTCCAACTGGCGAGGCAATCACCGGCACGCCACAGGCCATGTATTGAATAAGCTTGTAGCCACATTTCCCTTGCTCAAAAGGCCCATCCGGTAAAGGCATGATACCTACATCAAACGATTGGATGTGCTGGACTTCGCTGTCTTCGCTCCAAGGCAGGACATCTTTTGCCAAGCCTGGCAGCGGATCCTGATCCCCGGCGCCGACCAGCACCAAGCGTGCATCGGTCTGCTTAATAACCTCGTCCAGTGCATCCTTGATCAATGCCAAGTAAGGAGCAGTGATCGGAGAACCGATCCACCCAATACGAAATTGCTTCCCGTTCTTTTCTTTTGTAGTGTAACGGTTAATATCCACTATACTGGGAAGGTGTTCTATTTTTCTTGCGCCAGAATGGTAGGCACGTTCAGCCAGATAATCATTACCCACGACCACAGTTGTCGCACTGCGCATGATCGTTTCGATCTTCCTGCCCAGAAGGGCACGAATCAACCGGTTGTTATTCTGGTCATAACGGTGAAAAACAGCATCATCGTAATCTACTACAAAGGGAATACCCCGTCGAAGCAACAGGTCGTCAGCAAGAGTTGGCAGCCAGGGTAACAGTTCTTTTTCGATCCACAAAAGATCAAATTGATGGCTATTCAACAAATACGCGATCCGGCTGATGTAAGCACTTAGCATTGAGAAGATCGGCTGACGTTTCCCACCATACAAATTTCGCACATAATTATTACCCAACAAAGAGGCAACCTGGATTTCCATCCCGAAGGACGTCAGGGATGGGACATATTGATAGAACCGTATACGGCTGCTGGGTCCTAATGAACCATAGCGGGGTAGAGCAAGGACACGCATTCCTATTTACCTAAATCTCTCAGCAATCGCGGCAGGTTTCGTAGAAACAGTAGATATGCCTGGATGGTTGTGATAAAGTTTTTCATTGATAAATTGGCAAGGCTCCAACCCAAGCGCACCCAAAACTCCACGAAAAAAGAAGCGATCAGAATTTTGATCGCCGAAGGGGACCCATAATGCTTTGCAGTGAATAACACGCGGCTATTTAACACGTAGTATAACCGCTTCGCCTTAATCTGGTAAGAGGCCCCCCCGCCGGAGTGGAAAGCTTGAGCATCTGCCAGGTAATAACTCTTCCAGCCGGCATGTTTTGCCCGATAGGCAAGATCCAAGTCTTCAAAGTACATAAAGAAGCGCTCATCAAACCCTTTAAGCTCCTCATACACCTGACGGCGGACGAGGTAAAAAGCTCCCGTCACCTGG
The DNA here is from genome assembly GCA_963806575.1 of uncultured Chloroflexia bacterium. Lineage (GTDB taxonomy): Bacteria > Chloroflexota > Anaerolineae > Anaerolineales > Villigracilaceae > UBA877. The sequence continues at coordinate 107,968 of CAWDYX010000018.1, read as the reverse complement.
TCCACTTCACGACTATCATGATGATTCCAATCAGTCATGAAATGGGAAGGGAAACGATGTGGCCATAGGCGATCCAATCCAAGCATTTGAAAGAAAAGGGATCTTGGTGTGGGAAAACGAGCTACATTACGGTGGATAACCCCATTTCCGTCAACAAGCTGTATGCCGAGAATACCAACCTGCTTATTTCGCTCCTCGTCTAGGAAATGCAATGCTTTCACAAGACTATCTGGAAAAAGTTTGAAATCGGGATTGAGAAAAAGGATGTATTCAGATTTTCCCGCTTTTGCTCCCTGGTTGCAAGCGTAAGCAAAACCTTTATTCTCGTGGTTTCTGATGATCACGATAGGCAGGAGCAAATTCTCCAAACCGTCAGCCGATCCATCCTCCGAGGCGTTGTCCACCACAATGCACTGGCGTAAGCAGAGAACGGGCGACGTAATTGCAGGGATAATAGATAACAGGCATTCCCGCAATTGCAGCTTGGTGTTCCAATTAACAATAACGATATCCAAGTCAATCATTCTGGTCTAGTGGTCGGTATGGTCCGTCTGATCTTGCGCATGTGGTATCCCAACAGGTAAGGCTGCAGGGGACCATGTTCCATTATCCTTAACAGGTCCACATGGCTGCATTTGCGGTTTTTTTGGATCTCACGACGCTTGCGAATGGCAAGGGGAAGTCCACGTAAAGCGTCCATTTTGGCTCTCAACAAGACTCTCCCCCGCCCCAGTAGTATGTACTTTAGTATATAGATCAAGTTAGCCATCAGGTGTGCTGGTAAAGCTTTCCATAACAACGCTGAGGGCATATCTTGGACAAACGACCAGATAGTATTTCTCTGCCAATGGTAGAGCGCAAAATCACTTTGTGCCCCAAGTGCGGCTGAGCCAATATGGTGTACGATCGCCTCCGGAACATATAAGCATCGAAAACCTCGCAGACGTAAACGGAAGCCAAGATCCACATCCTCGTGATAGGAAAAGAAATCCTCATCAAAACCGCCCAATTGTAGAAACGCTTGGAGCGAGTAGAGAGCTGACGCGGCGCAGGGACTAAATACTTCCTCGGTTTTCAGTCCAAATTGTGCGGCCGGCCATCCGGCAAATCGGCGCCAGGCTAAACCGCTAATGTGAAAAGCATCCCCGGCACCATCCAGAAGGTGAGAGGCGTTGGCTTGAAGCTGGCGGGAGGCGAAGAAGGAAAAGTCAGGATTTTTCGCTGCAGCACCCAATAATTCTTTCAACCAATCCGGTTCAGGAAAAGCATCTGGATTCAGCAAAGCCAGCCATTTTCCGCGCGCCAAGCGCGCGCCGAGATTATTGGCTGCGGCAAACCCTTTGTTTGCGCCCAACCGCTCGACCCGCAGCTTCAGAGCAGGCCAGCGGTTTTCCACTTCATCCAGGCAGCCATCCGTGGAGCCGTTGTCAATGAGCAGGACTTCAAAATCCTTACAGACCTGCGCTGCCAGAGCATCCAGGCAAAAAGAAAGGCAGCGCGCGCTGTTCCAGGTTACGATAATAACGGAAACCAGAGGAAAATCATTCACAGTATGTGGAGACAAGAAAGCAGGCAAAAAACAACCGGATCCATGCAAGTTGCTTTGAGGCCTGCACCGCCATCCAAGTTCGCGACTTTGGAGAATTTGGTTCCCGGGTCACGGGCATCGAATCCTCCTATTGCGCTAATGCCAATTTCAGAGTCGCATCCCAAACGGGCAGACGCAGATCAAAAGCTTGCTCAAATTTCAGGCATTCCAGTGCCGAGAAAAGCGGACGCTGAGCAGGTGTGGGGAAATCCGAGGTCGGCGCTGGAAGCAGCTGTTTCAACTTCTGCTCCTGCTTCGCTGGATCAAGCCTGAGGATCTGCTTTGCCCAGGCATAGCGGCTTGCGTGGCCACTGCCGGCAAGATGGTATAAGCCGATTCTCTCCCGCAGGTAGTCATTGCCACGGCCGAGGATTTGTGCAGTGACCTCAGCCAACATGCGCGCCCAGGTGGGGTTGCTGACTTGATCGTCCACCACTCGCAGGATCTCTTTTTTCGCGCCCATTCCAGCACCTTGGAGACAAAATTGTCACGGCGCAGGCTATAGACCCAGGCTGTGCGAAAGATCAGGTAATCCCCATCCACAGATTGGATGGCCTGCTCCCCGGCCAATTTGCTCCCCCCATACGCATTGACAGGATGGGGAAGGTCGTTCTCCTCATACGGGGCACCTTTTGTACCATCAAAAACATAGTCGGTTGAGTAATGGACCAGGATTGCTTTCAGCTTATGCGCTTCTTCTGCCAGCACACCCGGTCCCATGCCATTAATCGCTTCGGCCAGTTCCGGTTCACTCTCGGCTTTATCCACGGCAGTATAAGCAGATGCATTGACGATCACCTCTGGCCGGATTTTCCGCACGGTCTTGCGAACGCTGGACGCATCTGCCAGATCCACTTCCGGGTAATCGTACGCGACCACAACACCAAGTGGCTGCAAGGTGCGTTGCAATTCCCAGCCAAGCTGGCCAGTATTGCCTAATAGGAGCAGTTTCATTATTTTTCTGTCTCAATCAAACGAAACAGATACTCGCCATAGCTGTTATTCTTGTATGAACCAGCTATTTCAATTAACGCAGCACGGGAGATGAAACCTTTTCGATAGGCGATCTCCTCCGGACAGGAGATCATAATTCCCTGCCGTTCCTGGACAGCCTGGATAAAATTGGCCGCCTGCAGGAGCGATTCATGCGTGCCTGCATCCAGCCAGGCGATACCGCGTCCCAATTGTTGGACCCGCAATTGGCTCATTTCCAGATAGACTTTGTTCAAGTCTGTGATCTCGATTTCACCACGCGCCGAGGGTTTAAGTGCTTTGGCAAAGGATATTACGTGTTTATCGTAGAAATACAAACCCGGAACGACATAATTAGAGCGCGGTTTGGCGGGCTTTTCTTCCAGGCTGATGGCGCGTCCCCGCTTGTCGAATTCAATCACACCATAGCGTTGTGGATCACGCACCGGATAGGCAAAAACCTGCGCGCCTGATTCCAACTTCGCCGCGGCTTGCATTTGATCAGCCAGCCCATGGCCGAAAAAAATATTATCTCCCAAAATCAGGCAGGCTGGATTCTCACCAACAAACTGCTCTCCGACGATAAACGCATCCGCCAGGCCGCGTGGCTCGGTTTGCTTGGCATAACTGAATTGTACGCCCCACTGCTGGCCGCTGCCCAACAAGTGCCTGAAAAGCGGCAGATCTTCTGGGGTACTGATGATCAGAATCTCACGGATTCCCGCAAGCAACAACATCGAAAGCGGATAATAGATCATAGGTTTATCGTACACCGGCAGGAGTTGCTTGCTCACCACCAAAGTTAGTGGGTGCAAACGCGTTCCTCTGCCGCCCGCCAGGATAATACCTTTCATTTCTTATTCTCCACACGTTCGGAATAGTTTTTATCGAGCCATGCCTGGTACTCTCTTCTCTCGTGGATGGCTTGGATCCAATCGGCATGTTCCAAATACCAGCAAACGGTTTTTAAGAGGCCTTCCCTCAAAGCATGCTTGGGCTGCCAGCCCAATTCCAGCCCAATTTTATTGATATTCATGGCATAACGCCGATCATGACCCGGTCGATCGGTCACAGATTTTTTCAGACCGGCATGAGGCCGGTAAGGCGACCCAGGTTTCAACTCGTCCAGAATTTCGCAGATGATATCTACGATTTCCAGGTTTGTGGGTTGGTTGTTCCCACCTACATTGTAACTCTCACCGATCCGCCCATGCTGCAGCACCTGCCAGATGGCCTCGCAGTGATCCTCCACGTACAACCAGTCACGGACCTGTTTCCCATCTCCATAGATGGGCAAGGGTTTTCCTTCCAAAGCGTTCAGGATCGTCAGTGGAATGAGTTTTTCTGGGAACTGGTATGGCCCGTAATTATTCGAGCAGTTGGTAAGCGTTATCGGCAAACCGTATGTGTGCGAATAAGCGCGAACCAGATGATCACTGCTGGCCTTAGAAGCGGCATAAGGAGAATTCGGGGAATAAGGGGTCGTCTCCTCGAAAGCCGGTGCATCTGCTGTCAACGAACCAAAGACTTCGTCTGTGGAAATATGGTGAAAGCGGATGGTTTCTACATCCGCCTTGATTTCGTCCAACCAAACCTTGCGCGCTGCTTCCAGAAGGGAAAACGTGCCAAAGATATTGGTTCGTACAAATGCAGCCGGGCCAAGGATGGAACGATCCACGTGCGTCTCCGCGGCGAAATGAACAATGGTATCAATCTCAAGGCGTCGTAGGATGTCCTCGACCAAGGCCTGATTACAAATATCGCCCTTGGTAAATTCATATCTCTCAGGAGACGGCAATCCCTTCAAGTTTTCCAGGCTGCCGGCATAGGTCAGCAGGTCCAGATTGACGATGAAAACATCAGCCTGGGTCCGCAAAACGTAACGGACAAAATTAGAACCAATAAACCCTGCGCCGCCGGTAACCAGTACCTTCCTCATTGGTTAACTCCTATTCGTAAAGGTCAGCCTCCGATAATAATTTTCCATGGGAATCTCTTTCCGAAAGGACCGGCGCTTGCCCCATCAAAAGTGGCCATTCGATACCCAGGGCAGGATCATTCCACATGAGTGTGCGTTCCCACTCAGGCGTGTAATAATCAGTGGTTTTGTAAAGTACTTCCGCCCACTCACTCAAAACATAGAAGCCATGCGCGAAACCGATCGGGACCCATACTTGCTGTCTGTTTTCTGCCGAAAGGGACACACCCACCCAGCGACCGAAAGTCGATGAGCTACGGCGCAGGTCCACGGCGACATCAAAGATCTCTCCCGCAACTGCGCGCACAAGCTTTCCCTGCCCATGGCGAATCTGGTAGTGCAGGCCGCGCAGAACACCTTGTGCAGAACCCGAGTGATTATCCTGAACGAAAGGGCCGGAGATACCAGACCTGGCAAATACATCGGCACGAAACGTTTCCAGAGAGAAACCTCTCTCATCGCCAAAGACCGTTGGCTTAAAAATCAACACATCGGGTATTACTGTCCTATCGAATACCATAATTCTTACCCAGCCCTCTCACGATAGGCTCGAATGACCTGGACAGGCTCACCGATAACTTTCAAGGTCCCATGGTCCAACCAGGCCGCCCGCTGGCACATTGACTCGATTGAAACCATGTTGTGCGAAACCAGCAAAATGGCCGCACCCCGCAGGCGAAACGATTCGATGCGATCCGCGCACTTCTTTTGGAAGGCCTCGTCCCCAACGGATAGGACCTCGTCCACGATCAACACATCCGGCTCGCTGGCCGTCGCGACCGAAAAGCCCAGGCGTGCGTACATGCCGGAGGAATAAGTCCTGATGGGGGCATTGATAAATTGACCAAGGTCGGCAAACTCAACGATCTGGTCATACTTTTCCTGCATTTCACGGTGACTAAAACCCAGCAAAGCACCGTTAAGGTAGATATTCTCTTTTCCGGTCAGTTCAGGATGAAACCCGGCGCCCAATTCCAACAAAGGCGCCACCCTACCTCTAACTATCACCCGGCCTTTGGTAGGACGCAAGACACGCGCGACCACCTTGAGCAGAGTGCTCTTCCCGGCCCCATTCACCCCCACCAGTCCAAAAACCTCACCTCGATAAACATTCAAGGCGACATCTTGCAGTGCCCAGAATGTCAGCATTTGGACTTCACCTTTCAGACGACGGATAAAGTATTCTTTAAAAGTTCGGACACGCTCGCTGGGCACACGATAGCGCACAGAAACAGCCTCAAGATGAACAGCCTCTTCAGGATTAGCAACAGGCTCCCCAACTGGTATCTCGACCGACTTAGACACGATAGGCAAATTCATCGGATTTCGAGGTAAAGATGAGCCATCCCACCAGCAGCATCCCAAATGCAATCAGCGCGGCGGGCCAGAATTCTCCCCAGACAGGCCAGCGTCCATCATATAATGGCACGCGCCAGAGCTTGACCAAATAGTATAGGGGGTTTAGATGCAAGATCAATTGGTATTTAGCTGGAATGACGGTCTCGGGATAAATGATTGGGGTCAGGTACATCCAGGCAGTTAAGATAATCTGGTACATCTCGGCCACGTCGGGGAAATAGACTGCCAGGGTTGAAATCGCCAGACCCAGACCGAGGGTAAAACAGGCCAGAAATAGCAGAGAAACAGGCAAGTAGACCACCGTAATCCGGATCGGTGCCCCTATGACAGCCATCACGACGAGGAGAGGTACAAAGGAAAGGACCAGGTTGATCATCCCTGATCCAACGGCGGAAATACCAAAAGAAGCACGCGGAATATAAATGCGTTGCAGCAACCCGCCCCCCCAAACCAGACTGTTCATTGCACTGGTTGTGCTCTGGGCAAAGAAATTCCAGGCCATCAGACCACTTAGAATATAGGCGGGATATGCACGAGTTTGGCCAAATAGATGCGAAAAGACGAAGCTGAGCACTAGCATGATACCCAGCGGGTTGAGCATGGTCCAGGTCACACCAAGGATGGAACGCCTATACCGGGTGAGAATATCGCGCCGAATTAGTTGGAACAGCAGGTGACGGTAATTAAATGCTTCCCTCAGTTCCTGGAGAGCATGCGGTACCAATTGGGCTGAATCATAAACTGGTGTTGACTGCATAATTAATTGGCGATGTTAGGGAGAGATTGGAGGATTTTACCATGAAACCCAAACAGGGCAATTTGCTCAAGAGTGAAGCATAATGAGCACACCCGTAAACGCATATAAGATGGTTAAGACCTTCGTTCTGTTTTTTAAGGGCTATCTTTCAAGATGAAATTTCGCCCGGCGGCCGGCACTGATGAGAGGCGCGACCATTTTCCGGAGAACGTATTTGGCAGGCAATACCCCCAACCATGAGCCACCATCACGATAGTGCACCTTCAGCATTTCCGCCCAACAGCGAGCGTCCGCGAGGATCGTTTTTCCCTGGGTGTGCAGGCGGAAACCGGCCCATAAACGCGGCAAGTATTGCACAGGCGCCTGGGCTGCCAGTCGCACCCATAAATCGTAATCCATCGCGAAGTAGAACGAAGGGTCAAGCGGGCCAACCTTGCGCCACAAGTCTGCGCGCCAGAAAGCTGACTGCTGAGGGATATGAACATAGCCTTGCCGCAGACGCTTGTAACTGGTCTGGGCGGCTGGAAACCGGCCGATAATGCGTCCGTTCTCATCAATAAAATCAGCATCGCCATACACCAAGCCAATTTCGGGCCGGTCCTGCAAAAACGCGACCGCTTCCTTCACGGCATTAAATTCGTAAGTATCGTCTGAATTGAGCCAGGCCAGGATTTCTCCATTCGCGTGGGCGAAACCTTTATTGATGGCATCCGTCTGGCCGCGGTCTTTTTCCGAAACCCACCAAGCCAATCGGTCCGAGTAGCGGCGGATTATTTCCACACTGTCGTCAGTAGATCCGCCGTCCACGACCATATATTCAATATGGGGATAATCCTGATCCAACACCGAACGGATGGTGCTTTCCAGGTAACGCGCCTGGTTAAAGGATGGCGTGACAATCGAAACGAGAGGTGTGGTGGAGTGTGACATGGGTCAGGGCTTGAGATTATAGATCAGGTAGCCATCGCCCTTTGCAAACACAGGAAAATGAGCAACCAGATAGTTCTTGAGCTGAGGTTGCTTATCCAGTTCCTCTTGGGAGGTGATCACGAACAGATCCATGCCGGATGTTTTTTGAGCAAATTCGGCGGAAAATTCCGGGGAAGTTTGACCGGCTAACAAGCGCAAGTTGGTATCCATCTGGCTGGGCCAGTAAGAGCCATCGATCCAGCCCCAATATTCCAGGCGATAGCCATAGTCGCCGGCAACTTCGATCACATTTTTTTCGTGTCCGATCAATTTTCCAAGCTTCCGATAGAAAGGAGCATCATCGCGATAATCGGCTACCACCATGGTATTGCGCGATCCCCACATTTGCATCGCTACCCCGAAGAGCAGGATCCCGACGAAGGCAGACTGCCAGACCCAGCCTTTTTTCTGCACCACGAGCCGCACCAGGGAATCCGCCACCGGGATCAGGCCAAAGGCAACCACCAGGATGATTGGCAGATGGTAGTAGTCATGTGTGATAAAGTAATAAGGAAACGTAAAACCATAAGCAATATATCCGACCCATAAGCCAATCGCGATGAAGCGTTGCCTGTTGGTGGGATATAAGAGAATGCCAACCAGCGCAGCGAACATGGCTGCAAAGCCGGAGAAACCGGCTGCCATGAAGAGCCAGCGTCCATAAAAGGAAGGATCCTTCCAATAGGACGGGAAGAAACGCAGGGCAAATTGACTACCCAGATTTGCATAGATGGTTCCATAGATGTAATAAATGGCTGAGGGGATGATCGTGAGGCCGACAACAGCCCAGGTCTGTCTATCAGCAAAGATCCGTTTCCAGGAGGCCCGGCTGATCACCAAACCGGCCGCTGCACCCAACAGGGGAAAAACCGCCACCGATTTTACAAAGATCGTCAAGCCGGTCAATACCCCGGCCAGGATGGCACGTTTCCAGGTCCGGCGCGTCTCCCAACGGTAGAGCGCCCACAATGACCAGGCGACCATGGCCACCATTAACGGGTCGGGCAGGAAGGCCCGGCTGACTGTTACAGCAAATGGAACAAATAGAAAATAAGCCAGGGCAAGGATGCCGCCGGCCCGCATGTTCATCTCTCTTGCCAGCAGCCAGATGCCAATCCCACCGATCAGCCAGAACAGGGAGGCATATAACCGGCCCATCCAGGTTTGCACGCCGGTTAGGTTGTAGGTCAGTGCGACGATGCCTTCCATGATGGGAGGCTCGATCAGGCCTTCCGCCTTCCACTGGGCCACTGCCATGGTACGCTGCCAATCCGGGATGCTGGTCAGATGCTGGTAGTACATTCCGCGGGCAATGATCAAGGAACGATACTGGCGCGTCATATAGAAATCATTCGGCAAGTCAGTCAGATCAAAGAGCCGGATGCCGAGGGCGGCGACGAAAAGCACCACCAGCAGAGCCGTCGTCAGCCAGGGTTTGGCAAATAATCTTGGTTGCGCACCGTTATCCATTTTTTGCAGTTTTCCTTAGGGCGTAGTCTCCAGGGGATGTTGGAGATCGAAGATGATATATTCATCCGTCTGGGCAAAGATGGGAAAGTTCTTGTAGAGCAATTTCTTGACCGTCGGTTCTTTGTCCAGCTCCCCGAACATGGTGACCAGGAAATATTTCTTTCCGGCAGTATCTTGTTTGAATTTTTTCAACAGATCCACATTTTGCCCGGCCAGATAACGCAGGCCGATATCGGCGCTGGTGAACCAGTTATCCGCAGCCTGCCAGCCCCAGTAGGCCAGGCGGTAGCCATAATCCTGGGTCAGAGCGACCACACCGCCGTCATGACCCAGTTTATCCCCAATCTCCGCCCAGAATTTGGGCTCGTTGTAATAGTTGGGCCTGACAATCATGTCACGCGCATACCAGGCCGGGACGGCAATCCCAACCAGCACAACAACGGTCACCGCTAGGTGCGGTAGGAAGCCTGCATTGTACTCGAAGAAACGGTCGAAGAACAAACGCAATCCGGGTGCCATCGATATGGCAACCACGGGGATGAATGGCAATTGGTAGTAATCATGGGTATAAAAATGGTACGAAAAGGTCATACCGAAAAGCAGGTAGCCGACCCATAATCCGATCAAGAGAGGCCGCTCGCGCTTCGAATCGGCCAGGAAAATGCTCAAGGCAGCCAGCAGGACAGCCGTCCAGCCGATGTTGGCATTCACTATAAAAGCCCAGCGAAAATAGAAAGCCGGGTCGACCCACATGTTTGGGAAGAAGCGCAGGGCGAATTGCCCGGCCATGCCCAGTTTCAAAATACCGTAGAGCGTGTATATTCCCACCGGAAGGATCAGCAGTCCGGCCATCGTCCAAACCTGGGGGTCGCGAATGGACCGTTTCAAGCCTCTCGCACCCAGGATAACGCCGGCAAACCCACCCACGACAATGAAGGTTGACAGGTTCTTGACAAAAAGCGTTACACCGGCAAGGATCCCGAATGCAACCGCCCATTTCCAACTGGCGGTATTCTGCCAGCGGAAAAGCGCCCACAACGTGAAGATAATCAGGCAGACCATCAGAGGGTCGGGCATAAAGGCCCGGCTTGCAACCACCCCGAAAGGCACAAAAAGGTAAAATATCGTCCCAATCATGGCCGCGCTGGTGGAGGCAAATTCACGTATGAGCAAGAAAAGTGCCAGCCCGGCAATTACCCAAAAAAAGGAGGAATAGATGCGGGCAATCCACAGGTGTTCGCCGGTTATTCGATACGTCTGTGCGACGATGTTCTCGAGGACCGGTGGCTCGACGATACCCACATCACCCAGGGAGATGGCCTGGCGACGGGTGGCTTCCGGGACGTTCGTGACATACTGGTAATATATGCCGCGTGCCTTCAAGGCTGAAAACAACTGGCGGGTACCGGCGAAATCCAGTGGCGGATCTTTAAGGTTAAGCATACGCAAACCGAAGCTCGCCAGCAAAATTAAAGCAAGGGCTATCTTCCATAGCAAGGGACTGGTAAAGAAATTCGTCCCCGTGATAATTTTTTTCATATCATCTCCTTACTCATGCGGTACCTCGAACACCTGGATTGAACCGATTGTTCCCAGCAAGTGGGCCGACTCAATGTTCAATTGTCCCTGGTCGGGACCGCGATCTTCAAGTACCCAAGGAAGGGTCTGGTGCCATTGTGTATCCACCAATACCAGGGCACGCTTATAAGTTGCGGTGTCGGTATTAAAAAAGGCACCTGGAATCCCGTGCAAATCGGAATAGTACCACACAGGAGCATCATCCGGGGAAGAGACCACGATCAAATCATCCTGGTGCAAGTGGTTCTGAATGAATAAGACGGCATTCTCCTGCTTCCCGCGCTCCGCCCACAGGGCCGGCAACTGCGGCACTAGCCAGGAAGCGTGCCAAAAACCATAAACCAGGAGCAGGCCAAATACGGGGGCCGCTAGGGAAATGCCGGGAGCGAATTTCAAACGTACTTTCTGTAAAAGCCCGAAAGTGCCGGCTGAAGCCCAAATGAGGATGAGGGGCATGAGGAAAGACCAAAATCTTGGTTCGGCATTGGGCCGCTCGATGAGCAGCAGGGCGGTGAACCACAACAACGCGGCCACCTGCAAAGGGGTACGTGCCTTCGCTACCTTCAGATGTAACACCAAGCTCAATACACAACCAATCCCTAGCAGGATCAGGACGGCTGTCGGGACACGGAGAGTCCATTCAGTCCATGTATCTGAAATTCGGGCCGAGAGATTTACCAGGAGATCCTTCCAAGGCACCCGGGCCAGCATATCATTTGCAGAGAAATTTTTCGGGTTGGTGAAGACCAGAATGGGTGTATAGAACAGGAGTGTCAAAACTGCCGTCCCGAGTTCCTGCAGCCAACCAATAACCCAGGAATTCCCGTTTCGTCCGGTAGGGACAAGGACCCGAAACCTGGTTTTCCAAAAACAACCATACGAATACAACGCCGAACGGGAATAACATGGTTGGAACAGTGTAAAGACCCAAGGCCAAGAATAGGCTTATCAACGCCCAAAAGAAGAGGTTCTTGTCCCTGCGGACATGGTCGGCCAGCGCCAGCGTCAGTACAGTGAATAGAGCCACCATTGTGTAGCCGCGCGCATCATTCGCATAAGCCACCAACGGGGGATACCATGCCACCAAGAAAGCTGTTCCCAATGCTGTCCAGCGGTCATAAAGGCGGGAAGCCAGCCAATAGGATGCTGGCACGAGCAGCACGCCTGCCAGGAAGGCCGGCAGTCTCACAGCCCACGCGCCCAGGCCGAAGATTCTGGTCGAGAAGTAGACCAGAATGGAATGGAGCACATGGTTGTTCGGCTTGGAGTAATCCGTCAGTGCCGAAAAGAGCGAGCGGGAAAATGCCACGTATGTGTAGGCCTCGTCATGGACCATGGGAGCATTGGCCCTCTCCATACGCAAGACAACCGCCAGGAAGGTGATTGCCAACACGCCGACCAGGAAACTCAGGTCCTGCTTGTGCAGGCGGAGAAGGCCAAATGACCGTCGGGCATCCAGCCATAAACGCTTCCAGATACGGATAATCCAATTCCAACGGCGGAACGCCGTCAGGGCTGCCAGCCCAAGGAAAACAGTTCCACCCAGGCCGAAAATGATTTTGAAAATCGTCGCGTTCCAGGGTTTCAGCGAGTTAAAATTATGGTCCGGCATGAGGGAATCGGTCAGAGATTTCAAGGTGGAATAAGGCAAGGCAATAGAAGCCAATAAACAGAGTCCGGCCAGAACCAAAAAAACTGCAATGACCCAGGAAATCCAACTTCTCCGCACTTTTTTCAACCTCCAGAGCTTAACCGGCGTGAGCGCAACCGGTCATAGAAAATGCGGATTTTTTGCAAACCAAGCAAAATGATAACTGCCAGCAGGATATGCTTCCAGTCACCCAGGGCAGTCGACGGGTGAAGCCAGAAAGAGTGCCAGTAGGAACGTAAAGCTGCGCGTGGCTGCCCCGCCTCAGTGAGATAAAAGGCGTCGAAGCGTTCCACTCCCGCCAGGATGCGCTTTTCATCTGAACGGATGAAATCGGAAAATTCCGACCGGGATTTCAAGTCAGCAATTAGAAGGCGGGCTTCCTGCCCATAAGCCGCGCCGCGCGTACGGTTCTTGGCCTGTTCATGGTAACGGGCGGCTGCCCAAATTTGCGGCACGTAAATAATGGGCGCCTTCTCAGCCATGCACATCCACAACAGGTTATCCATTAAAAGCTGGTAGGCTGGATTGAGATAACCCACCTCCTCCAGCACGGAACGGCGCATGAATGCCGCCGGCTGGCAGATGATCTGGAAGGCCATCAAATCGGTAAGTGTGAACTGGCGGGCGCGCATTATGTTAAATGGCTTGCCCTCCGTGTCGATTGCCAGGGCATCGCCGTAGATCAGGCCCGCCTCCGGATGGGACTGGAAAACCGTTACCGCCGCGGACACCGCTCCGGGGAGGTAAATATCGTCGGAATTCAACCAACCGACAAATTCGCCGCGCGCCCTGCGCAAACCCTTGTTAATCGCTTCCGACTGACCAGAATCCTTTTCTGAGACCCACCAGTCCAGGCGGTGCGCGTATCGCCGGATGATCTCCACACTCCCATCGGTGGATAAGCCGTCCACAACCAGATATTCAATCCGGGAGTAATCCTGTTCCAATACCGAGCGCAGCGTGGCTTCCAGAAAACGCGCCTGGTTATAGGATGGGGTGACAATTGTGACGAGAGGAAGTGAGACCATGATCAGAACAGCGATAAGTATTCAATTTTTGGGAAGACGGTCAACTTGCCGCCAATAGTGGCATCCAGAACGGCCCGCCCTTCAGCTTCATATGCCCGGCGTGCCAATCGGTAACCGATCTCGGACGTTTCAAAATCCGGGAGCTGCCAGCGGAAGCCTTTTCCAAAATAAGCGGGATTGAAATGATTGGGGTCATCGCCTTGCGAGACGATCGTGGCGTTGGCTTTGCCGGGTACATTCGAATTATGGTCCACTCCGACCAGAATGACATGCTCGAAGCCCATATGGAAAGCCAGTTGGAGGGCCACATAGGTAACCGTGGCACTTTCCCAGACCCGGTAGCGGACATCGCGGGCAAAGGCGGGATTATCGTAAGTGGTGTAAAGGAACGTTGCTGGGAGCGGACCCTTTGGGAAGAACCGGTGCGAGCGCCAGGAGAGAAACTTCGGCATGGACAAATCAGAAATGTCGTTGGTACATTGCTCAATAACCAGGTCATTGACTGCGACAAAATACGTGGTGCCGAAGCCCAGTTCGGGGAACAACAGGTAAATACGGTTGAGGCCAAAGGTAAATTCATCTTTGAGCTTACCAAGGTCCGTTTGTCGTAAACTGGGACCGTTGCCGATTATAAAAGCACGTTTGCCTTTGTGAATATCCTTAACTTCAGCCAGGCGGGCCATACTTTCGCGCCGCCAGGGATGTAAATAGACCGATGGGAGGTCAGGCAGGTGCATCAACCCGCTGTAAGTCTTGTGTAGAACGGTCCAGCCAGGAGCTGGGGTGATTTGCTTCAAGGCTTGTTTTATGCCCACGTTGAGTTCCCTATTATTCTGTGCTTAACCTGGCGGTCGCCCCACCATCCACAATCATGGCCTGACCGGTCATGAAGGAGGATTGAGTATTATCCGCCAGGAAGTAAATGGCCTGGGCGATTTCCTCCGGCTTACCGACACGACCGTTGACAGTCCTGCGGGCCAGGTTGTCCAAGCGGGCATAAATGTCTTCGCCTTTAAGATGACCCCTGTTCAGCCCGGCACGCAGCATGGGTGTATCCACCGCTCCAGGCAGGATGGCATTAACACGGATGTTGTCCTTTGCAAACTCGATGGCAACGGCACGCGTCAGGGCCAGGAGGCCGCCCTTACTGGTGGCATAAGCTGCGATGTTCGTAGAAGTCTGCACTGCGTGGACGGAGGAGACGTTGACAATCGCGCCGCCCCCCGCCGACTTGAAAAGCGGATAGGCTAATTTGGAAAGCAGGAAGGCCGGACGCAGGTTGTTGGCGATCACCATATCCCATTCTTCAACAGTAGTGTCAACAAGAGGTTTGGCCACCTGCAAAGCCGCATTGTTAACCAACGCATCCAGGGTTGTAGTAAAAGCCTGCACCTGGTTGGAAATGGTCTCCATCGATTCGGGATGGGAAATTTCACTCTGGATGAACAGGCCGTTGGCAGGGAAATCCTTGCCGAACAATGCACGGTCCACACCGATCACGCGCCATCCTTTTTCAGCGAACAGGGCGACAGTGGCACGGCCGATCCCGCCGGCTGCGCCCGTGATAAGAACTGTCCTCTGAGTTTGGCCTTTCGAACCTAGAGAGTTTGGCATTGCTACCACCTTCCGAATTGTGTGTTTCACACTTCTGACGCAACGATCAAGCGATCATATTCGCGTCGTAGGTCAGTCCCAACCCCTCGACCAAATTCTTGATTGTATTCAAGTGTACCCGTTCCCAGGCAGCCGGGCTGGAATTTGCATTGTGCGGTGCGAGTAGAACATTATCCATCTTTGTGAAAGGGCTGTCAGCCGGCAGCGGTTCAACATCAAACACATCCAGGGCCGCGCCGCCTATTGTACCTGCTTTCAACGCCACCATTAGCGCCGCTTCATCCACGATGGAGCCGCGTGCGGTGTTGATAAGAACCGCGTCCTTACGCATCAAACTCAATGTTTGGGCATTGATCAGGTGGACGCTGGTCGGATTCAGATCGCAGTTTATGGAGACGAAGTCGCAAGTAGAGAGAAGAGCATCAAGAGTGGTCATCTGGATGCCAGTTTCGGCGATAAAAACATGGTCAATCTCGACAATATCATTGCCGAAGACGTTCATGCCAAAGGCGCGCGCCCGCCGGGTAAGCGCCTTGCCGATATTACCGATCCCGATTATCCCTAATGTACACTCGTGTAATGCACGGCCGGGGAGCTTTTCCCACACACCGGTCTTCATCATCCTGTCCATCCAGGGTTGGCGCCGGGCAAAAGCCAGGATGTAGCCCATCGCCGAATCAGCCACAGGCAGGGTAAAGGCATTTATCGTTCGATAAAGCAGTATACCCTGGCGAGCGCAGGCAGCTGCGTCGATTGAATCAATGCCAGTACCCCATTTGGAGATGACTTTCAGGCGCGGGGCACAGGCCTCGAGCACGCGGGAGGTGTACTTGTCGTCGCCGCAGATGGTTCCATCGAATTGACCAGCATATTTTATAAGATCGACTTCATCGAGCCGTTCCTGGACCTCAGGCGTGATCAGCTCCAACCCGTAGTGTTCCAGCATCGGGCGAAATCGGTCAAGGGATAGAAGCATATAAGGGGATGAAAAAAGGATGGTAGGCATGGGAAGGTTACTTTCCGGTACAGGGATTTGGAACCGCTGAGAGGTTGAATACATACGGGATAGGTGAATCGTAGCTGATATCCTTCAGTAAAGGATAATCAGCTCCCAGGTAAGTGTCGAAGATCAGACGAAAGGTGTTGACCGGTGAGATGGTCGGATAGAGCAGATCATTGTGGCCGGGCAGGTAATACGCATTCAGGATCTTGAACTGGTCACTGCCAACTTGAAGCCAGGGGCCGTGGTCGCCCTGGATGACGATTACCGGAGGATTGGGTGAATCGGCTAGCAAGGTGGTCATGGCCTCGACCAGTTGGGTGGAAATATAGGCGGCCTGGTTTCGATAGCCTTTGTAATAGTTATCCTGCGAGTAAATGCCATTTGCATCCATAAACAGAGATGGATCAGTGGGCGAACCGTCCGGAGCAAAGACGAACAGTGGGTGTGGGATAACGAGATGAATGAAAACGAACTTGGGCCCTGCCATCCGGGCAAGCATCTTCATATCATCCAAGACCAATCTTGTGCGCTCACGATAGCGCTGCCCGTCGATCTGCTCGAGATTGACCAGGCCTGCATCTTGCAGGTGACGAAGCGGGGTGGTACGAATGAACAGGATTTCGAACTCGGTCAAAGGCGACCAGACCGGTGATGGACTCAGGTAAACCTCTGCTGAAGTCACCTCGGTAAAAGCATAACCGGTGGCAAAAGCAACCGTATGATAACCAACCCTTTCCAGTTCGTAACGAACCGTGCTATTGAGGATGGACTCCCAAAGTTGCGTGCGATCCTCGTTTTTAGGGGTGAACTTGTCGTTCAAGTTTTGGAGATAATCCAGGTTTAAGGAGGAACCCAGGGAGACATCCGTACGAGGATAATTGCTCTGGCTGCACTTCGCTACATAGAATCCCATTTTCTCCAGGTCGGAGATGAATGTGCTGTTGTCATACTGCAGGTTGTCATTCAGCAAATCAGATCTTCCGTAGGAATCGGGGATGATATAGTAAATGTCCGGCGGTGTCTGTCCACTCGGGATATGCAATGTCTGAATCGGGGCATGAGGATCGGCTGGCTGATTCGTTTGCGGGCTGGCTGGAAGGGATTTCTGGACCACCTGTCCGACCGCATAAAGTGACAGGCCAAGCGAAATGATATTCAGCGCCAAAGCGGCACCCTGAAAGTGGAACCGGGGCAACCCTGCCCAGACCAGCGTCAGAACCGTTAGGACAAGCCATAGTCCACCCAGCCAGGCGGGCAACGGGATTTTCCATTTTTTTTGGAGCAGATCAAAAACGTGGCCATAGGTGAAAAATAACACAGAAAATGCGCTCGTGGCGAAAGCAGCCCGGTGCCAGTCTCGATAGATCAACCGCAAGAGCAGGAAGAGCAGTGAAGCAACCAGGACCGTAATTATCAGTGGACGAATCCCGGCGGTATAGCGAACCTGCGAGATATTATGAGAGAGCAGTGCCAACACCGGATAAGCCGCGAGGGTGATGAAATACCAGGGCGCATTAAATACTTTGGATAGGCTTTTCTTCATTGTGATCATCTTAATTCACGAATAGGTTGTCCGTGACCTGCATGGGTTGGGCTTATTTCATGCGCTGATGCATTAACAAATCGGTAATGGCAAAATCCAACTCTTCGTCAATATCCCAGGCTTCGTCAGCCTCCATTGCGAACATAAGCGGGCGTTCGCCTAGCCGGTTGCGGCGGCGTTCCAGGTTTTCACGCGTGAAAACATACATGCAGGAATTCTCTTCATAGACTGGCGGCAGGTCCTGAGTTTGGAGCAGGATTTTGGGGTCGTGGTTGATGGCATGCCCGTACTGGTCGTACAAACGGGTCTGGAGACGCGTCACCGAGAAGAGCGAATCATGGGCAGGATAATCAGCAAGAAAGATTTGTATCGCTTTCGTGATGGTTTCCGGGCGCAGCAGCGGATTGGTGCTGTGGGTCTGGAGGTAGAAATCCGCCTCGACCTGGGAGGTGTCGTAGAGCAGGATTTCATTCATGGAGATGGTATCTGTGCGCAAATTCTCAGGACGGGGTAGAAGGATCACTTGGGGGAAATCCCGCCGCAGACCTTCCAAGATTGGCTCGGAATCGGTATCCACGACAATGCTGGAAATTGCCGGGACAGACAGCAGAGTCTCGATAATGTGCTGGTAAAGCGGCTTGCCTGCCAGTGGACGGTAATTCTTGCCAGGGACACGCTGCGAATGGTGGCGCATGGGAACGAGTGCCGTGAGTTTTATCATAGGTCATTCATTATACCGAATTGGCTCGATTTTGGACGGCGCCATTCAAACACGCTCTTTTACCTTCCAATACTTACGCATCATTCCATCGCGTGGCTCTTCAAAACGAGACCATTGAAAACCTTTGGAAATAAGAAAGCTGTGCCTATCGTTGTCCAGATCTTTGTTTGCCGGACATAAAGCAATCATGCCTTCTGACCGGGTGACTCGTTCCAATTCGCGACATTCTTCTTCCGGCTCATCCCCAAAAGCGTGCCCTGCCATCGTCACATCAGCAAAGCCATCCGGGAAAGGGATATCTACGATCAATCCATCGACAGGAAAGACATTCTTCAGCCCTAGGTTGCTCACCTTTACTTTAAGGAACACCCGCAGGTTGGCAACCGGCTCGACCGCGAAAATTGCTTTGGCGAACGGAGCAGCGATCAGAGCCAGGCGCCCCGTCCCTGCGCCCACATCAATCACGATCTTATCGGTGAAGTCAACCAGCGAGGTCAATTCGCCCGAATCCCATTTCAAGAATGGTTGAGCGTCGTAAGTGGCGGGGTCAATGACGTAAACCAGCCAATCAACCAAGGCTCTCATTACTGCTATCTCGGCTTTTCTTATTTCGACAGCTTCGTTGGAAGTATCCGGGCCGGCCAAAACGCGATCGAGCCATAGGTTCAATTCTGGACATTTATGGCGGAAATACCATTCCACCACTCGGTTGGCGCGCAGGGCAATGGCCAGTTCCTTTTCGGGAACATGCATATACCTGGGAATCCAGCTGAGTTGCACCCGCTCAAGCAGGAGCAGGCTGTTGAATGAAAGTGCTGATACATCCATCCAATCGACAGGCATAATTATTGCCTCAATTAATGCGATTACCATTCGTCTTGTGAGATCGACATAGCCTCACATCGGGTGTTACCACTCCAGCGGATTGCCATTCGAATCTACATAAATCGGCCCATCCAACCCAGGAGGATTCAATACCAGTTTCACAATCTCGTCCGCCGCCTCTACTGGGGTGATTGGTGCATCCTTTCCACCCATTTCAGAACTAAACCAGCCCGGATGCAATGCCAGGACCTTGATATCTTCTTCCTTCAATGCATTTTGCAGGATCCGGCTGGCCATGTTGAGCGCGGCCTTCGACATGCAGTACGAATATTCGCTCTTCCGTCTGCAAGCCCCAATCGAACCTGCTTCCGACGAAAAATTGACAATAAGTTTCTTTCGCCCCTTGCACAGCAGCGGCAAAGAATATTTAACCACCATCAGTGGACCGATGGAATTGACCTGGAAGACGGGCAAATAAATCGAGAAATCAACCTGCTCTAATGGCAAACAGGATTGATCCAGATGAACTGCGGCATTGTTCAGGATAATATCGAGTGCGTCGACCTGGCCGGCTATTTTTGTGAGTGCCTGCCGGACGGAATTCTCATCGCTCACGTCACCGGGGTAGCAGTGCAGGCTCTCAGTATATACCTCCTGTAACTGCAACAGCTCGAGACTTTCCCGGCGGTTAATGGCATGAATATGGTGGCCATCCGCCAAAAGTCTCTCGGTCAGCGCGAGACCAAGTCCGCGATTGGCGCCGGTGATCAGGATTTGGAAGTTCATACCGTTATCCCTTGGATTGAATCGGCTCGGCTCGACTCGCCTCAGCACGGGCTTTTCGAGCGCAGCAATTGTAAACTTGGATGACCACCGATCAACTAGGCATCCAGTTCAAAGCGCTTACTACGTAAAAGCCCATCCAGCAGGGCGCGCACGGTGGGAGATTTCTCCAGAGCACGCCAGGAAAATCTTTTAAGACGGACATACCCGGTTGGGGGGATGGACTCGATGAATTCACCAAACGGCAGGGAGAAGCGATAGTATCGGTAATACATGAAGCGCCGGGCGTTCCGAACCGCCTCTTCCGGAACCTCGAGCCGGTCTGCCGCCAAAAAGGATTCCAACCTGCGCAGGTAGGCTTCCCGGTCATGTTCGAAATAGACGGTATCATAATCCACGAAGGGGGCGCGACCCGCACTCAAGGCTGGAACCCCCATTAAAATGAACTCCAAGCCGATCTGGGAGTTATATGTCAGTACGAATTTAGATAACCGGACTAGCTCATACGAACTGATGCGTTCCTGCGGTGGGATAAAGATTGCGTTCTGGAGCGCGGCGGCCTTCTGCTCAAACCACATCGCTACAAACTCACGACTGAGCTTGCCCGGACGGGCCTCATCGGGGTGGGCGCGCAGTACGAAGAGCGTCTCCGGGTAAGCTTTAAAAACTTCCAGCAACATATCCAGCCAGGCGAACATGTCCGTGAAAATCACATTGGCGTGCAGCTGGGTGGTATCGAAGATGACATTGGTGAAGACTGCCGCCACCTGTTTGAACCCGGCAGCTTTTTGGACAAGATCGTCCGGCAGACTACGCATCCCGCTCCAGAAATGGATACCTGCCATGCTGAAGTCACCTTGCAAGCGTTTCTGCAGGTCGGTATCCAGACGGGCGTTTTGTTCCGGCGTGAGATCCACATCGGGGATGGTGATTGGGTAAGTGGTGACATCCCCTTCCACGAAATAACCGCTGAAGGGCTGGAAACCCGACTCGTGCGTGATCACGCGCACGCCGCGCTGCCGGCACAGCCAGGCTGCAACCGCTTCGGGGAAGTGCATCCCATTAAACAGGACGGCTGCCTGCGGTTTGATGTTTTCCAGCATGACACTGAACTTTCTAGCCACGTTCCAGGACGAGAGCATGAACTCGCGGCAGATGAAGCGGGTCGCATCATCATCGGTCAGAGTCTGGAGGCGTAACCTCCACCGCAAGGAAGGCAGGACCAGCTTACCCAGGGGAAAAGAGCCGGAAATATCCGGCAGGGGTTGTTCGTAACACAGGAGTTCCTTCAGACTTAAACTCTGCAACGCTGCAGCCAGCTCGTCATCCCGCTGGTAGGTAAAAATACGCACATCTGCCCCGGTGGTATTCACCTTTGACTGGCGGGTGCACATTTTGCACGGCATGGGCTGGTCAGGTCTATCCTGATCCGTGCCCAGAACACAGCGACTCATCCCGGCCCAACAAATGAAGTGGATGACCCGCGCACCGGCCAGCCGCACCGCCCAGGAGGCCAGCAGCGAAAAAGCTGCGTTCTGACTGAGGCCAGAGAGGCGCGTCGATGCATTGAAAAAGACGATTGGCAATCTGCCCTGGTCTCTCCGAACGCGGCCCGCCACCTGCCACGCCATTAGGGTCAGGCGAAGGATATCAAGAACTCGCTCCAGACGTCTTTTCAATGTTGACATCGAATTACGGACAAGGATACTTTACTTTTGTAAACGTGAACTTATCTTCATATGTTGAGTAATAACTTACATCCGGCAGGAGCGGTAAACTCTGTCCGAAGTAAGTATTAAAAACCAGGCGGAAAGAGTTTACCGGGGTAATGGTCGGATAAAGGACTTTTGCACCACCATTGGGAAAATAGTACGCAATCAGATTCGCCATACGAACTTCATTGTCAAATCCATGATCACCTTGAATAATGATGATCGGGTGGTTCTTTGACTTGGTGATGATTGCTTGAACAGCCTCTAGTGTCCTTTTATTTAAAAACTGTAACTCGTTACCCAACGATGGATCCACAGAACTGAAGACCACAAATGCTCCAGTAGCATTGAATATGAAGGGAGGGGAGTGGGGCGAGAAAATATGTACGAACACGAATTTTGGCCCCGGCAAGGATGGAGCTCTTTCCAATTGATCGAACTCGAATAGAATACGATCATAAGAATCTTTGCGAGGGTTTTGGATAAGTGTATCCAGCCAGGCGGCTTTCGCTTCCTCGGCGGGGCGAAGAGCGGTCGTCCTTAGGAACAGTATTTCAAACTCGGAAAGTCTCGAAAAATCGAAGAATGAACTGACTACAGGTTGGTTTCTACTAATGAAATAATCTGAATCTCGAAGTTCAGTAAACCAGATCCCGCTCTCAAAGGAAACGATGTTATAGCCCAATCCTTTGAGAAACTGGCGTGTCTCACTATTAATTATGCTTTTTGTTAAATCAATGGCGTGAATGTTCTGGTTAATCCCTTCAAGATAATTCATATTAAGGGAGGATGCCAGAGAGAGATCCGTCATGGCATAGTTACTCTGGCTGCAAGAAGGTACGTAAAATCCCATCGCTTCCAGTTGCTTGATAAACTCGCTATTATCAAAATGGTGAATCTTTAGAAGCATATCCTGCCGGGGGTATCCATCCAATATAATGTAATATACATCCGGCAACTGATCCTTCGACGAATAGGGGACTCCTTTAGAAACGGTTGCGGCGGTTGCACTTCCCGTCCCAGTCACAGAATAATACCTGTGCCATTCAAACACCCCAATCTGAATGACCGGGACGGCCAACAATACTACGCTCGTCAGATTTAGGACCCGGCCAAGCGATTCCAATCTTCCGGCTCGTTTGTAAATCCACCATCCGCCTGCCCCAAACACTACCAGCCAAAGCGGGAATATGTAACGATGCCTCCCTACACTCACTCCAAGTATTTTTATCCCCTCCACAGCCCCATACACATGTCCATATGCAAAGAAAAACACCATAAACCAGGCGCAAAGTAGGGCAGCTTTGTATTCATCCTTGATCCGCCAGCAAAAAACCACATAGACCGCAAATGAGAACAAGGTCGCAATCACAATTGAGCGAACGCCTGCCGAAAAAACCATCTGGCTAATGTTGACACTCACCAGACCGACGGCAGGGTAAATTCCAAGAAACAATGGATAATAGATACTCCAATTCTTTTTTCTCAAATTGGTTCCTTTCAGGGGCTAATTAAATTCTGAGAGCAGGTCATCTTCCGGCAGTTATCACAGAGGTTTGTTCGTTGCTTATAATAAGCCGTCGAGTCATCCGTTTCGTGGCAATGGAGGCATTTTTACAGTTCTTCCTGAGCCTTTCTAAATGCCTCAGAAAGACGCTGGATGGCCAGGATGAATCCTTGACCGGCATGCTGGTGTCCGCGCCAGATTTCGGGGATCATGGTACCGTGGTAATCCTTCGTGACACGGAAAAAATGGACCCAATCGATGTTGCCTTCGCCAATCTGCAGGCCTTCCCCATCCAGACCCGAGGCATCTGAGATGTGCAAATGATGGGTATACGGCAAAAGTGTTTGCACCTGCTCGTAAAAATCTGCATGTGCCCAATTGCAAAAGAGTTTCGAATGGCTTGTGTCGAAGCAGATGTTCATCTTGCGCGGGGTGATGAAATCGAGGATTTCATTGGCATCCATGAATGCGTTCGTTATCCACTGCCCGCCAAAGTACCACGGGTGCGGCGGCAGGTTTTCAAGCAGCAATTCCACGCCATCGGAATCGATTTTCTCCACCGAGCGGCCCAGGTTCTCGTACATGGGCCGATTATCCGAAATGGGCTGGTCAAGCGTCATCCCTCCGGTATGCACGATCACCTTGGGCGTGCCTTTGAAGTGCCTGGCCATGTCACGCGCTTGGTTGATGGATTTCTGGATCAGGGTAATGGAATCGAAGCGCTGCTTTTTGTCCTGCGCACACAGGTCCACGAGCTTGCGTTCCCAAAACTCGGGAGCATGAACAACCAGCGGCATATCATAATCAGCTCCAGGATACTTTTCGTTCAGATCTGCATCCGTAAAATGAAACTCCAGGAAGTGAGGGTTGTAGACCATCAACTCTTCATAATCGCGGAAGCGCACGGTGAAACCCCACTGCATGGGCAACGTATGCTCCATATCCAATTCAGGGTGAATACCAAGATCGCCTTCGCTGAAGGGCTCATCGGCTTCGATGGTCCGTTCGGCGTGCCTGCCGAGCAATTCCGGATAACGTTGTGGGGAAAGACCCAGGCCAGGTCCTTTGACAGTGATCATTTCATCAATAATCACTTCGCCCGGTTCGATGTGCCGCGCCGCTACCAGACTCTTTGCCAGGGTTTCGCGATTGAGGATCTCGCCGCGCGAGAAGAATTTCTCCTCACCGGTACCCAAAGCCAGCGAAACCACGTGGATATCCCTTACCATTTTCTTAAATCCCTGTGGTTCCAGACTGGCCGCATGGTCGGGACCATCCATGGCCCGGTCAAGGGTGATATGGCGTTCGATGATATTTGCACCCAGCGCAGCGGCAACCGTGGAAACGGCAATACCGCGCTCGTGGCCTGAATATCCCACTGGCACATCATATTTTCGCAATTGATCCATATAGCGCAAATTGATATCTTCAAAAGCCGCCGGGTAAGTACTGTTGCAGTGCAACAAGGCAAACTGCGCCTGGCGTTCCTTGAGATATTTAACCGTGAATTCCACCTCATCGGGACGGGACATGCCGGTAGAAAGGATGAGGGGCTTCTTTTTCTTGATCAAATGGTCAAGCAAGGGCAGGTTGGTCAAATCTGCTGAAGCCACCTTGAAGGCCGGAACGCCCAGGGTCTCCAAGAAATCGGCGCTTTCCTTATCAAAAGGAGAGCACAAAAAGGTGATGCCTTTTTTCCTGCAGCGCTCGACGATCTCGTGATATGTACTTTCCGGCAGCTCCACTTGTTGCAGGATCGGAAGCAAATAACGCAGACTCTTTTCGCCAGCATTGACATTGTCCAGGTATTTTTGGGGGTAGAGAGTCTTCAAATTACGTTTCTGAAATTTTACGGCATCCGCGCCGGCATCCACGGCTATGTCAATTAGCTCAAAAGCCAGTTGCGGGATGCCATTATGGTTAACGCCAACTTCTGCAATGATGTAGGTGGGATGGCCGACTCCAATTAAGCGGTCACCAATCTTGATCTCAGCCACAGAAACCTCCTAAGGATAAAAGAACACATGCCTTTTTAAAGCCAAGAACTTTGCTACCGAAGACTTGATTTCCCTGAATTCAGGAAATCAATTGCTTAGGCCGTAAACATACTGCTTTTCACTGATATGCAGCAACTGCAAACCCAAAGATTGAATGGTTTTATCCACTGTGGAGTAATTTCGATAGCGGGCGGAATCCACCATCACATAGGTTACACCCAACTGCCTGAGCAGGTCTACACTCTCCCTGGATGGAAACTTCTGCATGATTGGTTGGATGTGCGTGTACTGTTCCGGCTGGTTGGCATTGAAATCACCTCCGAGGAAGGGCTTCTGATGGACCATCGTATAGAGCACCTGGCTTTGGCTTGACTCCTCGTCGAAGGGGAACTGCGCCAGCGCACCAGTGTTGGGCTGTGCCGCCAACCAGGTATCCACCGGTCGGGACGGGATCGGGCGGATTTCCTTAAGCACACCCGGATAGAAATCGACAAAAACCAGCACCAGGAGACCAAGCGCGACCCAGCGTTTGACTTTTACAGAGGCGGATTTCGTCAGCGAGTAAGCGCCCAGGCCGGCCATCAGACTGGTAAAAATCAGCGTGAACAGCCCGAAGCGCATCATCACGCGCATTTTGGAAAAGAGCGGCAGGTAGCGGTACAGGTAATAGGCCGGCAGATAGATCGTAGGCAGGTCGGTACGGTGAAATATGGGTTGCAAAAACCTGGGCAAGGAGACAACGATCCGCCCCAGCCAGTGCAGTTGCATCCCCAAGGCAAGCACAAACCCACCTGCTGCCACCAGGATGGCAATGCCCAACAATTCCGGGTGCCGGAGCTGGCGGCGTTTGATCCAGGCGATAACCATCAACACGAAAGCCACCGCCCCAATATACAGGGTCAACTCATGGTAAATTTCCGGGTTAAATGTATCATCGATCCATTTTCCCCACAGGAAATGCTTGATGGGCGGGATGACAAAGTCCGTCGGGCTGGCCGAATAACGGTTCATGTAATCCACCGGGCGTGTTTCCAGGCCGTTCTGTGAGTTGAGGCGGATATACGGCAACATCGAAAGCCCCACCAGGATGGCCGCCAGCAGCCCAAATGCCAGGAGGCCTTTCCAGAACACGGCATGCTTCAAGCGCTTATATCCTTTGAAAAGGATGAAACCAAATACGAAGACACCCGACATCAGGATGGTCATGTAGACATAATACGGACTGGTCAGGCCAATCAGCCCAGCCGCGATGCCAGCCATCAGGATCGGCTTCCAGGAAAATTTTTCCTGCTTCAACAGGTCGAACAGGCCCCAGAAATAAAATGGGAACCATTGCGTGCCCATCAGGTTCAAGTGTCCAACGATAAAATGTGCCATGCGGAACGGCAGGAAGGCGAAGATCGTCCCCGCAACCAAGCCAGCCCATACATCGTCCGTCAGGTGTTTCACCCACAAATACATGGCCCAGCCGGAGAGAATAAAGCTTAGCAGCATGGAAAAGTTGTAACCCCAGGTGGGGCCAAAGAGCAGACTTCCAGGCAACGCCAGTGCCACCATGGCTGGCGTGATATCGGTGGTTGCCAGATCCCAGCCTTGTGGGTAATTCAGGAATGGGGCGAAGAATGGGGAAATCTTCAATTGAAAGAGTGCTTTTTGGTACCAACTTACCAGCCAGATAAAATACCCACCGTCCCCGCCAGGCGCGGTCGCCGCGCTGCCCATCCTGGCAATCAAGGGATAGGTCATGATGACGCTCAGGATGGCAAAATAGACAAATGCCAGGAAAGCGGGCTGCCTGAGGAATTTCAGGAGCTTTTTGGAGAAGGTTTGCATAGGTATCCTCTGGAACGGGGAAAAGTCTCCCAACCATCCCAGACTTGCTTTTAATCCTTTATGAACAGGGCTTGTTCCACCATCCCGCAGATGGCATGCCAGACGAATTCGTGAACTTCCTGGACGCGCGGCGTGTCGGACGAAGGGACGACCAGGCAGACGTCGCACTTCGGTGCCAAGGTTTGGCGCCCCCCTTCGCCGGTGAAACCGATCGTCTTGACGCCACGGGCGCGGGCAACCTCCAGGGCCTTGAGGACGTTGGGCGAACCACCACTCGTGCTGATTGCTGCCAGAACATCACCAGCTTTGGCCAGGGCTTCCACCTGCCTCGAGAAGGTGTATTCGAAAGACAAATCATTCCCGATGGCAGTCAGGATGGAGGTGTCCACCGTCAGCGCAATGGCGGGCAAGGCGGCCCGTTCCATGCGGAAGCGGTTGACAAATTCGGCCGCCAAGTGCTGCGAATCGGCCGCACTGCCTCCGTTGCCACACAACATAAGCTTGCTCCCCTGACGGAAGCATTCCACCAGGCACCCGGCAATCTCTTTAATGACCGGTGCGGACTCTTTGACGGTCTGTTCCATGATCCTGGTGTGGATCTTCAATTCCTCTTCAAGTTTCTCAGTATTCATCTCAATCAACTTTCCATATCTGGTTTTCAAGCTTACCAGCAGCTTCGTCCGCCGTCGATGACCAGGTTGCTGCCAGTCATGTAGGACGAAGCATCCGAGCAAAGGAACAGGATGGCTGCCTGATATTCATTGGCGTTCGCCATGCGGCCCAGAGGGATCAGCCTGGCAAGCCGCTCAACGAAATCGTCCGGCTGGTTGTTGTATACGCCTCCGGGGGAGATTGCATTGACACGGATGCCGCTATCGGCCCAATAGGTGGCCAGGTAGCGTGTCAGGCCGATCAGACCGGTCTTCACCACCGAATAGGTCACTGGCTTGACCGGCTGCAGATCTTCGGTCCGGTCTGGAATGCGATAAAGGCGCTGGTCGGGCGCGATGACCGCCAGGTCGGAGGCCACATTGACGATCACACCCTGCTTGCGACGCGCCATTTCACTGCCAATGACCTGTGAGCAAAGGAAGGCACCCTTGAGCCCAACGTCCAGATCGGCTTCCCACTGCTCGAGCGGGAAGAACTCCAGACGGGAGAATTCCACGTCCGCCTTGCTCTCCATCTTGGGATTATTTGCGGCATTGTTAATGAGGATGTCGACCCGGCCGAACCTATCCAGCACATCTGCCAGCAGCTTTTTAACACTCGCCAGATCGGTGACATCCGTCTGGATGGCACAGGCTTGCCAGCCGAAGCGCTCCTTCCATTCCCGGCTCTGCGGATCGACTCCATCTATATGGATATCTGCCAAAACGGGTACACCACCCGCCCGGGCGATCGCCTCGGCATGCTGCTGGCCGAGCAGACCGGTGCCGCCGGTAATGATCGCCACTCGGCCAGATAGATCAAATAAATCCTTTATATTCTCCATTTGCGCTTACCTTTCAAATTTAACAACTCTCCCGGTGGCCAGGGATTCCTTCGCCGCCAGTGCCATACGCAGGCTTTGCGCAGCCTCGCGCAAACCCACCAGTTGAGTCTGTGTTCCCTGCACACTATCCAGGAAGCACTTCAATTCGTCCAGAAATAGCTGATTGCGTTGGAAGCCTTCATACGAACTGGCCTCAACATGGTTGCCCCTGCCATCGAAGACGTCCACGCTGAGAGCCCGAATATCCACCATGATCTTCCCGGCATCACCTATGATCTCACAGGAGCGGCTGGAAGGATTTTGCAGATAATCCTGATGCAGACTGATGGGGAAGAGATGTCCATCCATCCTGCACTCCATTAAAATATCCGCGGTATCCTCCACATCAACTTCCAGATTGCTCAGATGCCCGCCCAACCCGAATACTCGCCGGGGCATGCCAAACAGCCAATAAAGATAATCCAGCTCGTGGATTTGTGAGAGGATCACGCCTCCCCCCAGATCCTGCCGCGAAGCATAACTCTGACGGTAGTCTTCGTACGTGTGCCAGCCGGGCAGGTACTCGCCGACCACCGCCCTTACAGACAAAATCCGGCCCACTTTTTTCTCCTGAACAAGGGCATACAGGCGTTGCAGGCAGGGGTGGAAACGCATCTGGTAGCCAACTGCGGCTGCCAGATCCTGGCTTTCCACCAGGTTGATCAGCTCGTCCACATGTTCCAGGTTGTGGGAGAGCGGCTTTTCGATGAACAAGGCACATCCCTCCCGGGCCGCCCGGATCGCCACCGGGACGTGCAGGCTGGTGGGGTTACAAACAAAGACGACCTGTGGTTTTTGGGCCAGAGCCTCTTCGAAATCCTGGAAGATGGCCAGGTTGTATTTCTCCTCCAGGCTGGTTCCTTCTTCAATCTTAAGGCTGTCGGTGAGGACCGGCGGATTGGGACGGGGTTCATACGCGATAATTTCCATATTGCTACCCTGCAACAACCGCAGGTTACGCAGGTGGCGTTGGCCAATCCCTCCGAGACCCATGATAAGGGTTTTCATCTGGCTTCATCCTCGCAATCGTAAGGCTTCATGCCGAACAGAAATATTTCAAAACGAATTCACGATTCTGCTTCGCCCAGGCCACTTCATCTCCGCTGCTGCCGCGTGCCACCTGCAGGATGAAATCCCCTTTATAGGCAACTTTTTTCAAGCTTTCAGCCAGGGCCGGGAAATCCGCGTCACCCTCCCCAAGCGGAACCGTGCTTGCACCCAGCAGACGATCCTTGATATGGACGCTTCCCACCCGTTCCCCGTAGCAAGCGAACTCATGGCGTGGTGCATAGCCCAGGGAAGAACTGTTCCCTGAATTGTAATTTACCTTAAGCAGCGGATGAGGTAATTGAGCCAGGAGCTCGGCGAAGCGGTCCGGTTCCAGGGAACTTTCCAGATGGATTTCTATGCCGGTTTTTTCGGCCTCTTTAAGAAGGCTTTTCAATAGGGTTGCCACCCCGTCAAATTCAGGCTGGGTATCGATGCGGGAAGCATCCACGAATGGGATTACTATCCGCTTGGCGCCAATCAAACGGCCTCGGTCCAATAACCAGTAAAAAGTATTGCAACGGTCATTAAGGTCGGCCTGACTGGCCCGGACGAGCGGCTTGTCCATAAAATAATCTGCACATATGGAAAGGATTTTGACCTTGTGCTGCTGCGAAAGATGCATGAGCTTTCCCACACCGACATCCGTCGCCAGCGGGTTGACATCGGCTCCATGGAGGTCATAGATCCATTCGATGCAATCCAGCCCGGCCTGGCTGGCAAGTGCGAACTCGTCAGCCCAACGCTCGCGCGGGAAACATTGGATGCGGTTATCGGTCGGGGGAACCAGGCGGCCTTGCATGATACCAATACGTGTCATTCGTCTCCGTATATATTCAGCAACTGAATTTAGCGAGCGGGTTTCGCTTTGAATGCCCCGCAACGATACCGGGGCATTCAAAACTGGAAAGGATCGCTTTCCCTTAATAGGCATCTCGAATCAAACTCGTCAGGAGCCGCTTCCCTGCGTATCAACGCGGCGCAGTTTTTTCATGACCGACACTTCGCGTTCGATAACGCGCTTGACGCCGTCGCCCATGGCCGTCTCGACCAGGCGAATATCACGGACCATGTGGGCGAACCCTTGTGGTTCGACAGATGCCGCCTGATCGGAGCCCCACATGGCACGGTCAAGAGTAACGTGCCGTTCCACCAAGCAAGCGCCCATCGCCACAGATGCAATCGATGTGGAAAGCCCGGTTTCATGCCCGGAATAGCCGACCGGCAAACCATAACGCTGGCGCAGCATTGGAATGACCCTTAAATTGAGCTCTTCGTATAAGGCAGGATATGTGCTGGTGGAATGCAAAATGACCAAATCTTGTTTTCCCAGCACCTCAACGGCATGGTCGATCTGCTCCAACGTACTCATACCTGTGGACAGCAGGACCGGGCGGCCTTTTGTGCGCGTGTAACGGAGCAGGCCATCATCGGTGAGGGAGGCCGAGGCGATCTTGAAGCACGGCACATTAAATTGATCGATAAAATCAACCGACTTTTCATCCCAGCAGGAGGCGAACCAGGCAATATTGCTCTTCCTGCAATGACGATTGATCTCGGCGTAATCCTCTTTTCCGAATTCCAGGCCGTATTTTAAATCACCGTTGGTGCTGCCAAAGGGGCTCTCCCGAGGGCGTGCCAGTTCCTCGGCAGAATAAACTATATCGACCGTCCGCTTTTGAAATTTGACCGCATTGCATTTTGCCGCCACAGCCGCGTCAATCAATTTTTTAGCAGTGTAGATGTCGCCGTTATGGTTGATGCCGATCTCTGCAACCACGTAACAGGGCTGGCCGTCACCAACCAAAGTGGTCCCAATCTTGACTTCTGACATTTAATTTCTCCAAAACACCAATTTTCACGGGATCTTATTAAAAATGAGTGAGGGTGTGCTTGTCAAACCGGTGGACGAGCGCAATTGTAATTCAGAAGTCAGGCTTTGTGTTGGGAGCCCGGCTTGTCCGACAACTGCTCCACAAGCATGTCACACAGTTCTCGCACGGCCGCGTGACCTCCGGCCCGAGCCAGGACAAAATCAGCCTGACGAGCTACCTCGGGTATGGCATCCGAAACCGCCACTGCCCATCCCACCAGAGGGAAGCATGGCAAATCATTGATATCGTTTCCCAGAAAGACAGCTTGGCTTGCATCCACATTTCTCTCCCGGAGCAGCTTTTTCAATGCAGTCGCTTTATCGTTTTCCCCCTGGATCCAGGAAATATTCATTTTGCGACAACGGGCGGCGACAACCGGGTTGGTTTCCATTGAGATGACAACCGTTTCCACCCCAACCTGGCGCAGCAGGTTAACGCCCAGGCTATCACTGCGGTCGGCCGCCACCACCTCGCGCCCATCCTGATCCACCCAGACCCGATTATCGGTCAGGACGCCGTCAAAATCAAGGATCAACAGACGGACGGTTTCAGGCATGCCACGCGGTGGTTTCCCCGGCCAGACCATCTTCAGTCGATTGTGAAGGAGGTATTGTTCGGCATGTTTCCAATCCTCGAGGGTATCCAGGTCAGCATCGTATGCCGGATCGAACAGGACTGGCAAGATTATCCTGCCGCTCATCGAGTTTATTTCCAGGATGGTAGCCGGGCGGATTGTGTCGATCAGGCCAGTGTGTGTGTAGGCTTTCGGTAAAACCTGACGTGGTGAGTTGTATGGTTCATCGATCCCGGGGATGGTCATCAATGGGTGAATGGGCTTATCCTCTTCATCCATTAGCCACATCTTGAAAGGGTTTTGATGGGCGGGGGTTATCCCGCGCACGGAGTCCGCTTCGGGATGGGCCAGCAATAAGGAGACGGAGCGATCTACCAGATCCGGCGGGCGGATCGGGGTAGTCGGGCGGAGGTGTACCACTGCCTGCGGATGATAGTCCTCGTGTTGAGCCAGCCAGTTTAGAGCATGCTGGAAGACCGGCAGGTCAAGTGTGCCGTCCTGAGCCAGCTCCGTCGGTCGCAGGAATGGAGTCTCGGCACCACAGCCACGCGCCACTTCAGCGATTTCCTCATCATCTGTCGTCACAATCACGCGTGTTACGGCCTTAGCCTGCAGTCCCGCCGCAATGCTGTAGGCGATCAGGGGCTGACCAGCAAACGGACGGATATTCTTGCGCGGAATCCCTTTCGAACCGCCGCGCGCCGGGATCAGGGCTAAAATCTCAGGTTTGCTCATCTTTTCTCCTCTGGCCGGACCATTTCCAGCGGATTCCTGATGACCACCCATTCACCGCGTTCCCAGTCTGCGAGAGTGTCCAAATCCACCTCATAGCCGGAATCGATAATCAATGGAAGAATGTTCTTGCCTGTCATAGATCCGCCCAAAATGGATGCCGGGCGGATGGCGTTCACGTGACCAGTCTGCAAGAAAACTGCAGGAAGCAACTGGCGTGGGGCATTGAATGGTTCAACAGTTCCTGGAACGGTCAGCAACGGAAGCATGTACCCCGATTGAGGATCGATCCGCCACATCTTATAGGGATTCTGTCCAGGGGAAACCATGCTGCGGACACAATCCGCCTCAGGATGCTCTCGCAACAGACGAACCGCTTGATCGACGAAACCGCGCGGCCGGACTGGGCTGGTGGCGTGCAGATGGAGAACAATCTCAGGATGATAATTTTCGCATTCGGCCAGCCATTTCAAGGCATGCTGGAAGACTGGCAGATCGGTTGTGTGGTCGGTGGCCAGTTCCGCCGGACGCAGGAAGGGAGCCTCAGCCCCAAAGTGGCGGGCAACCTCGGCGATTTCCTGGTCATCAGTGGACACGATCACCCGTGTCACCATTTCCGCTTGTGAGGCTGCGGCGATGCTGTAGGCGATCAACGGATAGCCCGCAAAGAGCCGGATGTTTTTACGCGGTATTCCCTTCGAACCGCCGCGTGCTGGGATCAAGACAAGAACGTCTGGAATGGTCATGGATGATCAAACCCTTGAATAAGTGTAAGCAGATATTCACCCGTTCGCCTTCCGGCACTGCCATCGGTGAAGGTACATTCATCCTGGATGAACTTGCGGCGGTTCTCACTATCGGCAGCCGGATCCTTCAGGTAAAAGTTGACCAGCTCGCGCAGCTGCTCCTTGCTGGCAGCCACCCGCCCGGCCCCAGATCGGCGGAATCGCTGGTGGGTGGGCCAGTCGCCGATGGCGGTCAATGGTATGGAATAGACATCCTTCATATTCCAGCCGCCTGGAGTATCTATGGTTACGCTGATGATGGGCTTGTCGTGGATGGCTGTTTCCACCACCATGGTGGAATAGACTGTCAGGAACACGTCCGACCAGGCCATCATGGAGGCTTTCTCGGGCATATCTTCACCGGAGTAATGACCCAACCCTCCACCCAACGAGACTGGTTCGACGATATGAATGTACGGCATTCCCTTGACGTACTCAGTCACTTTCTGCCTCTCCTCTTCGAAGCGCGACCCGGCGATGAAATGATTGGGATGGAAACGGATCAACAATTGGCAGGGTTCTGCCAGTTCGTTGTTGTTCACCAACTCGATGATGGCAGCCATATTGGGATAATTGGGATGGAGGGTCTCAAAACTGCAGGCATAGGAGAGCAGTTTACGCTGAGGATCGAGGCCGTGCTGGCGGAAGTACTCGTTGCGCGGAATCAGCCATGAGCGCAGGAAGTAACCGTCGTAGGCCGGGATACCGGAGATGTTCACCCGCTGCGGGTCCCAATCCGAGCCAAGTACCAGCTCTTCTTTCTGAATTTCGGACCAGCAGGTGATGAAGTCCATCGGCGCACCATTGAGATTGTAAGAGGAGGGATTATCCCATCCAGCGATTGCCGCCACCGTCCGGACTCCGTGAGCAGCGGCCTCGCGCAGGAGATACCGGTCCATCCGCCATCCGGGGGTTCTGGCAACTACCAGGACAGGTTTGTATTTCTCAAGCAAGTCTGCATAGATATTCGGAGTGAAATGTTCCTGGGCGTGCACGATGAGACGGCGCGCCCAACGGGCTCGCCGCATAACCCATATGATGGCCCGAAGGAATGGAATAGCAAGCTGGCCATAACCGGTATATCCAATGGTAATCAGGTGGTAGTTTCCATCCATCGCGGTGGTATTAATCCGGTTGGAGCCTCCCGCCCAGCGCAGCAGGTGCAACCACCGTTGGAGAATGGGGCTGACCGTTTGATAATATTGCTCACATCGATCCAGGCGCAGGCCTTCAAAAATCAGACCGGGCCGTCGAAAACGTTCCTGAATGGCCGGAAGGGCCTCATCATCGGTGAACAGGACCACTTCAACGCCATTGTCAATCAAAGTCTGTACTACCATACTTTGCAGGAAGTAGATCAGGGAAAGACCGTGATCGGCGCTGATAAAGATTCGTTTGGGCATACCGTTATTTTGCATAAAACTCAAACAACAAATTGTAGAGGCGGCGTAAAAGTTTATCGATGAAAACCGGCCGCGAGATCTTCCTCAGCAGAGACAGGGTATGCTGTTTTGATCGACCGGCGCTGGCCGGGAGCGAACGGTCACGGCGGTCTCCGGAGGATGCGAGCACATCTTCCAGACCAAGGCGATCTATCTCTTGACGGGTCCAATCATCCAGCCGATTACCGACATGGAATGTAAAAGGCTCAAAGGTGGACAGTTGCAACAAACCAAGCTCATCGACGCGGCGATTGAAAGCGCTGTCTTCTATCGGGCTTAATGCCAAATGGGTCGGTAATGGCACTATCCGCCGGGCCACTTCACGCCGAACAAGAAATTGGTTGTGACCGCCGCCCACCACAGCAAGTACCCCGCTGGCTTTTTCTTCCGCCACGCAAACGGGCGTTTCCATCAGTTCCTTCTCCAGTTTGGCTTTCACGCCAAAACCCAAGGCATATTCCCGCACCGACTCCGCCGGAACAAGCCTTTGGGACAGGGTGTAACGCGCATCCGTTTCGAGTTGATGATACGCCTGCCCAGTGCCTCGCAAGGTATCGAAAAGGGTTGGTTGTGCAAAAACCAGTCCGGCGGAAGGAAAGGCTTCGAAAATGGCAAGACTATTTTCCAACCATCCAGGGCGGAAGAACATATCCCCATCCGAATAACTGATCCAGTCGTTGGGCATGGCAGACAGGAGCCAGTTGATTGCCCCGACTTTGCCGATGTTGAATTGAGATAGAACTAGGAAATGGATCAGACCTTTCCCATACAATCGAAGTAGTTCTTCCCGGACCTCCGGGCAGGAACCATTATCGAAGACCAGCAAATCAAAGTCGGATGTGGCCGCGCGGAGGCTGGCTATCTGGTATATAAAGATTTCCAGAGAGTCTTTGAAGAAGCCCTCCTGATTGGGGATGTAAGACAACAAAGCCACTCCCAGTTGTTTTGACTGGTAAGCCTTGAGGCCCATCTTGGCAGGGTTTTGTCCTTGACGCATAATCCATTCCTTCTATCTATTGCACCTTGCTAAAAAAGAAATAAAAAGGGAAAATGCTTGCCCAGGCAATAAAATCAGATAATATCTCGTCTCCAAAAAAGGTCCAAAACCTGTTGTTGGCACCGCTAGTTTCACTTACCTTCCAAAGATTTCCCCTCTCAATGAATATTTATGTCTCTACAAAATCCAGCAGAGGAGCGGTCAGTCGCAACGCCCGGTGATCCAATTTTAATTATTCCTTTTCCTTCTTTTGATAACCGAGCCGGGTAAGCACTTCGGGATCGATAAGATCATTTATTTCCTGCAGACCTTCTTTTGTGTATTCATGTAAATATTCCTCGCCTAGATAGTAGCTGCGCCTGTCAATTGAAAATTCTCCAGACTGGGGGACTTTAAAAACTACATTCGATCGGAGGATATAAAGAAATTTCTTTTTCAAGTGCATGATTAATTCCAATCGCCGTAACTCTTCATCAGGGTCTCGCAATAAATCTACATACCTGACGAACAAGATTCTTTTCGTTTGCTGAGAGAATTCCAACCACTTCGCATAAAAGAGGTTGTATTCAAGAATAT
The DNA here is from genome assembly GCA_963806575.1 of uncultured Chloroflexia bacterium. Lineage (GTDB taxonomy): Bacteria > Chloroflexota > Anaerolineae > Anaerolineales > Villigracilaceae > UBA877. The sequence goes on along the minus strand of CAWDYX010000018.1, from coordinate 71,519 downwards.
AATGATAAGAGACATCCGGCCAATTGCACTTCCTGGCCCATTCGGAATAGCTTAAGAACCAGCTATATGGATCTTTGGATATTATAAGGTAGTAATCGGGGATGACTTCGAGTAATTGTTCGAAGTCATTGAAGGTCGCTATTTTAATTTCATTCCGGTATTGCGGCTCCGGTACGATATCTTTTTCATCATAAAGGCGGAAATGTTTATGCAACGGAGAAGACCGGTCTGGGCGGACTCCGTCGATGTTGCTGTTTAAGATCTGAACGCGATACTTTTTTGCCAGCAGCGATTCCAAAAAATTGGTGCCGCTTCGCTGCAAGCCATAATGTAGTAATTTCTTCATTCAAAACTATCCCTTATTCATGCGCATGATGATCAAGCTTATCCGCGTTATATTGGTGGATTCTCGTCAAATTTATAGCTGAACAATTCAATATCTTTCTTATAAATCTCTGCAACAAGCTGTCGCGATTCATCATCATAATAATCCTGATATCGCTTAAAGGCTGGTATGTGCCTTCCCTTTAATTGATATCTTATATATTTGACGAATTCTTTGGGGCGGACACTCAGGACCGGGCTGGTAAACGAGCTTCTATTGGAGTGTGGAACCTCAATGGGTGGGAGTCCTATCTTTTCACATACAAAATAGAAATCGTTCTGGAGGTTTTCAAACCGGCCGATAAAATCCACAAGTATCCTGCCGTCCTCTGCGCATACAAAATCACTTTGTGGACCAACAAACCAATACTTCTCCTGCCAAAACCCTTTGGTAAGAATATCCGTAAGGAAGAATTTAAATTCAAACCTGGTACTAAAATCGAAATGCTTGTAAATCGATATGATCCGATCCCAGGGATTCCTGACAAAGGTAAACTTGTAATATTCGTTAAAGAGCTCTTGCGACAGGTACTTATAGCGGACATATTCGGATGCTTTTAAATGGGCAAGACTGGGTGGTCCCAGTTCTGGCCTATCATTATATCGAAGGAGAAGCGGGGCTCGAGTCTCCCACTTAAGATCCAATAAGTTTAGAAAGATTCGCTCAATACTCTGACCTGCATCTTTGGGAATATGGACAAAAATGCATTTGTGCTGGTGACTGATCATAGCAAATATCTAGAACTCATAACCAAAGAGCCTTATCTCGTCGGAAAACAATTCCGCAATCCTGGCTTTCTCCGTTTCTCCGTAAATATCACGATAACTTTCCTTGTCTTTTCTAAATCGTGATTTTGCACGAGGCAGCTCCAGCTTTTCGGGAATGCCTATCTTTGTTCGAACTGCTTCCAGTTCCTCCGGTAGGTTTTCGAACCGGCAAATTTTATCAACCACGACACGGCCGTCGATCGTGTACAACCCAAATCCCTTGCGTTTTAAGGCCAATGGGGCTGCTGACTGGATGAATGCCGAAAATGGCAGGCGTGGTTCTGTCTGATTTTGCCAATAGTAAAGAGATACGACCCGATCCCATGGGTTTCTCTCAACGCAGAATTTGAAATAACTATCCCATAGTTGTTGTCCAACATGCGCCTTGACTTCTCTGGCTGGGATATGATTATAAAACCATCGTTTTCTGCGACCCTTTAGTAACAATAAGGCCAAATCCTTAAAACCATAGCCCCTCAATGGGGCCAAATAATTCACAGGACCTTGATAACCAAGCTCTTCCCTGATTTTCTCGTCTTCCGGAGTAATTGGAGTAACTATATCTTCTGGTCCACAGAATTTCGACAAGGCTATCTCAATCGATGTTCCAGCAGTTTTTGTTGTTTTCAGGAAAATGTATCTATATTTATGCGAGATTATCATGGAATTATCTTTCAGAGAATATGTATGGATTGGGGATGGCAAAAGTGGGACGAATGGTAAGAAGACTTGTCATCTGTTGATGAAGACATTGCAAACCGCACCGGTTTTCACAAGGCGGTAGCTCCGCCCGGGTGGATACCTGTTACCGGGAGAAGTTCGGGGAGTAGATGGGGCAGGATATGCTCAGAATGGATTGAACGCCATACATAACGACATTGGATGTGTCTTGGGCGCCGTTGAATACTTTCGGAAACAGCCACTATGTTCCTTCCATGGTTGCGTAAAAATACAATCAGAGCGGTAATACCGCTCTGTGGTATAAAATTCATTTTATCCCGCTCTTTCAATAAGCAATAGAGTATGTAAATGTGCATTCCTGCGTTTTTTTGAATTATATCCCATACATTCTAAACTGTGGTTGATCCCTCATTGGTGAAATCGGTTCCATAAGAGGACAGTATGATGAATATTAGCCATGCCGCAACAGTCATAAATATCGCCGCCGGGCATTGGAGCGAAGGCGAATTGCCGTCAGTTATGACCCTTGTCAGGCATCTCTAAAAAAACGCGGGAATTTGACAATCAATCTTTTTCCCTTCAGAATAAGCCGGGAGACTATATTTTTCTTCTCTCTTATTGGGGGTGCCTTTCTTGTGTTGTAGTTATTGTTGAATTCTGCCATGGCAGCCTTCATGTCGCCTTCAGCGCCGATGAGCTTCCAAAATACAGGGAAATCCCGATCTGCGTTCTCGATATTAAATACCATCGTCTTCATCTTGTTTTCAAAAACAGTTCAATGTTACTGTTTACAGTATGGCAATAATCCAAAGCAACCACCATAGGGTCACTATCTTTCGGCAATTTCAATAGTATCCCCCCGATTCTGTATGCCCGCATGATTCCGCTAGAGTTTCGCTTAATTCAGACTACGCGCAGTGTCATTTTCATTTCTTTTCATATGAACATAAAATGCATTATCACCGTAGGCTGTATCGAGCCTCCCCAGCAGCCAGGATAGTCGATTATCTGCCTCAATATGGTTCTCCGGGTAATCGAAACGATCTTCACCAAGCCTTCCAGTTCTTGATTCATGTGCACATGTGAAGTTTGTAATATGACGGCAAGCCATAATGAATGTGGTCGAACCACATCTTCCAGTACTCAAGACGAAAATGTTCATGTCTTCCTTCAGGTTTTTGGATGTACAACGATTAAGGATTAATGCAGACTAATTGCCGGAATTTAAATGGGATTCGGGCTGCAATCAATTATAACCGGAGTAAATCCCTGCTCCAGGTTATGTCAACTCTGCCTCACCTGACCATCTTTGAACATTATATCTCCTGTATCTTTTTACCTAATTATTCTAGTCTGCCCGTTTTGACCAGACCTGGTATTTGATCGATAAATCGTCCACAATTAATAAATCCATTGGACCAATGGCGCCGACCCGTAAAATAGGGTAAAATTATTGGCCTTTGGTAAAAGGGGTGCAGGATTGATCCTGCAAGGTACCGTGTACAAATTTGATCCAAAACCCACCTTTTCCCACTTTCTCCCTGTCAACATCCCTAAGAAATACATTTCAGGAGCAGGAAAAAGGTGCTGAACAAACCTGCACTGGTCGTAAAGGATACACCATGAACTACCTGGACGAACTCGAAAATACCAGCATCCGGATCCTGCGGGAAGCCTATGCCAACTTTAAAAGCCTTGGCATGCTTTGGTCAATGGGCAAAGATAGTACCGTTCTGCTTTGGCTGGTCCGCAAGGCCTTCTTCGGGCATGTACCCTTTCCCTTGATCCACATCGATACCAAGTTCAAGATCCCCGAGATGATCAGCTACCGCGACCAACTGGTGCGAGAGTTGCACCTGCCGATGATCGTTGGGGTCAATGAGGAGGCACTGTCCGCCAAGAATACTTTCCCGGATGGGAAGGTCAGCCGCATAGCCTGCTGCCAACTCCTCAAGACCACCGCCCTGACGGATACCATCAACGGCACAGGTGTGCGATACCGCTTCAATCATGCCAGCGACCGCTACGAGCGCGAGCTGAACCCGGCGCCGTTTCACGGCATCATCGCAGGTGCCCGCGCCGATGAGGAGGGTTCGCGCTCCAAGGAACGCTACTTCTCCCCACGTGACGTGCGCAACGAATGGGACGTTGGCGACCAGCCGCCTGAATTTTGGAATCAATTTAAAACCGACTTCGCCCCGGGTACTAATGTACGCATCCACCCACTGTTGGACTGGACCGAACTGAACGTTTGGGAATATATCGAGCGGCAGAATATCCCGACTGTCTCTCTTTACTACAACAAAGGCGATGGCAAGCGCTACCGCTCGTTGGGTTGCTATCCGTGCACCTTCCCGGTCGATTCGGAGGCCCGCACAGTGGCGGAGATCATCGAGGAATTGCGCTCGGGCAAGTTCTCCCGGGTGGCGGAACGCTCCGGACGGGCCCAGGATGCCGAGGACGGCGGGGGCTTGGAAACGCTCCGCCGGGAAGGGTACATGTAAAAAATGGAAGCATCCGACCTCGAAAAGATGAACATCGTCATCGTGGGGCATGTCGACCACGGAAAAAGTACTGTCATTGGGCGTCTGCTGGCCGACACCGGGTCGCTGCCGAAGGGCAAGCTGGAACAGATCCGGGACTACTGTGAACGGAATTCCATGCCGTTCGAATACGCATTCCTGATTGACGCGCTCAAAGATGAGCGCCGCCAGAATATCACCATCGATTCGGCACGCGTCTTCTTCAATTCTTCCAAGAGAAATTACATCATCATCGATGCACCCGGACACATCGAGTTCGTTAAGAACATGGTTACCGGGGCGGCCCGAGCCGAAGCGGCCCTGTTGGTGATCGACGCCCAGGAAGGCGTGCAGGAGAACTCCCGACGGCACGGCAATCTGCTCTCGTTGCTGGGGATCCGCCAATTGATCGTCCTGATTAACAAGATGGACTTGGTGGGATTCGACCAGGGCCGATTCGAGCAGATCCGCCAAGAGTATGCCGGGTTTCTGGACCAGGTTGGGTTGAAATCCGACCAGTTCATCCCGGTCAGCGCCCGCCAGGGTGACAACATCAGCATGCCAGGCGCAAACATGCCCTGGTATTCGGGTCCAACCACCCTGGAAGCGTTGGATGCCTTTCACAAGGAAAAGCCGCTCACCGACCTGCCTTTCCGCATGCCGATCCAGGATGTCTACCGTTTCACCCGCTTCGGTGACAACCGCCGCATCATCGCCGGGACAGTCGGAAGTGGTCGGATCCAGGTGAATGACGAGATCGCCTTTTATCCCTCCGGGAAGCGCAGCAGCATCCAGTCCATCGAGTTGATGGACAATTCAGGGCCGCAGGAGCTTTTCTCCGGGCAGGCGGCCGGGTTCACGCTCAGCCAGCAGATCTATGTCAAGCGCGGCGATATTGCAGTGCGGTTTGCTGAGACGCCCCCGCATGTGGCCAAGCGCCTGCGCGTCAGTCTGTTCTGGTTGGGCAGGGAACCGTTCGTCCCGCAAAAAAACCTATGTCATCAAGCTTGGCACAGCTCGTAGCCGTTTCCAAATCGAGGAAATCCTGCGGGTCGTGAATACCTCCAGCCTGGAAAACAATGCCGGGCGGGAGCAGGTGGACCAGCATGAGGTCGCAGAGTGCGTTCTTTCATTGGAGCGCGCCATTGCCTTTGATTACGCCGATGAGTTGCCGGAGACCGGCCGGTTTGTCATTGTGGATGGCTACGAGATTCGCGGAGGCGGAATCGTTTTGGAGAGCCTCCCGGACGCCGAGTCGGCAGTCCGGGATTCTGTCTTCCAGCGCAACATTCACTGGATCCTGAGCGATGTGACGGAAGAGGAGCGGTCAGAGCGTTATAAACAACGTGCCTGCCTGGCGATCATCACCGGCCGAAAGGGTATTGGCCGCAAACGGTTGGCACGCTCATTGGAATCCCACCTGATTCATTCCGGTAACACCGTCTATTATCTGGGAATGGGCAGTGTGATCTACGGAGTGGATGCCGACATCCGTGATCATTCTAATATCCAGAACCGCCACGAGCACGTCCGCCGTATCGCTGAGATTGCCAACCTCTTCCTGGATGCCGGCATGATTCTGATTGTTACTGCCGTCGAATTGACCCAGGCCGATTTAGAGTTGTTCCAGACCATCGTCGACCCAAGCAAGATAGTCACCATCTGGATGGGCGACCCGGTCAGCACAGACATTCAGCATCAGCTCGAACTGAAGGAAAACCAACCTCCCGAACAATCCCTGCCCCGCATCCTGGAGTTGCTAAAGGAAAATGGATTCATCGGCGGTTTCTTCGATTCGGCCGGATGAAAAGGGGGCAGTCTGAAACTCCAACCTGCACCTGTACTTACCATCTAACACTAGCGTGACACCGCTGTTCGCCTGCCCTGCGACTCAAATCACTGGTTGTCCGCGACCTGCAGGAAGCCCTGCTGTTCCAGGTAGGCCATGATCCTACCGGCATTTTCCTCCACACTGGCATGGACGGTATCCAATCTGATCTCGGGGTTCAATGGCGGCTCATAGGGATCGTCGATCCCGGTAAAAGTGCTGAGTTCGCCTCGGCGGGCGCGTGCGTACATTCCCTTGACATCCCGCTGCTCACACACTTCTATCGGAGTATCCACGAATATTTCGATAAAATGATCGCTTCCCACCATTTTACGGACTTCCTCACGGGTGGCTGCGGTAGGGGCTGATTGCCGCAGTGATAACCGCTCCTCCGTGCCGGATGATTTCCGAAGCAACAAACCCGATCCGCAGGATGTTTGTATCCCGGTCTTCGCGTGAAAATCCCAGCCCTTTCGACAAATGCAGCCGGACGACATCGCCATCCAGGTATGTAACCGTTCGGCCACGGCTGGTCAACCTTCTAAGCAGCACCTCCGCCGTGGTGGTTTTTCCAGAACCGCTCAGACCGGTGAACCAGACGCAAAAGCCCCTTTGAACCTGCACCTGCCTCTTTCGGGACCTCCGTTGCATCCTGGTGATTTTCCAATCGGCCAGGCTGGATTTTTTTGTCAGTGGCGCTTTCGCTGCTTTTGTAATTTAGGATCAGGAGGCGTTTTGTTGCCTGTGCCAAAGATATAAGGATTAGAACTGTCCGGAGAGATAGGCACGCGTGCGCTCCTTTTGAGGCTGCTCGAAGACCTGCTGCGCCGGTCCACATTCCACCATCTCCCCCAAGTACATGAAAATTACATAATCAGCCAAACGCTTGGCCTGGCGCAGGATGTGGGTAACCAGCACAATGGTATATTCCTGCTTCAAGGCGATCAGTCGCTGCTCGATATGTTGGGCGGAAATTGGATCCAAGGCCGATGTCGGCTCGTCGCCCAGCAGGACTGCTGGGCTCACAGCCAGGCCGCGTGCCAGGCACAGCCGTTGCTGCTGGCCCAGCGAAAGGTCCGTGGCCGGTTTGTGCAGTCGATCATGGACTTCCTCCCATAGTCCAGCTTCCTCCAGGTAATGTCTGACCTTGGCGTCCATCTCGGAACCATTTCGGTACATCTGATGGATACGCATGCCATAAGCCACGTTATCGTAAATCGACATCGGCAGTGGATATGGGCGCTGTGCCAGCAGACCGATATTTTTACGGATCTCGGTCACATCCACATCCGGGGCGTAAATATCCTGGCCATCGATCAATACCTGCCCAGTGACGTGTGCACCGTCGACCAACTCCAGAAAGCGGTTGATCCCTTTCAACAACGTGGTTTTCCCGCACCCCGAAGGCCCCATGATGACCGTGATCTGCCCGCGCGGAAATTCCAGATTGATGTTGTCCAAGACCGTCCGCTCCCCATAACGAACGCTCAGGTCCCTGATTTGTATGTGGGTATCCATAATTCAGTCCAGTACTTTTCGAATGAGAATGGTCCGTTTACCGGATCACATTCCTGTTCAGCCGTCCAGCCAGCCAGCGTGACCCGAGGCTGACGGCCAGGACAATTAGGGTTAGGATGAGCGCCGCAGCATAGGCACGTTTCTGGACCTCCGGGTAAGGCATACTCAATTGAAAATAGACTGCCAGTGGCAACGAAGCAGCCGGGCGCAGCAGTGAGGTCGGCAGACGGTCGGTATATCCTGCGGTAAAAAGCACTGAGGCGGCATCACCAATTCCGCGCCCGAAGGCCAGCAGTACCGCCGTCACTATGCCCGGCAGCATCTGGCGCGTGACCACCCGCAGGGCCACTTCGAGTCGTGTGGAACCGAGCGCCAGGGCGGCTTGTTCCAAATCCTGGGGCATCATACGGATCACCTCGTCCATGCCACGCGTCAAGATCGGCAGTTCGAGCAGTGTCAGGGCAATGATCCCGCCCAGCATGGAAGCGCGCATACCGATTGCCAGCATGAGTAGAAAACCGAAGGCACCGTAAACAATCGAGGGTATCCCCCACAAGACATCCAGCGCCAGGCGGACATAACGGCTCCAAGGCAGGTCACCCAGATAGGTTTCCAGGTAAAGTGCAATGGGCAGACCGAATAAGAGCGCCAACAAGGTCCCACCACCTGCCATGTAAAGAGATCCCAGGATTGCGTTTAAAATACCGCCTGTTTTTCCAAGGTAATAACCACCATTGGGTTTCTGGGTAACCATGGCCCAGCTCAAAGCTGGCAGACCTTTGCTGACAATCGTCCACAGAATGAGCGTCAGGCTTCCCACAACCAGAACAAATGAGATCAACATAAGGATCTTGAAAAATGCTTCAACGATGTGGCGCCTCGCCCAGCGTTTTTTCATACCCACTTCCTTCCCAGAACGCGTCGCAAAACCAATGCAGAGGCAATATTGAACATCAAAATGATGACCAACAAAATCAATGCGGCGGTCATAAGAGCCGAATCATACAGCGGGATGGACATCATTTCCCCGTAGTTGTTGGCGATCAAGGCCGGCAACGGGTAGGCAGCATCTAGGATGGAATGCGGCACCTGAACAACGTTCCCGACCACCATCAGGACCGCCATGGTTTCGCCCAGTGCGCGTGACGCCCCGAGTACGATTCCCGGCGATTAGCCCCGGCAGCACCCGGGGCATGACCGCCCAACGGACGGTCTGCAATTTGGTCGTACCAACCGCCAGGGAGGCCTCCTTCAAGCCTTTGGGGACATTATCCAGGATTTCATAAAGAACCGCAATAATGAACGGCATGACCATTATGGCAAGGACAATCGCCCCTGCCAGGATGCCAAAACCGGTTGGATTCTGGCTGCTGATGAGCGGGATACTCACAAAATGCCGGTGGATAAAAGGGATGAGGTGATTTTGGATAAGCGGAACAATGGCAAGTGTACCCCAAACCCCATAAACCACCGACGGGATGGCCGCCAGCAGATCCAGCAGGGGCTTCATGAGCATGCGCAAAGATCGGCTGGCATATTCCGAAAGATAAATGGATGTCAGGAGACAGGGCGGGACGGACAGGACTAGCGCGGCCAGGGTAACCCAACCTGTTCCGGCGATAAAGGGCCAGAAGCCGAACAGTCCCTCTTCCGGCTTCCAGACTTGGCCGGTCAGCAACTGCCAGATGGAATTGGTCTTCAAGAGTGGCCAGGATTTATAAACCAGCATGGCCAGCATCAGGATTGCCAGGGCCACCGGGATGACCGAAAAAACAAAGAATAACCGCCCGGCAAGTTGGTCATTCCGGCGGCGCGAAACAAGGGAAGGCCGTTTTTTTTGGCCCTCCCCTGAATGGTTGGGGTCTGATTGACTCATTTCACTTTAGCGAGCGCCTCGGCGAGCAGATCGGGAGTGAGCTGCACAAAACCTGCTTCAGGGACAAATTTCTGTCCATCTGTGAGGGTCCAAACAATGAAAACCTGGACCAACCCCGAGGGTTTCCCTTTCGTGACAAGATTTTCGACGCGTCCCGGAGGGGAAGGATACTTCCCGGTGGCAACTGCATTCATTGCTTGAGCCAGCGTGGAAAGAGTCTCATCAGGATCTGCAATTCCATTCTTGTTGATATCGATCGGGACTACAACTGCTCCGGCAGCCACGTTGCCAGTGGACAGGTCGAAGGCGTAACCGAGGTTATTGTACCCGATTCCGAGCGGGTCTTTGACCACTGCATCAAGCAATCCCGGGTCTGCGTTCACACCGATACCCTTTAGATCGGCCTGCCCTTTACCGCCCATGAACTGTGCCCACACATCCGCAGCACCGGCAGAATCGGAGCGGGTGTAGAGATGAATCTCGTCTGTGACTTCCGGTTTGCCAACCACCTCGCCCCAGGTCTTGATTTCGCCAGTGATGAAGATTTTTCGGAAGGTATCTTGAGTGATTCCCTTCGCCATAATATCAGCGATGACCGGATTCTTTGCATTGACAACCGGGAATGCTGCATCTTTGACGCAACCCACATAGAAGGCGCCCTGGCTTTCCTCTTCAGGTTTGATGGCTCTCGAGACCATGCCGATGTCCACTGCGCCGGAGAGGGCATCCGTCATGCCTTTTCCAGCTCCACCTCCGGAGATGTCGAATTGAACATTGGGGTGGATTTTTTGAAACTCTTCCGCCCAACGGGTCATCATAGGATAGAGGGCAAAAGCTCCAGAAACCGTGATGGTGCCTTTCAACGTATCTGGCTGCGGTGTGGGTGTATCTGTCGGTTGCGTAGTAGGTGTCGCTTGAGGTTGCACGACAGGTGGGTTTTGAGGTTGTGGTGCTGGTGTGGTTTTTCCACAGGCGCTCAGCACTAGGGCAACCAGTGTAAGGACGAGCAGGAAACGCGATTTTTTTTGCATATCGATTCTCCATTCTGTTATAAAGTTTATAAAGTCTATATTTTCAGTAGACTTATTTGACCTAATAAAAGCTGTCCGAAGACAGCCCAAGAATCGCTCTAGTTCGTTTTACCCAGGAGGACCCTGGTCTCATTCATCCGCCGGGCCACATCCGCCAGGCTGGTATTGTCCAAAATGTTGGCAATGGCATTCCTGACATCCCCCATCACCATCCGCAGGCCGCAGGTTTGTTCATCCGGGCAATCGCAGGGTTCGTAAGCCATCTGGCTGACACACCGGACGGGTGCCAGCGGACCGTCCAGGACACGGACGATCTGCCCCAGATTGATTTCAGCCGCCGGCCTGGCCAGATAATAGCCTCCGCCAAAGCCCATCTTGCTCTGTAGAAGACCGGCATTCTTGAGCGCCAGCAGGATCTGCTCGAGGAACTTGGCCGGAATATTTTCACGTTCTGAGATATCCTTGATCTGCACCAATGGATAGGATTTATCCGGGTCGGTGTTATCGGCCAGGTTGATCATTGCCCGCAACCCATATTCACCACGTTTGGAAAGGCGCATTGTCGTTGTCTTCTATAAAGTCTATTGCATTAGTATGCTTACTGGCTTAATATAATATCACCTCCCTGTTTTGTCAAGGTACTATGAATGAATTTGCGGGGCTTTCCAGAATTGCGTCACCGCAATTGGTCGCAAACTATTCTTCGTTTCTATCCCATACCCGACCTGGGAACAACCGCTCAAGCATACGGCGGCTGAGCATCCCGAGCTGGCGTTTAAGCGCCACACATCGCTCGGGATGCAAGCGGAAGGTCGACTGCGTCCCAGAGCCCGGTCGTGCCAGCAAGGTGATATAGAGCGGCAGCCAAGTCGAGCGTGGTCTTCCGTGCTTCTCCAGGCGAACCACCTCAAAGCCGGCCTTCCGCAGCGTCTGTTGCAATGTATGCGCGCTGTAAGCCACCAGATGGGCCGTCTCGAATGAATCATGCGCGTAGAGATTGGGAACTTCGAGCAGCAGCCAGCTGGCTGGGTCCAGAAGTGTTTCACGTAGATGAGCCAGGTAGCCAACCGGGTCTGGAAGGTGTTCCAGGACATGCGCCATGCTGATCAGGCTGAAGCGAGTGTGTTCATTCTGCTCAAGTTCCTCCAGCGAAGCATACACTGTCAGGCCTGCCTGGCGCGCAACTTTCCGATGCGCTTCGCCCGGTTCTATGCCGACGGAGTGGCAGTGATATTCCTTCTCGAAATGTCCCAGCAGAATCCCCATCGAACAGCCGATATCCAAATGGCTGTCGAGATGATCAATTACCGGCCTGGCAAAACCTGCCAGCGACTCGGCCCGGGCATACTGTACGGACCTATTACGGGCAGTTGGGGTAATACTGCCCTCGTTGAGCAGACGGTATTCCGTGGCATAAAAAGCAGACGCTTCATCATCGTCCATGCAGGGGGATTGGAAGACCAGCCCACAATTCAGACAGATGCGGTTGACGACTTCCCTGCCCCGGAATTTGGACTGTTCGAAAAACTTATTACGGTCGCTGCCGCACAATGGACAGAATTGAACAGTCTTACTCATGGTGTTCCTTCAGATGGTTTTCTTCCACCACCTCGCACAGGAGTTTCCCAAGCCATTTGCCTCTCACCTGCCAGTTCAATTCAAGTTCGTAACGCTCCCTGGATGTGCGGCATAGTTGGTAATAAGACTCCGGGTTGGCAATCAGCTCTTTGATTTTCTCAACGTACAACCCGGCGGGACTCGCGCGCGGCAGGACGATCCCGGATACGCCATCCTTCACAGTTGTGGCGATGCCACCAGTGTCGTTCGTAATGGTGGGCGTGCCATAAGCGGCGGCTTCGCCCGGCACGATACCGGCGGGTTCAAAATAAGCCGGATGGATGAGCAAATGTGCCCGCCGGTACAATTCTGCATATTGGTCCAATTCTTTGGGATCGTTCTTCATGAATGGCCCAACATATTTGATCAACCGGTCCGACTGTCCCTCCACACCGCAAACTGTCAATTCGGTCGGGAAACCATCGGCATCAAGCCTGCGCGTCACTTCAATGGCGATATCCAACCCTTTGCGACGATAGTCACGCCCGACGAAGAGTAACCGGAAAGTGCCTTGCATTGCTTTCCAACTGGAAATATCGATTTTTTGAGGGACAATTTCCATAGGCAAAGCGCTTGGCATGGGATATACACGAATTCGGCTTTCAGGCACTTTATAATTCTTCACAAGAATGTTCTTCGACCATTCGCTGGTCGTTATTACCCTGGCACTGTTACGATAGGCGCGTTTTTCCTGCCACATGCTTGCCCACAACCCCAACCGGCCATATGTCGGCCAGAATTCCTCGACGCCATAAAACGTGGTGTCCAGCCTGTAGATACAGGGCGCTTTCTCACGATAAAATATCAGCGGAAAAGGTACTATCGAAAAGACAACCTCGGGTTTCCATTCACGGACGGCCTGGTTGGTGGCCTGGGATGCCACCCAGGCAGTCGTCAGCTTGAACTTGGGATAGCGCTTGCCTGTCTTCTGATACAGCCTCTCCACCAGACGTTCGAGCAGGACCGGGTGGGGGTCAAAAGGACCAATCACCTTAACATCAAAACCATTTTCACAAATGGCCTTGTAATGAAAGTAATCCGATCCGCTTGCCAGATCCATAACAGTTGGATCGTGAAAAGCCACAAACAGTACCTTCATCTCTGTTCCATTGAAATTATTGAGATTGTACGATAAAGTCCAAAGAATAATCTGATTGTCATCTGGTAATCAATACATGATTCAATGCTGAAGTATTTCTTTTCTCAAATTGCAATAGGCTTGATCGAGATTAGCTTTTACTTCCTCGACGATCGAATTGGACGGAATGCTACCTTGTGTAATCAGATCCGATAAATTTTCGTCCCCGGTGAAAAGAAGAGGAAATTGTCTCTTCTTCAAAGCAGAGTTGTAATCATTAAACTTATACCCTTTTCCAATCACCTTGTCGGAGAAGATCATCCAGATATTAGGAATACATAATAAATCTGCAAACACCAATCCATGCAATGATGATGAGAGAATAACGTTACATTTGTCGATTTCTTTGAGCACGGCCAATGGATCGCGTTGAATATCGATAAGTAGAATTTTCTCCCTGTACTTTTCATGGAACTTGCAGATACGCACATCGTTTTTATCATTAAAATGTGGAACAATGCCAAGCGCATATCGCTTCTTCTGCCTTTTTCCAAGAAATCGCGAGACCAATAGACCGGGGTCTCCCAAAATGGTGTCTTTAGGCGCACCCAGTCTATCCCTGGTCAATTCGCATCTGACAGCCAATATTCTTGCATTCTTTAATGATTTCGTTAAATCTTCGTGAATAAAGCCTGTTCCCAACATAAAACCCGAAAAATTTTCGGGAATTCTCTCAATCAGGCTCCCGCATGAAACCAGCTTTGCTTCATTGGGATAACTATGTACCGGCGTAAACCCATACTTTTTCAGTAGAAATGGTGTTACCAAATCGCCAGAATTTCGTACCCGGATAAACCAATATGCCCCGATTTTATTGTGGAGGATATCACCCAGGAGTGATGGGAAAAAAACGCGGAGCCGGTGCTCGATGTCTTTCATACTCTTGCCTTTCCGGGAAATCGCCATTCATAAATGCCAGGTAATCTCCCGGTGTGCGCTTTACCAGAGGAGAAGACAAAGCTGATAAATCCCATCTCTGGCATATTATTCCGCCCTCATTTTGGCACCATCCGGGTTTCCTTGGTAGCAGAAAGCATGTATTGCATCATCGCAAACAATAGTGAAATTTGCCTTAATTCCCGGCCAATCTTTTCCACAATATAATTTTCCAGGTAGGGGTATTCATTTCTATTCCTGAATGGAGCCATACAACAGACCAGTGGGAATCGAATAATCTCAAGGATAAATTTATGAAAAATCGAGAGAAACTGCTGGAAAACAGGACGCTTGTCGGTCAACCTGGTTTCTCTGATGACAAGTGCTGCTTTCATCCGGCTGTGCCTCATCTTGCTGTTCAGTTTCCAGCGTACTGACATGCGCTCGGCCCCGCAATGATGCTTAAGTGACAAGGATGGATCATACCAGATCCCAATCCCTGCCATATGGGCTCGTTGGCACAACTCGCTATCCTCACCATATCGAATTATTTTACCTTTATATCCAAAATCTTCAGAAAATCCGCCCATATTGAGAATTAAATCCCTGTTCCAGACCATATTTCCTGCACTTAGGTATTTATTTTTTGGAAGCCAATGCGCATGGTCACCAAAATTGAGACTGCCATATTTACCCTTGAACCATTTGGGAGGGGTTGTAGTGTAGAAAGGTGTATATGGTCCTCCAAAGATATCGACTTCGGAGTTTGCCCGGACCTTGAGCACTTGGGCAACCCAACCTGGCGGCGGGAGAGTATCATCGTCAAGAAAGGCAACCAATTCTGCATGTGCCTCCCGGATGCCATGATTACGAGCGCCGCTTTGCCCAAGTTGAGCATGATGGATATATCGTCTCTGCAATTCTTGATACTGGGTGGATGTACACAATGCCTGTACCTGCAGGTTTGGCTGGATTTCGTTATCCACCACAACAATTTCAAAATCCTCCTTGGAAGCTGTTTGCTCCCGCAGAGAATTAAACAATTGCGCGAGTTGCTCTGGTCGCCGGTATGTGGCAATAACAATGCTCAATTTGGGGGTACAGGAGTCGTTCAAATTCATTATTACTCCATGTGCTAACGGATTATTGTATATCGATGCGTGGTTCATTCAACTCAGGAGTTATTAAGTTCAGATATGCAGGATTACATTAACCATTTCCCTGCAGGCGCTATTCGACGTTCAGGAAATAAAGCCGGAAAATTTGATTGTTCAGCCAAAGCAGGATATGCCGCACACCCGGCAAATATAAGATCTTCCTTAAAAAGATTTTCGCTTTGGCTCATTTGTAATTTGGACAGCCTGGTTTACACGATTGCCCATGTGGCAGACGACGCGTCTTCTGTCATCAACCGTAAAAGGCCCATTTCATTTATGGCATTATCCAGGGCACGTTCGCCGCGCATGGGCTGCTCGGATTTTAATTGGCATGATCTTCTTGAGCACATCTGTGCGTGCAGTGAATTGAAAATGAGCTGCACCAATAAAAGCTTTTATTCCTCCGTAATTAAGACGATACATGTTGACCGGGGCGAATTCTGTGGATTTCGGTTTTCCCCACCCTTTCCCAAGCTGCGCCCATGTTCCCAATAATCGTCCGCTTCAAGGAAATGCCCCACTTCTCAAGCACCCGGATCTTGTCCCGTGATGCCCATTCGATCGTTGCACTTGAAAAATTCTTGGGCGACGGCAAAGGCCGCGCCGTCACCATGCCAACATTTGGAAAAGTTTCAAGGAGTTCTAGGGAAGCTGTCAGCCAGCCTGGCGGAAAAAAATATCTCCATCGGAAAAAACAATATATTTCCCTTGAGCTGCACCGAACATATAATTCCAGGCACCTATTTTGCCAATATTGGCATCGGAGAGCACCAGGTATTGGATTTTGCCTTTGTCACTGGCTTCTTTCAGATAAGTCCGCACTTCGGCACAAGAATGGTTGTCGAAATACCATTATGTCATAAGGGTGTTCCGGTTCGCGGGTGGCATTCAAGCTTTCCACCACAATCTTGAGCACATCCAGGCTCTGTTCGAAGTATCCGCTCAGGAAAGGGATGCAATTGACCACCGCCACGTAATCGTGGCCGGTTGGGCAACATTTTCTACAAAACGGGCAGGGTTATGGCCAATGCGCATAAGATTACCTCCTGGGCCTGATAGCCAACGGACGCTGCATCTGCTGGAGCCGGAGCGACAATTCCCAGCTCCAACCTTTGCCTTCGTTGTTGATAAATACCCGCTCCATTCGCCGTAAGATGCGCACCAGCCGCACCTGAGGCCTGCAAATCCGTCCATGGACAAGTTCGCGGTTCGTGTCAAGGATATTGAAAACGCGTTTGCGCCCGCCGGCTTTGGCCAAGTTCGATTTGGCAACTTCCGACCCATACGGGGGCTTGTTGCCTGGCAGATGACTGTAATCGTGGTTCTGATGGATCACCAGCACATCCCGCGAAGCGTCCACCGCCATGCCAAACACCGTGCGGGCATGGTAAACCATCCAGTTGTCCCAGGCTGGCCGTCCAATGGTGAAGTCTGGCACTTGTGTGTAGAGGTGGCGCGGGAAGACAAAATAATCGATCCCCCAGGGTGAATAGAATTGGCCGTGCTGTCTCACCTCCGCACGCAAGCGAGTTTCCCAATCGCCGCTGAAATCGAATGGCTCGGTCAAATCAAGATTCCAGCGTTGGCCAACCAGCAGGAAATCCTTCGCCTGCCGGGAGGCCTGCCGGGCGGCTGTCACTATGTCAGACATCAGGATCATATCGGCGTTGGCAAAACACATTATGGGACTATCGCTATGGGCATGGCCGAGCTCCATCACCGACCGGACGATCGGGATGCCTTTATCGTCCCGCTCCACCTCCCGCACATTCCGTACGCCCATTTCCCTGGCTGTCTCGGGGATGCCCGGCTCATCACCAATGATAAGGACCTCAACATCCTCCAGCCGGATCCAGGCTTGGAGAGCATTTCGCTGGATGACAGCAATGTGCGGATTAGTGAACGGCTTGGGCGCCGTAAAGATAGTCAGGAAGGCCATTTTTTGGAAGAAAGTTTATTCCGGTGTCAGGTGCCCCAGCTTCTGGGCTACCTGCTTCTCGATCCATGGATAAGTGCGTTCGAGGCCCTCTTCGAGGGTCAGCCGAGGCTCCCACTCGAGAACCTTACGCAAACAGGTATTGTCTGAGTTGCGACCACGTACGCCCATCGGCCCGGGAATGTGTTTAACCGTGATCTTGATCCCGGCAATATCGGCGACAATCCCTGCCAATTGGTTTATGGTCACCATACGGTCCGAACCCAGGTTAAGCGGATAGACGTAATCGGAACGCATCAGGCGATAGATCCCTTCCAGACAATCATCAATGTAACAGAAGGAACGGGTTTGCTCGCCATCGCCCCACATTTCGATCTCGTGGTTGCCGGTCAACTTGGCCACGGCGATCTTGCGGCACATGGCCGCCGGGGCCTTTTCGCGACCACCGTCCCATGTCCCGTAATCGCCGAAAATATTGTGGAAGCGCACGATGCGGGTTTGGATGCCATAGTCTTCGCGGTAGTGAGTGCACAAGCGTTCCATGACCAGTTTTTCCCAGCCATATGCATCCTGTGGCATGGCCGGGTAGGCATCCTCTTCTTTCAGCGGGACAACATCGGCCTCAGTCTGCTTATATTCGGGATAAACACAGGCTGAGGAAGTATAGAAGTAACGCTGGACGCCATTGACGCGTGCCGCTTCCAGGGTGTGGGTGTTGATGAGCGAGTTGTTATGCAGGATTTCGGAATGATGGGATGAAATGAAGCCCATCCCGCCCATATCGGCGGCCAGACCGTAGACTTCTTCAATCCCACGCGTCGCCTGCAGGCAATTATCCCAGCGACGCAGATCTAGGATTTCAAATTCGTCCGCATCGGAGCTGCGATATTCCGGGTATTTGATATCAACGCCGCGCACCCAATAGCCTTTCTTGCGCAGGAAAGTGACGAGATGGTGGCCAATAAATCCACCTGCACCGGTAACAAGAACACGAGTCTGTGACATGGTTTGTCTCCTTTTGAGACGAATTCTATAATCTACAGGCTTTCCAAAAAACCCGCAATGTTAATCCTTCTGGGTTAATGACTTTCCGGCGATTTGCTGAAAAGTGTTTTCATACTCAAGGCGGCCTTTGGGCCCAAGCACGTAGGCAAGCGGACGTTTCTTCAGGCCGTGCCAGATTTTCTCCAAATGCCATGGAAAAGGACGCGGGTAATCATGAAAGTAGAAGTAAGCATAATTCCAGGCGCATTCAATCTGTTCCGGAGTCAACCGCTGGGCGGGCAGATCAGTCAGCGTCCGTCTCAATTTTTGGAAATATTCGTCCCAGCTATCGGCATCAATGGTGAACCCTTTTTTTCGATAGTGAGCGCTCCCGCTGAGCAGCACCGGGATGCCGCGCGTCGCCATCTCCAGCCCGGCAGTAGTGGTGTAAACCAGCGCCAGATCCGTGATCTCCATCAAATCGTATGTATTGATCTTGTCCTCAGAACCAATGAGATGGATGTGCTCCGGCAGGACTGGAAAATTCTGGCGGAGCGTCTCAGCCACTGACAAACCGGTCGCATGGCTCTCTCGCGGATGAAGACGGATGACAAACTGTACCTCGGGATGCTCCATGAAAAACCGCACCACGCGGATTATCCACTCGGCCATGGAACTGCTGAACAGGGAGCGGGTGCGCCCCAATGTGGCAGTATCCCCCAGAACATTGGCCGGCAGCAAAATGATCGGACGATCATCCAATTTGAGGGTGGAGCGAATCTTCTGCTTTCCTTCCCGTGCGACCTTCTGGTACAAGTGGGCGAATTTTTCATCTGATACTGAAGCATTTCCCTGGCGCGCTGCCAGGAAAGATGCCAGCCACTCACGCTGCTCGGCATTTAATTTACGGTCCTGATATGCCGGCCATTGTTCATCCGTGGGGTGAAGCATCACCAAGTCGTTCTGGGAAATGAGGATACGCTGATCCATTTCGAAAAATTCATAAGTGACAGTAAGAATATCCAGATAACGGGCTGTTTCGTATACCGCCCCGTATTCCTGGATCATGCCATTCGGAATGACAACCACCTCCGGGCGATCCTTCTCGAAATAGGCAAACGCTTTGCGGGCAGCTTCAAGGTTGCGTTCCCGTCTGAACAGGTAAATAGGCTCTGTCCCAGTCGCATCTTCTTTTTGCAAAATATACTGGGTATCGACAGCCGCAACCTGCTCAACAGCCTGGCTCAATTTATCCGGGAGTTGGGGGGCTGGCTTCAGGTCCAGGAACGGGACGATCTTCAGGAATGGTTGGGCTTCCTGCAAAACATTGCGAGCGTATAACTCGTGGCGGCGCAAGTCAAAGCGGTTAATGGGCTTGGTATAGTCGCTGTAAGGCAGGTATCCGAGAGTGGCATCGTGACCCAGGCCGCACAGGGCCAAGCCTGTAATGACAGTATGGTTGATCCAGGAGTGCGAAGAGGCAAAAAAGAAAACCTTCTTGCCCCCCGCCGGTGCTGATTCGGCGTATGGAGAAAGCTCGGCGACTATCTCTGGCAGGCGCGCCGCCAGCCCTTCGAGGTTGAACCGGCTGCGAATTTTCTTGTCGCGGTGACGAAATAGCCAGTACATCTCGGCAGTGAAAGGCAGCCCGCTCAATAAATTCTTTGCAAGCGCCTTGGGCTTCATCTTGTCTCAATCTTCCAATCCAAACGCGGGCGCAGTACACCTGGCCGTTGCTCTGACCATTGTCTACCGGGCGCTCCGGTGGTGTCCACGTTAAAAGTCAGGGCTTTCTCATCCATGAAGTATCGGCGAATGCCATAGGAACTGGCATTGACACCCAGGACATACCGTCCTCCGTTCAACATATCTTTCGGGAATTCACAACGGCTGATATAATGTCCGGCCGGTCGGGATTTGTATTTTTTAAACGGGACATTGTCATCAGTATCAAAGGTGGTAAGGACCTGGTCACCACGGGTTGAGTTGAGGTAGAGGCCGATCCGCAAACCGGTCAGCGGGGCATCCAGGACATATTCCATCTCCACAGCGAATGGCTCCACTGAACGAATTATCTCGACAGTTTGACCACTCTGGTTAAGCAGGCGGACGGCCATCGGATGGAAAGGCGCAGCATCTATCGAGATTTCATCCTTTCCCCATATTCGTTCCCCAACCTTCGTATCCCCTCCCGAGAGATAATAATCTACTGCCTCGTTAGAGGCTGCACGCATTGCCAGGCGACCTTGTTCGAGGACAATCGTTTCCTGGGTCAGGCGCATAATGGACGACATATTATGGCTGACGAACAGGACCGTTCGGCCTTGCTGGGCCACATCGTTCATCTTCCCAAGACTTTTTCGCTGGAATTCTGCATCTCCGACCGCCAGCACTTCATCCACCACCAGAATCTCCGGATCCAGATGAGCAGCTACGGCGAAGGCAAGACGGACGTACATGCCCGAAGAATATCGTTTCACGGGCGTATCGATGAACTCCTCAATTTCGGAAAAATCCAGGATTTCATCGAACTTACGGTCGATCTCCGCCCGCTTCATACCCAGGATGGCGCCGTTCAGATAGATGTTCTCACGCCCGGTCAATTCGGGATGAAAGCCCGTGCCCACTTCCAGCAGGCTGGCAATCCGGCCTTTTATCTTGATATAACCACTTGTAGGAGCCGTCACCCGCGATAGGATTTTAAGAAGGGTGCTTTTTCCGGCTCCATTTCGCCCGATGATACCCAGCACGCTGCCTTCTTCAACGGAAAAATCGATATCATGAAGCGCCCAGAGGTACTCGCCCTCCCGGTTCCCATGATCCTCCTGCCCGATCTTGAGCAGAGGATTGGGTTTTCCGCGCGCTTTCGCCCACCATACCTTGAGATCATCTGAAAGCGTCCCGGAGCCGATCTGGCCCAAGCCGGTATGCCTTGGAAATATTCTCCACACGAATAATGGTTCTGGTCATACGGTATCCATGAATGTCGCCTCAACGCGATTGAAAATCACTGCGCCGATGGCGATCGCGACCACCATGATTGCGAAACTGTAGCCAAGTTGTAGAAGGTTCACTGAGCCCGAGCCTAGGTAGGCGTATCGAAAAGCTTCGACCACGGAAGTGAGCGGATTTAATCGAATCAGCGCCTGGTATTTGGGGGACATGGAAGATAGAGGATAGATCACCGGAGTGACATATTGCAGCAGTTGTACTCCAAACTGCACCAGGAAACGCAGATCACGATACTTGGTTGTCATTGAGGAGACAATGATGCCGAATCCCAGCCCTAAACCGGCCATCATTAACAACAACACTGGAGTTAGCAAAACCCACCAATTCGTATGCAGCTTTGTTCCAGTTAGGGAGAAATAAACTATCCAACCCAGGAAGAATCCGAACTGAATTACAAAAGCGATCAGGTTGGAAATTAAAATGGAGACAGGAACCGCCAGGCGAGGAAAATAAACCTTTCCGAATAGACCTGCATTACTCACAAATGTATCCGATGTCTTGGATAGACTACTGGCGAAATATCCAAAAATCACCGTTCCGCACATATAAAAAAGGAAGGGCGGCAGGCCATCTGTGGGTAGTTTGGCAATTTTTCCAAAAATGACAGTGAATACGAGCGTGGTTAGAAGGGGTTGGATCAGGTACCACAGCGGACCCAAAATGGTCTGCTTATAACCAGCCACGAAATCCCGCCGCACAAATAGCATGATGAGATCACGGGCATGCCACAATTCCCCCAGGCGCAGATCGAACAGGTTGCGATGGGGACTGATGATCATGTCCCATTTTTCAGGATCGGTTTGTTCAATTTCAGATTTATCTGTCCAGGTTTTCGTCATTTTTCACGATGCCCCTTATACCATTCGATGGTCCGACGTAAGCCTTCATCAAGTGGTGTACCGGCGCGAAAGCCGAAGAAAGTATCTGCGCGACTGACATCCAGGCCGCGCCGCGGCTGTCCATTGGGTTTGCTCGTATCCCAGACCAACTCACCTTCAAAACCAGTCAAACGGGCGATCATCTCAACCAAATCTCTGATGGAAATCTCGTAACCCGAACCCAGGTTGACCGGATCCGGGCCGTTATATTTTTCAGAGGCGAGCAAAATCCCCTCCGCAGCATCCTCCACATACAGGAACTCGCGTGTCGGCGAGCCGTCACCCCAGACGATTATCTCCTTCGCATTATGGTCCTGAGCCTCGAGGCATTTGCGGATCAATGCCGGGATTACATGCGATGAGGTCGGGTTAAAATTGTCGCCTGGCCCGTACAGGTTGACCGGTAATAGGAAAATGGCATTGAACCCATACTGCTGGCGGTATGCTTGCGCTTGAACAAGCAACATCTTCTTTGCTAGTCCATAAGGAGCATTGGTCTCCTCCGGATAACCATTCCATAAATCGTCTTCATGGAAGGGTACGGGGGTGAATTTCGGATAGGCGCATACCGTTCCTAACGCAATGAATTTGCCCACGCCGCGCTGCCAGGTCTGATGCATTAACTCGACGCCCATCATTAAATTATCATAAAAGAAATCTGCCGGCCGCTCACGATTGGCTCCAATACCGCCAACGCGCGCAGCCAGGTGAATGATCACCAGGTCAGATGGTTTGAAATCTGGTAGAGAGGAAGCCTGAAAGCCTGCCGGGAGAAGGTGGGAGGGACGTTTCTCCGGAGAGAGCAGAGCATCGTCCAACAGACGTTGGATATCCGGACGGTTCACCAGATTGTAATGTTCTATACGCGGAATCAAAATATCCGCCGCGCCGCGTTGAACCAACTTCTTCACCAGGAACGACCCGAGGAATCCAGCGCCCCCGGTGACAATTACTCTTTTATCTTTCCAGAAGTTATTTGGCATAGGTTATTGGACAATAAATCGAGTATTTTTGAATTTTACATCCTGCATGGAGATGCCGCGCAACTGTTCCGAAGCCAGGATATGATCCTTTTCACTCATGGCTGCCATCCATGTGCAAAAACACCTTCAGACCAACGATTTCAAGAACCGGCGCATTTGGATCTGTAGTGCAGGCGACACCTTGCTCCAGGCAAGAAAGCCGGCAAATATCTGCCACGTCACCTTCGCCATTGATGGAGACCTTCTCAAAACCGGCATTTTTGATCTGCTGCAAATGCTCGCGGACACGCTGCGCGTGTGTTGCGATAGAGCAGGAACTGTTGTTCAATATAGTCCACCGTAAGCAGGGCGCGCAACGCGATGCCTTCAGGCGTGATGATATAGCGGAGTTTCTTTCGCTCGGCGCGCTTGATCTTGACATACCCCTTTTCAATCAAACGTTTGAGATGCCAATTGACCGTTCCAACTGCCACGCCGAGCTGGGTGGCGAGGGACGCCTGGGTCACATCTGGATTGCTCTCGATGTTCTCAAGCAAAGCCAGTTCGCGGGCGGTTTCTGATGGGATGTTCATGGATATCTAATGGGCTTCCTTTACCCGTTTCAAGTCAGCTTCAACCATCATCTCGACCAGTTCCTGGAATTTTACCTTCGGTTCCCAGGCTAGTTTTTGACGGGCTTTCACTGGATTGGAGATAAGCATATCCACTTCCGATGGCCGCAGGAAGCGTGGATCTTGAATCACGTAGTCTTTGTAATTTAAGCCGACATATTTGAATGCCTTGTCGGCAAACTCACGAACTGAATGGGTCTCACCAGTACCGATCACAAAATCTTCAGGCGTCTCCTGCTGGAGCATTTTCCACATCGCCTGAACATATTCACCGGCAAAACCCCAGTCACGGCGGGCCTCCAGATTACCCAGGTGGAGGTCTTTGCTCAAACCCAGTTTGATGCTGGCCGCTGCGTGCGAAATCTTGCGTGTGACGAATTCCAAACCTCGTCGCGGGCTTTCGTGGTTGAAAAGAATACCCGAGACGGAAAATAAGCCATATGACTCCCGATAATTGACTGTGATCCAATGCCCATACACTTTCGCAACCCCATAAGGGCTGCGTGGATAAAAGGAGGTTGTTTCCCGTTGCGGCGTTTCTGTCGCCTTGCCGAACATTTCGCTGGAAGACGCCTGGTAGAAACGCACTTTGGGGTTCACCGACCGGATGGCTTCCAATAAACGCGTAACGCCCATACCAGTCACTTCACCTGTCAATACGGCCTGGCTCCAGGATGTGGCAACGAACGACTGTGCCGCCAGATTATAGACTTCATCCGGCTTGTAATGCTCCAGGGCGGCCACCAATGAACTCTGGTCATGCAAGTCACCTTGTGCAATCTCAATTTTGTTCTGGATGTGCTGGATCCGCTCGAAGGTTACGGTACTGGATCGGCGAACCATGCCAACCACGTTATATCCCATCGAAAGTAGGAACTCGGCCAAATACGAACCATCCTGACCGGTGATTCCGGTAATTAAGGCAGTCGGCATGGTCCTCTCTCCTTATTCAAAATTCAAGAGTTGAATTATAAACACATTTCAGAATACGTCAAGCAGGCTGTATGTCATCGTGAGACATTTCGCCTGCGATCCAAAATCCACCCTCCAACCAGTATTGCACTACTTGCAATCACAATCGCTACAATAACAACAAAGATATGCACCTGCCCGGCGCGCCATTTCGTGTATCGGGCAATGTACCAGTAACCGAAGAATGCCAGGAAAACCCCCTCCACCGCCAAAACACGTCCCCACCATCGGTCACGCCTCTGGCGTGCCCAAAGCAGCGAGTAAGCTGCCACAGCGGCCTGAAACATGAGCAGTATGACCCGATAACGCGGATTATCCCACTGGTCGCCACCGGCCCGGGCCGATGCCAGAATAATCCAAAACCAGATTGCCAGCCACAGCCAAAGCCACGCCATACGCGCGCGCTTGTCCGTTGTCTTCCAGATCGGTCGTAGGCCATAGATCAGGAGGGGCAAAAGAGCATACCAACCCAGGCCCCTCAGAATGCCAATCAGTCTTACTGGCCAGACTGCCGGGTCGGCAATGGCAGCCGGTAGGACCGGTTGCGCGATACCGTACGCCACGATGAACGGCAGGTGCAACGATTCCGGCAAAGCCCTGAATATTGTTTGCAGCCAGCCGGAATTCAGCGTGGTGACATACGCGCCGAAATTCATCGAGTATTTCAACCAGTTGACCAGATTCGCCAGCGGCCCGCCCTGGACCTTGAGGGTGCCTGCCACAATTTGGCTGAACAGCAGACCTGCCAGTACGATAACGGCTGCCACACCTGCCACCCACCACCAGCGGATACGAACTTCCTTGCGTACTAGCCAGACCCAGACGCCCAGTATGATCAGCGTTGCCACCGCAATGCCCGGTGAGAACAGGAACAGCCCAAGCGTGCCTCCTGCCATCCAGACCCAGGCGGTACTTTTACGGTTCCCTTGCCAGGTTGCAGCTGCCCAAAAGAGCATCGCAATGAACAACAACAGGAACGGCTCGCGTATCTGGGAACTGCCTGAAAACAGCGATTCCGGGTAGAGCGCCATGATCCAACCCAGGGCCAGGGCCACACCTTCGCCCCAGGCCTGCCGCGCCCCTTTCCAGGCCAGCGCCACGCCCAGCGCTCCCATCAACGCGGAGAGTAGTATGGTCAGCCAGGGACGGTGGGCATCCGGGCTGAGCAAGCGATAGGTTAGGCTGAGCGTGAAGGTCAGCCCTCCATACTGTTCCTCGATGCCAGAGGAACGGTCAAATGCCTTCCAGAGCGGGTCTCCCGAAGCCGCCAGGCCCCAGGCCTGCGAATTGTAAGTGAAGGCATCCCGGTAAATGTACCCTCCATGGTGCACTTCATTGTCATTCCCATAAACAGGCAACACATACGAGAAGAAAATTCCCATCCCCAGTCGGAGAACCAGTGCTAATAGCATCATCCATCCCAGCGCATGCGGAGAATTGGAGGAGCGCCAGAGCGCCGAAATCGCCAGCAGGCCAAGGATCAAAAGGATGGAGTAAGCCAACCAGCCAATCCACCATATCCCCGGTCCGAGCAGGGAGAGTATTAGTCCCAGCACAAGGCTGGAGGGAAGAATCCAGAGCAGATCACGCCGCGATTTCATAAAATCCTTCCAGGACACGTTGCGCGCGGTTCACCCAGGAATATTGTTCCACGGCCAGCCGGGCATGTTGGCCGAGAGCATTTCGTCGATTTTCATCAAGAAGCAACTCTCCAAGGGCGGATTCCCAGGCCCCGGCATCCTCCATCGGGCAGAAGATCGCCATCTGCCCGTCCAGCACTTCGTGCAGCACAGGCAGGTCGCTGGAGAGAATGGCGCGCCCGGCCGCCATGTACTCAAACATTTTCATCGGGCTGCAAATTTCGGCCGTATTCCCACCGCTGGAAGTAGCCACCGTGCTCTGGTAAGGCATCAGCAGAACATCTGCGGCGGACTGGTAGAGTGGGATGCGCTCATTCGGTACGAAACCGGTAAAGGTGACGTTCAGCAGGCCCGCGGCGCGCTGCTTCCAAACCTCCACATCTGCCGGCCGGCCACCCACCCAGACGAAACTCGTTTGAGGAAATTTCTTCGCCAACTCCAGGAATAGGCCTGTGCCGCGACCCTCATAGAGGTGGCCGGTGCAGAGCACGGTGGGGGCCGCAGGCAGGCCAAGCCTGCGGCGGGCTGGCTCGGGTCCGGGGAGTGAGGCATATCGCTCGAGGTCCACCCCATCCGGGGCGATGACGGTTTGTCCGTCCGGCAAGCGCAGGAGCCTCCGTAATGCATCGGTGATAGGCAGCAGGCGTTTGCGGCCAGGGAACATCCTGAAGAGCCACAGCCAGAATGGCCCAACCCTCCCAGCGGGGAAGTCGTGCAGCTCCAGCATGGCCGGAATCCCAACCACCAGGCCTAGGACGGCCGATTGCAGCGGCCAGGCGTAGATCAGGTCTGCGCCCAGGCGGCGCGCCCGCCAAACAGCCTTCCACGGGAACAGGTGGCGGTTGCGTAGAGACAGCCACTGGATGGGAAAGAGCTTTTCCAGTCCATAATTCTCGATCAACTGCCGGTTGTCCATTATCGTTGGTTGGTTGCCAGGTACGAACAACGTGACATTATGCCCCAATTGCATAAAGGCTTGGCAGACTTTCATCACCTGGATGCTGTTGGCCGTATCCGAGGGGATTTGCGCCGTTGAGATACAAACTATTCTCATTTTTCGTCGCACTCTCCACCCACATCCAGCAAGCCCATACGCATGGCAGAGAGTTGTTCGGCAATCAGCCCGAAGAAGAAACACAACAGGCCGGTTACGATAGCCAGCATGGCCCCCACGCTGACACCGCGGGCGCGCAGCATGATGGGAATCCCCCAGGCAAGCCCAAAACCAATGCAAAATATGGAGACCGGCAGAAAGATGCGCAATGGGTTGAACAGCATGGCAATATTGATGATCTCCATGAAGGTTTGGATAGCAGTAAAGGTATTGATTGTGCTCTTCCCGGCGGCTCTCTGCTTGATGGTGATGGAATGTTCCAACACTGCGTGGCGTTTCTTGATAAAGATCAAGGTGATTATGTCGCTGAAAGCCATCGAGTCCGGGCAGATGGATAAATATCTTTGCACGAGACCGGTATTATAGAGTTTGAAACCGGAGTTCAAATCCGAAATATGGATTGGCATGAGCAGGGCCGCGAACCTTCGGATGAACCATTTCCCAATATTGCGATAGAGGCCGGAATGACCGCTCTTGCCACGCTTACCCACCACCATATCGGCGTCTTGTTCGAGGGTGACCTTGAGGAGGGCATCAATATCGTTTAGTTCATGTTGCCCGTCGGCGTCCATCGTCAAGGTGTAAGGGGTATCCGCTTCGAGAAGACCCGTCTTCAGCGCACCGCCGTAGCCGCGGTTGAGTTTGTGGTGAAGGATGCTTATACCAGGAGCCTCTTCGTATTGTTTCAAGATGATTGAGGTATCGTCGCTGGAACCGTCATTGACCAGGATCAATTTCCAGTTCCGCTCGTGGCAATATGGGATCAACTCTTCCAGCAGGGTCGGCAGGCAAAAAGCCTCGTTATAGATGGGGACAACCACGGAAAGTAAGGCCGGTTCCGGAGCCAAAGGGAATTTTTGATTTCGCTCCATATGCATCATCCTGATTAATATCGAGGGCTGCCTTCGAAAATACTGTCTGAAAGAAGTTAATGCAATTTTAGCAGGATATACCCGTCATTTTGCATCACCACACTGACCGGTAGGTCCGTTAGCATCCCCGGTGTGACCATAAAATCTACCACCAGGTAGATCGCACCCAGGCGATCTGCAAGAGGAACCAACCCCGCCAGACGTTTCTGGGGATCTGTCATGGCCCGCAAGGTATCCATTTGTTTGGTAGTTACAAGCCAGCCTGGCAGGGCGGAACGGTTGCTATACCCAAGGATACCACTGTCTCGCAGCGTGTACACCAGCGGGCGCAAGGCCGCGTAGCGAACGCTGAGGGATTGGGACACAAAGGCAGTATCCTCGTTGAAGACCAGCACGCCTTGGCCCGGCTGGGTCTCGGTGCGCAGGGTAAGGATGAGTTCATTCAGCGGACTCGGCGCCGTGCAGACCAGGCGTGCTTTCGTGAAGCAGACAAATGTTTGGAAAATATCGCGCACCGCCGGGCGGTTGGTGGCGCCCCAGAACCCAAAGAGCAGGATGCCCAGGGCAATTGCGGCTCCGCGGGCTCGCAAATTGGTAAGCCGCGGCGTCCATTCAGCCAGCGGCCAGACCCAAAACAGCAGCAAGAGTGGCACAAAATATCGAATGCAACGTACCAGTTCAGTCTCGAGCGGCAGGATACGGAAGTGTTGTTCGATCATCTGCTCGGCGAAAGGAATCAGTACACTGGTGATGAAAAGGCCTGCCATCCAGAGCAATACCACCTTGACCGGAGTGCGGTCATTTTTCTTCAGCAGCCAGGTGGCCGCAAACCCGACCACCGCCACTGGCAGGAGCAGGCTGCGGGTCATATTCCACAGGAAGCTCCCCATCGCCGCCGGGACGTTAAGCAGGTTGGCAGGCGAGTATGTTTGCAAAATTGTCATCACCGTGTTGTAGTCGGCGGCCTGGTCACGCCCGCGGTATGATAGGTATTTAATCGCGAAAGGCGTGAGTGCCACCACGAACAGGACCCCCAGCCCCAACATAACCAGGATTCGACGTTGCCAGGTCCAGCCTTTGGGTTGCAACAGCCAGAGGCTGAGCCAGACGGCCAGCCCCCAGGCCGGAGCACTGACCGGGTGGACATATACCAACAACCCGGCGAAAAGCATCAGCCAGGGCCAGCGCCCGGGGCGGTCCTTCCAGATCAATGTCAATGCCAGCAGGAAGGGCAGCAGCGACTGGAAGGTGACGCGTGGCAATGCATCCTGCCAGACACCCCAGATCTCACCCAGACCAATATTGATGACCGTCATGGCGGTCAGGAAAGCCAGCAAGAAAGCCCAGAAACGTTGCTTAAAAAGCACCCGCCCCAAAATGTAAAAGCCGAGCAGTTGCAGGAAGGTCTGTGGAAGCACCAGCCAGGCATATGCCAGACCGTAGTCACCGGTCAGGTGGTTCAGGGCACGGATCAGGGGAATATGGATGGTGGCATAAATGCCAATATTGTTTGAGGCGCCCAGGGCCGGGTCAGCCTGGAACCAGCCGGGATGGTCGAGGGCAGCCGCGTAACTCGCAACATTGCCTCCGTCGCCGGTAAGCACCACCACCGGGTAGTTCCCTTGCAAACGTCCCAGGAAGTAAACCACCGCAAAAGTGAGGAAGGTTAGTACGGCCAGCCAGTCCCAGTGATTGACACCGGGTGAGGAGAGTCCGCGCTGCGTTGGGCGTCGATCCAGGCGCGCCGTCTCAGGTTGAACCTCGGAAGAAGGGGGCTGCGGTAAATTCTCGGCATGGGATTGAGCTTCCGCCAGCGCCCGGCGGCGGACCTCCCACAGGCCGCGCAGGGTGATATAGCCAATGGAAATGATGAAATAGCCCGAGAGAATTACCGCCATCATCAGGTATCCGTAGCGTGGCACCAGCGTGAATATCAATGCCAGCTCGATCGTACCGACGAGCATGGAGATCAAAACCGGATAGCCCGCTTTGCCAAGCGAGAGGAAGAGCGAGCGATTCCACTGGAAGACGCTGGCAAATCCATAGCCGGCAATCAGGATCAGTAATAATGGGTAAACAGGAACTGCCTGCCGCTTATAGAGGGTCGGAATGATCCACCAGCCGGTCAGCGCCCATCCGGTCCAGATAGCTAAAACAACCCCCCCGGTAATGGCGGTAAGCCGTTTTAGCAGGCGCAGAGTCGTCCTCCACTCTAACTTGGCGATCGTGCGGGAGATTTCCGCATAGGTTGGGGCAATGAAAGGGTCTAGGATCAGTGTGATCGGGATGATAAACGTCATGGCGATCTTAAAGTAGCCGACTGCGGTCGTGGAGAGCAAATTCGCCATATAGAGCGGGATATTGTCCCGGAAGAACAGGTTCATTGTACCGTTCAGGTTGGTGTTGATTGCGAATGAAACCAGCGAACGTTTCCCCGGCAGAGTACTTAGCGGCACTTTCCACCAGCCATGTCCCAGCTTGTGATTCAGCTCACGCGCCGCCACGATCACCTGGCTTATCCCAACATAGGTTTTGCCAAGGACATATGCAAAAAGAACGGCTTCCACCAGGTGAGGCGCCGTTATCAGGCCGCCCCCCCAACGAAAAAGAATGTAGGTTCCCCCGATCACCGAAACCGTGATGATGCTGTTGACCAGATTGACGCGCGCCAGGTAGTCAAACCGGTGGGTGGCTTGCAGAACCCCTGTTGAGGTCTCATAAACCAGATTACTGAGCAGCATTAACCCGTATAAAATAAACAGGCGGGCCGTATTGATATCCTTGGCAAATACCCGGGCTGCCCAGGGGGTTAGCAGCACTAGGATCAGGAAAGCCACAATCGACATGGCCGCTTCCACCAGACCGGCAGCCTTTACGATCACGGCACCTTCCTGCTTCTTATCATCTGCAAGGGACGGAGCGAGATGCTTGAGTACCACCTCGCTCATGCGGAAAGAGAGGAAACGATTGATATTGGAAGCAAATGTCTGGATGGTGGCAACCAATCCCCAACTGGTCACACCGATCAGACGGACGGCGATGATGGTTTGAACAAAGCTTAAAATTGAAGAAATAACATTGCTGCTAAAAAGATAACTGCTATTCTTTACCACCCTGCGCAGCAGCTGGTCATCCTCCCAAATCGCTTTGAGCTTTTGGAATATGGTCACAATGCCAGCCCTCTGCGAGCCCGGGATCGCCCAACGCTAAACCCCTGCGCGCCTGAAAGAAGGGATTGTGCCATATTTTAAGGTTCATCCGCCGAAAGCGAAATTAAAGCCTGACCACTTTCGGACTATCCTTGCCCATTTTCCCGAGGGCATTGCGGCTGTCGAAGATGAATTTCGCCGCATCCAGGATGGCCTTGTAATCATATGTTGTATGGTTTGTCGTAATAACAACACAATCCGCTGCATTTACAGCCGTCATCAGGTCTGGCACGCTGAACATTTCGGCCCCTTCATGGGTCTTCAGGGTCGGAATATACGGGTCGTGGTATTCGACCGTTGCGCCCTTCTTTTGAAGCAGACCGATCACATCCAGGGCGGGTGATTCCCGGATATCGTCAATATCCGGTTTATAGGCCACTCCCAGCACTAGGCAGCGCGAACCTTTCAGGATCTTACCGCGCTCGTCCATGGCTTCCAGAATACGCGTCACAACAAAGCGCGGCATGTTGGTGTTGATATCGGAAGCCAGTTCGATGAAGCGCGCTGTATATTGGTAGGCTTTCATTTTCCAGGAAAGATAGAGTGGGTCGATCGGGATGCAGTGTCCTCCCAGGCCTGGTCCGGGTGTGAACTTCATGAACCCGAACGGCTTGGTGGCAGCCGCATCGATCACTTCCCAGACGTCCACGCCCATGCGCTCACACATGATCGCCAATTCGTTGACCATGCCAATGTTGATCATTCGAAAGGTATTCTCCAGCAGTTTTGCCATCTCAGCCGCCTCTGCCGAGGAGACCAGGTGGATATGCTGAAGCGCAGCCCCGTACCAGGCCGCGGCAACCTCCGCGCAGGCTGGCGTGATGCCGCCCACCACTTTGGGTGTATTGAGCGTGGTGAAATCCTTCCGGCCAGGATCCACGCGCTCCGGAGAAAAGGCCAGGAACCAGTCCTCGCCAACGGTCAGGCCATTGGCTTCCCCCAGCATCGGCAGCAGGATCTCCCGCGTGGTGCCCGGGTAAGTGCTGGATTCCAGCACCACGATCATACCCTTGTGCATGTATTTCGCCAATTGCTCGGTGGCAGACAGGATGAAAGACATGTCCGGGTCGCCGGTCTTTCGCAGCGGCGTCGGGACGCAGATACTGGCCGCCTCAATATCCTTCAGCACTGAAAAATCGGTTGCACATTTCAACTTCCCGGATTCGACCAACCGGGCGAGCCGTTCCGTGGAAATATCCGGGATGTAGCTGACGCCCTTGTTTACGGAATCGGATTTGCGCGCATCCGGGTCAATCCCGGTAACCGTAAACCCCGCTTCAGCAAAAACCACCGCCAAAGGCAGGCCCACGTAGCCCAAACCCAGGATGGCGATTTCGGGCAGTTTTGTCTTTTATTTGTTTAACCAGGTTTTCTTTGCTGTTCATTTTTCCTCATGAGAAGTTGATTAGCTCCAGTGTTCTCTGACGTGGAGAGCTGATCATTGCTATTCCAATTGAAATGGAATCTAAAACAGGCTCAATTGCTTCGGGTCTTCCTTTGGTTCTTCAACAACCTGCGCCGGGGCAGAATGCATCAGGGCAGTACGCGCCTGTTCGAGCATTTTCGGCAACTGCCCAAAATCCTGCAGGATGGCCGGTTTTAGTCCAGCCTGGTGCAGCGCCGCCGCAGGATGGAACATGGCAATCACAAAGCGGTCTCCCACCCGTCGCATTTGTCCATGGACGGAACTGATCTTGGCTCCGGGTATAAACTTACCCATCGAATAACGCCCGAGCGTGATGATTATTTTCGGATTGATGGCAGCGATCTGCCGTTCCAGATATTCATTGCAGGCTGCCAATTCTTCCGGAAGCGGGTCACGGTTGCCGGGAGGACGGCATTTTACCACGTTGCCAATCCACACGCCGGCACGTTTTAGTCCGGCCTGGGCCAGCAATTCGTCCAGAAACTGCCCCGCCGCGCCCACAAAGGGCAGTCCCTGTTCATTTTCATGGAAACCCGGCCCCTCACCGATGAACATGATCTCCGCATTCGCCGGTCCCTCACCAGGAACAGCCTTCTTTCGAGAGTGATAAAGCGCACACTTTTGGCAAACGGAAACTTCTTTCGAGACCTGGGCAAGAATTTCTTCGGCGCTCATGCAGCCTCCAGATATTCAAATTTCTCCAAGTCCATCAGCAAGGCATCTTCGTTGTTGTCTTTGTAATATCTTCGTCGAACTCCCGTGACTTCAAATCCATATTTTTTATACATGGCTTGTGCAGCCAGATTCCCGGCGCGCACTTCCAGAAAAGCCCTCTGCGCCCCTTCATCCTGAACATCCCTCAGAGCGTGTAACAAAATCTGCTCCCCAATGCCTTGCCGGCGAAAATTCGGATGAACGGCAATGGTAGCGATATGGGCTTCGTCGATGATAAACCACAGCACCAGCATGGCGATTATTTTCCCGTCCACTTCGGCCACCCAGCCGCGCGTAATCGGGTTCTCTGTCAACTCGAAACGGAAAGAACGCTCCGGCCATGGTAAACTGAATGAGAGCAGGTCAATCTCGTGGACTGCCGGAACGTCTTCCAGTGTCATCCGGCGGATTAGCGGGGTCACGCTGGCAGGCCTCCGCTCATATGCAGATAGATTGGAGCAAGCGCAGCAGCCGAATTGATTTTGCCGGACTGCCATTTTTTCCAGGCCAACTCTGCCAGGATGCCCGGCCTGCGGACACATTGTGCCGGGGAGGCAAGAGTTACATTCTTAAATTTGCGCCCCAGTCGTTGCCGTTCATCAGCAGACATTTCACCACAAACAATGACTGGCTTATGGATTTTTTCGGCCAGCTCATCAGCAGTCGCCACCATGGCCGGACCCTCCGCCTGCCACTCATTTTCTCCAGCCGAATACCAGCCGAACGCTAAGCGGCCCCGTCCGGCCTGGACCACCGCGACCAATCGCCTGCGCTGCCCTGCCTGCGCCGACGCTACAGGTGCAGGCGGACGTGACACCGTTCGTGTCGCCCTGGCCTGACCGCCAGGATAGGCGAACACCGGCGGCATCAGCGAAGCGATCCTGTGGACGCCGGTGCGAGACGGCAGGGCAGGCATCAGTGAGCCGGTCGAAGGGCCGGAGATCGGCACCGCTGCAGCGACGATATCCAGCGTGGAAATGCCAATAACCGGTATATGACGTGCCAGCACGAGACCTTTTGCGAACGCCAGTCCCACGCGTAGGCTCGTAAACGATCCGGGACCAAGTGCCACGCCAATGGCTTTAACAGCTCCTATCTTAATATCCACAAGCCTGAGGAGCTCGGCCAGCGCTGGGGCCAGTTCCTGGGTATGGTGAAGGCCGCTGTGCCAGGAAAATTCACCGGGCACGCTCGTCCCGTCATAGAGTGCTAGTCCAATCCGGGCAGTGGAAGTGTCAATCGCCAGCAGCATTAATCCCCTCCGTAAACCGTCTTGTGGAGCTGGTCGAGCAGGTTTTCGTATCGATTGCCGCACGCCACAAAACGCATGGCGCGATGTTCTTCGGATTCAAATTCCAGCCAGGCCCACAACCGTTCGGCTTGCAGGATGGCTTCGATCCGCTCCGGCCATTCTATCACCAGCGGCCCCTGGGAGAGGTAAGTATCCATGTCCAATTCTTCGGCCTCGCCGAGCGAGTTGACGCGGTAGGCATCAAGATGAAAGAGTTGACTGAGATCTGGCCGGCGGTAGGCATTGACCAGCACGAAGGTCGGGCTGGAAACATCATCCAGCGCTCCCCAGCCCTGGGCAACACCCTGAACAAGCGTGGTTTTGCCAGCCCCGAGCTCGCCCTGCAGGCAGACCAGATCGCCGGATTGGAGCAAGGCACCCAGGCGCATTCCCAGGCGGCGGGTTTGCTCCGGGGAGCGGCTGAAGAATTCGAATGTGTGCGCGTCCAGGATGGGCATGACGAGAGGATTATACTACAGGGCTTTTGGAGAGTTCTTATCAAGCGGGGGCACTAATTATTCGCTGGATAGTCCAACCTGTTCTCCCAGAATTAGCGCAATCTGGCGTGCTGCATCCGGGCGGGCGATCCGATTGCAGTTTTTCACCACCTTTTGCCGCTCTTCCGGACGGCAAATCCAGCGCGTCAAAGCCCGCACCACCGCCTGTGGTTCCGGAGCCCAGACGCCCACCCCTTCGGATAGGACATAGTCCACATTTCCATCCTCCTGTCCAGGCAGTTTGGCATACAGGATGATCGGGAGTTCGGCATTGAGCGCCTCGGCAATCGTCCCCGGCCCGGCTTTGGTGACAATGAAATCGGCTGCCCGCAAGAAATCAGGCATGTCGCGGGTAAAGCCATATACAAAGGCCGGATTCTCCCAGGTCTGCCCTTTCAATTCCTCTTCGAGTTTGCTGTTCCTCCCAGCCACGATAACCAGGCATACATCTAACCCCGAATCGTCAATGGCACGCGCCGTCTCGGCCAGCGGTCCCATTCCTTCGCCGCCGCCAACCAGCAGGATCACTTTCTTGGCCTTGGGCCAGCCCAGACGTTTGCGAAGAAGGGCTTTATCGCCGACTGGTGCGCTGCACAATTGTGAGACCGGCTGCCCCACCACGCGGACTTTGTCGGGCGACATGGTGTATTGAATGGCATTCTGGCGAGCAATTTCGGTCGGAACCAGGATCAGGTCGGCTCGCTGGTCGAACCAGAGGGCATGCGTGGAGACCAGGTCCGTTACCACGGTGACAAATGGTGGCCGGACCTTCCCGAGGGCCTTTAAGGCGAAGGAATTTACCAGCGGGTGGACACTGACCAGCATATCGCTATGGTGGTCACGCACCAACCGGCGGGCAGCACGTCGTACATATGGCCAGAAGGTCGAGGTCACAATGCGCGCCTGCGACCGACCGTCGCTGATGTCAAACATGGCACCATATAGCTCCGGTACGCGTACCATGTCGGGATAGGCTTCTGGCAAACGGTTGAAAGGCGGTGGAGCATATTCTTTGAGGAAATCCACCATTTGCGTTACCACGGCCTCCCCAAACTCACAATGAATGGCCTCAATGATCGCCTCGCTCGCCGCACGGTGTCCGCCGCCTGTATCTGAAAACAGGAAAGTAATGTGAGGTTTGTCAATCGGGAGATTGGCCATGCGGGTCCTCCGTTATGACGGCCTTCATCCGCCGGGCCAGCTCACGGCGCGTCAACATCACCCGCCGTCCGCAGCCTTTGCATTCCAGGCCAATGTCCGCGCCGAGCCGGACGACCGTCCATTCGTAGGAACCGCACGGATGTGGTTTACGTAGGCGCAGATGAGCATTAAGCTGCAAATCAGGAAGCATAAATAATATATACAGAAGTGAGAAGGTTGAAAAAACTGCTGGAAATTATACCGTAAGAGACCTGCTGCATAAAATTTGTGATAAACTATCGCCGAAACCTGTTCAGGAGAATGCCCATGTCTACTCATGAATATTATGATATCGAAATTGCCGGCCTCAAACGCAGCCTGCGGTTGTTTGAGATCAAGCCAGGCCTGAAAATTGCCATCCTGAACATACTTGGTGACACTGGTCTGGTGCAGGCTTGCGCCAAAGCCTTGAATAAGAAACTCAAGGAATTGAAGTTCGACGTTATCGTGACTGCAGAAGCCAAGTCCATTCCGCTGGCCTATGCCCTCTCGGTCGAGTCAAAAAAACCCTATGTCATCCTGCGTAAATCCTACAAACCCTACATGGGTGCGGCGCTGATTGCCGAGACGCTCTCCATTACAACGGGCGAGCCGCAGACCTTGATCATGGATGAGAAAGACCAGTCGGACGTGAAAGGCAAACGGGCCGTCATTGTTGACGACGTGATCAGCACAGGCTCGACCCTGCAGGGGATGCGCATGATCATGGAAAAAGCCGGGGCTGAAATCGTCGGCGAGGCCGCCATCCTGACAGAAGGCGAACGGGCCAAATGGGAGAAGATCATCTCCCTCGGACATCTGCCGCTATTTACTGATTAATTGTATTGTCTTTACAAAATTTTAAAAGGGGGGATGTGCGGGCGGTTGTGCCGCCCGCACATCCCCCCCTTCCTGCA
Source organism: uncultured Chloroflexia bacterium (assembly GCA_963806575.1). Classification (GTDB taxonomy): domain Bacteria; phylum Chloroflexota; class Anaerolineae; order Anaerolineales; family Villigracilaceae; genus UBA877. The sequence continues at coordinate 33,888 of CAWDYX010000018.1, read as the reverse complement.
TGTTGAAGGATGAAATTAATTTTTGTTTCTTCGGACGGGTGAGAGCCTTGATGGCTCTTTCCCGTCTTAATGCCGTAATTTTGTCTGGCATCTCTTCCGTGTACACCAACCGGACTGGACGCCGGCTGCGCGTATAGCGTGCGCCCGTCCCGCGGTTATGCTGAACGAGCCGTCGCTCCGGGTCCGAGCTCCAGCCCGTGTAATAACTTCCATCGGAACATTCCAGGATATAACAAAAGTAGGCCATGGACTTTGGGAGAAGGATTAGGCCAGGAGCACAGTCTCCAAGTTAATCGTCGTCGGTCCTTTTCTTGTGCAGGCCTAGCAGCTTACCCAGGCCTAGCTGTTGCATCCAAAGGTCACTGAAAGTGGGGATTTCCTGTTCAAGAGATTCGATGGACTGCCAGTCGCCATCCGCGCGCGCTTTCTGCCATTGGGCGTGTCCTTTCAGGATGCGATCGAGACGACCTTGGAGACTCTTTTTCTCCTCCCCATTAATCTCGTCGCGCAGCGATTTCAACGCGGCAATGTAATCGTCCAGCACACGCACGATATTCACACGATTCTGGCGGGCTGCTTCAGCCAAAGCAACCGACTCTTCCAAATCGAGCAGCCGCAAGGCAGATACAAACTGCCGCCCAGCCAGTTTGCGGATATCGGCCCAACCGGGTTGCCCAATGACAGTCTCTGTCAGTGCGGCCGCAGCCAGCGCCGGCAGGGTGTGAATGGTTGCCATGATGCCATCCACCTCGGCCAGGTCGGCAAAATAGGCCCGTGCACCCAGCATGGCGACAAAACTGGCAGCCAGTGTGTAGGCCTCACCGGCAGTCCCGTGTGGCGCCGTGACAGCCACCAGTCCGTTTTGAAAAAGGTCGGCTCGTGCAGCTTCAATGCCGGTGCCGGTTTCATCCAGAACAAGCGGATTAAGCGCCGGGGTCAGGCCGACATAGTGGCGTCCGGGTGGCAGAAGCTCCTTCGCCCAGGCCGATATTGCCAGTTTGGCCGGGGCAGTGTCAATTACCAATCCTTGCTCGCGCACGTCTTGTGCGATGGATTCCAGGGTCTCGTAAACCTGGTCAAGAGGCAGGGCCAGAACCACCACATCTGCCCATTTGGCGGAGGCGGACAGGCTATGCCCCACGTTCTCCACCACGCCCATCTTCTGGGCCGTGCGGGTAACTTCCCGCGAATTATCGTACCCGAGAGTTGTAACCTGGTCCTTATGGTTCGCCAGTGCCAGCCCAATCGAGGCGCCGATTTGTCCCAATCCGATAATGGCAATTTTGACGGTCATGGTTCCCTCATTTCAGTTTTCATTATCTGCCGCTTTCAGGGCAGCCAGCAAACCTTCGGTGCGCGAACCCGCCTGCGGAAGATGCAGGTCATGGTGATGGCGGATAAGTTCCACGGTCAGGTAGGTGGCGCCTGCCCGGGAAGCCAGATCTGCGCCCCACCCGGCATGCTGCTCAGCCACGACAAATGGTCGGCGCAGACCGTGCGGAGTCCCTGCAGCCCATCGCTGCGCCGCGCCTCGGAAGAGCCGTTTTCCCAATACGCTCTTTGCACGCTCGAAGATCGACAAAGGATACAGGATTTTTCCCACGTCATGAAGCAAGGCCGCCGCCAGCAGGTCCGGGTTGGTCTGCCCGGAAATTTCCAGGTGTTTGAAAATCTGATAAGCATGGCCCTGTTCGGAAGGCTGCATCCGTCGGAACAGAATGAGCTGGGCAGGTGTGAGATAGGGCAGCAGGCTCTCGCTTGGAATGCGCGCGCGGCGAACGAACAGGGCTTTCCAGAATTGACGGGAACGGTAGGCAAGGCGGGATATCATCACGGCACAACTCCGGCAACATTTTTCACAATGTCGGGGCCTGGGGTATGCATACCTCGGCAACCTCTTTTCACCTGTCCCCGTTCTGTCGGGGCCCGTCTTGGGGTGCCTGTCCTCATTGTTGGGGGAGGGATAGTGGTGTGGATTCCAGCACTTTCAGATTTTTTGAAAGTCCTTCCACCGGCAGGGGTCGCCGATGGAAGGATTATAACATTGTGATAGAATCGTGAGAGCCGGGGACGCCGCCCCCGGCTCTCTTGAAAGGAGGAGAAGAGAAATCGCCTTACAAGCGTAATATTACCATCCTGGTCTAAATTGTGCTTGACGGCTTCCCTACGCTTACCCTACGCTTGTCTGACAATTCTGTAAGCATTTTTTAAGGAAAATCAGGTTCTTTTTCAATAAATGTGGGCGATTAAGAAGATTTCATAATGGCACATTTTGCAATGGCTGACCGAAAGAGGCACCTATGCAAGGGAAATCCGGATTGTATATTGGCGAGACCGGCAGGACGCCCATCGGCAAACTCTGGCTTGCAGTATCGGACCTTGGGCTGGTGGCGATCGAGAGCGGCCTGACCCAGGCGGAATTCGAAGCCTATCTGGTCAAACGGTTTAAACGGACCATTGAGGTTGCTCCGGAGCGCATCCGCGCAGCCGCCGGGCAGTTGAAAAAATATCTCTCCGGCCAGCAGCGGTCCTTCACCCTGGATATTGACTGGACGGTATTGCGGCCCTTCCAGGAATCGGTGCTAAGAGCCACGTACGCCATCCCCTATGGTGAGACCAGGACATACAAAGATATCGCTGAACGTATCGGCAGGCCGCATGCTGCGCGTGCCGTGGGTCGCGCTGAAGCCACCAACCCGATGCCGCTGGTGCTGCCCTGCCACCGTGTCATCGGCGCGGATGGGAAGCTGCACGGCTATGGCTTGGGAGAGGGGGTCCGGACAAAAGAGTGGCTGTTGCAAATGGAAGGGGCAGTGCTGGCGTGAATGCCACCCTGCGATGGGTCGAACCCATCGCAGGGTTGTTTTTCTATGATAAACTCGTTTCATATTTAATAAGAACTTAGTGCCCCTTGGTGTTCCTTCGTGGATAACCCATGACTGACTTCCGTTCCGGTTTCATCACCATCCTCGGCAAGCCCAACGTTGGCAAATCCACGCTGGTAAATGCCTTGCTCGGACAGAAGATTGCCGCTGTCTCGCCCCGCCCGCAGACCACGCGCCGCCGCCAACTTGGCATCCTGACTCTGCCGGATGCCCAACTCGTCTTCGTTGATACGCCGGGTGTTCACACGCCCAAACACAAACTCGGCCAGTTCTTCAACCAGGAGGCTGAAGAGGCTCTGGATGGCGTGGATGTGGTCCTTTTTTTGGTGGATGCCAGCACGGAACCGGACGAGGAAGATCAGCGGGCTGTCCGCCTGCTCTGGGGGCTGCGGCGCAGGCCGGACCTGATCCTGGGTCTCAATAAAATTGACAAGGTCCCGGCTCCGGCGTTGGAACTGGTTCAGGCCGCCTATCAGCGCCTGGTCCCAGACACCCCGGCGCTGGCCTTTTCGGCCGCCAACCGCCGGGGTCTGAAAGAACTGCTGGAAGCCTTGATCGCCCACCTGCCGGTCCGGCCGGCCGAGTACCCCGAAGAACAGATCACCGATCTATACGAACGGGAAATTGCCGCGGAATTGATCCGCGAGGCCGCCCTGGTCTTCCTGCGGGACGAAGTACCGCATGCCCTGGCTGTCCGCTTGGACGAGTTCAGCGAACGGGAAAATGGCAACGCTTACATCGCTGCCACCTTGTTGGTGGAGCATGATTCGCAGAAAGGCATCGTCATCGGCGAAAAAGCCGCCATGCTGAAAAAGATTGGTTCGGCGGCCCGCATGGAAATTGAGGCCATGAGCGGGCGGAAAGTCTTTCTCGAGTTGCGCGTCAAGGTGGAGAAGAACTGGCGCGATGATGAAAACGCCCTGCGCCGTCTTGGATATAAGATCAGGGGTAAAAAATGATTCCCGGTTTCATCCTGCTCTTCCTGATCGCTGCAGCGGATTGGCTGGCTGTCGCCAGAAGTTGGAAAAAGGTCGAGTATATCGCCAAGCCGGCTGCCATGCTGGTCCTTCTTGGGCTTTTGGCACGCTTTGGCGGGTTCGGCTCGTTGCCGTTGATTTGCTTCGGCCTGGGGATCTTCTTCTCACTGGCCGGCGATATATTTCTCATGCTTTCTTTCTACAGGTCTTCCAACCGCTGGTTCCTCCCGGGGCTGATCGCCTTTCTGCTGACGCACGTGGTCTACATTATCGGTCTGAATACACCCTTGCCAAGCGTCTCTCCCATCTGGTCATTGGGTCTGGCCGTCATCCTGGCACTGACCGCCGCACGTATCCTGCGACGGATCATCGCCGGGGTGCGCCAAAAAGGTCTGCTGCAGCTGGTGTTTCCGGTCGGATTGTACGGGACGGTTATCACCCTGATGTTGCTCTCGGCCCTGCTGACGATCTATGCTCCCCATTGGAAAGGTACCGCATCCGGGCTGGTTGCCGTCGGGGCACTTCTTTTTTATCTTTCCGACATCCTGCTGGCCTGGAACAAGTTCGTTAATCCGATCAAGAACGGCCGGCTGGCGAACATGATCCTCTACCACCTGGGACAGTTCGCATTAATCGCGGGAATTATTTTTCAGTTTGGGAAGTGATTAAGCGCTGAAAGTGTGGGGGGCAAAAGCGCCTAAGCTGAGCCGTCAAGCTCTTAAAATTCCTCGGGCATCTCAAACTTTTCACGGTATTCCGACTTCTCTGGTGCGTCTGGTTCCTTTGGCTGCTCTGGTTCATGCCTTTTTAAACGACTGGAACCCTTCCCCCAGCGCCTCGTGCGCCTGACCAATGACCATAAATGCCTTCGGGTCCGTATCGTGGACGATCGTCTTCAATTGCTGGACCTCGGACCTGGTCACCACGCAATAGAGCACAGGCCTCGCCGTGCCGGTATAAGCACCCGTCCCGTTCAGGATGGTGACCCCGCGCTCCATCTCCGAAAGGATGCGCCCCGCAACCACCTCCGCCTGCCCGGTGACGATCAACGCAGTGCGGACAGTGCCGGAACCTTCCAGTGTACTGTCCACTACCAAGCCGCTGACGTACAGAACGATGATCGCATACAAGGCCTGTTTCCAGCCAAAAACGAAACCTGCCGCCAGAATAACAATCGTGTCGGTCATTAAATAACTCTGGGTCATTGGGATGCCGCGCCAGCGGTTCAGGATCCGCGCCAGGATATCAGAGCCTCCGCTGGTCCCCTGTGCCCGGTAGACCAGTCCGTAACCAATTCCACAGGCCACCGCCCCGTAGAGCGAGTTCAGAACCAGGTCGTCGGTGATGCCATTCTTTGGGAAAAAAGGCAGCAGCAGGAGCAGGTCCGTGAACAGGGAGTACGCCGCCACCGCCAGGATCGTACGCATCACGAAGCGCCGCCCACCCAGCAGACGCCAGCCCAGGAGGAAAAGTGGCAGATTACCGACGAACACCATCAGGCCGATCGGCCAGCCACCTGAGGTGGGGGTTTTTGTCAGATAATTGATCAACTGGGCGATCCCGCTCACTCCGCCGCTGGCAAGCTTCGCCGGGACGAGGAACAGGCGCAGTCCCACTGCCTGGAGCAGCGCACCGGCCAGCACCAGCGCGTAGTCGCGCACGCTCACCCACGAGAGATGAATCTTGTTGTTCATGCTTGCACCTTTCTTAACCCAACGGATACCCGGGAAAAAATCATGCTCGCCTGTCCCTGCTCGCCCTAATTCGCCTGCCCCCGCCTGCCCCCGCCTGCCCCTGTACTTCGGGGGTTTTTGGGGGTTCTTTGGGGGTTCTTTGGAGGTTTAGGTTCCTTCGGGGTTGTGATTATGTCCTTAATTTCAATCCCGCCATCTCTTCGATTATTCCAACCACCGCGGAATTTTCCAGCTCGCCCATGCCCTTCTGGAGCATGGCATTGTAAAGCTGCGCATCCACAGTCGCGGAGGGCAACGGGATGCCATATTCATTCGCAGTTTCCAGGATAATGTTCAGGTCCTTGGCCTGCATGCGCGCCTTGAAACCCGGGCTCCGGTTGCCTGCAAACAGGCGTGCCGGTTTTACATCCAGCGTCCAGCACTGGGCCGCCCCGCCCTGGATGGCTTCAACCACTTTCCGCGGGTCCACACCGGCTTTCTGCGAAAAGATCAACAGCTCTCCCATTGCCACCATCTGCGCTGCCACCATGATCTGGTTGGCGGCCTTGGCCACCTGCCCGGCTCCGGCACCTCCGACATGTGTGACCGTCTTCCCCATCGTCTGGAAGACCGGCATGACCTCCTTCAGCGCCTCAACCGGCCCACCCACCATGATGGCCAGCGTCCCATTGCGCGCCCCGATATCCCCGCCCGAGACAGGCGCATCCAGGCTGAGGACCTCCTTCTCGAGCAGGCGTAAGCTCAACGCCCGGGCAGACGCCGGCTTGATGGTGGAGTTGTCAACCCAGATGAGGTCGGGGTGTGCGCCTGCCAGGATGCCTTTCTCACCCAGAACCACCTTCTCCACGTCCGGCGTATCCGGCAGGTTGGTAAAGACCACATCCACCTGCTCAGCCACTTCGGCGGGCGAACCGGCTGCTTTTGCCCCCTCGGCAACCAGTTCATCCACTGCTGCGCGCGAGCGGTTGTGGACGGTGAGCGGGAATCCGGCCTTGAGGATATTCCGGGCAATCGACTTGCCCATCAGACCAAGGCCGATGTAACCAACAATCAGCATGGTAATCTCCTCCTATGAAGGGAATAGTGAGATTATAACCCCCTGTAAAAAACGAAAAAATGGGGGCGAGTGGCATTTTGCACCAGCTCGCACCCATTTTTTCGAATTTACTTCCCCTTCCCGCAAGCGGGAAGGGGGCGGGGGGGATGGGTAAGGGTCGCTTTCGGAATTCGCTGAACCTGGTGGGTTTGGTTTCGAAATACCTCATGGAATGGATATGGCTATTTCAATTCATATACAATGGTCACCGTGGTCGTGATCTGCATCGAGCCCGCCTGCACCGGGACAGGCGCGGCGGCTGGGGCCAGAATATCCGACTTTGCATATTGCACGGTGACAGGGGCGGTGCTGTCGTAGTAAGAGATGGTCTGCACCTGGCCCAGCATGACACTGGTGGCCTTGGTCAGTTCATCCGCCTGTTTTTTGGCGTCCGCAACCGCGGCCAGGCGTGCCTGCGAGAGAGCCGCCGTCTTGTCGGCCAGATCGAATTCGATGCTGTTGATGTTGTTGGCTCCCGAGCTGACGGTGGAGTCCAGCAGGTCGCCCAGCTTTTTCAGGTCGCGTATGGTCACATAGACGGTATTGTCCACCACGTAAATGATGCCGGTCACTTTGCCGTTCGCGTCATACTGCTGCTGCGGGTAAATGCTGAAATTCGTAGTCTGGATATCCTTGTCGGCCACGCCGAAGCCCTTGATGGCGATGATCACCGCCTGGGCCTGGGTGTTGTTCTCGGCAACGGCATCCTTGGCACTCGCATTCTGAGTGTGGACGCCAATGGAGATGTAGGCGATGTCGGGCGTCAGGGTTACCTTGCCGGTCCCACTGACGGTGATCGTCCGCTGGGGCGGTTGCGCTTGGACGGTGACGCTCGATGGTACACAGGCGCTCAGTACTGTGCCGACCAATAATATTGCAATCACGAAAATGATTTTGGTTTTCATGGGTTGCTCCTTATCTGATGGTGTTATTGTAATCTGTAAGACGACGGAAACGGAGGATAGTTCCCGCCCCCTTCTCACGATTTACACAAAGTTGGGGTCTGGGGTATTGGCTGGCGGCTTCGCCGCCAGCCAATACCCCAGAAATCTTTTTTCCCCCGCCTTGGGGCGCCTGTCCCTGTACTATGGGGAGGGGAAGGGAGTGGGGATTCAAAAACTTTCAGACTTTGAGAAAGTACCGGCTGCCACCTTCTATATTCCTGAAGGGTATATGATGGAGACTCTATATAACCAAAATTGCCCGGCTCTGCCAGGGGCCGGGCAATGGTTCAGGTAGGAACGGATTATTGGATGACGTACGTCACGCTGACCGTCACGGAGATCTGTATCTGCCCGGGCTGGATCGGTACGGAGACATTTGGAGCCGAAGCACCGCCGCCGCCCATCCCATAATAGGGCATGGGGGAATTGTCAGAGTAGGTCACATTCTGGATCTCGCCCAGTTTCAAACCGGCCGTCTTGGCCAGCTCAGCCGCCAGGTTGCCGGCGTTTGTCATCGCCTTTTGGCGCGCCTGTACCATGGCCGCGCTCTTGTCGGCCACATCGAAGGTGATACTGTTGATGCTGTTGGCGCCTGCGCCGACCGCCGTGTTAAGCAGGCTGCCCAGCTTGGTCAGGTCGCGGATGGTTACGTAGACCGTGTTGTCAACGGAATAATTCGTGCCATTCGGGATCACCTGGCCGGTCATTTTGTCGATGCCGCCATTGGCACTGGTATAGACGCTAAAATTACTGGTCTGGATATCCTTCCCGGCCACCCCGGCCTTTTTAAGGGCATCCACCAGGGCCTGGGTTTGGGTGTTGTTCTTGCTGACGGCGTTTGCCAGGTCAACGTCGTCGGTGTGCACGCCGATGTAAATAGTGGCGATGTCGGGTGTTAAATAAACCGTACCGTTGCCGCTGACGTTCATCGTGCGGGCTTGCGCCGGGGCAGTCCCACAGGCGCTCAACACCAGGGCAACCACCAAAACAGGGACGAGCAGGGTTAGTTTGGTTTGCATAAAATCTCCTTCGCTTATGGAAAGTGGTATAACATTATCGGAGACGCCCTGCAATAGGAAAATGTTCCCCGAACGGTTGTGTCATTGCGAGGAGCCGTTCTTGGGCGACGAAGCAACCTCCCGGCCACCAAGGAGACTGCTTCGTCAGGTAATAAGCATCTTCCTCGCACCTGTACCTGTGGCGCTGGCGCAGGCAGTGAAATTTGATTTTTTGAAAATCGTGTTCCATTTCCAGGCAGGTATTGTTTTTTCACCGGTTTCCTTGTAAAATTGAGACAAATGTTCTACGATACACTGGTCTCTACTCACAACAACCCGAAATCAGTTAATCCTGTCGTTAGTAGGAGCGTTCTTCGCAACGACACTTGCACCTGCGGCAAGTGCAGTGAGCAATCCCCTGGATAGCAGGAATTTCCCGCGCTGGCCGGAAGGTCCCGCCTACGGCCGAAGGAATCGGGCAATGCCGCTGAACTTTCAGCAAGTCTTCGATAAAGTCCGCGCGATTGGGAGCGGTGCACGCGCTCGCCAGGAAAACCTGGAGAAGCTGCGCCTGCATGCCCGGTCTTTGCTGGAGGCCTGGGCGGATAAAACTGCGGACCTGCGCGAAAGGCTGGAACGCGCCCGTCAGGCTGACCCGTCCCTGCGTTGCGCCATTCCGTTGGATGAACCATTGGATTTTCATGCCGCGCCGGGACCTGTCTCGACGGAATCCGTCACTCTCATCGCAGCCGATGGCTCCCAGATCGTACCTGACCGGCATGCGGCGGTACTCTTCGGCTTGATTAACGTGGGAGCAATCATTTTCTCTGGGCGGGCCGGTGAAGCCCCGCAAGTTCTAACTGACAGCCTGCTTTCCTTTGATGACGAAGTGGTCAACTGGACTGACGGTCTGGTGGCTCTCCAAAGGGATCTGGCGGAACGCAGGAAATTGCTGGCCATCTCAAAAGAATATTCCCCGCCCCTTGTCACTCTGACCGATGGGCCGCTGCAGCTCTGGGAGGCTCGTGAAAGCAACCAGGTGCTCGGTTACGAGCAGGTCCTGGGAGAATACCTGTCTGTCTTATCGCAATTGCAGGAGCGTGGCGCCATCACGGCCGGTTATGTCGACAAGCCCAGTTCGAACCTGGTTGTGCGTCTTCTGGAAGTGGCGATCACTCCCGAAAATGAATTTGCCAACCTGCACGAACTGCACCCCCTGCCCGGAGTCTCTGATCTCTGGCTGTTCGACCAGTTGCTCCAGCCCGGGGAACGCTCGGCGGTCTTTGCCTTGCAGGCCCGTTCCAAGGCGGTTTATCAAGGCTCGCTGGCATTGCATTTCTTTTACCTCAATGTCGGTCAGGCCGGCCATCCCAAATCGGCCAGGATTGAAATACCGGCCTGGGTGGCACAAAATAAGGCGGAAATCGATCTGCTCCATAAGACGCTGGTGGAACAATGCGTCATCCTGGGCGCAAGACCTTACCCTTACATCCTTCACCGCGCCCATGAGGCAGCTGTCGTCACATTCCAGGAAAAGCAACAGATCGAACAGATGCTTGCGATCGAACTCCGCCGGTCGGGCGGTGAAGTGGGGGAGACCTCGGGTAAACAGGCCTCCAAGGATTCCAGCAATGCCGGAAGAAAGAGGTACCAATGACGACATCCATCCAGATCGGCCATCTCGCTGCGGGCCGGGACCTCCGGTTTTGTGGCCGGGTGTTCCGTTTCGCAAATGGAGGCCCCTTCCTTTGGAGCTCTCGTTCGCGCTCCGATCGGGGAAGATTACAGTGTGTATGGGCTGATCTACGACATCCACATCGACGATGACGGATTGGTTCGCCAATTGGTCACCGCCGCGGAAGTCCGTGAAAAAGTCATCGCGGATAGCCGCGTTAACCGCATCGTACCGGTCGAGATGTCCGTGCTGGCAGTCGGATATGAACAGGGTGGAAAGATCTCACACCTCCTGCCGCCCCGTCCACCCCTCAGCCTGGACGTGATCTACCTGTGCTCGGATTCCGAACTGGCAAAATTCACCAATGCAGGTCATTTTGGCTATTTCCGCCATATCCTGCAGGCCAAGGAAATTCCCATCGGTGAACTGCTGGCAGTGCATATCCTGGAAGTCAAGAATAAAACGGCTGATGCCGCCTGGCTGGAGCAGGCCACCCGGGAGCTGATCACCCTGCTGCGGGACGATTACCCCACGCTCATGTCCGTTCTGGGCGCGCTGGGTGAAGTGATCTAAAAACTTTTTGAACCTTCGTGGTGAAAATGTCTCCAAAGCGTAAATCCACTAAAACTTCTTCGTTCGGCTCACCCGGGCGTGCTGGGCATGATTCCTCATCTTTTTATGCAGGAAAAATCTATGCTGATCAGCCGCAGGGACAGGAAGTGGTTTACGTTGAGAATCCCGTGTCCCCTGGGTCGCTCGATTGCATCTTTTCCCATTCCGCCGAAACGATGACCGAACTGCCGGACTGCTCGGTGCACCTGATGGTCACCTCGCCACCCTACAATGTCGGTAAGGAATATGATAAAGACCTGTCGCTGGATGATTATCTGGCCTTCCTCCAGCGCGTCTGGAGAGAAACCTGGCGGGTGCTTGTCCCGGGCGGACGGATGTGCATCAATGTCGCGAATTTGGGCCGCAAGCCGTATATCCCTCTGCATGTCTTCATCGCCGAACAGGTCATCCGTCTCGGCTTTCTGATGCGCGGCGAGATCATCTGGAACAAGGCCGCCAGTGCCAGCCCGTCCACTGCCTGGGGCAGTTGGAAATCCGCCAGCAACCCCACCCTGCGGGATGTGCACGAGTACATCCTGGTCTTCTGCAAGGAGACCTTCCAACGCCAGAACCCGTCCAAACGCCTCAGCACCATCACGCGCGCCGAATTCCTGGAATATAACAAATCCGTCTGGAACTTCCCGGCCGAGTTGGCCCGCAAGGTCGGTCATCCCGCCCCCTTCCCTGTCGAATTGCCGCGCCGGCTGATCCAGCTTTACACGTTCGAGAATGAAATCGTTTTGGACCCGTTCATGGGCTCCGGCCAAACTGCCATAGCAGTTGCCAGGAGCAATCGCCATTTTGTCGGTTATGAGATTGACTCGCACTACGTCGATCTTGCCAACCGGCGGATAAAGGAGGATAAGCCATGAAACCGAATGGGACCGTAAAATGTATTGATTTCCCCTGCACCGACACCAGCCGTCTCAGTTACCTCATCCCCGGCCTGGAGATTGACCCGGCGCGTGTTTCCATCCTGCTCATCTCCGAAGCCGCACCGGTCAACCCCGCCGATTACTATTATGCCGGAGCGGACGCCCTGTTTGCCCGCACCACCCTGCTGGCCTTCCAGGATGCCGGGGCGAAAGTGGCATCCATCGAGGATATCCTTAAATTGGGCGTCTACCTGACCACGGCAATCAAATGCGGCAAGACCGGCTATGCAATTGCCACCCGGACCATCCAGAACTGCTCATACCTGCTCGAAAAAGAGCTCAGTCTTTTCCCGAATGTCAAAGTCTACCTGCTGATGGGCGATGTGGCCATCAAGGCCGTTAACATGATCGCCAAACGCAATCACGAACCGCGCGTGATTCCCGCCGGTTCCACCTACAAGATCCGCGGCGGCGGGTTCACCTTCCGCGGCGCACGCGCCCTGCCCTCCTACGTCCAGGCCGGTCCGGCCTTCTTCGTGGAAAAGAGCAAGCGCAAGATGATCGCCGAAGACATCCAAAAAGCATTGCAGATCGTAGAGGATTTTAACTACAACGGGCACGAAGGTGCACAAAGGAAAAGAAATGGACAAATCCATTAAAAAACGATTTTCACCCATTCCGGTTGTGACGGAAGAAATTGGGAAAAAAGTACTGGACGCGGCTTACGTTGTTCATTCAGCACTTGGCCCCGGCTTGTTGGAATCGGTTTATGAGGCCTGTCTGGCGCAAAAACTCCGCAACCAGAAGGTGACTGTAGATACACAAGTTATCATGCCAGTCACCTTTGAAGGGTTGCAGATTGAAACTGGTTTACGGCTGGATCTTCTTGCAGGTAACCTGGTAATTGTTGAACTAAAATCGGTTGAAGCAATGATTCCTCTTTACGAAGCACAATTATTAACCTACCTCAAAGTCACTGGCCTGCGGTTGGGCTATTTGATCAACTTCAATGTTGTCCATCTCAAGGACGGCATCAAACGCATGGTGAACTAAGTCCCCACGATGCGCAAAACATCAATGGAAAACCTTAGTGTTCCTTTGTGTCCTTTGTGGTGAAAAATATGACAGATAACATGAAACCTATTGGCTACATAGTCGGCGGCGGACTGAAAGAATCCTTTCGTGCCCGGCTGACCGTCCCCTCTCAGGATGTCCAGGAAGGCGCCTTCGTCGTCATCCCCAGCGGCGACTGGCAGTTCTACGGTCTGGTCACTGACCTGCAGCTCGGCGCCACCGACCCGCGCTTCGCCGACGAACAAAGCGAGACGCGCCTGCCGCCTGCCCTGGCGCAAGCCCTGCACGGCCAGACCCTCTTCACCAACCTGGAGATCCTGCCAGCCTTGATGCTCGAGCGCGGTCCTGAACCCGGGTCTCCGGAGTATCCCGCCTGGTTGAAGGAACACCCCGACAAACCACACCCGTTGCCGGTCAAGACCGTCCCGCCGCACCATGCCCCGGTCCGCCTGGCCTCCGGCGGTGATATCGCCGAGATTTTCGGCGACCCGGATAAAGACGGGAACTTCGTCATCGGCCGCACGCGCGAGCAGGGCCATCCCGTCTGCATCAACCTGGACCGCTTCGTCCAGCGCTCGGCCGGCGTCTTCGGCGCCACCGGCACCGGCAAGTCCTTCCTCACCCGCATCGTCCTGGCCGGGCTGATGCACCACAACCGCGCCTCGGTGCTGGTCTTCGACATGCACAACGAGTATGGCTATGATGACACCGCCTCCGATACCGGCCTGCGCCTCACCGGGCTGAAGACCAAGTTCGCCAGCCGCGTCCGGGTGGTCGGGCTGGGCGCCGGGACGACCATCCGCGGCACCGCCCCGGACTTCAACCTGGAGATCGCCATGGGTGACATCACCCCGGCCGACATCGAGCTGCTGACGCGTGAGTTGAACCTCAAGGAGACCACCCCCACCACCCTGCATGCCCTGACCGTCTCCTACGGCCGGGAATGGTTCCGACACTTCAAAGAGATGAACCGCGAAGAGATCGAGGTGGAGGATGAGAATACAGGCAAGGTCAAGAAGGTCCCGCACCCCGCTAGCGTCGCCCATTGGGCCGACGAGGCCGGCGTCAACGTCATGGCCGCCGAAGCCCTGCATGACAAGCTCCGCCGCCTGTTCGACAAGCAGTACATCGTCGAGAAACCCGCCGCCGATTCCATCGGCGAGATCATCAAATCGCTCGAGGCCGGCAGGCACGTCATCCTGTCCTTCGGGCAGGCCTACGAGACCGACCTGGACTACCTGCTGGTCTCGAACCTGCTGACCCGCAAGATCAAGCAGGTCTGGGAGAACAAGACCAACGCCTTTCGGTCAAGCGGTAAAGACGAGCCCCGCCCGCTGGTCATCGTGGTCGAGGAAGCCCACAAGCTGCTCAACCGCGAGATGGCCGGGCAGACGGCCTTCGCCAGCATCGCCCGTGAAATGCGTAAATACTACGTCACCCTGCTGATCATCGACCAGCGCCCCTCCCAGATCTACGACGAGGTCATGTCCCAGCTCGGCACGCGCATCTCCGGCTGGCTGGGCGACGAGGACGACGTGCATGCCGTGCTCTCGGGCCTCTCCGGGCGCGATTCCCTGCGCGGCATGCTGGCGCGCCTGCAGCCCAGGGAGGAAGTGCTCCTGCTCGGTTGGGGCGTCCCCATGCCGCTGCCGGTGCGCTCGCGCCGCTATGACGACAATTTCTGGAAGGAGTTGTTTGGCGCGGGCGGGAAGAAGGATGAGGCCCAGATCATGAAGGAGTTGGGATATTCATGATCGCCCTCAAAACCGCTTTGTTCGCCAGGAAATTAATCTTTCAGCTAATTTTTCAAGGATGTTAAACCGCCGTCCCTCCAGCCCCAACGGGGCTTTCGCTTTGAGCCGGGGCGTTAACACCCCGGCGGATAAGGTTGCAAAAACAAATGTCCTACTGGCGCCTCTTCTATCACACCGTCTGGTCAACGCAAGATCGCCAACCTCTGATTGACCCCGCCTGGGATAAAGAACTATATGGCTACCTGTGGGGAAAAGCCACTGCATTGGAATGCATTCCCCATGCCGTCAACGGAATGCCTGACCACATGCACATTGTTCTTTCCATCCTCATCCATCTCGGTTGACTGCCTTGCTAGGTCCCATTGCCTCCATAAATTGGACATTTGAAAGGTGCCAGTTCTCATCGCATCAACGAACAATTTCTGGCGGCAAATTCGCATGGCAAGGTGAATACAGTATTTTTAGCATACTAGTTCCGAAGTATCCTGCAATGATGCGTTGGATAAGGTTATTAGATACGTCAATGAGCAGAAACAACACCATGCCAAGTCCACGTTGATAAAAATATTCGAGGCGACCCCCGATTAGCTCCAGCGGGGTTTCTGCTTTGAACCAGGATATTTATTTCCCTGCGATCTGATCTTCCCAACCCTTGCAAAAATAGAACATTTATTCTATAATTAACCAGGTCGAGATTCCTTATTCCGCTTCACAGGAGTCATTTTGGAACACGTCCTGGTTCGTCCCCTCCATCCGGTCATGGTTCCACATGAAATGAAAAACACCGTTCAGTGTTCTTCTCCACCCCTTTATTTGTTTCCGAGGAATAATTCCAAATCAATGGCTGCCGGTACCTCCGCCCAGGAAATGTCACCTTACCCACTCCCCCATTGGAAAACCTCGGCAAGTTCTTCATTATCAATATGCCTCAAACTGCTCTGTCCTCCTTTTCCTCATTTTCATCTCTTCTATTTCCCGGGAATTGCCCTTTTTTTTGTTTCAAATAACAAATCCCTCGCCGAATATGACCGGCTGCCTGGCCATACGCCCTCTCCAAATGTGTTCTTCATTTGGGGAGGGTAGGGAGCGGCATTCGTTACTCCTTATTCTTCGAGGAATATTTTTTTATCGGTTATAAAAATGCTTCCGCCGAATAAAATCCTCGCAAAAAGCTCGACGGATGCGTCGCCAGCAAGCGCGGCGCGCTGAAACCGGCCCGCACGGCCAGAATATGATAAGTCTTGAATGACAACGGATATGGTACCCATAAATTGCCTGAATCCATGTTGTATTCCACCAGCAGCAGCCGGCCTCCCGGCTTTAGGAACGTTCCGATATGCCGCAGCAGGCGCTCCTTGTCCTTGTAGAAATGCAGCGAGTTTGCCATCAGCACCCCATCGAGCGGGGGCAGATCAAGAGGACCTGTGAAGTCGGCGGAAGATAGGTGCAGGCCCCTCGTGTCCCCAAAGCGCAGGCCCCAGGCCCGCTCCAGTTCGCCCAGTCTGGCCCGCTCCCGATCGATCGCGTAAAGGGCTGCCTCCGCTCCGATCAGTTCGCGCAATGCCAGGGTGAACGCCCCGGACCCGGCCCCCAGGTCCGCCCAGGTACCGCCTGGCAGTAGGCTGGCAGGTTGCAAAAGGGCTACGTGATCGCGATGGTCCATATGATGGGTCGGATGGTATCACACTATCGGTGGATGGCTTGGATGATTAATAATAGTAAAATATTAAAAATAGGAGGCTTCCAATGCTGGGGAAAAATCGGTTTAGAGGGCTGCGCGTATTGGTTATGGTCATCCTGGTCCTCCTGATCGTTCAATTCGAGTTTGGGATGGCTGTCACCATCGCCAATCCGCCGGAACTTTCCCCGTTCAGCTTTTCCATCGTTAAAATTTCGGACGCACTCAACCAGGCGGGTGTCGCAGCATTGCTGCATGCCAGCCTTGGAACCTTGCTGGCGGTTTTTTCCGTGTTAAGCCTGGTCCTCTCACTTCGCTCCAGGGTCAGAAGCGTGCAAATCATTGGGTCGCTGGCTTTCCTTGCAACTGTCCTGGCAGCCAGCCTGGGGTTGGCTTTCACCCTATCCGGCTTTCAAAACGATAATTATTCCCATGGGATGGCTACCAACTTTATCCTGTCGTACACATTCTATTTCCTGGAGCTGTACTTCCTGAAACCCGCTCCCAAAACCTGACGGAGCCAACTACCGTTCCAATGACCGCCCTGAAAACTTTCCTCTTCATGTTATTCGTCCCCGGCCTGCTGCTGGTCGCCTTCCCCATCTGGCTGATGACGACCCAGCCGGTGCTGTTCTCATTCGGCCTCTTCCGCTGGCTCGCGTTTCCCTTCTGGGCAGCCGGCGCGGCGATGACCATCTGGTGTGCCTGGGCCTTTACCGTGCGTGGGCATGGCACCCCCTCGCCGGCAGATCCACCCAGGGAATTGGTGGTCAGCGGGCTGTACCGCTACGTCCGCAACCCGATCTACCTGGGCGTGGTCGTCTTCCTGCTGGGGCATGTGTTGTGGCACCCGTCACCCTCCATCCTGTGGATGCCGGTCATCGTGGCCGTCAGCGCGCACCTGTTCGTTACGCTCTACGAGGAGCCGCACCTGCGCAAAACCTTCGGCGCGGACTATGAGCAATATTGCCGCTTGGTACCGCGCTGGATCCCGAGGCTGAAATGATCTGCGGGAATGTACCGGTTCTATCGCTACCGGGCGGACTTCATGGCGGAGATCAAGATAAGATGATTATTTCCATGATAATATCGTGGGGATATAGCCTGCATCATTTTGGAGAACCTCATGGACAAACCTAAATCAGGCCTGCGCAGTTTGCCTGTGAATGTCTGGGTGGTGACGGCCACCTCCTTTCTCACCGATGTCTCCTCGGAGATGATCTTCAACCTGGTGCCGCTCTTCCTGGCCAACGTGCTCTCGGCCGGGACGGCTGTAATTGGCCTGATCGACGGGCTGGCCGAGACCACCGCCAGCCTGATGAAGATGTACGCCGGCGGCCTCTCGGACAAGCTGGGCCAACGCAAATGGCTGACCGTGCTGGGCTATGCCATCTCGACCGTCTCCAAGCCTTTCCTCTACATCGCGAACACCTGGGGTTGGGTGCTGGGCGTGCGTGTGGCCGACCGCTTCGGCAAGGGCGTCCGCACCGCCCCGCGCGATGCCTTGGTGGCTGACAGCATCGACGAAAAGCAGCGCGGCCTGGCCTTCGGCATGCACCGCGCCGGGGACACCGCCGGCGCCTTCCTGGGCGTCCTGATCGCCGCCCTGATCGTCTGGCTGACCGAGCGCGGCTCGGCTGACCTGACCCGCCACACCTTCCAGATCCTGGTCCTGGTGAGCATCGTCCCGGCCGTGCTGGCCGTGCTGGTGCTGGCTCTGGGGGCAAGGGAGACCGGCATCCGCGAAAAGTCCCAAATCCCGGTGTTGAGTCTCAAGGGCATGAGCACCCGCTTCAAACTATTCATGCTGGTGCTGGTCCTGTTTACCCTGGGCAACTCCTCAGACTCATTCATCATCCTGCTCGGTCAGAACCGTGGCCTGAACATATTCCAGATCCTGCTCATGCTGTTGACCTTCAACCTCATTTATTCGGTCCTGGCCGGACCCCTGGGGGCCCTCTCCGACAGGATCGGCCGGCGGCGCCTGATCATCGCTGGCTGGATCGCCTACGGTCTGGTCTATCTCGGCTTTGCCCTGTCGAGAACTGGTTGGCAGATCTGGACCTTCTTCGGCCTCTATGGCATCTACTATGCCGCCACTGAAGGCTCGGCCAAGGCCTTCATCGCCGACCTGGTCCCGGCCGAACGGCGCGGCACGGCTTACGGCCTGTATAACGCCGCCATCGGACTGATGGCTTTCCCGGCCTCGGCCATCGCCGGTCTGCTCTGGCAGGGCGCCTTCGGCTGGCACGGACTGGGCGCTCCGGCTCCCTTCTTCTTCGGCGCCGGGCTGGCCCTGCTGGCGGGATTGCTCTTCTGGGGACTTGTCCCGGCCAGGCAGTAAGATACCTGGAATCACAGGATATCTTTCTTCCATGCTGGAATTCCTAATTATCAAAAACGAGTGGCGCTTTCACCACTCGTTTCTATATATCCCCGTCAGAGCAACTCCAGCTCCACCACGCTGTCAAGCTCGTCCGGAAGCCGTGAACTGGGAAAATCGATGAACGCATCCGCGCCATATTCATGCGTCATCCAGGGCCGCTCCAATTTGATCTCGGAGCCATCTGCCAGCAGGCGGGCTTTCTTGATTTTACCGGCCAGCCCCCGCAAGTTTACCGGTCCGATGCCTCTCTCAAAGATGTGGGCATACAAGGATCGACCGTTTTGGGTGTAGCGACCCCATTCGGGCTTGGGAAATTCCGACCGGCCACAGGCGTAAATGCTGGGCCCGTTCCTGCTCATCCATCTGCCAACCTCGCTCAGGATCTCCACACATTCAGCCGGGATCAGCCCCCTGGCGTCCGGCCCAATGTTGAGCAGCATGTTGCCATTCTTGCTGACGCACTCAACCAGCGCCCGCACCACTTGCTGTGGCGATTTGAAATCCTTGTCGGCTGCCGCGTAGCCCCAATTCTTGTTCAAAGTCAGACAGGCTTCCCATGGCACGGACTGGCCGGCCTCGTCCACCAGGCCTTCGGGCGGGATGATCTGCTCCGGGCATGCAAAATCCCCGGCATAGACTGGCGGGTTGTGGGTACCGAAATTAAGGTTGCTATCCCCCGAGCCGCCCAGGCGGTTATCGATCAGGATGGACGGCTGGAGCGAGCGCACCATCCCGGCCAGTTCAACGGCTTTCCAGGTCTCACCTCTCATCCCGTCGTAGGAAAAGTCAAACCAAATGATGTCGATCCTGCCGTAGTTCGTCAGCAGCTCCCTGACCTGGCCATGCAGGTATTCGATATACCTGGAAAAGTCCTGCGGCCGGTCTTTATAAGCTTCGTTATCCCGCATTGGGTGATGCCGGTCACCGTAGGCGGGATAATCAGGGTGGTGCCAGTCTAGCAGGGAATAATACAGACCCACTTTCAGCCCTTCGGCCCGGAACGCCTCCACATATTCCCGCACCAGGTCCCGGCCGCAGTGTGTGTTGGTGGATTTATAGTCGGTCAAACGGCTGTCGAACAGGCAAAAACCATCATGATGCTTGGCGGTAAGTACGGCATATTTCATCCCGGCCTGTTTGGCCAGGCTTGCCCAGCTTTTTGGGTCATAATGGGTCGGATTGAATTCATCAAAGTATGTTTGATAAGCTTCGTTGCTGATGCGCTCGATACTGCGGACCCATTCTCCCCTGGCCGGGATGGCATACAAGCCCCAATGGATGAACATGCCAAAGCGATCCGATAAAAACCAGCGTGTCCGTTCCGTGCGCGCGGCAATCAAGGGATTCTCTTCTCCTGTCATCTTTTCCTCGTCCGATCCATTCTGTCAAATTGGAACTCCGCTGAAGCCTATTTCAACCCCATCACCTCATACACATCCACCGCCTCGCTCTTCCCCTTGACCTTGAGCGGAGCGCAGGGTGATGCCTCCACCTGATCCTTGACACGATCATAGGCTTCCTTGCTGATCAGGATCTGGTTCATGGCCGCGTTTTCCTGGATACGCTTGGCAGTATTGACGCTGTCGCCAATGGCGGTATATTCCAGGCGCTTCTCGGTCCCAATCCAGCCCAGGACCGCTTCGCCGTAATGAATGCCCACGCCAAAGGAAAGATGCGCTTCGGGTGGGAGTTCGGCATGGAGTTCTTCCACGGCAGATTTCACGTCCAGCGCGGCGCGCACCGCCCGCAGAGTATGGTCCGCCTGAGGCAGTGGAGCGTTGAACCAGGCCATCACCGCGTCACCCAGGAACTTGTCCACCGTACCTTCTTGGGCCAGGACAGCTTCCGCTCCTGCCGCCAGGTAGCGGCTCAACACGGCCACCAGTTCTGCCGGAGATTGTTTTTCGCTGAAACTGGTAAAACCGCGGATATCGGCAAACATCACGGTGATATCGCATAACTGGCCGCCCATCTGCAGGCTGTCGGGGTTGATCTGGGCGAGCACTGCCGGGGATACCATCCGTTCCAGCAGACGGCGCTGCGCCTCCAGTTTTTTGTGCTCGGTCATGTCATCCAGCACGATGGCCACCCCCTGCGTATTCTGGTCAGCATCCTTGAGCGGAGATAAATTGAACCGCCAATCCTGAGCGCCTAGCTGCGGATGGTTATGGGTGATTTCAAGACCCATCACTGCCTTATCAGTATCACGAACGGAGGCCAGGGGTGCCTGGAGCTCCAACGGCAAGGCCTCATCCAGGCGCTGCCCGACCAGCTCACCGATATTTTGCCCGAGGATGGCCTCAGCCGCGCGGTTGCAAAGCGTGATCTGATTCTGCACATCTGCAGTCAACACGCCGCTTGCAATGGAGGCGAATATGTCATCCATCAGGTTTTTAAGTTTGGTTACCTCAGCCAGGGTATGCCGGACAGACGCAAACAAACGGGCATTTTCGATGGCGATCGCAGCCTGGTTGGCAAAAATAGCCAACAGGTCTCGCTCGGCCTCTTTGAAAATTCCGGAACGGATACGGTTATCGGCGTATATGACCCCGATCATTTCCGTCTTGACCTTGAGCGGCACACACAGGATCGAACGCAGGCTATGGGCCACGATGCTTTCGTGGCCGCCGAAGCGCGGATCCTCCTGGGCATTGGTGGTTAATACCGGTTCGCCCGACTCGATCACGCGCTGGATGATTGTCCGGCTGATGGCGAACTCATTGGGGTTGATGGATTCCTGTTCCCAATTGCGGGCGACACGCGTGACCATCTCGCCCTGTGTGTCACGCAACATCAGAAAGCCACGTTCGGCTTCCGTCAGGCGGATTATCGTATCCATGACCAGCTGCAATACCTCATCAAGTTCTAGGGATGAATTCACGGCCTGGGTGGTATTTGCCAGAGCCAAAAGCTTGCTGCGCTCTTCCTCGACTGCATTTACCTGTTTGCTGACCCGAAAGAGCATGCTCTCCAGGTTGGATAATCTCTCCAGTGTATCCGGCGGGAGGCTGGCTCGCACCGTCTGCAAAGAACTGCGCGCCTGACCGGCCAATTTGCTTATTGCCAGAATTTGTTCATCCAAAGGAGCGGAAGGTTCGTCTGTCATGTCTTTTTCCTAGAGAATTGCAAGAATGGTGAGGAACTGAATATTTACTTCATATCTTTCTATTCATGGAAAGCCTTAATATACCCCTAAATGTCCTCCAACGCTGCTGAATCACGACACGCCATGTCTCTTGCCGGATGTTCTTCTCAGCACGACGGGCAAGAGGCAGGTAGCCGTGTTTCAAGCTGTAAAGATGACGCTGGTATTCGTTCAAAAGTGTATGGACCTCCTGCGAGACTTTTGGAAGGAGTCTTGCCAGTAAATCGGCAGCTTCTGCCGGAGTTTGTGAAGGCGGGGCTTTTTCGCCCAACCAGTGCAGGCTTCGATATACTGTCGTAAAAGATCGCTCAATCGGACCTAATTCGGCCATGTAAGCCCAATGCAGCAGCCAGCCTGGGGGTGTCAGTGCCCGCTTTTCAAGGAGGTGTTTCAAAAAGACAGGTAATGATTCCCTCGGGACAAGCAGATCGGCTTTCAGGATATTGTTGAATGTTCCGACGGTATAGAGCCACAGAATGGTAACAATGATCAACCAGATTAAAATCAGGCGCAAGAGTAGACGCACAATCAGGTTCGCAGACGTCTCCTGCACCGGGCCCATTCCTTTTTCTCCGGCCTTTCCCGCGTTTCCCTGGCTTGTCTCATTCAGTCTGCCAGGCGTTTTGGGGCCCGTCTGCCCGGCAGAGGCGGGACTCTCGCCCGGAGGCCGTTCGAGCGGCGCCTGGTTGGTAGTCGGCTCGAATTCGACCCACCCGACACCGGGGAAATAAACTTCCGGCCAGGCATGGGTATCCTGCTGACGAATCACATAACGGTCCGGGGAAACAAATTCACCCTGCGCAAACCCGACCACCATCCTGGCCGGAATTCCCGCCGCGCGTAACAAAATGACTTCAGCAGTGGCATAGTAATTACAGAATCCCCTCTTGGAATCGAAGAGAAACCAGACGAGTGGATCCCGGCCAGCCGGGGGATCCTCAACAATCTTGGAATAGGTAATATTGCTGCGCAGATAATTGGTGACGTCGGCAGCCATATCATAAGGTGTCTTGGCACCCGCAGTAATCTGTTGAGCGAGGGCGACAACTTCCGGCGAAAGGTTGCCGGGTAATTGCAGGTAGTGACCGGTGACCCAATCAGGATAGCTCACTCCGGCATTACGGAGTTGGGCAATGGTTGGCTCGTATTCATTGGCACGGACGTCGTACTTCTCCCCTGCATAAACAGGCTGATTGGACTGGAATTGGATGGGATCCTTTTTCCCCTCCGGAATTTGCACGAAAATCAACTTTGCCGGATCACTGACCCACACGGGACGGGCAGGTGTAACCAGATCTGCCAGGTTCACCGTTAGAGCGGTGACCGTAAATCTACTCGTCACTCCCTCGGGGTCCGCCAGTGCGATGAGAGCCTGGTCCGGTGCAAAAGCCGTACTGGAAACATTCTCTGTGTACCATTGATCATTGGAGAAAATGTTATAGGAGCGTACACGCCAATAATACCGGCTCGGGTTGTTGACCAGGGGCGTCTGGATTTGCAAATATGCGGTTTCACCCGTCGCTGCCTGACGACCAAGTGGCAACACATCGCCGAAGAATTGGACCGTGGTTATTTTGCCGCGCGCCTGCAGCCCGGCAACCGCATGACCAAGATTCTTCTGCACTTCGCGCAACGGTTTGGTAAGATTCTCCCAGGCGGTCCTGGCATTGGAAAAGGATTTGACCGAAGTGGGTGCCAGCCAGACCAAAAGCACGCTCACAAGCGCAACCACCGTAAGAGTGATGTTCAGGTCCGTTCTGGATTCGGCCAATAAGGATACGCGCTGTTCCTTCCAAAAAAGCCGCCTCTGGACATAGATCAGGCGTCCGAGTAAAAGCAAGCATAAGATAAAATAGATCGCCAGAAGCGAATCGCTGCCCGCCCTGCCCGGATCGTATAACTGAACAGTCACGAAAACTGCCCCGGCAGGCACAACCGCGCCGACGATGTTTCCAAAACGCGTCATTGCATAACCGGCCATCAAACCGGTTATCCAGAATACAAGCGCCATAAATACGACGAACAGGATGGTATCCTGGACGGGTTGCTTTGTGATGAGCAGGTCAATGGAATATGTCAGGCGATCGCTTAGATCGGCAATGCGTTCCAGCCAGGAAATTCCGCTGTACAAGATCCAGCCCAGCACCAAAATGACGATCGGAATGCTATACCCAACGGTAAACCAGTTGACAATCCTCTGATTGAAAATGCTTAAGCCGAGCGCCAATCCCAACGCAACACCGGCGAGAGCAAGAATGATCGCAGTTCCCAGACCCCAGGTCCAATTCGTGATGTACAGGCGTTGGCCGACTGTCAGCAGAACAAGAACAAGAAATGCGGCGGAAGGGAAGTCCCACAGCCGGGGAGAAGTTCGAACCATACTTTGAGTGTACAATAAATATGACTAAACCGTCAATTCCCGTGAAACCAATCGTAAAGGAGATGCCATGCAAACAATTCTGGATTACGGTATTCGAATTATCGTAGCTCTCCAGGGGTCGGGAGATTGGCCGACTTTACCTATGAAACTGTTTTCCTTTTTGGGAACGGAAGAATTCTTCATGCTGGTACTTCCCATACTTTACTGGTGCGTGGATAGCCTTCTGGGAATCCGCGTGGCCATCCTCTTGATGTTCAGCACCGGCATTAATGGAGCCCTCAAATTGGCTTTTCATGGTCCACGCCCGTACTGGTACGATACAAGTGTGAAAAGCCTGGCTGCTGAGACTTCTTTCGGCATTCCATCGGGCCATGCACAAAGTGCCACGGTTATCTGGGGCATCCTGGCAGCTTACTTGCATAAATGGTGGGGCTGGCTGGTAGCTGGAATGCTCATTTTTCTGATCGGGCTTTCGCGCTTGTACCTGGGAGTCCATTTTCCACATGATGTAATACTTGGCTGGCTGATCGGTGGACTGATTCTTTGGCTGACGCTGCGTTTCTGGGATCCGGTTGCTGCCTGGGCAAAAAAACACAGCGAAGGTTGGCAGATCCTGACCGCCTTTCTGGCCTCGTTGGCGTTATTCCTGCTGCCTTTGATCCCCTTTATCTGGCTGAGAGCCACCTGGCAGGCGCCTGAGGCCTGGGCGGCGTTTGCAACGCAGGCCATTTCATTACAGGATGCGGCGACCGCCTCTGGGACATTATTTGGTCTGCTTGTCGGCCTGGTCTGGCTTGCCCGTCAGGGTGGGTTCCAGATCAAAGGCATATGGTGGAGGCTTGTCTTTCGCTATCTGCTTGGCGTAGCCGGTGTTCTCATCATCAGTTACGGACTTAAATTCATTTTCCCCGTGGGTGAGACCGTTCCGGCTTATTTCCTTCGGTATCTGCGCTACGCGCTGATTGGGTTCTGGGTGACCGGCGGGGCGCCATGGACATTTATCCATCTGAAACTGGCTGAAAGACTTCATTGATATCTCGTTGGTGGTCTCTTTAACAGCTCAGTGGGAATTACCCTGAGGGGCAGGAAAATAAAGCACATCCCTCCATTCATCCTTGCCTCTCGATTGTTCATAATAAAGGATCCTCTTGGGAGGTGCCATCAATTATCGCCTCTGATATAATCTGGTTCTAATGGATACTGCTCTCGATCGTGGTGCATTGTTACATAAGCGTTACCGGATTGTCGAAATCCTTGGCCAGGGGGGCATGGGATCGGTTTACCGCGCCGTGGACGAGAACCTGGGCATGGATGTGGCGGTGAAAGAAAACCTCTTCACCAGCGACGAATATGCCCGTCAGTTCCGCCTGGAAGCTGTTCTCTTGGCCAATCTGCGCCATCCAAACCTGCCGCGTGTCACCGATCACTTTGTTATCGGCGACCAGGGCCAGTATTTGATCATGGATTACATTGAGGGGGAGGATTTGCGCCAGCGAATGGAACGAACAGGTACCATTTCTGAGGAAGAGGCCATCCTGATTGGCGCTGCTATGTGCGACGCCCTGCAGTATCTGCACACCCGGAAGCCATCCGTCATCCACCGCGATATCAAACCCGGAAATGTGCGTATCACACCGGATGGACATATTTTTTTGGTGGATTTCGGGCTGGCAAAACTGGTCAAAGGCAGCCAGGCTACCACCACCGGGGCACGTGCCATGACTCCCGGCTATTCCCCACCTGAGCAGTATGGCACGGCGCGCACTGACCCCCGTACGGATGTCTATTCTCTTGGCGCCACCCTCTACGCCGCATTGACCGGCATTATTCCCGAAGACGGGTTGGCGCGCGCCATGGATAACGTCGAGTTGACACCGCTGCGCAAGCGCAACCCGAAAGTCTCGCGCAGGCTGGCCAATACGATCGAGAAAGCCATGGCTGTCCGTCCAGAGGAACGCTTCCAGTCGGCGGAGGAATTCAAACAAGCCCTGGCTGCTTCCAGCCTCAAAACGCCGCGTCTGGAGGGGGAGATCATGGTTGAACCCCCACCACTTGCTGGCGAAGCCGATGAAAATCGGAAACTCGCTCGAGAAATGCCTCCTGCCGAGAATCCCCCTTTGAAATCGCCTCCACCTTCAGAACCCCGTAAAAGGAAGAGCCGGGGTGCCGGCTATTGGGCGTTCTTTTCCTTCATCTTGTTGGCGATTCTGGCTGCCCTGATCTTGGTCATTTTCTTCTTGTCATCGTCCTCTAAAGCCAACCTGGCTCCAGTCACCACTTCTACACAGGTCTTGGCAACTGCTACACAGGTCCCGGCAACGGCTACACCGGCGCTCGTGGATAATATCACGCCTCTGGCCGCCCTGAATAAGACAACTGCGCCGACGCCTTCTAAGACCTCGACACCGACCAAAACACTCCTCCCTACTTTGCTGCCATCCATCACCCCCACTCCCATCCCCACTCCCACCCAAACATTGAGACCAACCTCCACCCCCCTTGGAGGCGGTTCCGGTCAGATAGCCTTCGCATCCGACCGGACCGGGTTGCCTCAAATCTATGTCATGAATACGGACGGCAGCGATTTACAACAGGTGACGAATATGCCCGATGGCGCCTGTCAGCCGGATTGGTCCCCAAACGGCTTGCAGATTGTCTTTATCTCGCCCTGTCCGGCCAGGCAGAACGACCATCCAGGGGCAAACTTATATGTAATTGATGTAGTTGGTGCCGGGATCGTTGAACTGCCCCCCATGGATGGTGGTGGTTTTGACCCGGCCTGGTCACCAGACGGGACGCGCATCGCTTTTAGCTCCCTGCAAAAAGGATTGGCTCAGATTTTCGTCATAAATCTGAACGATGACACTGTGACTCCCCTTACGGACGACTCCGCCGATGCCCGCCTGCCAGATTGGTCCCGGCAGCCAGCCTGGTCACCGGACGGAAAACAGATTGTCTACACTGGTCACAGCCGCCTGACAAATGCCTTGCAGATCTGGGTCATGAATGCTTTGGGACAAGCCAAGACTTTGCTGGTACACCGGGGCTCAACCTATTGGGATTTCCTGCCAAGTTGGTCGCAAGACGGTCAGACCATCCTGTTCAACGAGACCAGCGGACCACAAGTGCTCGGCTGGTTGATGGTCTTCGATTACGGGAATCGTCAAACCGCCGAGGCAGTTCATTTTCGCATGGGCTCATATGGCAACCATGGCAGCTATTCACCGGATCAATCCTGGGTGGTCTATGAAAGTGTGGTCTATGAAAGTAGCGATACCCCCCAGGCGGGCAGTATCGATTACCATATTTATCTTTTGAAGAATGTGAGTGGAAGCCAGCCAATTGATCTGCACTTCAGCCCGGGCTCAGACTTCGATCCGGATTGGCGTCCGGCACGCTCGCCGTAAAATCCGCTGATCGATGGATTAATTAAAAAAACATCCCGAAACGAAGTGCGGGATGTTTTGGCTTTCTAAGGATCGTCCTGCCTGGAAATTAAACCGAAGGTGTGTCCGATGGAACGGGTGTCTCCGTGGGAGTATCCGTTGGAACCGGTATCTCCGTATCCGTGGGAGTATCCGACGGTATTGGTGTTGGGGTAACGGAGGGGGTCGGCGTGGAGGTCGAAGTCGGTGTGGGTGTGGGTGTTGGCAGGAGTAGATTCAGGCGAATATTCCTGTCAGCGAAGATACCCCCATCCCCTTGCATGTACAGGCGCAGGATGATCTGCCCATTCGGCATCCCGCTCAAGTCCCAGGTATAAACTATCGTCGGTGCCATGACAGGTACGTTTGTGTCGCCAATCAGCTTTTTCCTGTTTTCAGGTGCCCCACTCGTACTCCAATCCAACCGCCAGGAACGGAATCCGGCCGTTGCATTGGCCACAATGTTGATATCCAATGAGGTTTGCGTGATGGTCTGTCCATCCTGCAAATCGACAAATTGCAAATGCGGACGTGGGTCGCTGGCAGTGCATTTCCGGGCAGGGGCAAAGAATATTTTGTCGAATCCCATGTCCCGGGCCCACTGTTGGCCTTTTTCATCCTGGCGGATCCATTTTCGTGCCCACTGGTCGGTCACATTGATCGCCAGGGCTTCATCGATAAAATCGCTGGTACATTCCGGGGAGGCCAGCAGGTTCGTCCAGGTATCGAACTGGACCTGACTCCATAGATCGTCTTCTGGAGGCAGCGGCGGTTGGTCGGCGGCGAAATATTCTTCTCGCTGGTCCGGACACCACTTGGACGGCTGGGTGCCGGAAACGGTGCAGATGGAATGCTGCTCGATCCCATTCGGAATTGTGAATGGCTCCGGGTTGCCATTTGTCAAATGGTTTATGGCCGATTTCATGAAATCCGCCCAAATCGGTCCGGCGCCGGTTACGCCGGTCGTATTCACCATCGGAGTGTAGTCCGCGTTCCCCACCCAGACGCCGACTGCCAGGTCTGGAGTGAAGCCAATCGTCCAGTTGTCGCGCGAGTCGTTCGAGGTGCCGGTCTTGACTGCCGCCTGGAACGGCAGGTTCAGGACCGAGTTCGTTCCATAGGCCGGGACGCGCGCCGCGCTATCCGACAGAATGGAGGACATCAGGAAAGCATGCTCCGGACGCAGGACACGTTCACCGCTCGGAGGTGAGTATTCGTAGACCACATTGCCCTTATAGTCCTCGATCTTCAAGATTGCCACCGGTGGGACCCTGACCCCTCCATTGGCGATCACGGCGTACCCGCCCGTCATCTCCAGCAGGCTCACTTCACCACCGCCCAGCGTGAGGCTCAAGCCGTAATCGTCCCGCGTCAGGCTTGTGAGACCCAGCCTCTTCGCCATGGCGATCAAACCAGTGTCACCATATACCCCCACAAATTGTAGTGCCTTGACTCCCGGGATATTGTACGAATTGGCCAAAGCCTCACGAACGGTGAGCGGACCGTGGAAAGTGTTATCGAAATTGTTCGGTATATATTTCGGATTCGGATCGTTTGGCAGGCCGGAAGGTGTAAATTCTGAAGGCACATCCCAGATCAGGGTGGCGGGGGTCCAACCTTTCTCGAAAGCAGCCAAGTAAGTGAAGGGTTTGATGGAGCTTCCCGGCTGCCGTGTGGGGCTGACCGCCATGTTGATCTGCCCGGCATTGGCATTGTTATTGAAATCGGGGGAACCTACCATCGCAAGGATTTCACCGGTGGACGGGCTGATCGCCACCAGCGCCCCATCCGTGACATGCTTATCCGCCAGCGCATTTACCTGGGTCGTGACGTCTTGCTGGGCGATATCCTGTAGTATCGGATCAAGCGTGGTATGAACGGTAAAGCCGGAGCGATAGATCGTCTGCGGGTCGAAACGCGATTCGAGTTGGGCGCGGATATACTGCACCCAATGCGGGTAACGCATGTTGGCTGCCGGAGGGTTGAAAGTCCGGTTCTGGATCTCCCGGATGGCATTTGCCGCCGCGGTCCCGTCCACGCAGATTGTCTGAGGGCTGTTGCTCACGGTAATGCAATGACGCTCCGTGCTCAAGGCCAGCATCTCCATCACCACAATTTGATCGCGTCCCAGGGTGATATCCCGGTTGGTGTAAATATCATACACCGAGGGGGCCTGCGGCAGGCCTGCCAGGAAAGCTGCTTCGCCGAGGGTTAATTGGCTGGCGCTCTTGTTGAAATACGTCTCTGAGGCTGCCTCGACCCCGTACGCCAGGTTGCCGAAATAAATTTCGTTCAGATAGAGTTCAAGGATGGTATCCTTGCTGTAACGACGTTCGATTTCAGTCGCCAGGATGGCCTCGCGTACTTTACGAAAATACGTCCGCTGGCTGCGTTCCTCGGGTGAAAAAAGCACCGCGCGTGCCAATTGCTGGGTGATGGTCGAAGCGCCGGAGACTGTCTCACCGCTGGTTATATTCTGCCAGAAGGCGCGCACAATGGCCAGTGGATCGAACCCGACATGCGAATAGAAATCCTTGTCTTCGGTGGCGAGGGTCGCGGCCACCAGGGTTGGGGAAATTTCGTTCAAAGGGACGTATGTCCGCCGTCCGGCCTGCGGATCGAGGATTTCATACAAGACATCCCCATTGCGGTCAAGGATGCGGGTTGTCTCGAATTGGGAAGCGCGCTGCTGCAGATCGCTCACGCTGGGCAGGCCGGAGGCAATGGAGTAGTATTCGTAAATGCCGGCCGCCGCCAGGATCAGTCCCAGCGTCACCATTATGAAAATAAATATGATCAATCCCCTCAGGAGACAGCCGCCCGCTTTTGACCAGTTGAATCGTCGCTGGCGGGAGGCCAGACTGCCTCGGCTGGCGGTCCGGCGCCGCTTGCCCGGTGTGGGGGTGGTTTCGATCGCGGACGGTATGACCTGCGTGGCGCCCATGTCTATTTCTTCCACGCGCCGCGGCAGCGGCATGCCATTCTCGTCGATTGCCGGGTGGTAGACGATCGGTGTGGGGTTTTCCGCCTCAGGCTCCTCGGCAGGGGGTTCGCCCTGCGTTTCAGCCTCGGAGTCCATCAGCCGGCGGAATTTATCACGCGGGTCTTCAGGCGCGGTCATAACTCCTCATGGTAAACAATGCATCCAGTCTACGATCCCTCCCATTCAATAGCGGATTCTAGCACAAAACCTTTGACCTTCAGCCCAAACCCCCGTATACTATCCGCATGCGCACATGGACTCTCGGCCCCGGCGACCCGCTGGCGCTTACCCTGGTGGCTGATTTCCGCCTGTGTAAGCCCGATTACGTCAACGATCAGATCTGGGAGCTCGAAACCGGCGGCGGTGATCCGCCTGCCCTGGCCTTGTGCACCACGTATGGATTGCGCGCCCGGGCCATGCGTCTCTTTCCGCGCTTCAGCGTGGGCGATCAACTGGTTGCCGACCCGGCTGCCTTTTTCCAGCCGCCGCGCCTGCGCCGGTTTTATCCCAATTTCCTCCTGCTCGATTTTTCACCTCTTCCCGGAATTGACGTTGTTGCCGAGTATTGGGTTCCCGATTCGCACACCGTCGCCGGGCGCTTCACAATCACCAACCGCACCGGCGAAACGCTCCCGCTGCTCCTCGAAATATGCGCCCAGCTCTCCCCGCTGGATGGACAAAGCCTGGCGCAACTCTCCCTGCATTCGGTCAACCTCCTGGCCGGGCACACCTCCGACCTTGCCCCGGTCATCTTCCTCACCGGTGGACCCCAGCCCGGACCCGGCCCCTACCCATCCCTGGTCCTCGACCTGACCCTGCCAGATGGCAGCTCCCGCAGCCTCACCTGGGTCCATGCCGCCCTTCCAAAACTGTCCGACTCCTTTGATTTGGCCCGCCGCACGGCCGCCCGCTCCTGGGAGGCGGAACAGGCCAGGGTCGAACGCATCAACGCCGCCCAGACCGTTGAGATCTTCACCGGCGACCCGGACTGGGACGCCGCGCTTGCCCTCAGCCAGAAGACCGCTTTCGGCCTGTTCTTCGGTCCCAGTCAATATCTCCCCTGCCCAAGCTTCGTTCTATCCCGCCAGCCGGACCAGGGTCATTCCCAGCGCGGGGATGGCCGCGACTATTCTCCTCTCTGGAGCGGGCAATCTCCACTCGAGGCTGGCTATCTGGCCGGTCTCCTGCCCGGCGCCCCGGATTTGGCTGCCGGTTTGTTGCGCAACTTCCTGGCCGCACAGACTGCCGAAGGCGCTGTGGATTGGAAACCCGGCCTGGGCGGCCAGCACGGGAAATGGCTGGCTGCCCCGCTTCTCGCTGATCTGGCCTGGCAGACTTACCGGCGCACCCGTGACATGCGTTTTCTGCGTGAGATCCAATCCGGGCTGGCCGCCTTCATCCAATGTTGGTTCACCGAAGGACACGACCGTGACCTGGACGGTTTCCCGGAATGGGATCATCCCCTGCAGACCGGCCTCGAAGACAATCCGGCTTTCACCGTCTGGCAGGCCGGCGGAGCTGGCGCGGAAATTTCGTCTGTGGAAAGTCCGGCCCTTTCGTCCATGTTGGCCCGGGAATTCCTTTCCCTGGCGAAGATCGCCGGAGCGCTGGGCCAGCCTGACGAATGCCGGCGCCTGGAATTGAGATCGCAGGAGCTGCGCCGGCTGACGGATGAATGCTGGGACGCCCCGGCCGGTCTCTATCATTACCGTGACCGGGTCACCCACCTCAGCCAGGCCGGCAAACGCCTTGGCAGCCGGGGCGGTCCCGGCAACCTCACCCCGCACAAATCTTTTCAACAGCCGGTGCGGCTGCTCATAAGGATGGGCTTCACCGGTGAGACCACCCGCCGTCCGGAGATTATCCTGCATGGTCTGGATGGTGAAACCCCCCGCTCCGAGCGTCTGGAGCGCATGGACTTCCAGTGGGGCCTGGGACTGGCGGTTGCCACCAGCCGCCAGCTTTACACCCGGCTGGATGAAGTCGAAATATCCGGCTTGAGAACGCGCGACCGGGTTTCCCTGCAGATCATGGATTTCTCCAACGAAGATATTACCCTCTTCGTGCCGCTGTGGGCGGGCGTCCCGGACCTGCCGCGCGCCCGCACACTCATCCGCCGGACGCTCCTGGCAGCGGATGGCTTTGGGAGGCCGTTCGGCCTTCCGGCCTGCGCCTCCGCGACCTCCACAGCCCGGCCAGGCGAGGCAGACCGGTTAATGGCTTCGACCTGCCAGTCCGTCCATCTTCCCTGGAATGCGCTCATTGGCGAGGGGATGCTGGCCTACGCTTTGCGGGAGGAAGCTGCCCAATTGACCGCCCGGCTGATGGCTGCCGTGATCCAAAACCTCAAAAAACAGCATGCTTTTTTCCGTGCTTACCATGCTGAAACCGGCGCTGGCCTCGGGGAACGCAACCCGCTCCAGGGCCTCGCTCCGCTTGGGTTGTTCCTGGATACGCTGGGGGTTGAGATCCAATCCGAAAAACGGGTCTCCCTGAGCGGAAAGAACCCATTTCCCTGGCCAGTTACGGTAAAATATAGGGGTCTGACGGTGACACGCCAGGCGGAGCAGACGCTGGTCGTCTTCCCGGATGGGCAGACCTTCACCCTGAACGACCCGACCGAAGCGGTCGTGTCCGCCGATTGAAAGGAGCCGCGATGGAGCATCCCCCGATCCGTCATTTGATGACAGCCATCGTCCAGGAGCAGGACGTGGATGTGGCTGAACGCGCCCTGGCCTTGCTGGAGGTGCCGGTCATCCATCTGGCAAGCATCGGCGGCTTCCTGGGCCGGCGCAACGCCACGCTGTTCATCGGCCTGCCTGAGGGGCTGGAGGAACAGGCGCTGGTGGCCCTGCGTAAATCCTGCCGCCAGCGCGTGGAGTATCTGGCCATCCCGCTGGAGGGTGCGCCCCTGCCGCTCCCAACCCCGGTGCCGGTTACCGTGGGCGGCGCCAAGGTTTTTACCCTGCCGGTGGAGCACTTTGAGGAGATCTAGCCATGAAGCTCATTTTTGCCATTGTCCGCGACGCTGATTCTGACTCCGTCACCCAGGGGCTGACCTCCGCCGATTTCCGCGTCACGCGCGTTGCCTCCACCGGCGGCCTGTTGCGGCGCGGCATGACCACATTGCTGATCGGCGTCGAGGCCGAACAAGTTGAGACGGTCATCCAGTTCTTTCACAAGACCTGCACCCCCGCCGTCGCAGGGGAAAAACGCGCCACCATCTTCGTCGTCCCGGTCGACCGCTTCGAGCAGATCTGAAAGCAATTTTGATGATATGTGCTCATCCTGCCCTGGGGTACCAAGA
>CAWDYX010000017.1:0-148588 GCA_963806575.1 uncultured Chloroflexia bacterium | reverse complement strand
AGTTCAAGCTGCCCCCAAGTAAGCTGCCTGTCAAGGATTGATGGATTAAAAGGGGTGAGCGGCGTCCCAACGGTCAGCGTGAGCCGCTGGTGGGTGGGACGAGATGAAGCTGATTTGGCGGAATTGGTTTGAGCGTAGTTTACTCCTTTTTGGCGGTGCGAATCCCACCAGTCGGGTGTATGCTGTGTTAGGTTTCCCTACTGGGGGATATCCGGAGCGTGATGATTGGCAACTCGGTTGTAACACGAATACCAGGCTCATAGGCAGATAAAGCCCAAGGCATTATGAAATCTCGGAATTGCGTACATGCATTATAAGCTGGATCAAAGTTGAATGTCTTTCCTGCAATGCCTAGGCTAACTCGGCTGACCCACTTTCGTTCCACTAAATCGAACACACTTCCTGTATAACTTGTTTGTCCAATCCGCGCCCCAATGAAGACCACATATGAGCAAGCTGGATCTTCAGGATCTTCCCAAGACAATGACCCCCAAACTGGGAAAGGATTAGGGTCCTTCTTTGAGAGTTCGGTTCTTAAGTGCTGTATGTAATGACGATAATCCTCGGTTAGCCTCGTCGACTCCAAGAACGCTACCAAATCATGATTCCGATTGCTCAAGCCCGGAAGAGCCTGCGCAATTTCCCTAATGCGATTAACAACATCAATAAATGACCAGCACTGCCACAACGCAGGGACAAGCCAGGACTGATCGGTATTGATCTTGCAGCAATTTTGATGCAAAGAAGAGAAAAGGTAATTGAGTGTCTCAAAAGAATAATACAAGCCATCAAGGCATTTCACGATTTTGATATCAGTTGATGAGTGCATCGATACTCCTGAAAGGAAGCCTAACGGTGTGGCTCACCTGTCGCCGATTTGAACGAGACAAGACTGCATAAAATCACTTATTCTAGCAAATGGCCGCCGCATCCCCGCGCCGACTGCGAAGCGTCCCCGTAGCGCAGCGAAGGGGATGGCGGTCAGGTGGAGCCGGTTTTGGGCTGCGTTGTAAGATTAACCATTTATGAATTGAGCCTGAGTCGTCAGTGCATCTCCGGTGACATCCAATTTGATAGAGAATATTAGAACAGGGAAGGATTTCGCAAGAACTTCATAACAAAGAATATAGCGACCGGGTTGTGTAATGATAGAAGGTTTCGGCACCAGATCGAGAGAACTATTAAGGCAAATAACTCCTCCCTGTTCTGCTTTGGCAAGAAGTAGATCGAATGCGCCATGACTTTCCGGCCAAATGGTTTGGTCGTATCCAGGTTGACCATGGGCTTTTAGATGGCTGCGATCAGTTACTGGTATGGTATTGCCGTTAGCATCGTTTATGGAACCCAGACGAGCAACTGTACTAAAGGCAGCGAGGTCAGAGCGATAATTCTGAATATCAATGCTCAGAAATCTGCCTACTAAATGCTCACCTGTGCTATGTGAGACATAATGTATCATCCCTTTTGACCAATACAGATTGGTTGCCATCAAGTGCCGTGTATAATTTGGCATCCAACCTCTCTGTTTTATAGACTCCTTGGCTTGCTCTATGGCTTCTTTTGGAGCGGAGAAGATAATTGCATTGGATGCCGTGTATTTAAGAAGGCCCTCTAGCTTGACATCCTTATGTCTGAGAAACAGCACCCTTTCGAAGCCCAAGATATATGCTATTGCCATTTCTTGATGCGTGAAGAGAGATCCTCTGTGTGCACTATCGGGATCGCCTTGAAGAAGCTTGCGAGGAAAGTCAATGAAGATATAGTAGTCTGAGGCTTTCAACTCGGAAATGATAGCCGTATTGACATCCTGAATTGATTGCGCTTGGATAGCCACATACGGGAGAAAGCCTTGCTCTCTGAGCCATTTGCTCAACTCTGCTGATGTGTCTCGCTCCTCCGCAGACGCTTGCCCGCAACTGATGAAAACTTTACCAGGCATAAGACCTCCCCTTCAAAATTCATAGAAGTCATTTCTTGTTATGATTGGGCCGCCCAACGGACTAGGGTTAGCGGCGGGGCAATATTTATTTTCCGCACCGTAAGCATTTGTCGTGATTTTCATCTTCTAGTGGGCTTTCGCAAGAGCAGAAAGCCCCGTCCGCTGGAGCCGGTGTTAGGCGGCCGACAAAGACGATACTGCATACCTAGCGTATTGGCGCAAGGAATATGAAGTAGATGACTGTCGCAATCACGCCGAAGATAAGGGAGAGTATCAGGTAAGTGTAGAGGCAACCGGTGTGCTTGCTGATCTCCCTCAGGAGACGCGTCTGCTCCTTCTGTTGGGCTAGTATGCCTGCGAGGATTTCACCTTCGTTGGGCGCAGGGCCTGGAGTTGGACTACCGACCGTAGTGCCTCCTTGGGTGGTCGAGCCCTTTGAGTACTTGGTTAAGTCGGCGCCACAGTTCGGGCATTTGGAACCCAGGTCATGGATGCTGTATGCGCTGCATTCAGGACACTCGTGCATTGATCATCTCCTTATAACGATTGGGGTGGATGTAGAGAGATGGCTGCTTGGGCTTGCACATATCGGCCGCCCAACATCTGGTTAGACGGGCGGCTTAATGGACTATAGGCTGTCCGTCTAACCGCCTAACCAAGTTAGGACGTTAGACGGGATGAAATAAATATTCGGATAGAATGCTCACAGTATAGCAATCTTCTATAAAAGGTACAATATGCAGACAAACCCGTCTCCCGTCCCTCCGAAGTGAAAGAAACTCCTCGATCAAGTGCGCGACGCTATACGCACCAAACACTATTCCTACCGCACCTAACAGACTTACGTGGACTGGATCACGCGTTTCATCCTCTTTCAGGACAAACGCCATCCTGCCGAGATGGGCACAAAAACATACGGGACCATTCCCTTCTACAATCAGGTGACCGATTTCACCTGCTGACCCGGCCGCGCCGCGGTAGAGTTGCCCTTCGAGGAACAAGCCTACACTGATACGGGCCCCGACCTTGATGAAGATGAGATTACTTTCGCCACGCCCCGCACCTGCTGCCCATTCGCTCAGCGCGCCCAGTTCAGCGTCATTGTCGAGAGAAACAGGACATCCCCAGCGTTGCCCGAGCGAGTCTTTGATCGGATATCGGGCCCACCCGGGCATGGTCTGCGGAGAAAGGGTCGCGCCGGTTTACGTCTCGATTGGGTTTGGGATGCCAGCCCCGATTGATAGAATATCGAATCTGGCTGTTTGCCCTGTCCGAATTCATGTCTGAAGTTCAGTTGTTGACCCTTGCGATAATAGAACATTTGTACTATAATGGCAACCTGACTTATCCCGTCCATGCTCACCAGGAGTAAAGATGAAACCGGTTTTCCCGTTTGCACGTAGTGGATTGAAAAACTTTCCGCATTTTTCCCCGCCCTCATTTGTTTCTGAGGAATAATTCCTCTGAAAAAACCTGCCAGCCTCTCGGTCCGAAAAAATGTCAATTCACCCTTCCAAATCCGGAAAAATGAGCAAAAACTGCCTGAAAACGCCCTTTTCATGGGCTCTGCGATTCACTCTTTTCCCTGATTGTTCTTTTTTTGTTTTCAATGTTCAATTCCCCCCTCACTTATCGAAGAATGACAGGAGCGGTATATGGAAGCCTTGAAAGCCATCCGGAAACGTAGAAGCGTCCGAAAGTTCACCGGCGCGGCCGTCCCGCGCGAGGACCTGGAAAAGATCGTCGATGCCGGCAGGTTGGCCGCCACCGGGAGCAATCGCCAGCCCTGGGATTTTATCGTCGTCACCAACCGGGAAATGATCGACCGGCTCTGCGTGGTTGGCAAGTGGATGAGGAAGGCCGGCGCGATCATCGCCGTGGTGCTCGATCCTTACTCGCGCTGGTGGCTGGAGGATGGTTCCGCCGCGATTGAGAACATGCTGATTGCCAGCACCGCCCTTGGGTATGGGTCCTGCTGGGTGGAAGGGGATGCCTTGCCTCTCGAAGCGGAGTTCAAAACCTTGCTGTCCATTCCAAAAGGGAAACGACTGCTGGCCCTCGTCCCAATCGGCGTACCCGAGGAATGGCCGACGATTGAGAAGCGACCGTTGGAGGACGTCATACACTGGCAAGTCTATTGATTCAAGCTTGCGAACAACGACCGGCAGGTTCGTTGATTTAACATTTTCGGACAATCGAACCTGCGGGTCGGTATTGATTGTCGTAATCTGCGCAACATCCCCAATTCATGGGTGTTGTTAAGTGACGTCAGGAGCAGGACTGAATGGATACTGTTAAACTGGATCAATATATAGAGGTGCTTCAAGATCATAAGGACGAATGGGCCTGTCTGTCGATCCCGGAAAAGCTGGCTCTGCTGGATACCATCCGTCAACGTCTGGCAGCCCGGAGCGAAGCCTGGGTGGCGGCTTCGGTGCGCGGGAAACAAATGCAGGCCGGCTCTCCGGAAGAAGGCGAGGAATGGACCAGCGGCCCGTGGACGCTGGCAGTGGGGATCAACGGCTACATGGACACCCTGCGTGCCCTGTCCCGGGGCCGGCTCCTCATGCCAAAGAAGGTCCATACCCGACCCGATGGCCAGGTGGCAGCCCGGATATTCCCGAATACCCTCTTCGATAAAATATTGTTGAATGGCGTCACCGCCGAAGTCTGGATGCAGCCCGCCGTGACCGAGGCGAACCTGCCGGAAAAAATGGCCGCCTTCTACCAGCAGAAAAACCCAAAGGGAAAAGTCGCCCTGGTTCTCGGCGCCGGCAACGTTGCCGGCAT
Organism: uncultured Chloroflexia bacterium; assembly: GCA_963806575.1. Lineage (GTDB taxonomy): Bacteria > Chloroflexota > Anaerolineae > Anaerolineales > Villigracilaceae > UBA877. The sequence continues at coordinate 143,859 of CAWDYX010000017.1, read as the reverse complement.
CCCGCCGCGCGATGTGCTCTACCGCTTGTACGGACTGGGGCAGGTGGTCCTGCTGAAAATGAGCCCGATCAACGATTACCTCGGGCCGGTCTTCGAAGACATCTTTGCTCCTTTAATTCAAGCCGGTTACGTGCGCTTCGCCTATGGAGGTGCAGATGTTGGGGAATACCTGGTCCACCACCCCGGCGTGGAGCAGATCCACATGACCGGCAGTGTCCGCACCTATCAGACCATCCTGTTCGGCAGCGGCCCGGAAGGCGAGCAGCGCAGGCTCCAAAACCAGCCGTTCCTTAAAAAGCCTTTCACCGGCGAGCTGGGCGGAGTCAGCCCGACCATCGTCGTGCCCGGCAAATGGTCCGGGGCGGATATCCGCTTCCAGGCCGAGAACGTGGTGACGATGAAGCTCCAGAATTCCGGGTTCAACTGTGTCTCCACCCAGGTGCTGGTCCTGTCCGAGACCTGGCCACAGCGCGACGAGTTCCTCGATGCCATTCGGAGGCTGATGCGCGCACTGCCTGCCCGTAAATCCTATTATCCCGGAGCGGCAGGGACGCCAGAAGGAAGCCGTGGCAGCCCATCCGGAGGCCGAGCTCCTTGGCGGGGATGTGCCGCGTACCTTCATCACCGGTCTGGATCCGAATGCCGAGAATGAACTTTGTTTCCAGAGGGAAATTTTCAGCCCCGTCTTCGCGCAGACCAGCCTGCCTGGAAGGGATGCCGCTGAATTTTTACGCAACGCGGTCCGATTCTGCAACGAGAAACTGTATGGCACGCTCGGCGCGACCATCCTTGTTCATCCGAAGACGATCAAACAACTTGGTCCGGATTTCGAGGCGGCCCTGAGCGCCTTGCACTACGGCTCGATCGGGGTAAACATCTGGAGCGCGGCCGCCTTCCTGCTGGTCCAGGCCACCTGGGGCGCCTTCCCCGGGCATACCTCCGGCGACATTCAAAGCGGCATCGGCTTTGTCGGCAACTCCTTCCTGTTCGAGATGCCTGAGCGCACCGTCATACGCGGTTCCTTTTATCCATTCCCGCGCACCTGGCTCCACGGCGACCCGGCTTTCCTGCCCAAGCCGCCCTGGTTCATCACCAACAAGACCGCCCACATCACCACCAAAGGCGTGGCCCGCATCACGCTTGATCCGCGCTACCGCCACCTGCCGGCTATCCTGCTTTCCGCCCTGCGAGGATGATTACAGTATGAAATTGTCGATCAGCCGCGTCTTTCCCACAAAGACCGCCAACGAAAGCAGCGCCTTGCCTTGCACCGTTTCCAATTCTTCCAGCGTATCGAAGTCCGCGCAGGAGGCATATTGCAGGCGCGCCAGCGGCTCGGAGTTGACGGTTACGCGGAGGATTTGGCGTAAGGTTTCGGCATTCCGTTCTCCCCGCTCGTAGGCGGATTTGGCCGCGCTCAGTGCCCGGAAAAGGACCGTCGCAGCCTGACGTTCATCGGTGTTGAGATACGTGTTCCGGCTGGACATCGCCAGCCCGTCCGGTTCGCGCAGCGTGGTGCAGACCACGATCTCGATTGGGAAATCCAGGTCCCGGGCCATGCGCCGGACGACGGCGGCTTGCTGGGCGTCCTTTTGACCGAAGTAGGCTTTGTCCGGCCCGACCGCGTTGAACAACTTGGCGACTACAGTCGTTACCCCCCGGAAATGACCAGGGCGGACCTCCCCTTCCAGCGGGCGCGTCAACCCATCGACCGTGACCCAGGTCTGGTAACCAGGCGGATACATGATCTCCGGCGTGGGTGTCCAGACCAGGTCCGCGCCGGCGGCTTCGAGCAGGGCCAGGTCACGCGGCAGATCACGCGGGTATTTTTCCAGGTCCTCGCTCGGGCCAAATTGGGTCGGATTGACAAAGATACTGACAGCCACGCTGGCGCATTCGGCACGTGCGCGGTGCACCAGGGAAATGTGCCCGGCATGCAGGAAGCCCATCGTGGGGACAAGACCGACCGGTCCGGGCAGCGCTCGCCGGGCTGTCCGCAATTCAGGAAGACTTGTAACCGTTTTCATCATAAACCCTATTGACTTTTCTTCTGTTTTCGCTACACTAATATTAATCTATTCTTAGGTGATTGAGGATTTCCATAAATGGTGATCCCCGAACAACCAATTCTGCAGGGAAAAAGGAGAATAAAAGATGCCCGCACTAAATAGAGTCCAATTAATTGGCCGTCTCGGCAAGGATCCCGAAAGCCACTCCACGCCCACCGGGAAGAAAGTGGCCCATTTCAGCCTGGCAGTCAGCAATCGCTGGAAATCTGCGGAAGGGGAAGCCAAGGAGAACACCGAATGGGTCAACATCGAAGCCTGGGGGCGGCTGGGCGAGATCTGCCAGCAGTACCTGCACAAGGGCAGCCTGGTCTTTCTCGAAGGCCGCTTGAGAACCGATAAAGTCGATGACAAAAGCGGTGGGAGCAAATATTACACCAAGGTCGTGGCCCTGTCCATGCAGATGTTGGACCGCAAGCCTGAGGAGGAGCCGGTTTCAATGGTCGAAGAGGAACCGGGAGAGTACGAAGCGTAGAGAGAGTAAGAGAGGAAGAGTGAAGCAAGAAAAAAGGCATAATCGGACATTGTCTCGTTTACGCCTTTGCTTTTCACTCCATTATTTTATTATAGGCTGGAACGGATATGAACGATATCGCCGTCTTTGACGATATACTCTTTCCCTTCCAATCGCAGTTTCCCTTTGGATTTGGCTTCAGTCATCCCACCCAACTCGATCAAATCCTGATAAGCCACCACCTCAGCCCGTACGAAGCCGTGCGCCAGGTCCGTGTGGACTTCCCCGGCAGCATCGACAGCCGTGGCATGCCGGCGGGTCGTCCAGGCGCGCACCTCGTCTTCACCGACAGTGAAAAAGGACTGCTGGTCGAGCAGATCATACGAAATACGGATCATACGGTTGAGCGATAATTCAGTGATGCCGTACTCGGCCATGAAGACGGTTGCGTCTTCAGGTGGGAGCTGGGCGATTTCCATCTCCAGTTTGCCCTGCAAGGCGACCACCGGCGACACTGTCTGAACATCCGGCACTGCCTGCCCCTCCCCCAGGTTCAACAATACAAGGATGGGTTTGCGCGTCAACAATCCGAATCCGGAGAGGAATTTTTCCTCCTCAGATGAAATTTCCACCCCGCGCAGGGGCTTTTCCGCTGACAGGATCTCGTGCAGACGGGTAAACAGCGCCGTCTGGCGTTCATTCAACATCTTGTCCGTGCCGCCTTTTTTACGTTCATCGACCAGACGTTCCAGTTTGCGCTCGACTGCAATCAGATCGTTGAGCAGGAGTTCGCCGTTCATTGAGGCTATGTCACGAGCCGGGTCCACGCTTCCGGAGGGAAGTGGCACGTTATCATCCTCGAAACAGCGGACGACGTGGATCAGACCCTCCATCTGCGCCAACTGGTTCAACAGCGGACCGGCGAATCCGGTCCTGGCCGCGCCGCTATCCAGCCCGGCGATGTCGGCGTAGGTTACTTTGGCATAGATGGTCTTCCTCGGTTTGAACATGGCCGAGAGCTTGTCCACCCGCGGGTCGGGGACATCCACCACCGCAGTATGGATTTCGATTCTTCCCGCCGAGGCAGTGGTCGGCGCGTTGCCGCGCGTCAGGGCATTGAAGATGGTGGTTTTTCCGGATTGGGGGAAGCCGATTATTCCTAATTTCATCATTAACCTTTTTAAGTGGTAAAATCTGGGCGTTCGCCGGAGTGGCGGAACTGGCAGACGCGCACGACTCAAAATCGTGTTCCCTTACGGGATTGTGGGTTCAATTCCCACCTTCGGCATTATATCAATAAAAGTTTCCTTTGTCGGGGAGTAGCGCCCGCATTCGCGGGACAGGTTGATCGTCAAGACGGAGCTCAAGCTCCCGGTCGCCTGTGCGCTTTCCAGCGTTCGCGAGACCGCCATTCAGGTGGTTTCGCTTTTTTTATCTCGTTATGAAAATGTACTTGTCCGACAAGTTTTCCCGGATGCAGATGGGATAAAATAGAGCAGGACCTGTCGCATCCATCTCGTATTCTCCGGAGGTATCGCTATGCCTGGCATGAATGATATCCTGGCCCTCATCCTTGCGGGTGGACGCGGTTCGCGCCTCTACCCGCTGATTAAACTCCGCTCGAAACCGGCCGTGCCAATTGCCGGAAAATATCGCCTGATTGATATTCCCATCAGCAATTGCATCAACTCTGGCATCTACCGGATAGACGTGCTGACCCAGTACAACTCACACTCCCTCCACCGCCACATCACCCAAACCTACAACTTTGATACTTTCCATACGGGCTTCGTCGAGATCCTGGCCGCCGAGCAAACCCCCGAATCCACCGATTGGTACCAGGGGAATGCTGACGCTGTCCGCAAACAAATATTCCAACTTCGGTCATCACGTGCCAAATACGTGCTCATCCTGGGCGGTGATCATTTATATCGCATGGACTACTCCCAATTGGCCGAATTCCACTGGGAGCATGAGGCAGATATCACAGTGGCTGTCCAACCGGTCAGGCGCGCAGACGCTCCCAGCCTGGGTATTCTCAAACGCGGCCAAGATGGTCGTATCACCGATTTTGTTGAAAAGCCCAAAGATCCCGACACCTTGTCCAAATTCGTCAGCCGCGCCGACGAGCAGCGTCCCTTTCTCTGCTCAATGGGAATCTACTTTTTCAAAATGGAAACCTTGATCGAACTGCTGACCGAAAACCCCGGTTTTGACGATTTCGGCGGAGACATCATCCCGCACGCCATCAAAAACCGCTCCGTTTACGGTTTTGATTTTGACGGTTACTGGCGCGATATCGGGACCATCCGTTCCTTTTACGAAACCAACCTGGACCTGGCAACTGCCAATCCTGCTTTCAATTTTTACGATACGGAAAACCCCATATACACGCATTCCCGTCTCCTGCCCGGTTCCATTGTGGAAGACAGCCTGCTGAAAGATGTGCTCCTGGCCGAAGGCTGCCGCATCCAGAAAGCCAAGATCACCCATTCGGTCATTGGGGTCCGCAGCATCATCTCCAGCGGGACGGTTATCAAAGACAGCATCCTCATGGGTGCAGACTACTACTCCACCGAAAAGCCTTCACAGCCACCAGTCGGCATTGGCCCGAATTGCCACATCGAAGGGGCCATCATAGACAAAAATGCCCGCATCGGTGCAGACGTGGTCATCCATCCGTTTCCGCTCGGTACAGACATCCTCACACCCAACTGGACCGTCCAGGATGGCATCGTCGTGGTCCCGAAGGATACCGTCATCCCATCCGGCACGTGCATCGAGATCGAAAAAACCTGAGAGACCCGGATCGATGAATCCGGAATCATCCATTGGAGAACCACGTCTGATGAAAAAAACCATCCTTCAGAACACTGAAACTCCTGCCCAGCCTACAGAAGAAACCTGGCATGCTCTGTCAGCCGGAGAAGTGCTCGAACATCTTAAAGTCCGCGAAAATGGGCTGACCAGCGCGGAAGTTACCCGGCGGCAGGGTCAATATGGCCTCAATCAACTCACAGAAGCGCCGCGTCCGGGTTTTATCCAGCTTCTCTGGGGGCAATTTAATAACTTCATCGTTATGCTGCTGATCGTGGCTTCCATCATTTCGGCACTGCTGGGCGAGTGGGTGGACGCCTCCGCCATCATCGCCATTGTCCTTCTAAATGCCGTTCTGGGTATCGTCCAGGAAAGACGAGCCGAGGAAGCGCTGGCAGCCCTCAAGAAACTGGCTGCTCCCGAAGCACGTGTGCTCCGCGATGGTCACCGTCTGACGGTCTCCTCCCGCGATCTTGTACCGGGTGACATTGTCTATCTGGAGGCCGGCAATCATATTCCGGCAGATGTTCGTCTCCTGGATGCGGTCAACCTTCAGGTCGAGGAGGCCGCCCTGACCGGCGAGTCACTCCCCGTCCAAAAGAACGCCGCCATGAAGCTGGAAGCGAATATTCCTCTAGGCGACCGAAAGAACACCGCTTTTATGGGAACAACGGTCACCTATGGGCGCGGGCGCGGCGTAGTGATCGGAACAGGCATGCGCTCGCAACTTGGTCTGATCGCCAGGATGCTTGAGAGTGTGGATCAGGAGGAAACTCCGCTCCAGAAACGCTTGGACCAACTCGGCAAGACTCTCGGCTGGGGGGCGCTGGCAATCTGTGCAATCGTCTTCATAGTTGCCGTGATCGAAAATACCAACCTGGGTTTGCTGACGGCTGCCGGGGGTGGCATCCTGGTTTACCTTAAGGCAGCCAAAAGCGAGTTGGTCAACTTCTTTATTGTAGCGGTCAGTCTGGCCATCGCGGCCGTGCCGGAAGGTCTGCCGGCTGTGGTGACAATCAGCCTGGCGCTCGGGATGCGCGAGATGATCCGCCGGCATGCCCTGATCCGCCGGCTCTCATCTGTGGAGACGCTCGGCTCAGCCACTGTCATCTGCTCCGACAAGACCGGCACCCTGACCCAAAACGAGATGACCGTCACGCGTGTCTGGGTGGACGGGCAATTCGTTAATGTGACCGGTTCGGGGTATTCCCGGCGGGGGGAGTTCCAGGTAGGCACCGAATCCGTTGACCTGCACGAATATCCCGGTGTGGAGACCGCTCTCTGGGTGGGTGCGCTCAACAACGACTCCCAGCTTGAGGCGGTCGAGGGCGACGACCTGTCCTACAGGATCGTGGGGGATCCGACCGAAGGTTCGTTGCTGATCGCGGCTGCCAAAGCAGACGCTTATCATGCGGAATTGCACAAAGCTTATCCGCGTCAAGATGAAGTTCCTTTCGACTCGGAACGCAAACGCATGGTCACAATCCACGATATCCGGGAACCCGATCCGGATGATGTTTCTCCATTCAAGAATAATGAATTACGCGGCTGGGACGTGATAGCTGTGAAAGGCGCACCCGACCTGATCCTCGACCTGTGCACCTCCTATCAGACGGGTGATGACAAAACCAGGAAGATGAATGAAGCGGTCCGCCAGCGTATTCGGGACGCAAACGATGCAATGACCCGGGATGCCCTGCGCGTGCTGGGGTTGGCTTACCGGGTGGTCGAAGAAGCTCCCAAGGCCGAAACCGTCGCGGTGGACGAGTTGGAAAAAGACCTGGTCTTCGTCGGTCTGGTTGGGATGATCGATCCCCCCCGCCAGGAAGTCAGGCACGCCATGGAGAAAGCCGACCGCGCCGGCATCCGCACGGTCATGATCACCGGGGATTATCCGAACACCGCCCGGGCGGTTGCCCAGGCGATCGGGCTTTTACGACCTGGCCACGAGGTCCTGACCGGCGCAGACCTGGACCGGATGAGCGCTGACATCCTGAAGAACGAGATCGAGCAGGTGGATGTCTTCGCCCGGGTCTCCCCAGAACACAAGTTGCGCATCGTGGATGCCCTGCAGGCCAACGGTGAAGTGGTTGCCATGACCGGTGACGGCGTGAACGACGCCCCTGCCATCAAGCGTGCCAACATCGGCGTGGCCATGGGCATCACCGGCACAGATGTGGCCAAGGAAACTGCCGACATGGTGCTGACTGACGATAACTATGTCAGCATTGTGGACGCGGTCGAACAGGGGCGCGTGATCTACAGTAATATCCGCAAATTCGTCTATTACCTGCTCTCCTGCAATGTGGCCGAAATCCTGATCATCTTCCTGGGGATGCTTTTTACAAAGAACTCTCCGCTGACGGCCATCCAGTTGCTATGGTTGAATCTGGTCACCGACGGTGCGCCCGCCCTGGCACTTGGCACCGAGAAAGGTGACCCGGATATCATGTCCCAGCCGCCGCGGCCACCCAAGGAACCCATCATCAACCGCTTCATGCAGGTTGGCATTCTCACCCAAACCATCGCCATTACCTCTGTAAGCCTGGCCGCTTATTTCATTGGTCTTAAGTGGTACCCAACTCATTCGAACTTGATGGCAGAAACCATGGCTTTTGTTACCCTTTCAGCCTCTGAATTGTTCCGGGCCTTCACATCCCGTTCCGAGCGCTATCCCATCATTAGGATCGGGGTTTTCAAGAACCGCAACATGAACCTGGCTTTCTTATCCTCCATGGCACTGTTGCTGGGGGTGGTCTACATTCCCGGATTAAATAATGTTTTTAACACCCAGCCTTTGGGCTGGCAACAATGGGAGATCGTCCTGCCATTGCTTTTGGTTCCCTCAGTTGTGGCAGAGACTGTAAAACTGTTTGTTTCTCGAAGGACATAACCCGGGAACCCATTCAAACAACCAGCGACGCATCCACGTCGCTGGTTGTTTTTTCATTCCTTTGGCTGCTTTCCCAACTTTAAGACCGACAACCTGGTAAATGATATTGAGCAGTACGTTCAGATTCGGGATCACGGAGGCCGAGGCACCAGCTCCGCTGAACCAACCGCCGCCTTTTTTGGAGACCTTTAAAATCCCCTGGTGGATCGAAACCTGCTGTACCTCGGTCCAGGGATAGGTTTTTTTGCTGATCTGAATCCCGTCCTTGCTGATCGCCACCGGCCCAAAAACAAGGATCTGCCCGGCATTATATTGCTGCGCGGCCCGGTCATACAGGATTGGGAAAATGCCATCCTGGATGGCTTTCGCCAGTTCTTCCACCTTGGTGTAAATGTCGTTTAATACCAGGTGTTGTTTCTGACGGGTGAACAGGTTGTAGACATGCGTCGTTCCGGTGAAAATCCCGTTCGTATATCGGCGGGTGACCGCGGAAGTCAGCGAAATGATCTCCTCCCAGCGCCAGGTGCGGATGCCTTTCCGGTCTCGGACGGCAAATCCCCGCTCATAAACTGCCACGCCTCTCCTCCAGTTTCCATATGCGTACCAGCCGACCGTCAACCCAAGCAACAACATAATAAAAGCGATAATCACGGGCACCGCCAATTTATCAACTATCAGAGCAGGGCCATGTTTCTGATAGGCCGCATATGCAACGTTGAGCCCATACAGGAAAACCAGGATCGAACCACCAATAATAATGAAAGAAGCGACCAAGCTGCCGACCCGGTTTAAATTCTTGACCGGAAAATAACGCTTGGGAGTGCCCAGGCCGATTGCCATAGATGCAAAAGCTTCCGGGAATTGGGAGGTGCTCACGAAAGATTCCTTTGGGTAAACCCAAGAATAGGCGGGGGACAGGCCCCCGGAAGTGCCGGGGACAGGCCCCCGGAAGTGCCGGGGACAGGCCGGACAAATCCCTAAACAGGCGGCAGATTGCGCTTCAGGATCGGATACAAGCCCAGCGCCTTGACTGCCCCTTCCACCACACAGGTTGCCGGGTTATCCACCAGATAAGCCGGGATGCCGAGGGCTTTCGTCAACAGTTTATCGGTGCCGCGTAACAACGCTCCACCGCCGCATAAAGCCACGCCGCGGTCAATAATATCCGAGACCAGCTCAGGTGGGGTTTTCTCAAGCACACGCCGGCAGGTCTCGATCGCATGCTTAAGTGGTTCCTGGAGTGCCTCTACCACCTCGCCAGTGGTCAGGGTGACCGGGCTTGGCAGCCCGCTGACCTGGTCCTGCCCTTGGACTTCTAGGCTTTCCTCTTTATCCTGCGGAACAGCCGCGCCAATCCGAACTTTCAACTGTTCTGCCGTACCCGGGCCTATGATGACCCCGTATTTTTTTCGCACATAAGTGACAATGGCTTCGTCCAGAAGAAGGCCACCGGAACGCATGGTCTCGGCGGCGACGATGCCGTACATGGAGATGACGGCTGCCTGCGTGGCTCCGCCGCCCATGCAAATGACCATGTTCCCGGAAGGTGAACTAATCGGCAGATCCACCCCAAGGGCCGCCGCCAGAGGTTGCTGGATGAGGTATGCATCCCGGCTGCCTGCCTGAAGGACTGCCTCGTGGACCGCGCGCGATTCCACGCTGGTGACTCCATAAGGAATGCTGATCATCACACGCGGACGGAAAAAACGCAGCGGCCCGCTGACATGCTGGAGAAGGTAGCGCAGCAACGCTTCCGTAATCTCGTAATCCGCCACCACGCCGTTCTGTAATGGGTGCGCCACCTCGATGGTCTCCGACTGCACGCGACCCGCCATATCGCGGGCGGCTTTGCCGAATTCGACCATTTTTTGCTCTTCGATGACAATGGCGACCACTGTCGGCTCATCCACCAGGATGCCTTTGGAATCGGCAATGCGGGTCTGGATGGTGCCAAGATCTATGCCCAAATTCTTTGAAAATGAAGCCATATCATCTCGTTTCGTCGGATATCCGGGGCGGCTTGGCAGGTCCATGCCGGTAACGCCTGACCGCATCCAGTCGCAGATCGGACTTGCGCAGGGCAGCCTCTATAATCAAATATTTATCCGAGTCTGCAGGTACCCCTTTCGCGAGGCTTTCCTCGGCGCGCTTGCGGGCTTCTTCAGCACGAAAAACATCTATTTCTTCAACGTTCTCAGCCGAGTCTGCCAGGATGGTGACGACATCCGGTTGAACTTCAGCAATTCCACCGGCTACGGTGAAAATGATTTCCTGCTCTTGCGAACGCACCTTGATAATACCGTATTTCAATGTGGTCAGGAGGGGCGCATGATGCGGCAGAATGCCCATCTCCCCGTCCGTACCAGGGAGGAGCACCATGTCTGCCTCTCCCTGAAAGACGATGCGGTCTTGTGAGATGATTTCACAGCGGATGGACATAACAATTCTCCAGTGTCATGTGTCAAGTGTCATGCGCATTTCGAATATGATACTCGGCACTGGAACACGTGATTCAATATGCGAGCTTCTCGGCCTTTTCACGCACATCATCAATCGTCCCGGCCATCATGAAAGCCTGTTCGGGCAGGTCATCACCTTTCCCATCCAGGATTTCGCGGAATCCGCGCACGGTTTCCTTGATCGGGACATATTTACCTGATGTGCCGGTAAATACTTCCGCCACGAAGAAAGGCTGGGAGAAAAACCGTTCGATCTTGCGGGCACGCGAGACAACCAATTTGTCGTCCTCGCTCAATTCGTCAATGCCGAGAATGGCGATGATATCCTGCAGGTCCTTGTATCGCTGAAGGATGCGTTGGCATTCACGCGCGGTATTGTAATGATCCGCTCCGACGATGTTCGGGTCAAGGATGCGGCTGGTGGAGACCAGTGGGTCCACGGCCGGATAAATACCTTTTTCGGCAATGGAACGTTCCAGGGCAATGGTGGCATCCAGATGCGTAAACGTGGCGACCGGCGCGGGATCCGAATAGTCATCCGCCGGGACATAGACGGCCTGCATCGAAGTGATCGAACCATGCCGGGTGGAGGTTATGCGCTCCTGCAATTCGCCCATCTCCGTCGCCAGGGTTGGCTGGTAACCCACTGCGGAAGGCATGCGCCCCAGCAGCGCCGACACTTCCGACCCGGACATGGTAAAACGGAAGATGTTATCAATGAAAAGCAGGACATCGCGGCCCTGGTCGCGGAAGTACTCGGCCATCGAAAGCGCCGTCAGCGCAACGCGCAGCCGCACGCCGGGTGGTTCATTCATCTGGCCGAAGACCATGACGGTATCCTTCATGACACCCGATTCGAGCATTTCGCGATAAAGTTGCGTACCTTCACGGCTGCGTTCGCCCACCCCGGCAAAGACCGAATTGCCCTGGTGCACCGTGGCGACAGACCGGATGAGTTCCTGGATAACAATGGTCTTGCCAACGCCTGCCCCACCGAAGATACCGGTCTTGCCGCCTTTTGTGAACGGCGCAATCAGATCAATAACCTTGATACCGGTTTCGAAAATCTCAGTGCGGGTGGACTGTTCGGAGAAGAGCGGCGCCGGACGATGAATGGGGTAGCACTCGTCCGCCTGAACCGGGCCCTTTCGATCAATGGGCAGTCCCAGGACGTTGAAGATCCGTCCCAGGGTTGCAGGCCCCACCGGTACCAGGATCGGTGAGCCGGTCGCAGTGACCGGCAGGCCACGCTGCAGACCGTCGGTGGTATCCATCGAGACACACCGCACCCGATTCAGGCCCAAATGCTTTTCCACCTCCAATACCAACGGCTGGCTGCCCTCACGCGGAATTTCGAGGGCCTCAAATACCTCCGGAAGTCCGCCTTCGGGGAACTCCACATCCACCACGCTTCCTTGAATTTGGGTTACACGGCCAACTGCTTTCGCCATTCACTACCTCCAAAATTTATCTGCTCAATGGAAATTCCCGTGCAGGAGGGAAGGCGGGGGTGGTGTTGGGTGGGCTTCGCCCGCCCAACACCACCCCCTACTTAGCCCGTTACCACGGAAATTTCCAAAGAGCCATTTTATTCCTGCACCATCGACTTCGCCAACGCTTCGGCCCCGCCCGCTATATCCAGCAGGTCATTGGTAATCGTCTGCTGGCGAGCCTTGTTATATTGTAACTGCAGGTGAGATACCAGCTCAATGGCGTTTTCGGTGGCGTTGCTCATTGCAACCATCCGGGCGGCATGCTCCGACGCCAACGATTCCTGAATGGCCTGGTAGACCTGCAATGCGGTAAAGCGTGGGATGATCTCATCCAGGAGTTCCTCTTCCGTTGGTTCATAGATATAAGCAGCGGTTAAACGTTGGTGGGCATACTCCTCAACCCGGCCAACTTCAGCGCCGACTTCCAACGGAAGCAACTTTTTAATCACCGGCGCCTGGGCGACCATATTGATAAAGTTTGTATAGACCAGGTACACCTCGTCCACTTCCTCTTTGAGGAATTCATCCACCGCCACGCGACCGACGGCCGAAACATCCGCGAAGGATGGCGCAGCCGGAAGATTGGCAAACTCGGCAATCACCTGCTTGTGTCGCCGCAGGAGCAAATCGCGTCCTTTACGCCCGACGGCGACATAGCGAACCGGGACGCCAAAATAGTCAAAACGCTGGTTGACGTAACGGATGATATTGGTATTGTACGCGCCGGCCAGGCCACGGTCACCGCTGATGACCACCGCGAGCACATTATGGATCTCGGGCCGGTGCGCCAAAAGTGGATGCAGGATAACCCGCCCGGGCTGCCCGGCGAGATGCGTCAATACCTGCCAGGCTTTGGTGGCATACGCACGCGTGGCGGTGACCGCCGCGACTGCCTTGCGAACCTTGCTGGCACTGACGGCCTCCAGAGCGCGCGTTACCTGCGAGATATTCCTGACACTGCGGATCCGCATCCGCATTTCACGGGCTGAGGACATAAGTTAGTCGGATAGTCTGATAGTCAATAAGTCTGTTGGTCGCTATTGCCAGGTTGACCGGAAAGCGGTCAGCACCTCGTCCAATTTCTTTTCGGTTTCATCGGTAATGCACTTGTTGGTGGCGATATCCTTGCCGAGATCAGGATGGGAGGTCGTCAAATTGCGGATCAGGTCACCCTCCCATTTCTTCATGCGCTCCACCGGAACATTATCGGCATAACCGTTCGTCCCGGCGAAGATGACCATAACCTGGTTCTCCAGCGGCATGGGTTCATATTGCGGCTGTTTCAGAATTTCCTGCATGCGCTGGCCACGCGTCAATTGGGCCTGCGTGGATTTATCCAGATCGGAACTCATCAGGGCAAACGCGGCCAGTTCGCGGTAGGTGGCCATATCGATGCGCAATTTACCGGCCACCTGCTTCATAGCCTTGGTTTGGGCTGCGCCGCCTACACGGGAAACGGAAATACCCACATCCACCGCCGGACGGATGCCGGCGTTGAACAGGTTATTGACCAGATAAATCTGGCCATCGGTGATGGAGATGACGTTAGTCGGGATGTACGCCGAGACGTCGCCCAGCAGGGTTTCGATGATCGGCAGTGCCGTCAACGAGCCGCCCGAACCGGCCAATTTAACCACTTTGCAGTCCGGAGGGTTCGGCATCGCTTGGCAGGCTGCATCCGCGTCGTGCCTGGCCATTGGCCCGGAGAAAACTTTGCCGTTGACAGCGTCTTTCTCCATTGCAAGGGCCTCTTTGAAATCCTTCCTAGTAATGACGTACTTATTTGCAAGCCGGGCGGCGCGTTCGAGCAGACGGGAATGCAGGTAGAAAATATCACCCGGATAGGCTTCACGCCCCGGTGGGCGGCGCAGGAGCAGGGAAACCTGGCGATAAGCCCAGGCATGCTTGGAAAGATCGTCGTAGATGACCAGCGCATCCCGTCCGGTCTCCATGAACTCTTCGCCAATGGCGCATCCGGCATAAGGAGCAATGTACTGCAACGCGGCGGACTCATCGGCTGCCGCGATCACCACAATCGTGTGCGCCATGGCACCGTGCTGTTCCAGAATGCCGACAGTCCGGGCAACCGCGGCTTTTTTCTGCCCGATGGCAACATAAATGCAGATAAGATCTTTGCCTTTCTGGTTGAGGATTGTGTCAATTGCAATGGCTGATTTTCCGGTCTGGCGGTCACCAATGATAAGTTCACGCTGTCCACGCCCGATGGGAATCATCGAATCAATGGCCTTGATGCCGGTCTGGACAGGGGTATCCACGTCCTGGCGTTCGACTACGCCGACCGCGATGCGTTCAATCGGGCGGTAAGCCTTGAATTTGACCGGTCCTTTACCGTCCACCGGTTCGCCCAGGGCGTTGACCACGCGGCCGATCAGCCCATCCCCGACCGGGACCGAGGCAATGCGGCCGGTGGCGCGAACTTGCATGCCTTCGGTGATCCCGGAGTAATCGCCCATGATGATGATGCCGACGGCCTCCTTCTCCAGGTTGAAGGCAATGCCCATGACGCCATTGGCAAACTGTACCAATTCCTGCGCCTTGATATTCGCCAGGCCAGTGGCACGTGCTATCCCGTCGCCCGCCTCCAGCACCGTGCCAACGCCGGCGAAACTGACCTTCGGCTCGAAGGATTCGATTTTCTTCTGCAAATCGTTCGTAATCTGTTTAATTAAGTCGGTCATCTATTCTCCACGGAATTGCCCGAAAGGATGGCGCAGAGCGAAGCAATAATACCTGAAAGGAATACGATTGTCCAGAACGAGTAATAAAGGAGAAGTAAAAAGGAAAAAGTTTGGGTAGTTGGGTAGAAAGAGATGAATTCGAAGGAATGGATGGATTCTGATCGATGGGCGAGGTAATTGATATTTGAAAACAAAAAAAAGAACAATTCGGAGATAGAAATAGAGAGAAGAGCAGAAAATTGAAAAATGTATGCAGGAAATTAACATTTGAATATGATTTTTATTCATTTTCATGTCTCGAGAATGATAAATCGATATTTTTTGGGACTGAGGTGCGAGCAAGATTTGATTTCGATTTATTCCTCAGAAACAAAAGTGAATGATGATCTATAAAGCCCGGGGTCAAGCCGAGCATTCGTCCCTCTTAAAAAACGAATGAGGAACGAACAGCCTTCTTTCAACCCCCTCCGGCCTTTGGCCACCTCCCCAAATACGACTGGAGTTCGTCGTATCTGTCCCCAAGGGATACCCGAAAGTAGCGGGTACGATGTGCTGCGCAAGGGGAGGCCGGAAGATGGACTCATCAGGTCGCTGAGATACTGCCCTGAAAGAACACCCTGACAAGGTCAGTGAGGGCAGGCAGGATGGGCGGCGTGCCTTCATTTCAAAACCAAGAATGGAGAAGGAAGCGAAACGGCAGGATGTTTCAGTTGGTAATGTGCTATAAAAAAGCGGCAAGGATCCCCAGAAAACGCCCTCGCCACGCTAAGATGATAAAACAAATGTTCTAATTTGTCAAGCCCCTTCCTGAAGAAACATGGCTTTACCATTTGCGACAATCGGGATTATTTCAGCCAGCCCCCCACCCTCCATTTTCACCATGCAACATCTGGATATTCCGGGATTTTGGCTGGCGAAAATGGGGGGACAAAGTTACGAAGTCTGTCAAGGAAAATGATAATACCATGATTGAAAAAAAGCCGGGCGGCGCTTGCCCGCGCAATGGATTTGTTGTATAGTTGTCTCAGGGTGAACTATTTTAAACTGATGCAAAGGTCCGTTGTTATTCCCATCGCTGCCGTTAAGCCAAACCGTTAGGCGATTTCCCCAGAAAACAAAGCGGTTTCAGAGTAAAGCAATTGGAGAGTCTTATGCAGCAGTTAATCAAAGACGTTTTATCGCTGTCAGAAAACATCCGCTACGTGGCAATTTACACCAACAACGAGTTAACAGCCTTTAGCAAGCCGGACACGAGAGGGGTGAGCAGTTCTGAGTCTGACAAATATGAAGAATTGATTGTCAACCCCACCATTTTGACCCTTGTTAAACAGCGGGGCGATATCGACTGTGGTGGAGCCAGATTTGTGTTGATCAGATATGGCAATTTCTACCAGTTCGTCGCTCCTATACAGAAAGGACATATTTCAATCTGCATTGAACCAAATGCCGATCCTCTTCAGTTGGTAGAACCCATTGAGAGTTTATTGAGTCGACAGGGCTTACTATAACCGGAGATCGGTATGGGGCGATATTATTCAAAAAAGAGGGGTATACGAGTGAGGAATTTATAAAAATGTGGCGTGCACGTAATCCTTCTCGTGGTTGTGTGAGAGATGATGTATGAGAAATACTCAAGCTAGTTCCACGGCTCTGTCTACCGCGGCGGTACGCGCAATCGAATCCGAAAAGCCCTCTCATATAAGGATCTGCAATGATCCTTTTGCTCGTGCTTTGACGAGCAGTCTTGCTTATTTCCTTATCAAACTATTCTATAACTACGGTGAACGGCGCACCCAGGGTGCGTTGACATTCATTGTGTGCCGTCACCGCTTCATGGATGACTACCTCAAGAAGTGTTTGAACGCATCAACCTCGCAGGTCGTGATCCTGGGTGCCGGACTCAATTCGCGCGGATATCGTGATGGACTTTCATTGGTTAAAATATTTGAAGTCGATCATCCTGCCACTCAATCCAGTAAAATTAAAAAGGTGGCTAAAATCTTCGGTAAATTACCCGATCATATAACCTATGTTCCGATAGATTTCGAGAGAGAAACACTAGACAAACTTTTCAGTTACGGTTTCGATAAAACAACCAAGACTCTCTTTATTTGGGAGGGGGTCACGCCGTATATTACTGCGGAAGCTGTTGATGCTACTCTCGCTTGGATACATTCAAATTCTGCAACAGGAAGTGCGATTGTCTTTGATTACCACCTTACCGTAGAAGAGCATTTTGATCCTGAGCGTGGCCTCTTAAGCTCTATATTCTCTATATTATCTCGTTTATCGGGTGAAAATAAACGCGTTTTTAGTATTGCACAGAGTTCCATTGTCGATTTCCTTACCAAGAGGGGATTTTCAAACGTGGTTGAAGTTGGCGCAGAACAGCTTAAAAGGCTTTATTGTACTGGTTCAAATGAAGGTCGAAATGTCCTTTATACTTATTCCATAGTCTATGCTGAAATTGTATAAAAGCTGGCGATCACGTGCTCCGCCACTGATGGTACGCACCCAGCTAGAAATGGTGCACAATAGCAAAGGTATTTCTGAGTTCAGTGTATGACTGGCAGACCGGCTGTGAGGCCGGCTTTTTTTATCCAGGGAGGTCTTTCCTGCGTTTGGAATTTCTTATGAAACGCTAATGCAAGTCGATATTTTTTGACTTGACAAATGGGCGGAAAACAGATATAGTTCGGCCCGCTTAACTAATAGAGGATGTTAATTATGTCACAACCTAAAGCATTAACAGAGGTCATCCGGGAGTGGTCCGGAGTTTTCATGCGCCGCTCGGGGCGCGATTTCAGAGGCTTTATGGAAGAAACCGGCCTGTCGTTTTCCCAGCTCAATATCCTGATGCGCCTGTTCCATGGTGGCAGGTGCGGCGTCTCCGAGATCGGGGAACGGCTAGGGATAACCAACGCAGCCGCCAGCCAGTCGATCGACCGGCTGGTGAACCTGGGCCTGATCAAACGGAGCGAGGACCCCGAGGACCGGCGCGCCAAACAGCTCGCCCTGACCCAGGCAGGCCAGGCTTTGATCGAGAAGAGCGTCGAAGTGCGCAGCCAATGGGTGGAGGGTCTGACCGAGGCACTAACCTCGGCGCAACAGGACATGATCATCACTGCGCTGACCCTGCTGACCGAGGCTGCCAGGAAAACCGAAGACTGAAATCCGCACAGGCCCTGCACAACCCTTTCACACTCAATTCATAATTTGCCGATAGACTTTGGCTTGGAATTTTACATTTAGGAGCAACGAAGCCCATGTTACGTCTTGCAAAATATTTGAAACCCTACCTGCTCTTGATCCTGTTCGCAATCGCCCTGCTGTTCGTGCAGGCGAATGCCGATCTGGCCCTGCCGGATTACATGTCGAACATTGTCAACTACGGTATCCAGCAAGGCGGTGTGGTGGATGCCGTCCCAATGGCCATCCGCCAGAGCGAGATGAGCCGGCTGTTGGCGTTCATGAGCACCGACGACCAAACGGCCGTCCTGGCAGATTACACCCTAGTGGACAAGAACGCGGCTGATTATTCCACGGACGTCGCGAAATACCCTGACCTGGCAAACGAGCCCGTCTATGTGCTCAAAAATGTCGACCGGGCCGAGATCAACAAGCTGAATCCGATCATGGGCAAGGCGCTGCTGGTGGTCTCAGGCCTGGAACAGGCCCTGGCCGACCCGACCAAGGCGCAAGCCATGGGGCAGAGTCTCGGTTTCGACCTGTCCAAGATCCCGCCGGGGACGGACGTTTTTGCCATGCTACAGAAGCTCCCGCCGGCGACCCTGGCCGCGATGACCGCCACGATCGATCAGAAATTCGCCACGCTGGGTGACAAGATGATCGTCCAGATGGCTGCCGGGGCGGTAAAAACCGAGTATGTTGCCCTGGGGATGAAAACCAGCGATCTGCAAACCAGCTATATCCTGCGGATCGGCACCCTGATGCTGCTGCTGACGCTGCTCTCGGGGGCCTGTACCATCGCGGTGGGCTATCTCTCCGCCCGCACCGCCGCCGGCCTGGCACGCGATCTGCGCCGGAATGTGTTCGAGCGCGTGGAGAATTTCTCCAGCACCGAATTCGATAAATTCTCAACCGCTTCGTTGATCACGCGTTCCACCAACGACGTCACCCAGATCCAGATGGTGGTCATCATGATGATGCGCATGGTCATCTATGCCCCCATCATCGGTATCGGCGGAGTGATCCGGGCGATCGGCAAAAGCGCCAACATGTGGTGGATCATCGCGCTGGCAGTGGTTGTCCTGCTCGGCTTGATCCTGACGGTCTTCTCGATCGCCCTGCCCAAATTCAAGGCCATTCAGAGCCTGATCGACCGGCTCAACCTAGTGATGCGTGAGAACCTTTCGGGCATGATGGTCATACGGGCCTTCAACATGCAGGAATTCGAGGAGGAGCGTTTCGACAAAGCCAACAAGAATGTAACCAGCACGCTGCTATTCGTCAACCGGGTCATGGTGGTGATGATGCCCGTCATGATGATGGTAATGAACATTGTAATGGTGACGATCATCTGGGTGGGCTCCCACCAGGTGGCCAACTCCACCATCCAGGTGGGCGACATGATGGCCTTCATGCAATACGCCATGCAAATCCTGTTCGCCTTCCTGATGCTTTCGATGATGTTCATCATCCTGCCACGCGCGTCTGTTTCGGCTGACCGCATTGCGACCGTGCTGGAAACCGAACCGGTGATCAAAGACCCGCAGGTTCCCAGACAGTTTCCCGAACCCTTCAAAGGAACGATCGAGTTCCGTGACGTGAGTTTCCGCTACCCCGGTGCGGAAGAAGACGTACTGCACAATATCAGTTTCACCGCCCAGCCGGGCCAAACCACGGCTTTCATCGGTACCACCGGCTCGGGCAAATCCACCATCGTCAGCCTGATCCCGCGCTTCTACGAGGTAAGCGAAGGGGCAATTTCTGTTGACGGCATAGATATCCGGGAGGTTTCACAGCATGACCTGCATGACCGGATCGGCTTTGTGCCGCAAAAGAGCAACCTGTTCTCCGGCACGATCGAGAGCAACCTGCTCTATGCGGACGAAAATGCCAGCAATGAGGATTTAAAACTGGCGGCGGATATTTCACAGGCAAGCGAGTTCATCGCCTCCAAGCCGGAGGGAATGCAAACCGAGATCGCCCAAGGCGGCATGAACGTCTCGGGTGGACAGAAACAGCGTCTCGCGATTGCGCGCGCCCTGGTCAAGAAAGCCCCCATCTACATCTTCGATGACAGTTTTTCAGCACTGGACTACAAAACCGACGCGGCCCTGCGCAAGGCACTCAAGGAGCATACCGGCTCCAGCACCCTGATGATCGTGACCCAGCGCATTGCAACGATCAAGAACGCCGAACAGATCATCGTCTTGGACGAAGGCCGCGTCGTTGGCAAGGGCACACACCAAGAACTAATGAAGGACAGCGAAGTCTATCGAGGCATTGCCTTATCGCAGCTCAGCCAGGAGGAATTGGCATGATGAACGTAGGCGCACCCGGCCCACGCGGCGGAATGATGGGCGGACGTGGACGCGGTCCGATGGGACGCGGCGGTCCGATGGCCATGATGAGGGGCGAAAAGCCGCGCGATTTCAAGGGCACCCTGAACAAGCTGATCAAATACCTCGGGCAGTACCGGGGCTTGATCCTGCTGATTTGGCTTTTTGCCATCGCCTCCACGGTCGCATCCATCGTTGGCCCCAAGATCCTGGGTAACGCCACCACCAAACTGTTCGAAGGGGTGATGGCCCAGATCGCCGGAACCGGCACGATCGATTTCACTTATATCGGCCACATCATCATTGAAGTACTGCTCCTGTACGTACTTTCGGCCATGCTGGCGTACGTGCAGGGCTGGATCATGTCCAACGTGGCGATGAACATCACCTATCGCTTCCGCAAGGACATTTCCGAGAAGATCAACCGCATGCCGTTCAAGTATTTCGACGGCACGAGCCACGGCGAAGTGCTCTCGCGCATCACCAACGATGTGGACACGGTCAGCCAGACCCTCAACCAGAGCCTGACGCAGATCATCACTTCGGTGACCACCGTGGTCGGCGTCCTGGTGATGATGCTTACGATCAGCTGGCAGATGACCCTGGTGGCAATTGCCATGCTGCCGCTGTCGTTCGGCATCATTGGTGTGATCGTCAGCAAGTCGCAGGTCTTCTTCAAGCGTCAGCAGGATTATCTGGGGCACATCAACGGTCATGTGGAAGAGATGTACGGAAGCCACATGGTCGTGAAAGCCTTCAACGGCGAGGCCAAGAGCATCGAGCAGTTCGATCAAGTCAACAACGTCCTGTACGACTCGGCCTGGAAATCCCAGTTCCTGACCGGGCTGATGTTCCCGATCATGAACTTCGTCGGCAACCTGGGCTATGTGGCCATCTGCATCCTGGGCGGCTACCTGGTGATCAAGGGCACCATTACCCTGGGTGACATCCAGGCATTCATTCAATATGTACGGTCATTCACCCAGCCGATCACGCAGATCGCCAACATTTCCAACATCCTCCAGCAGACCATGGCGGCGGCCGAGCGCGTCTTCGAGTTCCTGGCGGAAGCCGAAGAGGAACCCGATACCGCCATCCCGGTATCGTTGGACGTGTGGCCGAAAACGAGCATCCATTACTACAATCAGGCGGGCCGCGTGGATTTCAAGAATGTGCACTTCGGCTACAACCCCGACAAGATCATCATCAACGACTTCTCGTTCTACGCCGAACCCGGGCAGAAGATCGCCATCGTCGGCCCAACCGGCGCCGGCAAGACCACCATGGTCAAACTGCTGATGCGCTTCTACGACGTTAACAACGGGGCCATCCTGGTGGACAACCACAACGTCAAGGAATACAAGCGCAACGACCTGCGCTGTGAGTTCGGCATGGTCCTGCAGGATACCTGGCTCTTCAACGGCACGATCATGGAGAACATCCGCTACGGGCGTTCGAACGCCAGCGATAAGGAGGTCATTGCGGCGGCCAAGGCCGCCCATGCGGATCACTTCATCCGCGCCCTGCCAGGGGGGTATGACTTCGTACTCAACGAAGAGACCAGCAACATCTCCCAAGGCCAGATGCAGTTACTGACAATCGCGCGCGCCATACTGCTGGACCCAACCATGCTGATCCTGGACGAGGCCACCAGCTCGGTGGATACCCACACCGAGGTGCTGATCCAGAAGGCCATGCTCGACCTGATGAAGAATCGCACCAGTTTCGTCATCGCCCACCGCCTGTCCACCATCCGCGAGGCGGATTGGATCCTGGTGATGAAGGATGGCGACATCGTCGAACAGGGCAAACACGAGAAGCTGCTGGCCAAGAAGGGTTTCTATGCCGAGCTCTACAACAGCCAGTTCGAAGGCAAAGAAATCTAAGCCGGCTGGGTGTCCTAAAACCCATCCTGCCGTGCAATGCCCATCTCCCTGTCGCCCATCCCGATGGGAAGAGGGAAAAGGTGAAAACAGATGCGGTGGGTGTGGAACGTCCTGTCTGTTTTCGCATGATTATCATTAGAAAAGATAATATATATAGAAATCTGGAGAAATATGAATGAAATCCAATAATGAAATTCAACTCAGGCATCTCGGAAAGACGGATATCCTGGTCACGCCAATTGGATTGGGCGTGATGGAAATGGCCGGCGGCAGCGGACTGACCGGGCGCATGTTCCCGATCATTCCCGAGGAGGAAAAGAATGCCATCATCAAAGCTGCCCTGGATGGCGGCATCAACTGGTTTGATACCGCTGAAATGTACGGTGCCGGCATGTCTGAACGATCCCTGGCAACCGGGTTGAAAGCCGCCGGGAAGGCGGACAGGGAGGTCGTCATCGCAACGAAATGGCGGCCTTTTTTGCGGACCGCCAGTAACATCCCGCACAGCATTGAGGACCGCCTGCGTTTCCTGGCACCTTACAGCATCGCGAATTACATGGTCCACCATCCCTACAGTTTCTCCACCCCGGAGGCCGAGATGAACGCCATGGCCGACCTGGTGGAGGCGGGGAAAATCCGCTCGGTGGGGGTCAGCAACTTCAACGCGGCCCGCATGCGGCGGGCACACGCTGCACTGGCAAAAAGAGGCCTGCCCCTGGCGGTAAACCAGATGCGGTATAGTCTATTGAGCCGCGAGATCGAGACGAATGGCGTGCAGGAAACTGCCAAGGAACTGGGTGTAACCATCATTGCCTATACCCCGATCGGGCGCGGCCTGCTCTCGGGAAAATACCACAAGGATCCGGCACTCCTGGAACGAATGTCGGGTTGGCGAAAAGCCAGCATGCAGCGCAACCTCGAACGGACCCAGCCCCTGATCAACGTCATGGATGAGATGGCTGCCAAGCACAATGTCACCATCGCCCAGGTGGCATTGAATTGGGTGATCAACTTCCATGGGGAGATCATTGTTGCCATACCGGGGGCCACCAAGGTCCACCAGGCCGAAGAAAGCGCCGGCGCAATGAAATTTCGGCTCTCCGATGATGAGATGGCGCGGCTGGATGAGGTGTCGCGCCGGCTGTAAAGGCGGAAAGTAATCCTGCCCATAGACCAGGCTGGCGAGATCGTCAATACGACCCTCCTGGTGAAGTTACGTATATAATATGGGAGTAAGAAAAGAGCCGGAGTCATGGTGGGCTCCGGCTCTCTCTTTTTTACGAAAAACCCTTCTATTGCTCCGCTTCCTTGCAGGAACCGACTTTTCTTCAAGAGCGCCGTCCCAAGGATTGGGGAGATTAATTATCAAGGGTTGATGGCAAAGTTGCCAATCATCAGCTTTGGTTGTTGATCAAAGGAGCCATACAGAAATATGGCAATCAGCATTGAGCGGTTGATTAACAATCCGACGGCAATAAAGGTTGCTGCCTTTATCGCACAGACCACTCCACCCAGGCTCGGGTATTCCATCGCCAAATCAGCAGCATGGTGGATCTCATCACGTCGTAACTCTGAGCTGGGAAGAGCTGTTCGTTCCAACCAATGGATCGCCACTGGCGAAAAAAGTTCGTCCCAGCTTTTGGACCAAGCCGTCCAAACTGTATTTCAGAACTCAGCTCGCTCGATCTATGATCTGTATCATTATTTCAATGACGCCGGAATGGTCGGGCAGATGTTTAGCATCGAGCCTTCATTCCAAACGGTCTATAGTCGCCCTGAGTTTGATCGATGCGGCCTGGTGGTAGCTGGACTACACATGGTTGGCTTTGATCTGGGTTTACAATGGCTTTGTAGGCATCAATTCAAACCTTTAGTTCTTACGATACCAAATCCGCAAGGTGGTCGTCGAATGGAATTTGAGGCCCGCCAGAAAACGGGCATGAACTTGGTGCCCGGTTCATTCACAGGATTACGCCAGGCGATCCGTCATTTGCAACAGGGCGGAGTGGTAGTAACCGGCATTGATCGCCCTGTACCGGAGAGTGAGCCCCGGCCGTGTTTTTTTGGCCGGCCGGCGGCCCTGCCAATCCATCATATTTACCTGGCGCTGAAGGCACACGTGCCGATTGTGGTTGCAGCCACACGTTTAGAAGAAAATGGGAAATACCATATCTATGCTTCACCACCCATTGAAATGGACTCGTATCCCAACCGGGCGGATGAGCGGTTGATGAATGCTGAAAAGGTGCTGGCCGTGGCAGAAGAATTCATCCGGCCCGCTCCGCAGCAATGGCTGATATTTCAACCAGTATGGCCTGAGATAATAAATGATATTCCCGGATAAATATGGTGTAGCAATGGGAGGTTTGGTTTGAATAAATCCGCCAACCACACACGCATCAACAATATACTTTTAGGGCCGATAGAACGACCAATTTTACAGTGGCTGGCCGTTCACTCGCCCAAATGGATGAATCCGGATATTTATACAGCAATCGGTGTTTCAGGGAGTGTAATCACCCTGATTGGATACATCTTAAGCCGATTTAACCCGGGTTATTTCTGGTTAGCCACCTTCGGATTTTTCGTCAACTGGTATGGCGACAGTATGGACGGGACCCTGGCGCGCTACCGGCATATCGAGCGACCCGTTTACGGTTACTTTGTCGATCACATTATTGATGTTATCGGCCAAGTAATGATTTTTATAGGTTTGGGTCTTTCGCCTTATGTGAGCTTTAATATAGCCTGCCTGGCATTGGTGGCTTTCCTGCTAATGTCTGTGCTGGTTTATCTCCGCACCTATGTCGTCGGCGAATTCAAGCTCTCGTACGGAAAGCTTGGACCGACAGAAGCTCGCGTAGTGGCCGTATTGCTAAACACTGCCATGTTCTTCTTTGGCAAGCAGATTTGGCATGTAAAAATAAATGTCCTGGGCGATGTCGCCGTCAACCCATATGAGATAATCGTTGGCCTTGTCGCCTTGTTGTTGCTTTATTTCTTCATCATGACAGCCTTCAAGGAATCGATCCGGCTCGCCAAAGCCGGTCATTAATCGCCGGCCAGATATGAGGAAAGTCTTCCTGGTTGTCATCGGGTTATTGGCGGTCGCCTATATCGTTTTCAGCCTTGCAGAGCTAAAAAGTATCCTGGCTGTTCTACGCCAAAGTAAGCCGCTTTACCTGGACATAGCGATAGTGGTAGAGGCTGTCTTATTGTTGAACACTACTGCCACCTTTATGGCGCTTTACCATCTGGTGGGACTACGAGAAAGCGGACCGAATTTCTTTTAATGGTCATTGCCGCTACCTTCGTAAATCTGATTACACCATCCTCTGGTATCGGTGGAGTGGTGGTGTTTCTCGATGAGGCTCAGCGGCGCAGCCAATCAACAGGGCGGGTGACAGTGGCAATGATTTTGTATGTGCTTTATGAATATGCCGCTCTATTTTTCGCCCTGGCAGCAGGATTTTTCCTGCTGGCTCAGCTTGGCAAATTAAACGTGTTTGAGTTATTGGCGGCCGGATTTTTGTTGATCTTAGCTGCATCCATTGGTGCCGGTCTGGTGTTGGGATACCGGTCTACCCGCCAGTTAGGGAATGTGCTGGCCTGGCTGGCGCGAGGGGTCAACCACTTGCTGCGCCCTTTCCTGCATAGAGAATACTTTACTATCGCATCGGTTTACACTTTCTCGAATGAGTTGACGGATGGCTTGTCATCCTTACACTCTGCCAACCTAGGAAAAACCCTGCTACCGCTGGTATTTACATCCATAAACAAGTTACTGTTGATCCTGGAACTCGGACTGGCCTTCCTAGCGTTGGACACCTCGGTCAGCGCTGCAACCGTAGTGGCAGGGTTCAGCATCGGGCACCTGTTTGTGTATGCCTCCCCCACTCCCTCAGGCATTGGTTTTGTCGATAGTATTCTACCAGTGGTATTAAACTCACTGGATGTGCCTCTTCCCCACGCTGTTCTGGTGACACTGGTTTATCGTGCAGTCACCCTGTGGCTCCCCCTGGTTTTAGGCGCCCTGGCATTTCGAACACTACAACGCTCTCGGACTCGAGGTTAATGTTGGGATGACGCGACGCGACGAGGTGTCGCGCGGGCAGATGAGGCGCGTCAGGCACTCTTTAACGTGTCACCCTCGCCCTGACCACGAATTTATCCACCCCACCAAAGCGATACTTGTAATCTTCATTTCCTCGCATGAAATCGAATTCGGTGCGCTTCTCTTCGCTGGCCCACTGCAAGAGATAGCCCAACAGCACCCAACCCGCCGAAAGATCCAAGAAGCGCCGATCGATTCCGGAGTTGTAAACCCATATACGGTTCAAGTAATCAAAATTGAGATACCCAGCAGCCTTCTGTCCATCGGCTTCGAGAAAGGCCAATTGCAACCAGCCATTATCAAAAGCTGCCCGGCAAGCCAGACGCATCTGGGCGCGCATCGCAGAGGTCAGGAAAGCGGCCTTCTCAGGATCTTCTTCCATCAGGTTCAGGAAAGCCTCCACTTCCGCATCCAGCGTAGACCCATTCGTAACGATGTACCAGCGGACGTGGCGGTCGCTTTCCTCGGCGCGCCGAATCTTACGCCGGATTTCGTGGCGCTGTTTTTTATCAATGCCGGCGAGATAGGTCTCGAAATCGCCCGCAAGTGGAATGGACGGAATATGATAAGTGCGTTCCTGGGTGAAGGTCCAGCCGCGCTTTTCGGCTTCCACTTTCAAGACAGGGAGGGTGGGGCTATCCTCGGGCAGGTTATGCCAGTCGAGCAGGCCCCATTCCAGCGATCCGGTCTGACCGAGAAAATCCAGCAACCCCGCCAGGAAAGCGGATAAATCCGCCGGTCGGACCAGGATGTCAAGGTAATCCGAAATTTCGATGCTCCCGAGCAACATCAGCGCCGGGTCACCGTCAAGGTTGCGGGAAAAGAACAAAGGAGCAATGCCCGCCAGGCTTCCGCCCTGGCGCGCCGTCACGGCAGCCAGTTCGGACTCGGGCCATTCGCCTCCGCCGCGCGTCGCCCACCATGCCGAGAGATATTCGTAACGTAAGAAAGGGATGTTGGAGACACTTTCTGACAAAAGCATGTTCCACTCATCTGCCAGGGGCTCCAGGGTAGAAGAGTCGCGGTGAAGGGTAAATTCCATGCGGCGATTTTACCAGTTATAATGGGGGCGTGGCTGACGATTTCGATCTCAATTTGCTCCCAATGTATCGCATTCAGGGCCAGGAAATGCCCCAAGTCCCCGGACTTCTGGCCGTGCTGCCCCCCAAACGCGCCGCGCGTGGCCGCGAGGAGGATCGCCTGCTCGTCTACCTGACCCTCTCAGGCAACACGGGGTTCCCTTCTACAGAATACAACCAAATCATGGGGCGAATAACCCAGCGTTTCTACCGGACAGCCGGGTCGGTGACATCTGCCATTCGGGCTGCCACCGGAGAAGCTTAACCAGTCCCTGCTCAAGCGCAATTTGCGCACCACCGGCAAGGGCGAATATTTCGTCGGTCGGCTGATCCTAAGTGTATTGCGCGGCGCACAGTTCCTTTTTGCCCAGTGCGGCCCGACGCATGTTTTTCATTTGACTACCGTCGAAACCAGGCAAATTCATGATGAGGAGATCGCAGGACGCGGCCTGGGAATCAGTCAGGCCACGTCCTTATATTTCGCACAGGTCGATTTACACGCAGGCGATCTACTTGTGCTGTGTCCCAACCTGCCCAGCGGGTGGGATGCCACGCTATTGAGGGAAAGAAATGTCTCCCTTGAGACATTGCAGAAGAATCTTTTGAGCGCCTCCAGTGATGATATAAACGCAGTGTTGATCCAAGTACAACCCGGGAAAGGGAATCTAAACACCTTAAAGAGGATGCAACCCGGTCTGGAAAAGCCTGCTGCGGAAACGCCCGGAACGGCCCCGAAACAAGCCATCCAAACTGCCCAAGCTGCCGTTCCCGGAACGCCTCAGGCTGCCTCACCGGTCATGCCCACTTCACAGGTGGAGAGCGGACGTCCCGCCAGTCGTTTTGCCCACCTGATCTCGGGGGGAGACAAACCCACGCCATCGGCCAGTGCATCCAATATCAAGGTCCCATCCCAAATTGCCAGTACCTCCGCCGCGCCGGCCGTACAGTCGGTGGGTAGTGCAGCGGCACAACCCTCTCACCGCCCTGGGACGGCCCCGATCGTGTCTGTTGCCCACCCGGCCAGGCATACGGGGCGTTTCGTCTCTGCTCGCTCCACCAGCGACCTGCCTGTAATTAAACGTCCCCCCTCACGCCATCGTAGGAAGATTTTCGGCGGGCTGGTAAGGGCCATCCAGGGAGTGCAAACAGGTACGCAGAAAATATCCGGGGGGGTCGAGAAGTTTCTGCCAAACCTTGTGCCCAGTTCAGGTGAGAATTCTGAGGCTGCCGGCTCAAGCACGGCATTATTTGCCATTATCATCCCAGTCATTATTGTGGCAATTGCAGTGACGGTTTACATTCACTATGGTCGCACCGCACAATATCAGCAATACTACGATACGGCTCTGGCACAGGCGAGCCAGGCACGCGGCCAAACCAACCCAACCGAAGTGCGGCACGCCTGGGATAGCACCATCTACTATCTGGATCTGGCTGAGACCAACCAGAAGACACAGGATTCAAAAGCACTGCGGCAAGAAGCGCAGACTGCCCTCGATAATCTGGATGGCATCCTGCGCCTGGATTTTCGCCAGGCCATCATCGGAGGGTTAAGCCGCAGTGTGCAGGTCAGCCACATGGCTGCCACCGATACTGACCTGTACCTGTTGGATGCCTCACGCGGCAGCGTCATGCGTGCCTTTATGACGAACCAGGGCTACGAAGTGGACACATCCTTCAAATGCGATCCGGGGCAATATGGCACGATCATTATAGAGTCTCTGGTAGATTTAGAAACCCTGCCCATGAGCAATGTCTACAACGCGCGCGTCCTAGCAATTGACGGAAAAGGGAATCTGCTCTACTGTGGGCTGGCTGACCCTGTGGCCGTTGCCCTTGTCCCGCCGCAACTTGGCTTACGGAGCATAGCCGCATTTTCATTGGATTCCGATGGAAGGAACCTCTACGTGCTCGATCCGGCAGGCAATGCCGTCTGGCAATATTCCGGGAGCCTCGGCAAATTCCCGGATTTACCAAGCATGTTCTTTGGTGAGCAGGTGCCGCAGAACATGAATACCGCCATAGGCCTGGCTGCCAATAATGCCGATCTATACTTGCTTTTCCAGGATGGCCACGTCACAGCCTGCCCCCTGACTCACTACGACGTCGTACCGATGCGCTGCACTGATCCGGCCACCTTCGTGGACACGCGCCCGGAACGGCAACCAGGCCCAAAGATCAACGATGCCATCTTCACCCAGGTGACCTTTGCCTCCGCTCCCGACCCGAGCCTCTACATGCTCGAACCGCTGACACGCGCAATCTACCGTTTCAGCCCGAGGTCCAATTCACTGGAATTGCGCGGCCAATTCCGGGCGACCATGGAGGAGAACAACACTCTATTCGATGGTCCGGCAACAGCCATGACCATCAGTTCAAACCGTTATGCCTTCTTTAGTATTGGCAATCAGGTGTTTTTTGCCACTGATGTGCCATAGGTGGAGAGATGAGCAATTCATCGGGTAGTCCAAAACCATCTTTCTGGGATTTCCTGCGCAGCTTGTTTGGAATCCTTAAGCCCTCCGCACCTGTTTCCACACCGGTCCAGCCGATTCTTCCACCTGATAATACCAGCGAACCGGCCCGGATCGTCACCGCTCGCGTGCTGTTGGTAATCTACAACCCCATCATGGATGCCGCCTCCGGCACGACACTGATTTAAAGCATGCACTGGAATAATCCCGACGATCTGGCGAATACTTTTATCCAGGATATCCTGGAGACCAGTGGCGGATTGGCGCGTTTCCAGATTGTCCAACGCGTGGAGCTCAATGAATTTCCAGCCCTGACCGACGGATATCGTTACGATCCCCTGACTTACCAGACAGTAATAAACAAAACCCAACCGGCTCACCAGCCCGAATATGCCAACTACCAGGCCATCCTGACCGGACTCAACGTTCTTTCGCGCATCACCAACCGTGAAATTGATGAGGTCTGGCTGATGGGTTTCCCACAAGCCGGTTTCTATGAATTGAGCATGTGCGGTATGGGCGCGTTCTGGTGCAATTCCCAGCCCCAGACCTGGTCAGCCGGCTGCAACCGGCGGTTCGTGGTAATGGGTTTTTCCTCCGAGCGAGGGGTGGGGGAAATGCTCCACTCGTTCGGTCACCGCACCGAATCAATTCTGACCCAGGCATTTGCCAAAACACAGGGAACTGCCAACCTATACGCCCAATTCGCCCTGTATGACAAGGTTGCACCGGGAAAAGCCCAGGTTGGGAACATCCATTTCCCCCCGAACGCCGAAAGCGATTACGATTATAACAATCCCCGCAATGTGCTCAGCAATTGCTACGACTGGTACAACTTCCCCGCCTTTAAGAACGATATTCGCGAAGTCAATGCTGACGAATGGGGGAATGGAGACATGCGCACCCTGCACAAGTGGTGGTATAAGCATTTGCCCAAAGTTGCCGGGCGGACCAGTGGGGTGGTCAACAACTGGTGGCAATATACCATGGACCCGAACCTGGTCAACCTGTAACGGGACCGTAATTTCCGTCTACTACGAAAATATACTCATTAATGCGCAAACGTCAGGAACTGCGCCCTGACGTTTGCGCATTTGGACCAGCTTACTTTTTCAAGTCGGCCAGCCGTTCCTCCACTGCCTGGACCTCGAGCTTGAGGTCGGCCAGGTAGGCTTCCAGTTCGGAGGCCTGCTCGGCTTTGGTCAGGTAGCGGCGCTGGAAGCGGCCATCCCCGCAACAATACTCGCAGCCACAGTTGCAGTCACAACCGTTTCCGCAATCACAATTACCGTTCTTGCAATCACAACTTTCGTCAGACATGACAATTCTCCTTAATTATCGGGATGCGCACCGGCCATCCACAGGCCAAGCTGCTCACGCGTGACTGTCTGTGCGTCCACCGTGGCAACGATCTGGCCGCGGTACATGACGGCGATGCGATCAGAGAGAGCCATGATCTCGTCCAATTCGGCAGAGACCAACAGGACCGCCAGACCGCGGTCGCGCATCAGGACGATTTCCTTATGGATATATTCAATCGAACCGACATCCAGGCCGCGCGTAGGCTGGTTGGCGATCAGCAATTTGATCGGGTGGCTGAGCTCACGCGCCACAATGACCTTTTGTTGGTTTCCGCCTGATAATTTCGAGGTGGAGACAAACGGCGAAGGCGTTCGTATGTCAAATTCCTCGATCAGCTTGCGCGCATTGGCGTCCACCGGCTTGGGCTGTAGCATGCCGGACGAGGCAAAGGGGGAGAGGTAATAGGAGTTCAGCACCAGGTTGTCTGCAACCGTATATGGAAGCACCAATCCATAGCGTTGGCGGTCTTCGGGGATGTGCGCCATGCCGGTCTCGGTGATGGGGCGCGGGGGTTCGCCGGTCATGTCTTTCCCGGCAAACAACATCTTGCCACCCTCCACGGGCCTCAAGCCGGTCAGCGCCTCGACCATTTCGGACTGCCCGTTGCCCTGAACCCCGGCGATTCCAAGGATTTCACCGGCATTTACGGCGAAGGAAACGCCGCGAACCGCCTCCAGGCCACGTGCATCGCTCACTTTTAGCCCTTCAACCTTCAGAATTTCCTCCCCCGGCTTGGCCGGATCTTTTTCAACCGTCAGGATGACTTCGCGCCCAACCATCATGGAGGCAAGCTGGTGTTCATGGGTATCTTTGGGCAGCACGGTTCCGACCACTTTGCCGGCGCGCATGACGGTAATCCGGTCAGCCACCGCCAGCACCTCCTTGAGCTTGTGTGTGATAAAGATGATCGAAACGCCGCGTTTCGTCAGCTCGCGCATAATGCGAAACAGATCGTCAGCTTCCTGCGGGGTCAGTACAGCGGTGGGCTCGTCCAGGATCAGGATCTGTGCATCACGATACAAGGTTTTCACAATCTCTACACGCTGCTGCACTCCAACCGGCAACTGGCCAACAATAGCCTGCGGATCCACGTCCAAGCCGTATCTATGAGAAAGCTCTTTAACTTTGTCTGCCACCGTTTTCCGGTCCAGCATGCCGCGCCGGACGGTCTCCTCTCCGAGCATGACATTCTCAGCCACGGTGAAGACCGGGATAAGCATGAAATGCTGATGGACCATACCAATCCCCAGAGCAATGGAATCTTTGGATGTGCGGATTGAAGCGGGCGCCCCATTAACCTGGACTTGACCAGAATCGGGGAGATACAGGCCATACAGTATGTTCATCAAAGTAGTCTTGCCGGCACCATTCTCGCCCAGCAGGGCGTGTATTTCACCTTTGCGTAGATCGAAATTCACGTGGTCATTCGCCAGAACGCCCGGGAAATGCTTGGTGATGCCCTTGGCTTCGAGAACAATATTATTTTCTGTCATATCGTTCTCCTATTTCTCGTATGGTTTTCCGTCGGCTGCAGGCGGGATGGTTTTGCCGATCAGTCCGGTCAGGATCAGCATAGTCAGGATATATGGTGCCATTCCAACCACATAAGAGTTCTGTAGAAAAGCCAAATTAGGCGGTATCAATTCCCGAAAAAACTGCAGATTGATTTGCAGTGCTTGTGCTGCGCCGAAGACGAGCGCGGCTGCCCAGGCACCAAAAGGAGTCCAATTGCCAAAGATCATGGCAGCCAGTGCTATAAAACCCCGACCGTTGGTCATGTTCGGTTCGAAAGATGAAATCGATTTAAGGGTAAAGTAAGCACCGCCCAATCCTGCCAGCAAGCCACCGATTATCACGTTGAGATAACGCATGCGAATTACGTTAATGCCGACTGTATCGGCTGCGCGAGGGTGCTCACCAACTGCACGGGTCCGCAAGCCCCAGCGCGTATTGAAGATGACGAACTGTGTGATGATCACCAATGCCATGGCAGATAATGCAATAGGCTGCTGTTCGAAGATGCGGCCAATGGTCGGAATATCGGCCAGAAATGGTATGCGAATGGTAGGCAAAACGCCGGGCGCGTTCGGGATATGACCATGAAAAATACTTCCAGCTCCAAAGAACAACTGGCGGTTCAAGAAGCCGGTAATTCCGGCGGCGAGAATATTGATCACCGTCCCACCGATAATTTGATCTACCTTGAACGTGATGGATAGGACCGCGTGCAATAAAGCAAACAAACCACCAGTAAAAATTGCGGCGATCACGCCAACAATCAAACTTGGCATGGCAGAGAAATGGAAGATGGTATTCATATAAATCGTGGCCAGCCAGCCGAAGAAGGCCGCCCCTAGCATCATACCTTCAATGCCGATATTAACCACGCCTGAGCGTTCACAATACAATCCGCAAAGTGCGCCGAGCGTTAGCGGGGTAGCGACTGCGATGGTGGTTGCGATCATACTGGTGATGATAACCAGGGCGGAGTTCTTGGATATTCCGACCAGCACAACGGTACCGAACATGATGGCTATCACCATCACAATAACAGCAAAGCGACGCCAATCCATGCTGCCTCCTAACCACCCCAGCCGCGTGTCAAGACCACGCGTTCTTCGCGGACGCGTATGCGATATATAAAGCGTATGATCGCGTCCGCTGCAACGAATAGTAAAATCAATGCCTGGATGACCGAAATGATGTCCACCGGGATTTGTGTCAGGAACTGCATACGGGTTGAGCCGTTGCGCATTGCTCCGAACAGAATGGCTGCCAGAACCACCCCGAACGGGTTGGTTTTCCCCAGCAGAGCGATGGCAATGGCATCGAAGCCATAACCGCTCGAAAATCCGAGTTCGTGGCGGTAATTAAGGGCGGTGACTTCGATGGCGCCCGCCAGCCCCGCCAGCGCACCGGAAATTGCCATGGTCAGGATGACGGTTCGTTTGACGTTGATACCTGCATATTTTGCCGCATCCGGATTGGCTCCAACCGTGCGAATCTCAAATCCGAGCGTAGTCTTCCACAACAACCACCAGATGACGACCGCCACTACCAGCGCCAGAACGAAACCCCAGTGCACCCGCAAGAGGGGGTCGGAAAAGATCCGTGGGATGCGCGCGCTGATAGCGATTGCGGGAGTACGTGCAGACAGGTTCAATGGATCAGGGTCTCGCATCGGTCCGTTAAGCAGATATGAGGTGAGATTAAGGGCAATATAATTCATCATGATCGTATTAATGACTTCATGCCCACCGGTGTAAGCTTTGAGTGCTCCTGGAATGGCTGCCCAAAGCGCTCCGGCCAGCATTCCCAATCCAACCGCCAGTGGGATGTGAATAAAGGCGGGGAGACTGATCCCCAGCCAGCCCGGCAGGGCATACCCAATCAGGGCTGCAGTTACCGCACCCAAGGCCAATTGACCTTCCGCACCGATATTGAACAACCCACCTTTGAAAGCAAAAGCCACAGCCAGACCTGCAAAAATATACGGCGTGGCCCATACGGCTGTCTCGCTGAGCGCCTTGGCCGACCCAAAGGAACCTTCTATCAAACCCAGGTAGGCTTGAAACGGGTTGCCACCAACTACAGCAATGATGATGCCGCCGACGATCACGGCAGTCAGCACAGCCAGAATTGGAATAAGTAAGGTATTCAGAACCGATCGGACCCAGTTTCCGGATGTAGTGGGGGAAGGTTTTTCCGGCATTGGGACTCCTTTTTGTTACGATTATAAAGCAATCCCTTCGGGATGGTTATATGTTTTCGTACTATCCGGGCTGCTGTCCCGTGCCAGTGCGATCCGAATAGAAACAAGACACAGCGGAGGCGGTTGCCTCCGCTGTGATTAATCTGAACGATATTACAGACTTATTTCTTTTTGCGACGGAAGACGAAGAGCAATACAGCCACGATGACGAGTACGACCACCACGATGATGATGATAGTAGTCAGGCTGAGGCCGGTCTTGGCCGGGGCAGCGGGTGTGGCAGGTGCAGCAGGTTTCACAGGCGGCACGTTGGTCTTGATCGAACCATCCGCAAGGCCTTTGGCCAGCGCCTGCATCTCCGCATCCACGTTCGCCGGAACCTGGCTGGCTACGTCGTGATAAGGGGCATAGCCTGCAGCCCCGGTATAGAGGCCGGTCGTCGGGAACTGGCCCTGCTTCGCCAACTTGATCAGTGCCTCCAGGGGCTCCGGAATGGGTTTCATGGCGCTGGTGAGCAGATAAGCATCCGCCTCAGGCAGGGTCGCATACTGATCCGTATCCACACCAATGGCGAGCACTTTATCGGCCGCGGCTTTATCCACCGCACCGTTGCCGGTGATGCCACCGCCGCCGAAGATTACATCCGCGCCCTTGTCAATCATGGATTGGGCAGTGGTCGCGCCCCAGGTGGGATCGGTGAAGGTTTTGTCGAAGCCGACATCGTTGTGGTACACGTTGTTAACGGAGGTCTTGGTACCATTCTTGGCATCCTCATACGCCGCACCGGCCCGGTAGCCTTCGCCATAGCGCCAGACGGGCGGGACAGCATCGGTGCCAAAAACGCCACCAACGCTGTGCGACTTGGACATCATCGCAGCCAGAGCACCGACCAGGAAGCCAGATTGATCCTCGTTGTAAACCAAACCAACCAGATTGGGAAGTGGCCAATCAGGATGGGTGGCATCCTTCGAGAGGAATTGATCAACGCCGATGAACAGAGTCTTCGGATATTGCTTGGCGGCCGCATAAGTCGGATCTGTCAGATTGAAGCCGGTCGTCACGATGACTTTATAACCGGCATCGGCAAAGGTGGCAATGTTCTTGGCATAATCTTTTGAATCGCTGGTTTCAATGAACTGGATCCAATCAGCATAGCCATCTTTCTGGGCATTTTGCACGCCTTCCCAGGTGGATTGGTTGAAGGACTTGTCATCTACGTGACCCACGTCAGTGACATCGCCGACGCAAAAAACCGTGGCTTGGGTGCAATCGGGGGCGGTTCCTTGCGCACCGACAGCCGGGACCAGCATGGCAGCCAACAGCACAACCGCAAACACAGCATACAGTTTCTTCATTTTTCATCTTCTCCTGTTTTTAATATGTGGGTACATGGATACTCGTAGGCAATTATGTTGTCTCTTGCCGATCACACCTCCTTATCCTATGCACTTCGAGAATTAAAATTCCACAATATAGTATACAGTTACTCTCGGTTAAAAACAAGATGAACTATGACATATGACTTCCATTCCGGTTGTCACGGACTCGTTACCGATACTCCAGTCTGAATCTCACCGGAAAGTAAGGCTTGATTCAATTCATTCATGCGCGATTTGACTTCGTCCGGGACGGATGAGACCAGATCATGGTACGAGGAGAGACCTACCAGCCCCTCATAATTACCGCTTGGAAAAACGGAGCCACCGGCTTGAGCACCCTTGGCTGTTTTAATCAACTCCGCAATACCCGGGGCAATCGCCTTTAGAACACTCACGTATATGTGTGGAGCAGCCACCGGCAAAGCGTAGTACTGGTCTGTATCTGCTCCGATTGCATAGGCGCCGCGTGTCACCGCTGCAACAATCGCATTGTTGCCGGTCGCACCGCCGACGCCAAAGATAATATCCGTTCCCAAGTCGACCAACGAATTGGCCGTGGCAGCGCCCCATTCCGGATCATCCAAGGTCTTGTCGAGACCGACATCATTATGATAAATAACCGTCGCCTTGACCTTGGGGCTTACATAAGCTGCGCCAGCCAGGAATCCTTCACCATATCGCTGCATAAACGGCAACGCATCGCTGGCGCACACTGCGCCGATCTGGCCGGTTTTCGACATCAAGGCTGCCAGTGCACCCGCGAGATACCCAATCTGATCCTCGGCAAAAACAAGCCCGGTCAAATTTGAGCTGAAATCCTGGTTGGCCGATTGATCCTGGTCCAGACCGATGAAATACAAATCCGGATATGCCTTGGCCGCTGCCCGAGTAGCGTCACCCATCGCACTCCCGACAGTCACAATAACATCGTAGCCGGCCTGCGCGAAAACACTGATATTCTCTTCATAATCCCTGGCATCAACCGTCTCAATAGATGCAACCCAGGAGGCCACGCCACTGCTCCTGGCCTGCTGGATGCCATCCCAGGCGGCCTGGTTATAGGCGCGATCATCGCGGTGGCCGACATCCGTAACCAAACCAACACAAAATACATCCGGCTGTTTGCAATCGGAAGATTTTGGCATGCAACCCGTTGCCAACAGGATGACCACCAGCAGAAGCGCTGTAACAAGGCGGGATCTTTTCATGAAACAATTCCTACCGGCCAACATGTCCTCTCCACAGTGAAATCGCGCCCGCCTGCCAATCGGGCTGCTTTTGGCTCACGGCGCTGGACACCCCGGATGACACTCACGCCGAAGAATCCGAAACCAGGCAGGAAAATCTTGCCGTAATTAAACTTCACCAGGCTTCTCCTCGTTGATGATTTTTTCCAGCAATTTTCGGTCTATCTCATCCAAATCCGCTTTTTCCAGCAAGTCCGGGCGTTGCTTGTAAGTCCGCCGGAGGGATTGTTCGCGCCGCCAGATCGCGATCCTAGCATGGTTACCGGAGGTCAGGACATCGGGTATACCCCAGCCGCGGAATTCAGGTGGGCGAGTGTAGTGCGGGTACTCGAGCAGGCCTGAAGCGTGGGAGTCGTCGAAGGCGCCCTCGGGATCACCCAGCACGCCGGGGAGGAGACGGGAAACCGCATCAATAAGAATCAACGCCGGGAGTTCCCCACCGGTCAGCACATAATCGCCAATCGAGATCTGGTCAGTTGCAAGGTGTGTGCGGATGCGCTCGTCCACGCCTTCGTAGCGTCCACAGATCAAGGCCAAGCGCGGGTGCTGGGCCAATTCCAACGCCACGACCTGATTGAAGACGCGTCCCTGGGGCGTCAGCAAAATGACCGGACAGCCGCCCTCTTTCTGAGGAGCCGAGGGACCCAGCACGCTTTCGACCGCCGCAAAGACCGGTTCCACTTTCATGACCATTCCGCCACCCCCGCCGTACGGTTCATCGTCGGTGACATGGTGCTTGTCCTTGGCCCAATCACGGATATTATGGACATGGACATCCATCAGCCTGCGTTGGCGGGCGCGTTGAAGAATGCTGCTCTCAAGATAAGGGGGAAAAACTTCAGGCAGGAGTGTAAAGACGTCGAACTCCATGCGCCCATTCTAGCCGCAAGAGAGAGGCCTGACAAGAGGGAGGGGGGATTGACGCTCATTTGCATCAGATGGTAAGATGTTTGAATGTACCTGCGAGGCTCGAAATGGAATATGCGCCGGCGGCGACCGAGAATCAATTGGTTCTTGGTCGTCTTTGTGATTATTTTGATCGCGATCGTCACATACGTCGACCGGTTCGTACTGCCAACCGCACAGACACCTTTCGTGCCAACTCCCACAGTTACGCGCGACCCCGAGTCCTACGTCACCGAGGCGGAGGGCCTGTTTGCCGAAGGAAAGCTGCTCCAGGCAATTGATACCTACATGGAGGCCATCCGCATCAAACCGACCGACCCGACCCTCTATATTGCCGTGGCACGCGTCCAGATTTTCGCCGGAAAGTACGACGACGCTTTGGTCAATGCCGAGAATTCCCTGCTGCTTAACCCCAACAGTTCGATGGCTCAAGCCGTGCGCGGTTGGGCGCAAACCCAGAAAGGTGATTACACCGCAGCAGATGATTCCCTGAAAAATGCCTTGCGATTGGATCCCAACAATTACCTGGCACACGCTTATGATGCTTTCCTATATGGCAAGATGTTCGAGAACAGTGCCGGACCGTATGTCAACCCCATCCAAACAGCCATTGACGAATCAAGGACAGCCACCACTCTGGGTCCCAACAGCCTGGAAGCGCACTGGGCGCGCGCGTATATTTATCAACTAACCGACAACCGCGAACTGGCTGTTCAGGAGTATCTGGCCGCCATCAACATCAACAAGAATATTGCCGAAATTCATCTGGAGCTCGGTGTCACCTATAAAGCTCTGGGAGTGGTTGACCAGGCCATCCAGCAATATACGCTTGCCAACACCCTCAACCCGTCTGATTACCTGCCCGAGCTCTACAGTTCACGCGCCCTGGCTTCCATCGGCCAGTATATCCAGGCCGAACAGTACGCGAATGCGGCTGTCAAGGACGCACCCTCTGATCCTTACCTGCGCGGCAATTGGGGCTACATGCTTTATAAAAATAACGAATGGCCCTCTTCCATTGAACAATTTTCTTTGACCATCAATGGCGGCCAGACGACAGACGGACAAACCATCCAACCATTGACCCCGACTAATAATGATCCCTGGATTGCCATATATTATTACACCTATGCGCTTGTCCTGGCCCAAAGTGACCGTTGCAGCGAGGCCTTACCACTGACGCAAACCATCCTGGATGCTTACAGGGCAAACGAATATGCCGTATACAACGCCAAATATGCCCAGGACTTTTGTGCGAAAAACATCGGTACTGCCACTCCACAGGCCTCGGCGACACCTAGACCAAGCCCAACCCCATGAAAGTGAACCGCCGTCGGACGTTATTCTATCAACGCCGGACATCAAATTTGTACCGCCTGTTCATCCTGGTGATTCTCATCCTCGCCGGGGTTTGGTTTATCGTGCAATTGGGCACGGGCAAGTTCCGCAATCCTTTTGAACCCACCCCCACCTCCACACGCACCATTAATTCTCTGGTTCTGGAGGGAGAAACCCAATTTAAGGCCGGTGCCCTGAGCCTCGCCATTGCCGCGTACCAGCAGGCGACCACCCAGGGAAGTTCAGGTGATCCACACGTCTGGACCGAACTGGCCCGCATCCAGGCTTATTCCTCCCGCCTGCTTTCAAACGATGCCGACCGCCTGCAACGACTTACAGAGGCACTGCAATCCGCCAATCAAGCCGTTTCCATAGCCCCTGATGACAGCGACGCCTTGGCCATTCGCTCCTTCGTCCTGGACTGGAATGCCGATCCAGCCCTCGATCCTCTGCGTGCAGGTGATAAAAAAGCCTCCGATTTCATTTTCGATGCCGAGCAGGATGCCGTGCACGCCCTCAGCCTGAACAGCCAGAACCCCCTGGCGCTGGCATATTACGCGGAAATTCTGATCGATGATCAGAAGTGGAACCAGGCTGAACTATACATCAAGCCCGCGCTGGAACTTGGCCCTCAGGTAATGGATGTACATCGCGTCTATGGCTATTATCTTGAATCGACCCTCAATTACAGCCAGGCGATTGAAGAATACCAAAAAGCGCTCGCCATCGATCCCAATCTGACTTTCCTTTACATTTCCATTGGACATAATTACCGCACACTGGCTTTTCTAAGCACTCTCCCGGCCCAACAGAGCGATCTCTATAATAACGCACGAAAAAGTTATGCCAAGGCAATCACCATCAATGACCAGCTCAAGATCAGCGATCCCTCACCTTACCTGGCCATTGCGAAGACATATGCCCAGCAAGGCCAGTTCTTCGCGGCTGCCCTGAATGCCCAGACAGCCATCGGACTGGATCCGACCAACGCCGATCTTTACGGTCAACTCGGGGACATCTACAAAAGGGGACGCAATTTTGAGACTTCCATTATCGCCTTGAGATGCGCTGTGGAAGGTTGCGATGCAGCCGCCTCCTGCCAAGCTGTCCTCGCTGGAAGTGATTGTGTTGGCGTGACAGTTAAACCTTTGGTGCTGAACCCCAACAGCGCGACCTATTACCTGGACCTTGGCTCGGTTTTATCCGCTTTTGCTCCAAACAAGCCCGAATACTGCCCGGAGGTGGTGAGTTTGTTGACCCAGCTCAAGGTCGCGTATCCCGACAATACCGTCATTACCCGCAATGCTGATGTTGGTCTGGCCATCTGCGCGGAGGTTACCACTGCGCTGACGCAAACGCCGGTCACCGCACCGGGTGCTACCACAAATCCAGCCCTGGTTAACCCTCAGCCTCAACTATCTGCGCCGGTTGATTATGTGGTAGTTCCGGCAAGGATTAATGTGCGTTCACAACCATCTAGCGATGCCGCCCTGGTGCGGTATGCGGTAAAGGGCGAGGTGCTGCACGTCGTTAACATTGCGAACGGTTGGGCGCAGTTATCGGATGGCACGTATGTTCTTGCAGATTACATCAGCCTCAAAGGAACGAACTCTCCGGTTACACCAACACCTGTTTCGATGCCCACGGCGATTTACACGCCAACCCCATAGACGCAGGCGCAAGTTCCGGAACTCGGCGGGATAGAATATCAGAATTTCGTTAATACTCTTTTTTTTCCCTTGACGTTCATCCAGAAGGCATGTATCATATTATTAGCACTCTATGCATTAGAGTGCTAAAATACTGCAAAACACTTTATCAGGAGGCGAATATGGCACTTAATCTCAAACCCCTCGGCAGCCGTGTGGTGATCGATCCCATCGAGCAAGAGGACATCACTGCGGGAGGCATCGTGCTTCCCGAAACGGCCAAAGAAAAACCCCAGCAGGGCAACATCCTGGCAGTCGGCCCTGGTGACCGTGACGAAGACGGAAAGCGCATCGCCATGGACGTAGCCGTAGGCGACAAAGTCTTGTACGCCAAGTATTCCGGCACCGAAATCAAAGTGGATGGCAAAAAACTGCTCATCCTGCGCGAGAGTGACATCCTCGCCATTGTAAAAAAATAATCAAATTGGAGGAATGAATTATGGCTGCAAAACAACTTGTCTTCTCCGAAGACGCCCGTCGGCGGCTTCAGCAAGGTATTGACGTGGTTGCCAATGCTGTGAGCACCACGCTTGGCCCCAAAGGCCGCAATGTGGCCCTCGACCGGAAGTTCGGCTCGCCCACCATCACCCACGACGGTGTGACGGTCGCCAAGGAAATCGAACTCGAAGATCCTTTTGCGAACATGGGCGCACAGCTTCTCAAGGAAGCTGCCACCAAGACCAATGATATCGCCGGTGATGGCACCACCACATCCACCGTCCTGGCGCATGCCATTGTTACCGAAGGCCTGAAGAACCTGGCCGCGGGTGCCAACCCGATGCGCCTGAAACTCGGCATCAGCCGGGGCGTGGAAACGGTCGTCGCTGCCCTGCGCAAGATGTCCCAGAAGATCGATACAAAAGAAGAAATCGCCTCGGTCGCCACCAACTCCGCCGCCGATCCAGAAATCGGCAAACTGATTGCAGATGTGATGGACAAGGTCGGTAAAGACGGTGTCATCACCGTGGAAGAGTCCAAGTCCATGCAATTCGAGACGGAGTACGTCGAAGGCATGCAGTTCGACCGCGGTTACATCTCAGCTTACTTCATCACCGATTCGGAGCACATGGAAGCCGTGATCCCCGAACCGTACATCCTCATTTATGACAAGAAAATTTCAGCTGCCCAGGATATCGTCCCGGTGCTGGAAAAACTCGTCCAGATTGGCAAGCGTGACCTGGTCATCATCGCAGAGGATATTGACGGCGAGGCCCTGGCTACTCTCGTGCTGAACAAACTGCGCGGCATGTTGAACGTGCTGGCTGTCAAAGCCCCCGGCTTCGGCGACCGCCGCAAGGCCATGATGCAGGATATCGCCACCCTGACTGGTGGTCAGCTCATCTCCGAAGAGACCGGCCGCAAGCTCGAAACCACCACCCTGAACGATCTCGGCAAGGCTGAGAAAGTCGTCGCCGACAAAGACAACACCACCATCGTTGGTGGCAAGGGTGATACCTCCCAGATCAAGGGCCGCATCGAACAGATCCGTGTCGAGATTGACAAGAGCACGAGCGATTACGACAAGGAAAAACTGCAGGAGCGTCTGGCCAAGCTCTCCGGCGGCGTTGCCATCATCCGTGTTGGCGCAGCCACCGAGACCGAACTCAAAGAGAAGAAGCACCGTGTCGAAGACGCCCTCTCTGCCACACGTGCCGCCATTGAAGAAGGCATCGTCCCCGGTGGCGAAATTGTCTTTATCAATGCCGTGGCTGCTCTTGACAAGGTGAAAATGGATGGCGAAGATGAAACGATCGGCGTCGCCATTGTTCGCAAGGCTCTTGAAGCCCCTATCCGCAAACTGGCTGAGAATGCCGGCCAGGACGGCGCGGTCATTATCGAGAACGTCCGTCGACTTGCCAAGGAACAGGGCAACAAGCACCTCGGCTACAATGTCATCACCGAGGAATATACTGACATGCTCAAGGCCGGCGTTATTGACCCGCTCAAGGTTGTGCGCGGCGCCCTAGAAAATGCCGCCTCCATCGCCGCCATGATCCTGACCACCGAATGTCTGGTCACCGACGTACCCGAAAAAGAAAAAGCAGGCCCCGCCATGCCCCCCGGTGGAGGAATGGATTAC
Source organism: uncultured Chloroflexia bacterium (assembly GCA_963806575.1). GTDB lineage: Bacteria > Chloroflexota > Anaerolineae > Anaerolineales > Villigracilaceae > UBA877. The sequence goes on along the minus strand of CAWDYX010000017.1, from coordinate 100,167 downwards.
TAAACCACCTACGTACCTGACAGGGGCACGGCGGCGCCGTGCCCCTGTTTTATTTAATTGGTATAATCCTGACCGATGACCAGCCCTGCACTACCCCGCAACCTCGTTCCGTTGAGCCTCTTTCTGGTTTTAATCCTGAGTGCCTGTGGAGTCCCGGGCGGCCTGAATTTGGCAACTGCCACCCTTCCTCCCACGCCCACGCCAACGCCAACAGCCACCCCAATTCCGCTGGCGGTCTCTGTCAACGGAGAAGGAATTACCGTCCCGGAATTCGAAGCGGAACTGGGACGCTACCAGCAGGCCCAAACTGCCTCTGGCAACACTGTCAGTCTGGAAACGGCCAAGAAAACTGTGAGCGCTGAATTTGTTGACGTACTTCTGCTGGCTCAAGGTGCGGCTGCCAAAGGGTATCAGGTGGATGATGCCGCGTTACAGATTCGTATCGATAATCTGACCGCCCAGGTTGGAGGTCCCGAGGCGCTGACAGCCTGGCAAACAAGCCACGGGTACACGGACGCAACATTCAGGTCCGATTTACGCCGCCAGATCGCCGCCGCCCACATGCGCGACCTGGTCGCTGCTACGGTCCCCCCCACCGCTGAACAGGTTCACGTAAAACAAATTTTGCTCTATAATGCAGATGCAGCCCAGCAAGCACTCGGTTACCTGAAGGCTGGCTGGAATTTCAACGATCTGGCTGCCCAGTATGACCCGGTTACAAAAGGCGAATTGGGCTGGTTTCCACGAGGTTACCTGTCCGACCCGGCCATCGAGGCAACGGCTTTCGCCCTCCAGCCTGGCCAATACAGCGATATTATCCAGACCCAGGCCGGTTATGATATCCTTTTTGTAGTAGCGCGTGACCCAGCGCGGCCTCTCTCCCCGGATGCCTTGCTGACCCTTCAGGAACGCGCCGTTCAGGACTGGCTGACGCAACGACGAAATGAGAGTACAATCCTAATTGCACCTTGATGTGTCCCGGGAGATGGTACGATGGACAATTTTGAACTGAAGACCGAACCGAAAGTCAAACGAAAATCCATGATCTGGAATATCCTGACAATACTTGTCTTGCTCGGCATTTGTGGGCTGTTATATTACTTCATCACTGTTTTCACCAACCCAAATTCAGCCTTCAACCCGTTTCCTCCCGTACCATTACCCACCTTATACCAAACTCCCACTCTCACAGCCACCATCATCCCACAACCCGCCACTTGGACACCTACACCAACCACGTCGCCCCTCCCGACCCGTACAAAAGCTCCCACCTGGACGTCGGTCCCGTTGGTGATCACTCCAAGCGTCACCAATACTCCAATTGCAACCCCCGTCATTAATACTGCCACCATCACCCCAACCGGCATGCCGGCCTCGGCGGTCATTTCCTATCAGGCCAGTACCACCATGCACCCGGACTTGGCCTGCAAGTGGATGGGGGTGGGTGGAAAAGTAATGGATGCAGATAATAAACCCCTGCCCTTCCAGACTGTCCAATTGGGCGGTACGCTAAGTGGCAAGTCCATCACCAGCATCGTTTTGAGCGGGAGTAATCCGGCTTATGGAACGTCTGGCTTTGAATTTGAAAAACTGGGCGACCAGCCGGTTGCCTCGACGCATACGCTCTGGATAGAGCTTTTTGATAACAACGGCAAGCCGCTGACTGAAAAAATATACTTTGATACCTTCAATGACTGCAAAATGAATTTGGTGATGGTCGTCTTCACCAAAACACACTAGAAATGACCCAATAAAAAATGCGGCTGCGAGGCCGCATTTTTTTATTCCGGGAGGGCACAACGGCATCAGACTGCTGCATTCCAATGGGCATATTTTGGGTTATTCCCGTGCAATATCCCATCGAATAGCTTGCGAAGAGAATCACCCACCGGTCCCATCACGCCTTTGCCGACCGGACGATGGTCTACTTTAGTCACCACGGTGATCTGGGCAGCCGTGCCGGTCAGCAAACATTCGTCGCAGATGTAGATTTCCGAACGGTCGATTGGCCGTTCCACCACCGCCAGCCCCAATTCATTCCTGGCCAGTTCCATCACAGAACGGCGGGTAATCCCTTCCAGAATATTATCGGTGACCGGCGGAGTAACCAATACCCCATCCCGCAACATGAAGATATTCATGGCACTGCCCTCAACCAGATGACCCTCCTGTGTCAGGACAAGCGCATCGTCAAAACCAGCCTTGGCCGCGTCCGTTTTTATCAGCGCTGAACTGGCATATGCGCCGCTGATTTTTCCGCGGGCCGGGATGGCATTGTCATCAATGCGCCGCCAGGAGGAGATGGTTACGTGAGCGGCCGTATCATTCTTGATATATATTTCAAAGGGCATGGCAAAGATGGTTAAATCTTCTTTCAGGTCATGCAAACGGACGCCGATGCCCTCTTCAGCTTTGTAGGCCAGTGGGCGGATATAGATATTCTGCTCATAAGCATCCTGGCGCAGGAGTTCCAGCGTCAATTCCGTCAGGCTTTCAGGGGTGTGGTGTATTTCCATGCACATCATCCGGCATGAATTCAGAAAGCGTTCGTAATGATCCAAAGGACGAAAGACAAAGAGTTTCTTCTTTTCAGCGTTCCAATAACCGCGCATGCCACCAAAAACCGCCGTACCATAATTGAGGGCGTGCGTCGCAACTCCAACCTTTGCTTCCGAGTAGGGGACAATTTTGCCTCTAAAATATGCATGTCTTGGCAAGTCCACAGATGTACCTCCAAAACCAGATTTGATTGTTCCTTTACCTACAACGGCATTATACCGCAGCGCCCTGCTGCGGTTGCCGGATGGTCATTACGGGTTATGGAGATGTGATAACACCGCTCTTGACAACCAGGTATTTTGCCTCTATAATCCAATTAGATATATATCTAATTAGTTTTACGAGGCTGAAATTATGGATGCGAATGAAATGGTTAATTTTGTCAAAGCCATCGCCGATGCCGACCGGCTGCGTATTATTGGCCTGCTGACTCAAAGGTCAGCCAGACTATGCGAGATCAACGAAATCTTGGGGCTTCACCCGGCTGACACACAGCATCACCTGGGCCAGCTCATCCAGAGTGGCGTGGTACGCCTGAAGGACGGCTTCTACGAACTGGACAACATAGCGCTCGAAAATCACGCGTGCCGGCAATTCAAAGGGACGCGTCCGTCCTATGCCCCTGAGCCGGATTTGGATAAGAACACAGGCCGGGTTCTGGCTGCGCACCTCAATCTTGATGGGACGATCAAGATAATCCCGCTTCAAGCAGCCAAACTGCAGGTCATCCTGGATTACCTGATCGATGCCTTCACCGTCGGTGTAAATTATACCGAGAAGGAAGTCAACCTGATCCTGACCCATTTCCATCCGGACACATCCGGCCTGCGTCGTGACCTGATTTACGCCGGGCTGCTCGAGCGGGTGCGCGACGGCTCGCGCTACTGGAGGCCAAAATGAGCCAGGAACTGGTGACTTTCTTCAAAGCCATGGCTGATACCAACCGCTTGAAAATGGTTGGCTTGCTAGCCCAAAAAGGGTATAGCGTGGAGGAACTGGCCGCCCTTTTGAACCTCAAACCTCCCACAGTCTCGCACCACTTGTCAAAGCTGGCGGAGGCGGGACTGGTGACGGCCCGGGCGGAAGGCTATTACAGCATATACCAGTTGAACAGGGAGGCTCTCGAAGCAACCGCCCGCGACCTGTTCTCCAGCGAGCAAATGACCGCCGCAACCCGGGATGTGGACCTCGACGCCTATGACCGCAAGGTGCTGACCAATTTCAGTCTGCCGGATGGACGGTTGAAGGAAATCCCGGCCCAGCGCAAGAAACTGGAAGTTGTGCTGCGTTATGTGGTGAAATCCTTTAAACCGGGCGTGAAATATAGCGAGAAGCAAGTCAACCAGAACTCTGGCCAGCTTCCACGAGGATACAGCCACCCTGCGGCGGGAACTGGTGGGGTATGGGTTAATGAAAAGAGAAGCAGGGGGTGGAGATTATTGGGTCGAAGAGAATCAATTGTAGGAAGATCGCAACCCTCTTGACAACGGGCTTTTTGCCGGGAAACCCGGCTTGCGTGGGTACTGGAGAGGCGTTGCCGCAATCTTGTCCACCACCACCAGGTAACGTTCTTCGGCCACTCCCGGCAACGTCACCGGGACCAGGCTTCGCATCCGTCCACCGAGCAGCCTGAACGCCATTTCCGCAGTTTGCGCCTCCACTGGTCCGCTGGATCCTTTCTGGGCGAGCATCCTCCCACCCACTTGCACCAACGGCAGGAGATATTCTGCCAGGACCGGCAGGTTTGCCACGGCGCGTGCCACTGCCCAGTCGTAGGACTCACGCTGTGCCGGCATCTGTCCCACTTCCTCGGCACGCGCAGTAAACACTTCGACCGCATCCAACTTCAGGATTTCGACTGCGTGGCGGCAGAAGGCCGCTTTCTTGCCGACCGACTCAACCAGGGTCAATTCCATGGACGGATAGAGGATCTTCAGGGGAATACCCGGAAGGCCTGCACCGGTGCCCACGTCGATCAGGCGTTTTGGCGGGTTCTCCTTCCACGCCAGGGCGCATGAAAATGAATCCAGGAAGTGTTTGGTGCGTATACCCTCGGCATCACGAATCGCAGTCAGGTTGATTTTCTCATTCCAGGCCAGGAGTTCATTCTCGAACGTTATGAGAGCCTGCACCTGCCGCCCCGTCAGGCGGACGCCGAAGAGCTGCTGAGCGGCGCGAACAAGTCTTTCCATATTTCGAGATTATAACATCGGGTATGCAATGTCGATTTAAATAAGCCAGGCGCAGACTGCTCATCTGCGCCTGGTTGTGATTCTTTGATTTTGGAGTTATTTCGCCTGGGTGATCTTCCTGGCCTTGCGCCGTCTGATCAGGGCGATGATGCCCCAGATAACCAGCGCAATCGGACCAAAGACGACAATCAGGATCGGGAGCACGAGCAGCACGAGATAGATTACGAAGTTCACGAACCCTTGCAGGAATTTGACCAGCGCCTGGACAGCGTCGCGTGCCACACCTTGGGGTTTCCAACCACCAATTTCAATCGGCTTGATGGTTTTCTCGGCGATCAGGGTCACACTAATAGCCGATGTTGACGTGGTCTCTTCAATATACTTCATCTGACCCTGGATCTGCTCGATCTGCCCACGGATGTTGACGATCTGGCTGTAAACATTCAAGACATCCTGGGTCTTGGTCGTGCTATCGTTGCCGGGGTTGTTTTTCGCCTCATCCATGATTTCCTGGAGATCCTGCTCGGCTTTCTGCAGGTTGGTCAGCTGGCTTTGCAGGTCAACGTATTGGGAGGTCACATCCTGACCAGAGCGGTTTTCACTCTTCACATCGACCACGCCCGCTTTGATCTGGCTTAAGGCACTATCCAGTTTCGCTGACGGTACGCGAATGGAAATGCTTCCCTGTGGGGCAGTCTCGCCACTCTGGGTATAGACCTGAGACATATTCATTGAGATAAGGTAGCCGCCCAAGTCTTTAGCCATTTGATTGATGGCATCCATCTTTTTCTGCGGGTCGGCGACCACGATGCTCAAATCCACAGTCATGGTGATCATCCGGTCCTGGGCCGCCACGGCGCCTCCAGGGGCCTTGGCCCCAACGGCACCAGACGACTGCTCATTCGTTACACCACCGCTTCCATAGTCACGCATGAGAGGAGCCGCGGTAGCTGGTGCTGCGGTTGCCGGGGCCGGGAGAGCATATGGTGGCGCAGCAGTCTTGGAAGCGCCACAAGCAGATAGCACCACGATCAAAGCGACAAATATAAGAGCAATTCGTGTTTTCATGGCTTCTTCTCCTGAAACAGAGGCGAAAGGATCAGTTTGTTTCCTAGACGCTCTGATAACGGGATTAGTTCCGGTCGGTTTTGACCTGTAACAAATGCTTTTTCCCCTTGTTTCACATCACCAGCCTCCGGCCAGCCGCTCGGCATGCCGCGGCGGGAGACCGGCCTCCAGGATGCGGTTCTGCACAGATTTGATGTCATACTCCACCCGGTGCGGCATCCAAATCTTGGCCTGGGGATCGATTATGGCATAAGCCGCCCGCGGGTCGCGGTCACGCGGCTGGCCAACCGAGCCGGGGTTGAGAATGGCGCGTTCCCTCAGCTCATAATTTTCTCCCGCGCCAGGAACCTGGATGGACATTTCGTCAGTTTCAGCGTGGTACTGGAAAATCGCCTGGAAATGCGAATGTCCCACAAGGCACCAAAGCGTTTCAAAAAAATCCAGGTTTATACGTGCCACCAGCGTATTCATGATGTATTCCCAGATCGGGTCACGCGGGCTGCCGTGTACCAATGTGACGCTCCCGGAAACCTTCGGTTTCTGCGAAAACGAGCGTAGAAATTCCCTGTTTGCGTCCGTCAACCGTTCGCGTTGCCAGAGCAGTGCCTTTTTGGCGTCGGCGTTGAACACCTCCAATGCCATGTCGCCTATGGCAGCGAAATCGTGGTTGCCCATCATGCAGGTCAGGTCAGGCAGGGCCCGGATGCGCTCGATACACTCGTTGGGATCCGGTCCGTAACCGGCAATATCACCCAGGCACCAAACCTCATCCACTTTTCCAGCATCGGCCAGGACGGCCTCCAACGCAGTGATATTTGCATGTATGTCGGAAATAACCAGCACTTTTGTCATCTAGTCTCCAGGAGCATCGCTAAATGGGCGATGATAGTCTCTGCCACTTCATCCTTGCTCATCAGCGACAGGGGTAGTGCCTTTGCGTCTGAAAACAGCAGTGTGACACGGTTGGTATCCACGCCAAAGCCTGAATCCGGGGCGGAAATATCATTGGCAACAATCATATCCAGATTCTTGGACTTTAACTTGGCCTCGGCATTCTGCAGCAGGTCACGGCTTTCGGCGGCGAACCCGATGACCACGCGCGGCCTGCGTGACCCCAGTCCTGCCACCGCCGCCAGGACATCCGGCGCGACCTCCAGCTCAACCCGGGGAATCCCATCCCGCTTCTTGAGCTTGTTCTTGGCAACCCGCTTCGGGCGAAAATCGGCCACTGCCGCGACCATGGCGAGGGCATCTGCCCCGACGGATTCGGCCAGGACGGTCTCCAGCATCTCCCCGGAAGTGCAAACGGGGAGGAGGCGTGCCCCCACCGGAGGCGGTAGAGCGGTCGGTGCGCTGACCAAGGTGACTGTGCCGCCTGCATCGATGGCCGCCTGCGCCAGGGCGTAGCCTTGTCTACCGGAGGATTTGTTTGTCAACATACGCACCGGATCGAGCGGTTCCTGCGTTCCACCCGCCGTGATGACAATTTTCTTCCCTGCCAGCGGCCCATGCCGGCCCAACACGAAACGGATGTGGCCGAGCAGTTCGGAGGGTTCCACCAAGCGACCCTTGCCCACCAGACCGGAGGCCATCCGTCCTTCGGCAGGTCCGGCGAAATAAACGCCGCGCCCCGATAAAATTCGGATATTCTCCTGTGTGGCAGGGTGGGTGTAAATCCCCACATCCATGGCTGGGGCAACCAGCAGGTTGCAGCGGGCGGCCAGTGCGGTGATGGTAAGCAGGTTATCGGCAATACCGTGGGTCAATTTACCAAGCGTGTTCGCTGTGCATGGGGCTATCACCAGCAGGTCGGCGCTCTGGGCGAGTCCGACGTGGAGCACATGCGCCTGCCCACCCCACAGATCGGCATCGATGAAAACCTTGCGACCAGTCACTGACTGGAAAGTGAGCGGCGAGATGAATTTCTCCGCCGCGGGAGTCAGGATACCATCCACCTGGGCTCCGGCTTGAGTCAATTTCGAGGCCAGCTCGGCGGCTTTGTAAGCAGCGATGGATCCGGTGATGCCGAGCAGGATATGCTTATTGGCTAGGATAGTCATATTGGTTGATTATACTGCCAACCGCAAGCTCTCATAATGAATGCCGGGAAGACAATGGAAATTGTTCCATTTCCGAGAAGGGTGGTTTCAGCGCCTGTGCTTCCAGTGCCATGACCCGGCTGTTGGCAAAATAATCAAAATTGAAACTGGTCAGGTCACCGGCCTTTTTGCCAGGGATAGGCATCAGTCGCGCCGTGAGGGGTTTGTTCAACCGCAGCGCCAGGGCAGACAGATCCAGCAGCAACGCGGCAATCTGGTTTGCCTTGGTATCGCCCGGCAACGGGACGGTATCCAGCCCGGCACCACACACGGTGGAATAAAGCAGCAAATCCTTGATAGTCATTGTCCCCTCGGCAGCCCGCCGGGCCAGGACCGCATCCTCCAGGACTGGCAGCAGCAACCCGTTGAATCCCACGCTTGGGAACCGGGCACGCTCGACGATTTCCGCCAGGATCGCCACGGCCGCCAGCGAACCGTGCAGACCGGTTTTTGGCACACCCATCCGTTCCATGGCCGCGCCGACCGAGGCATCTTCAGATGGGAAAGGCGCCAAGGAAAAGTCGATCCCGCCAAACGCAATCCCAAAACGGCGACTGAGCGCATCGCCGGCCAGGGCCAATTCCCTGGCATGCTTTTCGATCTCAGAAACCATCCTCGATTGTCCATCGGTTACCGTCTGGGAATTGGTAAAGCACTCCACAGCCAGATCCGCGGCTTCCGTTGCGATGGAAAACACCGGCGCGTCACGCCCATGGTAGGCAGCCGGGAAGAACGGCGAACCCGGTTTGACATTCGCCAGCGCGGCGAAGCGCAGGTTGGCGAAACCATCCGGGGTGATTGGGCTGCACCGGGTGATGACTTCCGCACAGGCTTGGACAGCGGGAAGGGATATGCCAAACCTGGCATCTGCCATTAGGCCGGAGAAAAAGATGTTCTGTGCGGCAGCAATCGCCTCCGGGATCACTGCAAAACTATCCAGGACTTCCGGTTGGGCCGGTCCGAGTGCAGCGTAGGCGATTCCGGCAGATTTAATTGCAGCGGCGACCTGCTCAGCCAGCCTGGGCGTATCCCAAATTTTATCTGCTCCGAGGATTTGCAGGAACGGCACAGTTGCCAGCCGGGTCGTCTGGACCGTGTAACCGGCGTCCTGATAGGCAGTTGTCGCTTCAGCCAGGAATCTCCCGGCCTGCACGATTACCGACTCATCGATCGGCCAGCCCAGATTGCAGAAATAGGTGATTGAGCGGATTTTCATGGGCTTTTATCCTATAATTTCCTTCACCCGTCCAACCTGCCCATCCATCAAGCGGACCTTGATGCCATGTGGATGTCTAGGCGAGCTGGTCAGTATGTCTTTGATAATGCCCTCAATTAATTTGCCGGTGGGCTGGTCCTGCTTCAGGACAATCCGAACCCGCAGGCCGGGCTTGAGTTGTATTCGGGCGGGGACAGCCATGATTGTTCTCCAACACAAAGAACGAAGCTACTCCAGCAAACCTTCCGCAAACTTCAAGAATCCCTGTACGTCCTCGAAGTTGCTGACCAACCCGACCGAGACGCGCACCGCGCCGGAAGATTTGCCATCGATACACAGACGGAAATCGTCCAGGCTCAGGCGCTGGTCGTGACCGGGACTCGTGAAGCAGGCAGCCAGTTCCATCCGGGAGAGGCCCAAGGCAATCTCGCCAGCCCCGGGATTACAGAAACATCCAGTCCGCAGGGAGATGTTGGATTGGTTCGCCTTTGCCTCGATGAAACGATGATCAACTGGTTCGCCGTCCTTATTGAAGAAGTTGGCCGTCACAGCCCCACCGCGCTTGAATGTGTCCAGCGGCCCGTAGATTCGCACCAGCGGGACGCCACTGGTGTGCTTCATTGCAGACAGGTTATCCAACAGCCAGCCAGTGAGACAGCGTACGCGTTCGTGGATGGCCGTGTAACCGATGGATTGGATGTGCTTCAGTCCGATCTCAACAGCCGGGATATTAAGGTAATCCAGAGTGCCATCCTCAAAGGCGGCCGGGGCCTCGGCCAGGTAATATTTATCGCCCTGGACCGAAGCGACGGTGATTGTCCCTCCGGCAAACCATGGGCGGCGCAGCTTCTTCAGGGTTTCACGGCGGGCCAACAGAGCCCCGACGCCGGTCGGATAGCCGAAGATTTTATAGAACGAGAGCGAGACAAAATCCGCCTTGTATATGGAAAGGTCCAGCCGGCTGGTGGGAGCGAAAGCGGCTGCATCCAGCACCACATCCCAGCCTTTTGCGTGAGCACGCTCGATCCACTCCAGCGGATAGACGACAGAGGAGAAGTTGGATTGGGCCGGGTAGGCAAACAGGTTGTTCTTGGAAGCCGTGTCCCTGTCTCCGCCACCGGCAGGCGCCAGATCCAGGGAAGCTTCGAGGGATTCGATGTTCACGCGCATATCCGGTAATTCCGCCGGAATATAGGTCACCTCGGCACCCTTGGCATGCGCAAATTCCCGAATCCCGTTGACCGAGTTGTGGTTGTCAAAGGTCAGCAGGTAGTGGGAACCTGGTCCGAAAGGATAGGATTCTCCAACCAGTTTAAGCGCCCCACTGGCGTTCAGACTGAAGATGACGGTGTACTCGGCCGGATCCGCATTGAAGAACTGCAGGATGGTCTGGCGGGTGCTTTCAATCAGGCGGGTGGCGACCTGCGAAGTCGGGTTGGAAGAATGCGGGTTGCCGAAGACATTTTCGGCCAGCAGCTTCTGGTGGGCGCGCAACTGTGACTCGGCATACAACCCGCCGCCGGTGTAATCCAGGTAGATCTGGCCGAGCCGGTCGAGGCGGGAGTAGTCCCGCTCGCGCAGCTCATCCAGGTCGTGAGTTGTATCGTAAGATGGGTATTTCTGAACAAATTCAGCGTATTCGAACATACAGGCTCCTTGCCACCAATTATGGATCGCGGGATAATAAACTGCTGCTGAGGCAAACTAATTCGGGGGCCAGAAAATGATCTGCCAGACAGAGTAGCCGTATTTATCGGCGGAGTAAATCCGGGCGTGGGACGGCAGGTCACAGCCAGGTTCGTCGGTTATCTTCACAGACAGCTTGCCGGTATTATTCTCCAGGGGAGGAACGTAACTGACCGGCAAAAATACCTGCGCTCCGTCCTGGCAGACCCAGGCTTCGATCAGGTAACCGCGGTAATCATCAAAGGACATCCGGACCGCCGTCCAGGAAACCGTCACCTCGCTCCCGTTGCGGTGTGCGGTCGCGTCCTGAGGAGGCGCGAACTGGTTGGAAAGAGGCGGCGCTGAATATACAACCGGCACAATTTTCATATCGCTAGTGTTAAACTTCACCCGCGCAGCCTCGATCCAGCAGGGATTCCAGCCATGTACCTTCTGCACTTCCAGCCAGGTACCGTCCCAATTGCGCCCGACCACTTCCATTACACTGCCGGCGGCAAAACTGGTCTTATACAGGTAAAATGAGGCCGGGCCATACAGGCAGTCGGAATATTCCGGGAACGAGACAACCGGTAGTTCGGGCGTGGGCGTGATCGTGGGGGTGTCAGTTATGGTGGGAGTGAGTGAAGGAGTGGATGTAAACAATGGAGTGGCGGATGGCGTGACGGTCACCGGCACTTCAATGACCCGGGTCACTTCCTGTGTTATATCCTGGGTCACAAGCCGGGTTACCACCTGAGTCACCTGGACCGGTCGGGCGGTGGGCCTATTTGCCTGAATGGGCCGCAGGGATGTGCAGGCACTCACGATAAAAATGAACATCAAAGCAACGATAAAAGCCGAGTGGTATCTCAGAGGAGAATTAATCGTATTCAATGGTACTCCTCATATAACTCCACATATCCTGACCAGATTATTTATTAAACGCAGGCCAGGGAACCATCCGGTAGGCGGTGTAGCCGTGCTTTTCCGCCGAGTAGATGCGGGCGCTGGAAGGGACATCACAGCCCGGTTCATCCGTTACCTTGACCGACATCAAGGTATTGTTCTGGGCAAAGGATGTGACGTAACCGATTGGAAGAAAAACCCGTACGCCGCCCTGGCAGACCCAGGCCTCGATCAGGTAACCGCGGTAATCGTCTTCCGTCATGTAGACCGGCTGCCAGAAGATGCTAACATCGTTGCCGGTACGGGTGGCACTGGGAATCGGCGGCTTGTACAGATTGGTCGCATAAGGCAGGGTCGTCCAAACGATCGGGACATCTTTGAGTTCCCCTTTGTCGAACCTGACCAGGTCGGTCCTAATCCAGCAGGCATTTGTCGGACGGTCAACGGGGGCTCTTATGTTCAACCAGGTGCCGTCCATATTGCGCCCGTATACATTCATCCAGACAGTTGCATTCAACCCATATTTGAACAGATAGGCAAACCCCGGCCCATACCAGCAGCCGGAATGTGCCAGGATAGTGACACGCGGAGGAGTGTAAGTTGGCGTGATCGAAGGTATCCGGGTGACGGTCGGAGACAGATAGGGTGTTGGGGTTTCGGTGGCGGTGGGGTTAGGCGTAAGAGTGACAGCTACTTCCACCACCTTAGTTACCTCGGATGTCACCACATGGGTAGCCACGCGGGTCACCACGACCGTCTGGATGACAGGCGTTGGTGCAGGCGAAGGGACCACCTGTCCGCAGGAGACACCCACAAGGACGAGCAGGCAGGTGAAAAAATAAATGAAAGGTTTGGGAAGAACGGCCATGTTGCTGCGGGAGATCAGGGCCTGGCAGAGCTTTGTCATCCCCTTAGGGGGTCGGAGTCAGTGTAGGTGAGAGAGTTGGCCAGACTGGCCAGGGGACTTTTTTCCAGGGCGAGTAGCCCAGATTATTGACGGTGTAAATACGGGCACTGGAAGGCTCGGAGCAGCCTAGTTCGTCCGTGACCTTTACAGCCAGCATGGAATCATTCTTATCGTAGGAAGTGATGTAGCTCACCGGAGCGAAGACCTGCTTCCCACCCTGGCAAACCCAGGCTTCGATAAGATATCCATGATAATCCGCTTCGGTCATCGGGACAGGCAGCCAGAAAATCGTGACCGCATTACCCACCCGGTTGGTGCTGACCGCTGGTGGGGGAGGATAGAGGTTGGAATACGGTGATAACACCGGCTCGGTAACCAGGGTGGCATCCAGGCTGCCAGAATTCACTTTTACCAGTTCCGCCTTCACCCAGCAGGGATTCTTGTGATCAGATCCCTGGACGAAGAGCCAACTACCGTCCGGGTTGCGACCAATAACGACCTGCTGGCTGGCCGCGAGAAGATCGTACCTGCTAAGATAGGCAGGATCAGGACCATACAGGCACTGCGCGTGGACAAGCATGGTAACGACAGGCGGTACGGCGGTCAGCAGGCTGGTGGGTGAAGCCGCGCTGACGGGCGCCTGTGTCGCCACCGGTGTGTCGGTGTCGATGGGTATCAGCGTAGGGGTGACGGTTACGGGAACTTCGACAGTCTGAATGACTTCCCGAGTGACTTCCCGGACCACTACACGGGTCACCTCGCGGTTCACTTGAACCACCGTGACAACGGGTGTCGGCGAAGGTCTTGCTGCGAAGGGCAGACAGGAGACTCCAGCAAAAAGGAGTAACAATGCGATTACAAAGCCCTTACAATAATTCATGGAAAAAGCTTGTTTCTTCATGGCAACTCCTCTCGGCCCAATTGTAGCACTGCTTTACGGATTGCCCACTTGCTCCATGAAATGACCTGTGGTATCATCGCAAAACAATTATATAGCCCTGATCGGCACTCTTATCCAGAGAGGCGGAGGGACCGGCCCGACGATGCCTCGACAACCGGTCGGCGAATAGCCGAACACGGTGCCAAATCCGGCAGTAGGGTTAACCCCAAGCACCCAGCATGGGTGGTGGTTACCCGGAATCTGGAAGATGAGAGGGCAGCCGTGCACCTTGTGCAATCGCCCTTTCACCAGAAAGGGCAATTTCTTTTTTAGAAAGGTAAAACATGACGACCACATTTATGTCTTCCCCAAAATTGCTTTTCACCTCCGAATCGGTGACCGAAGGCCATCCCGACAAAATTTGTGACCAGATCGCAGATTCCGTCCTGGATTCCTGTTTCGAGCAGGACCCGATGAGCCGAGTGGCTTGCGAAGTGGCCACCAAGACCGGCTTCGTAATGCTGCTAGGCGAGATCACCACCAGCGCCTTCGTTAATTTTGATGAACTCGTACGCAAGGTTGTCATCGAGATCGGCTACGACCGGGCCAAAAAAGGTTTCGACGGGAGTACCTGCGGCGTGCTTTCGGCAATATCCAGCCAGAGCCCGGATATCGACCTGGGCGTCAGCAAGTCCCTCGAAGCCAAGGACGGCGACCAGGACCAGATCGACCTGATCGGCGCGGGTGACCAGGGCATGATGTTCGGCTTTGCCTGCAACGAGACCGCCCAGCTCATGCCGATGCCCATTTACCTGGCCCACAAGTTGACTCGCAAGCTGGCCGAGGTGCGCAAATCAGGCGAGCTGCCCTGGTTGTACCCGGACGGCAAGGCCCAGGTGACGGTGGAGTATGCCTTCGGGAAGCCGAAGCGCATCGACACGGTGCTGGTCTCGGCCCAACATAACCCCAAAGTCTCGCATGCCGATATCGAGGAGGGCATCATGGAGCACGTCATCATGCCGAGCATGCCCGAAGGGATGGTGGATAAAAACCTGAAAGTCTACGTCAACCCGACCGGGCGATTCGTGATTGGCGGGCCGATGGGCGACGCGGGTGTGACCGGCCGCAAGATCATTGCGGATACCTACGGAGGCATGGGCCGGCATGGCGGTGGGGCCTTCTCCGGCAAGGACCCCACCAAGGTGGATCGCTCAGCTGCCTATGCAGCCCGCTGGGCCGCCAAGAACGTGGTGGCGGCGGGACTGGCCCAACGCTGCGAGATACAGGTGGCCTACGCCATCGGCGTGGCGCACCCACTCTCGGTCAATATCGAAACCTTCGGGACCGGCAGGATCCCCGACGAAAAGATCGGCCAGCTCATCCTCGAGCACTTCGACCTGCGTCCCGGCGCAATCATCAGAGACCTGGACCTGCGCCGGCCGATCTACCGCAAGACAGCTGCCTACGGTCACTTCGGGCGGGACGATGTCCAGTTCCCATGGGAGAATACGGACAAAGCCCCGGCCATGCGTAAAGCCGCCGGGTTGTAGTCCCCCCTCCGATCATAGAGATAGAAATCCCTTTATACCCATAGGGGCGCAGCGACGCTGCGCCCCTACGTTTGTTTACTTGAAGAAATTATCTATTTAGAACCGCCGCCAGCGGAGCGGGTGCCGGCACCTGGGCGGGGTTCCCGCTTGCCTGGGCTTTTTCCACATCACGCGCCCACAGGTAGAGACAGGTGTGGTAGGCAGTGGACGTGTAGCTGGTCACGACCGTGGCCACCATGATGAAGATACCGGCCAGGACAACCCCCAGACTGATGCCGGTCACGATGCCAAAGGTTGCCAGGGTGGTACTGCTGGTCAACGAAATAATTCCCAGCCCGGCACCGAAACCCAGGGCGATGCCGACCGCGCCCAGCAGGAAACCGATCAACCCGTTGACCGTCCTCACACCGACGGTGCTGAGTCCCACCAGCAGCAGGTTATTCTTGATGATGTTTCCGGCACGCTGGAGGGCGTTTTTCAGGTTGATATCCTCGATGACCATCGCCGGCAGGATCAGGAAGGCTGCTTCGGTCCAGACCGTATCGATCAGCCCGGAAAGGATGTTTCGTCCGGCCGACTTGCCTTTGCCCCGGATGGCACTCTTGAGCAGGTTGACGGCCGTTGAAGCCGCTGCCAGACTGAGGATGTTCAGCCACTCGCGCCGGACGATTGCCCAGGCCTTCGACATCACTCCGTCGCCTTCGGCCAGGAAGCCATAAACCAGGTAGATGGTCATGGCTGAAAAAATGTACCCGACCGAGTACTGGGCGAAGACCAACAAAGCCCCGAAGACGAAGATCAGCACCCGCCCGACCAGGCTCTGGTCCCCGAAGATAAACGCCGAGCCGATGATCGGAATGAGAAAGATAATCGAAACGAAGAACCCAACAAAAAGGGAATAGATGGATGGTTTGATCAGGTCTCTATCTTTGATGGCCATTTGCCAGGCCTGCTTAAGGAACGACCAGCCGCGCGAGAAAGATTGCATGGGAAACCTCCGCTAAAATTGTTTTCTTGATTATAGCAAACCTGGCCGGAATCCCAACTACTTCTTATACGCCACCATCACCCCATCCCGCACCGGCACCAGCGAGATGATCCAGCCGGGATCCTTTGTTAACAGTTCCGTCAACTTACGAACGCTTTCGGTCGCGGGAGTTTTATCCTTTGCGTCGAAGATGCGCCCATGCCAGAGCATGTTATCCACAATCAGCACACCGCCCGGGCGTAGTTTCTCGGAAATCACCGGGAGCGAAGCTGCGTAGCCTTCCTTGTTGATATCATTGAAGATCAGATCGAACGGTCCGGCTGTTTCGCGCAGGGTCTGGACCGCCTCGCCGACATGGTAGCGGATTATTCCATCGTATCCCAGCGCGCCAAGATGCTGACGGGCCTGCTGCGACAGGTCTGCGTCCCAGACCACGTGAAAGACTTCTCCGCCGCCGTTCTCGGTCACGGCTTTTGCAAACCAGGCGGTTGAGTAGCCGTACCCAGAACCAAGTTCGAAGATGCGCCTGGCGCCGATCATGCGCGCCACCTGATAGCACAGGTAACCGGAGGTGGGTCCAATAATGGGAAAATTGGTTTTCTGCGCATAAATTTCCATTGCCTGCATTTCAGAGGGACGGGGAGACACAAGGCCGTCCAAGTAATCCATCAGGTACTCAGGGATCAGAGGTTCATCCATATATGTTCTCCATGGTAAATGATATTCTTTACGGCAATAGCAGGGAATTATTATAACTAATAAACCTTTTTTGTCTTTATTTATTTATCCCCCGGAAGTCGGAGTGCAAAGGCTCGTGAGGCGCAGTACCGGAACTACCTGCCTTGCATTAATTCCACTATCAACGTGTCGAGTGCCAGGTCAAGTGGGACCTGGCTCGTTTTTGCCCCCTCATCAATCGCCAGCAATTTATGATAAATGGACTCCAGCGCGGGCATCGAAAAGCGGCCTGCCTGGTTGCATACCTTCTGTGCCACGAACTCGTGCAATCCAAGCGCTTTCTGAACCTGCGGGATGGTGGCGCTTTCATCCAGCATTTCGCGCGCCTGGAGCAGCAGCCGGAACTGGCGGATGACCATCCCCCACAATTCAGAAGCTTCTTCGTCTTCCAGCAACTGATGCAATACGCGCTGGGCTTTTTTCCCGTCAGTTTGACCGAGCGCATCCACCAACTCGAAGACGCTGCCCTGCGCACTGACAATGCTGACTTTCTCCACATCCAACAGGTGGATGGGTCGCTCGAAATTGACGTACGTCAGCAGCTTGGTGAGTTCCTGTGCAGCGATGCGCGTGTCCTGACCGATCATCTCGGAGAGACGCGCGGCCGCATCCGGGTCGATCCTGCCGCCCTGCTTTTTCGCTTCGGACTCGATCCAGCGCGGCATTTCCCAGCGTTTTGGCAGATTGTAGACGTGCACCTCGACGCGCGATCCGGCCTGCAAAGACCCGGTTACAGCGTGGTGGTCCCGATTCCCGGATGGAGCAGGCGCGGCCACCCATTTTAGCAGCCAGTGGTCAGGTTTGAGTTCGTCGTTCTCCGCCAGGACAATGGTGGTGGTTGGTTGGGCTTTGTCTAACAGGTCGATGAATTTTTCCCGGGCCTGCGCGGATGCAAAAGCCGGGCTAGGATGAACCAGCACCATCACCCGGCGTGGCGCCAGGAACGGGGCCGTGTTAACGGCTGTGTTGAGTGCTTCGAAATCCAGGCCGAGGCGTCCATCGAAGCGGGCAATGTTCATGTCCGCAATAGACGGGTCGCCCATTCCGTCACACACTTTTTCAATGTGGGCGGAAATGGCGAACTCATCATTGCCGTGCAGGATCAATATCGAGGGAGTCTCTGACATCCTTGGGCCTGGTGGTTATGGCCTATTATGGGAGTTAGCTAGCCTTGTGTCATCACACGGTGCAGGCTAAACCGTCCGAAGCGGAGAGGGAAAATATTCACAACAGACATCCCTTGTGGATCTCCGGAGGTGGTGATGTGCTCCTGGATTTTCGGGCCGAGCGGCTGGCTGATGATGAATCCAAAAATCGCCAGGGTAATGACCAGCGGCAGTCGCTCGACCTTGTCACGTCTATCCTCCGCTCCCAGCATCCCCAGCCAGGCCAGCCCCCCGACCACAAACCCGGATGTGACATAGTTCGTCCCGCAGTTGGGATGGATAGCCAGGGTTCGCTCACCATTGTCCATGCGGGAGAGCGCCTGGAAAACCGCCTCGCGTACCTGCTCGGTGGGCACATCCCCCAGCAGGAGGAAGCCTGCGGGGAAGGAATATCCGGCCAGCGGACGGTACGGGAAACGCTGTGAGAGAATGGTAATGGTGGCATGTTCCAGCCCATGATTGCGGCGGATGCGGGAGAGAATGGGAATGTCGAGGATGGTCATGGTTGGTTCCAATCTGAAAAGATTATACCTGTAAAAAAGATTGTCACCCTGAGAATCGTCGGGGAAAAGAAGGAAGTACCCATTATAAGAGGCATTCCAAATTAATCAAATACTCCCGAAGTTGCCTGCTCCGTCCGAGAGGCTAACTCCGGGAGTATGAGAACGCTGGGTTGGGCTATTGTGTTGCCACTGGAACAGTCTCCTTTTTTTGTGGCGTTGTTGCCAATAAGAAGCCGATGAAAATTAGGATGACGCCGATCAATTCGGAAAGATAAAGCAGGTCCGCCAGCCCCAACGTGACGAAAGAACCCGCCATAGCCGGGGCCATTGCGCCGACTGCAATCAGTATGTTTCCGAACATGCGGTTAACCAGAACGTGCTTTCGAAAGAAGATGACTGCGGAATAAATCGCCCCGCCGACCAGTGTCAAGGTGCCATAGATGTTCAAAATTATGGTTAAGGCAATGGTCAAGCCACCACGCGTCAATATGCCTTTGTATTGGGATGAAATCGGCTGGGCCACATTATACGCTGACGCAGCCGGTATGAGGGGAGCGGAGATTACCAAGGCCGCAGCCAGAAGCGATACGGCGGCCAGTATCCCGGTTAGGGTCCAGGCAACACCATGTTTTCGAACAAGCAGATGGACCGTGCCCTGTCCCAGCCAGGCTGCCGTCAACATGGCACCGCTCAGGTACCACAATTTGAGCATCAACTCGCTAAATGTCCGACCGAGAACGACCTCAGACAACGTCCCCAATCCGAAAAAGAACAACCCAATGCTCCAGATCAACAAATGAGGTCCGTGCCGAAAAAGGAAGCGACGGAATACCGCCACTACAAATGCAAAAGTGACCAAAGTGGAAAAAATAGGGATGATATGCATATTGCCTCCAGGATATATTAATAGCTTGCGAAGACTTTCAATGCTAATAATCCTGATCGATGCGTTGCGAGCGAAGCGATCGGGAAGGTAAACAACAGCCAAAGGTTAAAAAGCTACTTTGACCACCCAAAAAGGAGAACACAATTCATTTTTTTGCATGGTTGCCATTGAGCGTCTGGTAAGTTTCCAACAGAGACAGCAGTATTTCGTCGGTGAAGGCAAATGTCCGGGTGAGCATCCCGCCCCAGGCGGCTCCAGAAGGAACCCAGGCCTCCTGATAGACCGCGATCATTGATTCCAGTAGCGTATTGCGAAAGAAAAGGAATGCCCGGGCAGCTTCAACGCTATCCAGGTTGCAGCGTCTTCCACGGCTGGCATATTCATACCCCAGCGAATGAGCTTCGCTAAGCATTCCAGCTTCCTTCGAGCTTAGGTATCTTGCCAGGCCTTGTACAAGGTAACGCCCACTCCTGCGGTATTCTTCACGCGTATCACTACTCAATTGCTGGTACCAGCTTTCTGCTTCCAATTGCCCCTTGTCGATCTTGAAACGGATCCTTCGTAACGCGAACTACTGGGTGATATTGTCCGGTTCCAACCCCCCCGCCCGATGGGCAGTCTGTGCCCACAACTCAACCTCGGAACGGACGTAACGCCGGTGGTTTCCCTGCGTACGATGGACGGGAATGTGGCCTTTGTCAGACCACAAACGGACCGTGCTTGGGTGAACACCGAGCAACTCGGCGGCCTGGCTCAGTGTAAGCCATTCTTTTTTTTCGATGATCACCGCATTCTTCCTTGAGGCTGCCTATTTTTGATAAAGCAGGCTGAATGTATCACACGCCAATGAACTGTCAATGTAGATTTATATAGATTTTAACGACGCCCCTTTTTATTTATAATAGATGATAATAAAATAAATCTTTATTGAAAATAAAAAAGTCGGTTCGTGAACTGACTGTTGATTCTCTCTCAATGATGCTGAAAAAAAAGAAAATTTGCATTTGATGGGTAATCCCATCTTGATTCCCCATGTTCATTAACGATTGTTTCAAGCAACCTTGCGCCCTTTTGGCTGTTCGCGCTGGATGCCAAAGGCCAATTCCAGCGCCTGCTGGACCGAACGCGCTTCCACCACCTCGATATCAAATCGGCCAGGGTTCACCCTTGCGAAATCGCCTCGGGAGGATGGCAGTCTTGAAACCCAGTTTGGCAGCTTCCCGCAGCCGCACTGGCATCTGCCCCGGCATCCGCAATTCCCCCGCCAAGCCGATCTCGCCGATCAGCACTGTATCGGCGCGCACGGGCATGTCTTTCATGGAGGAGGCCACCGCTGCGGCAATTGCCAGGTCGGCGGCAGGCTCGTCGATTTTCAAGCCGCCCACTACATTTACAAAGATGTCCGCTTCGGAGAGGTTCAACCGGATGCGCCGGGTGAGTACGGCAGCGATCATCAGCAGGCGGTTGTAGTCCACGCCGTTGGGCGTACGGCGGGCGTTTCCAAACTGTGCCGGGCTGGTCAGTCCCTGCACCTCCACCAGCAGCGGGCGGGTGCCTTCCATTGTCACTGCGATGGCGGATCCTGACGCATTTACCATGCGCTCCGCCAAAAATGCCTCAGACGGGTTGCTCACTTCTGCCAGCCCGCGCTCAAGCATCTCGAAGACGCCCACTTCCGCCGTAGCCCCAAAACGATTCTTGACCGAGCGCAGCAGACGGTAGGCCTGGAAGCGGTCGCCCTCCAGGTATAGCACCGTGTCAACGATATGCTCCAGCACGCGCGGCCCGGCAATCGTCCCCTCTTTGGTGACGTGCCCGATGACAAACACTGTCTCACCGGAAGACTTGGCCATTTCCCGCAGCCGCGAAGCGCTCTCGCGCACCTGCGAGACCGAACCGGCGGCCGAGTCCATCTCGGGGATGTAGACCGTTTGAATGGAATCAACAATCAAAAGGTCCGGTTTGATCGCCGAGACATGTTCGAAGATCGTGTCGAGACTGGTTTCGGTGACTAGGAACAGCTCCGCCGGGAATGTCGATCCGGAGGCGATGCGCGCCGCCCGCATCTTGATCTGGCGTTCGGACTCCTCGCCCGAGACATACAGCACCCGCAACCGGGTTGCCATTGCGAGGGCCACCTGCAGCATCAGTGTGGACTTGCCAATGCCCGGGTCGCCTCCCACCAGCACGATCGACCCGGGCACAAGGCCTCCACCCAATACGCGTGAAAACTCGCCAATCGGGACCATAATCCGATCCTCGGCCTGGCTGCTGACCTCTGACAGGCGGCGTGGGGTGGAGCGTCCGCTCAGACCACGCGGAGCTATCCTCGACCCAGCAGTATCCTCGGCGACGATTTCCTCGACCATGCTGTTGAACGAGCCGCACTGCGGGCATCTGCCCATATAGGCAGCGGAGACGCGCCCGCATTGCTGGCAGACGTAACGACTGTGGATCTTGGTTTTGGACATGCGGTTATTATACTCTCCGACCGGAAGGGGAATTACGGTTGACTTTACATACGATATGCTATACTCTGAGCAATGAACGCAGCCTCCTTCTTCGAGAAGCGCAGTAAAGCCTTCTGGATTATTGTGGGAGTGGCGTTCGTTATTATTCTGGGCATCATCGATTATCTGACCGGCTATGAAGTCAGTGTTTCGCTTTTTTATCTAATACCAATCCTTTTGGTCGTCTGGTATACCGACGGGCGCATGGGACTGGTGCTCTCATTTGCAAGTGCGTTTGCATGGTTGATCGCGGATTATTCCGCCGGGCTTACTTATTCACATCCTTCGATTTACATCTGGAATACCCTCCTGCGGCTGGGTTTTTACTCCGTGGTTACGGAGCTGGGTTCGACCTTGAAAAAGAGCTATACGCTTAACCGGGAATTGGCCCGCACCGATTACGTGACCGGGGCGACCAGCGTCCGCCACTTTTACGAACTGGCTCAAATAGAGATCCATCGCGCCCAGCGCTACCATCGTCCCTTCACGCTTGTCTATATTGACCTGGATGATTTCAAAGCCATCAACGACCGTCTCGGTCACAGCACTGGTGACAGGGTCCTGCGCGCGGTGACAGATAGCATCCACCGGCAGGTACGGCCTATCGACTTGCTTGCCCGCATGGGCGGCGACGAATTCGCCTTGCTTATGCCGGAGACAAGTGAAGATGCAGCAAAAACGGTCATTAATCGGCTTCATACCAGCCTCGTGGACGAAATGTTAAGGAATGGCTGGATGGTATCATTCAGTGTCGGTGTGGTGATCTGCAATGCAGTCCCCAAAACAGTTGATGAAATGCTAAAAATGGCGGATGACACGATGTACTCCGTGAAGAATGCCGGTAAGAATGGGGTCAATTACCGTATCTATTCCGGCTAGTCCTCCCCACTTTTTGGAAAGATGTCAAATTCATGATCCGGATGAAATATGCATAAACAAACCTTGAGTGGTACCTGGCAGTTCCGCCAATCCGGAAGCAATGAATGGCTTCCAGCCAATGTTCCGGGTGGTGTGCATACCGATCTGCTCGCCCTGGTGAGAATCCCTGATCCGTTCGTGGCTGATAATGAAAAGAAAGTCCAATGGGTGGCTGAAAGCGACTGGGAATACCGGCGTATTTTCAGCGTGGACAAAGCCCTGACCGGGGAAGAGCACCATAGCCTGGTCTGTGATGGGTTGGATACACTGGCCGAGGTCTCCCTGAACGGCGCACTGCTTGGCAGGACCGATAACATGTTCCGCTGCTGGACTTGGGAGGTAAGACCTCTACTGAAAGAAGGCGAAAACGAGTTGAAGATCATCTTTCGCGCCCCGGTCGCGTACATCCAAGCCAGACAGGCTGCCAAACCCCTGATGGGCGGTGGCGACCTCCCCGGCGGGCCGCATCTGCGCAAAGCCCCCTGCCAGTGGGGCTGGGATTGGGGCCCCAAGCTGCCGCCAATCGGAATCTGGAAAGATATTCGCCTGGAAGGTCATAGCCAGGCCAAGTTCGAGGATGTCCACATCCGGCAGTTCCATGCGGACGGCAAGGCGACCATCAGTGCAGATGTAAAAATCGAACAATGGGAGGCTGCCGGCTTGCAAGTCACGTTAAAGGTAACCTCACCGGACGGCAAGGTCCAAACGGTTAAGGCCGAACCTGGACGACCCACCGATGGCAGTGCAATCTGCAATCCCAAATCAACAATCCTCCATCCCCAACTCTGGTGGCCGAATGGCTTTGGAAAGCAATCACTCTACCAGGTGGAAGTGACGCTGGAATCCGACCGGAACGTTTTGGACCGGCGCAATTACCAGGTTGGCTTTCGCAGCGTGGAATTGCGCCGCGTACCGGACGAGTGGGGCGAGTCCTTCACCTTTGTGGTCAACGGTATCCCGATTTTCGCCAAGGGTGCGGACTGGATCCCGGCCAATTCCTTCCCCACGCGCATCAGCGATTCCAGCATGGAGCGCTTGATCCGGGACGCCGCCGCGGCCCATATGAACATGCTGCGGGTTTGGGGCGGCGGGTTTTACGAGGAAGAGCGCTTCTACGACCTGTGCGACCGTTATGGCCTTCTCATCTGGCAAGACTTCGTCTTCGCCTGTGGTATTTACCCGGAGGAGCCGGCCTTTGCCGAGAATGTGCGCGTGGAGGCCATCCAGAATGTACGCCGCTTGCGGCACCATGCCAGCCTGGCTCTGTGGTGCGGTAACAACGAGATGGAGCAAGGCTGGGTGGACTGGAAGTGGAACGACCCGAACGACCCGACCAGCCAGAGTCTGAAGGCCGGCTATGATCGCATGTTCCACCACCTGCTTCCTGGCATCGTCGCTGCCGAGGATCCTGACCGGCCTTACTGGCCCAGTTCGGCCTCCTCGGGTATCCCGTTTGCCAATCCGAACAGCCAGCAGCGTGGTGACACGCATTACTGGGAGGTCTGGCACGGGCGTAAACCCTTCAGCGCCTACCGTGAGCAGTTTCCGCGCTTCATGAGCGAGTTCGGTTTCCAGGCCCTGCCGCCTTACAAAACCATCCAGACCTACGCCGCCCGCGCAGACCAGAATATGACTTCCTATATCATGGAGCATCACCAGCGCTCCGGTTCTGGCAACGGTCTGATGATCAGCCAGATGACTGACACATTCCGGATGCCTAGGGATTTCCAGGCGCTGGTCTACTTGAGCATGATCCTGCAGGCCGAGGGCATCCGCTACGGGGTGGAACACTGGCGCCGGCACCGCCAGCGGGTGAGCGGAACCCTGATCTGGCAGTTGAACGACTGCTGGCCGGTCGCTTCCTGGTCGAGCATTGACTATTTCGGGCGCTGGAAAGCGCTGCATTATGCGGCACGCAAATTCTACGCTCCCATCCTGCTTTCCGTGGAAGACCAGGGGGAACGCATGGGGTTATGTGTCACCAACGACACCACCACCCCCTGGACTGGCGAGGTGCGCTGGTCGCTCGAAACGCTGTCAGGCAAACGCCTCAACCAGGGGATCGAAAATGTCTCCGCCACCGCTTTGGCGATGACGACCATCCGAGCATTGGATTTCAGCGCGCACGTCAATGACGAAAACCGCCGACAGGTTGTTTTCATCGCCGAACTCTGGAAAGGCAGGGAACTTGTGGCGCGCCAGTTGGCGACTTTCGTCCCCAACAAGCACCTGGAATTGGTGGCTCCGCAGGTTGAGACAAAGGTCATTGCCGCCGGTCAGCAATTGACCATCCAGGTGAAAACAAACTCCCTGGCGCGCTTCATCGAACTGGAACTGGAAGGAGCAGATGTCATCTTCAGCGACAACTACTTCGACCTGCCAGCCGGGCAGACAACCGCAGTGACCTGTCCGCTGCCGGAGGGCTGGACCCTGGAGCGGGCCAAAGCGGCAGTACGGGTCCGCTCGTTGTACGAAAGTTACTAATAATCTGGAACGAAAGTAATTGTAAATGAAGAGACACGTGAATAGCCTAATTATCTTGGTGCTATCGTTGAATTTACCAGCATGTGTTTCAACAACTTCGCATGGAGAAATACAAAGGTTAAAAGGGGCTACCACCTATAATGTAATTGCAGTTCCAACAATCTTTGCCAAATCCATACAACCTGCACCATCAGTAAAACTAAATTGGGCTTATGCCGATTCCCATACCTTGAAAATGGATGTGACAGTAACTGGGTTGGATCCAAATGTCAACATAGATGATTTGGTTTGTGATCCCTATATGAATACAAAACAACCAATCCAATTCGACTCAATGACACGAAATGTAAAACGTTTTACCAGTCAACAAGGAAATCCGATAGAATTAACCTATGAGTACAATTTGAATCCGCCTATACCGTATTAATCCACTTGATATGGAAGTGGATTTAACTTTAGGCCCTTGCGCAAATTCTTTAAATTTCCAGGAATCCAATGTGACACCATCAGTCATCCCCGATTTGATTGGCAATTACCATTTGAATTTTCAAATACCAGTACAATAGTCCATTAAAACACAAAATAACTCTCGCCGCCTAGAGCGAGGGTTTTGTTAGGCATTCTAAATACTCAAATTCGTTATCCTTAATTACAACAGGAGGCACCCTTATGTTAGTTGGAGAACGCATGTCCAAACCGGTTATCACCATCCGTCCGGAAACAAGCTTGCCGGAGGCGCTCGACCTGATGCATAAGGAACATATCCGGCGTTTGCCCGTGGTTAACCAACGCGGCGACCTGGTTGGCATCGTCACCGAGGCGGACCTGCTCAAGGCCTCGCCATCCGAGGCCACCAGTCTGAGCATCTACGAGGTGACCTACCTGCTCAGCAAACTGACGATTGATCGGATCATGACCAAAAAAGTCATCACCGTCACGGAAGACACACCGCTGGAAGAGGCCGCACGCATCATGGCAGACAACAAGTTCAGCGGGCTGCCGGTTATGCGTGGCAATGCATTGGTCGGCATGATCACCGAAACCAGCCTCTTCCGCATTTTCCTGGAACTGCTGGGCGCACGTCGCGCCGGCATCCGGGTCACGGTCAGCGTGCCCGATAGGCCCGGAGAGCTGGCCGGCCTGGCCAAGGCCATCCAGGATGCAGGGGGGAACATCATCGCCTTGGGAACCTTCATGGGCGAAAGCCCGGCAGAAGGGCTGGTCACCTTCAAGGTGGAAAGCGTGAAGATGGAGCCTCTGAAGGAAGCCATCCGGCCCTTGGTGAATAAAATCATCGATATCCGTGCCACTAAGGCGGTTTAGGAATTATGAACACTCAGCCCTCAACCTTAAATTGCCCCGCCTGCGGCGCGCCGTTGGATGCCGACGGAACGCGTGCGGTCGTCCGCTGCAAATTCTGCGGCAACGTCTCATTGATTCCTGGTATCCCGCCGTCCCAGGCGGCTGCCCCGGCCTCAGCCCTGGACGAAATCCGCCAGATGGCGGGAGGCGGCGCCCTGGCCGAGGCGGTCGAACACTACCGCCAAACCTATGGCGTCGATTTGCAGGAAGCCAAGGATGCCGTGGATGCCCTCCAGGCCGGCCGGCTGGCCACTTCCTCCACGCCGGGCATGCCTAACCGTGAGGAATTGACCAAGGCACTGGAGGATGTGCAACGCCTGCTCGCGGCCGGGGACAAGATCGGCGCCATCAAAGTCTATCGTGAGCACTATGACGTCAGCCTGACGCGCGCCCAATATGCCATCGACCAGATCGCAGCCGGCCAGACAGCCTGGCCCGAAGGGTTTCGTGGATCAGGCGTCCAGGCGCAGGAAAGGCGTACAAGCCCGGTCGGCAAATTGCTTGCCATTATCATCACGCTCGTCATCGTCCTGGCTGTCATCGGGGGCGTGGTTTTTGCAATGCTCCAAACCGGCGGCCCGCTTAGCAAACACTACTATCCCAATTCGCCCGTCGATCTGGTTCCATCCGAAAACGATACCAGTCCGGATATCGCGGCTCTTTTCTACGACCCCAACGCGGACACCCGCTTCATCGGTCTGGTCGACGGGACCACCGGCAAGCTGCGCTGGCAGGCTGCAAAATTGTCTGGAGAAGGGTTCGCCGAGGCGGTTGCCTCCGGCCCGCACCTGGTCTATGCCGCCAATGAAACCAACCTGCTGGCTTACCAAAAAAGCGACGGCAGCCTGGCCTGGCAGGCCCAGATGCCCGATAAGCTGAATTATGGATCATCCACTCTGCTGGTCACTGCCGGGCGGGTGATCACGAACAATGCCGACCAGACCATCCAGGCCTACGACGCTGAAACCGGCAAGCTGGTCTGGAGCAAACGGCTGCGCGGCTACGACCGTGCCCTGCATCTGATCGGCAGCGCCCTGGTTGTGATTGACTACACAGATAACGATTACCACTACGGTTTGATCTTCCTCGACCCGACTAACGGAGACCAGAAGAATTCAATCACCCCAGCCTGCACATACAATGACTACGACTTCAACATTAACTCCGAACCGGGCCTTGTCTATGACCAGGCTGGAAAGGCACTTTTTCTGGTGTATGGCTCTCCCTATGGGTGTGTGCAACGTCTCGACCTGGCCAATGGGCAGATCTCCTGGAGTGCCACCAGCAAAAATAGCTTCAATATTTCCCCGGACGGTTTCCAATATTTAATGACGGGCTCCCGCCTTTATTTCAGCAACGAAAATGACCTGCTGGAGGTGGACAAGTCCGCCGGGACAATGCAGGTGCTGCTGACCAACCCGGATTACAGCCTCCTGCCTTTGGCCATGGCGGGCGACAAATTGATCGCGCGCGCCCGCCGGACGCGCGGTACCGAGCGCTTTGAGCTATGGGGGGTGGAGGCCGCCTCCGGAAGCCTGGCCTGGAGGTTAGATATGCAGGAGGCCTCGCCGATCGATCCGCCCAACGAGATGGCCGGCCTGATCGACGATACCGACTCGGGCTGGACCTGGAGACTGGCCCCAAGCGGGCTGGTAATCATGAAGTTCCAGGCCCAACCCAACCAGCTTATAATGGAGACTTTCAACCCGGCCGATGGTACCAGTCTGGGCACTCAGACCATAAAGTTAAATAAGGTCTCTGGGGATTTTTACGAGATCCCGACGGTCATCAGTTGGCAAGGCAATATCGCCTATCTCAGCCTGGAGTCGAACATATACACCCTGGATGTGACCTCCGGAAAACTGAAGACCCTGTATTAACCAAAGAGACACACCGAAGAGAACCACCATGCGATATGCCCTTTATCTTCCCAACTTTGGGGCGGAACACAGCGCAGGCGGTCTGGCTGATCTGGCGCGTGATGCAGAAGAAGCCGGCTGGGACGGCTTTTTTCTTTGGGATCATATCGTCGCTGAGGCTGAAGGGGTGCCGATGGTGGATGTATGGGTGGCATTGAGCGCAATCGCCATGAATACGGCCCGTATCCGCCTGGGAGCAACGGTCACGCCGCTGGCGCGCCGCCGGCCCTGGAAGCTGGCGCGCGAGACCGTCACGCTGGATCATCTGTCGAACGGGCGGCTGACGCTGGGGGTCGGATTGGGCGTTCCGGAGGACTATGATCCTTTTGGCGAGGAGAGCGACGCCAAGGTCCGTGCCGCCAAACTGGATGAAGGTCTGGAGATCCTGACCGGCCTCTGGAAAGGGCAACCCTTCGAGCACCACGGTCGGGCCTACCAAATTGAAAACGTCACCTTCAATCCTGCCAGTCTGCAGCAGCCGCGCATCCCGATCTGGGTGGGTGGCTGGTGGCCCACCAAGGCTCCTTTCCGGCGCGCCGCCCGCTGGGACGGCGTCATCCCACTCAAGCAGAGCGGGGATAACTTGCTTACGCCGCAGGATGTCGTGGAGGTCCTGGATTTCATTCGCAGGGAACGCACCAGCAACGCGCCATTTGACGTCGCCATTATCAACTGGACCGATCCGTCCGACCCCGGGGCTGCCGCGGAGAAGGTCTCCGCCTATGCCGAAGCCGGGACGACCTGGTGGCTGGAGAGCCTGTACATGCAACAGAACTCACTCGCAGGGTTGCGCAGGCGCATCCGCCTGGGGCCGCCGAAGTTGGACTAGCCTGGATATCCCCTTAACTATTTTTTGTCTTTTTCCGGGTTTGGTATCCTGGATGATAGCTATGCCAATTCTGAAAAGGCTTCGTCCAGCAGGGACAGGAATCCGTCCGCGTTCTCTTGCAGGATGATCTTCGTGCGGGTCGCCCGCGGCAGATGCTGGAGCTTCAGGTACTGCATGGCATGCTTGCGGAACAAGACCAGACCTTTATGCGGACCGTAAAAGGCCAGGCTCCGTTCCAGGTGCTGGCGTACCATCTGATGTACCATCCCGGAGCTCACCTGCGCCCGGTCGAGGCGGGAAAATATCCACGGGTTTCCAACCGCTGCGCGCCCAATCATGACCGCTTCACAGCCGGTGTAACTCTTCATGCGTTCGATATCGTCTACCGATCTCACATCCCCGTTGCCGATGACCGGGATCTTCACGGTCCTCTTCACCTCGGCGATGGCCTCCCAGTCCGCCTCGCCGCGGTAGCCTTGCTCCTTCGTCCGCCCGTGAACGGCAATGGCGGAGCCGCCATTCTCCTCGATGATGCTTGCGATTAACCTATAACTGCGGTAATCCTCCCAACCCAGGCGGATTTTCCCAGTAAGTGGCACCTTCAATGCCGTGCTCAGATTGCGGAAAATGTGCGCCACTTTCAGAGGCGCGCGCATCAGACCCACGCCGGCACCCCGGTTGGCGACGGTCTTGGCCGGGCAGCCAAGGTTGATGTCGATGATATTGGGGGATAGTTCCTGAACCTGTAAAGCAGCTTTCAGGAGCTCATCCGGGTCGTCCCCGTAGATTTGGAAAACGACCGGCCGCTCCGTTTCCTCGTAGGTGAAGCGCGGCAGCATGTGCTCGAATGCCCGCACGATGAACTCCGCCCTGACGAATTCGGTATAACTCATGGCCGAACCCAGCGCACTGCACAGCGAACGGAACGGCCAGTCCGAGAACCCATCCATGGGGGCCAGAATGGCATCCCCGTACACGGGCACATCGCCCACGTGGAAGGTGGGCGATGCGGCACGAACAGGGGGATTGGGCCGGATTGAGTCCATGGTTTATTTTAAGTGTTAGCGACTTTTGTCGCAACCACTCAAGGCGTTACTATATGTCAGGTTACTTCTTAAGTCTCTCCGTAAACGTATTGCGGAATTCTGCCACTTTCGGTGCGATGACTGCCCGGCAGTAGCCCTGGAAAGGATTCTTCTTGAAATATTCCTGGTGGTAATCTTCGGCAATATAAAACTTCTCGAACGGCGTCACTTCGGTGACTATCGGATCATCCCAAATCTTGGCGGTACTGATCTCCCGGATGACTTCCTCGGCCACTTTCTTCTGCCCCTCATCGTGATAGAAAATTGCCGAGCGGTACTGCGTGCCGATATCATTGCCCTGACGGTTCAGGGTGGTCGGGTCGTGGATGGTGAAGAACACGCCCAGCAGATCCTTGTAAGACAACACCTGAGCATCGAACGTCACCTGCACAACCTCGGCGTGACCGGTTTCCCCGTCACACACCTGTGCATAACTCGGGTTTTGGGTATGCCCGCCTGAATAGCCGGATTCAACCAATTCCACACCTTTCAATTCATCGAAGACAGCTTCCAGACACCAGAAACAACCGCCTGCCAGTGTGGCTACCTCTAATTGTTTACCCATAAAATCCTCCGCATAGAGACGCAGCATGCGGCATCTCTACTAAAATTTATGCCACTGGTTCGGGCGTTTTTTCTTCCACTACTTTGGCGCGCGTCATGACCACTTCGCCCTTGGACACGTCCACGAGAATGGTATCGCCTTGGCAGAATGTCCCTGCCAGCAGGGCATCTGAGAGCCGGTCCTCGACTTTTTGCTGGATGACACGCCGCAAAGGCCGGGCGCCCATTTCCACATCGAAACCGGATTCGGCCAGCAAATCCAGCGCGGCATCGGTGGCGGTCAACTTCACCTCCTGTTCAGCCAGCCGTTCTGTTACCTTGTTCAGTTCAAGGGACACGATCTGGCGGATGTCCACCTTATTAAGCGAGCGGAAGACAATCACACTGTCCAAACGGTTGATGAACTCCGGGCGGAAGACCTTCTTGAGCGACTCGGTCAGCTTCTTGCGCATTTCTTCGTAGGATTGGCGCTCTTCGATCTTTTCGTCGCGCTTCAACTGGAAGCCGAGCGAGGTCTGCTTCTTGATCTCCTCGGCGCCGACGTTGGTGGTCATCACGATGATGGCGTTGCGGAAGTCCACGGTGCGGCCCTTGGCATCCGAGAGATGGCCTTCTTCCATGATCTGTAAAAGCATATTATGCAACTCGGGGTGGGCTTTTTCGACCTCATCAAACACCACGATGGAGTACGGGCGGCGGCGCAGAGCTTCCGTAAGCTGGCCGGCGTCGTCGTAGCCAATATATCCAGGCGGTGCACCCACCAGGCGACTGGCAGTATGACGTTCCATGAACTCGGACATGTCGAGCTGGATCAGCGCTTCCTCGCTGCCAAACATGAACTTGGCCAGGGCCTTGGTCAGCTCGGTTTTGCCAACGCCGGTTGGGCCGAGGAACATGAACGAGCCGATCGGGCGCTTTGGGTCCTTGAGACCGGCGCGTGCCCGGCGTACTGCTTTGGCAATGGACTGGATGGCTTCCTTCTGGCCGATAATAACCTTCTGGAGTTCCTCTTCCATTTTTAGCAGGCGCTTCGACTCCGCCTCGGCGATCTGCATAACCGGCACGCCGGTCCACATGGCGACCACTTCGGCGATGTCCTCGCCACTGACAACCGGGCTTTTGGCGCGCTCCCAACTGGACTTCATCTGCTTGAGTTGTTCGTTCAAATCGGCCTCCTGGGTCTCCCAGGTGACCACGTCCTCGGGCTTGCCCTCTTCCTGGGCCAGGGCCCGGTTGGAACGCACCTTCTTGAGCTGCTTGTATATCTCTTTGGCCGAGACGGTCGCCCCGGATTTGTACATGCGCACGCGACTGGCAAACTCATCAATCAGGTCGATGGCTTTGTCTGGCAGGAAACGATCCGACACGTAGCGGGCGGAAAGTTGGGCCGCCGCATCCAGGGCCTCATCCGAAATGACCAGGTGGTGGTGCTCCTCGTACATCTTGCGGATGCCCTTGAGGATTTCAATTGTCTCTTCGACCGTGGGCTCATCCACAATGATCGGCTGGAAACGCCGTTCCAGGGCGGCATCCGACTCGATATGTTTGCGGTATTCGTCCAATGTGGTCGCGCCGATGCACTGCAATTCGCCGCGTGAAAGCGCGGGCTTGAGAATGTTGGCGGCATCCACTGCGGACCCGGCTGAACCGGCCCCCACCAGCATGTGGAATTCGTCAATGAACAGGATGGATTTGGTGGATTTAAGTTCGTCAATCACGCGCTTCAGGCGCTCCTCGAACTGGCCGCGGTACATCGTCCCAGCCACCAGCGAACCCACATCCAATTTCAGGACGCGTTTGTTTAACAACGGTGCCGGGACGTCCCCATCCGTGATACGCTGGGCCAGTCCCTCGACGATGGCCGTTTTGCCGACGCCCGGTTCGCCAATCAAGGCCGGGTTGTTCTTGGTACGCCGTGCCAGGATCTGGATGACCCGCTCGATCTCAGTCTGGCGGCCAATCACCGGATCCAATTTGCCTTCCTCGGCCAGGGTGGTCAGATCGGTTGCCAGTTGGTCCACCAGCGGGGTTTTTGGCTCCGGCTTGCCGCCTGGTTTGGCTGTCTCAGGGACGGCCGAGGCACCTGTCCCGGTGCTTTCTTGCAGCACGCGGCGGGTCTGGCGGCGGATCTGGTCGGGCGTCACACCCAGCTTTTTCAGCACTTCCATGGCCGCGCCTTCCGAACGCACCATTCCGAGCAGCAGGTGTTCGGTGCCAATATAGTGATGCCCCAATTTACGCGCCTCTTCAATGGCAAATTCCAGAACCTGTTGCGTATCCGGGGCAAGTTCGATCTTGCCGCTTTCGAAGCTTCCCTCACCGTTGACCCGCTGGATCATCTCGCGCACACGTTCAGTCTCCAGGCCGAGTTCCCGCAGGACCCTCCCGGCCACTCCGCCGTCTTCTATCAATAAACCCAGGAGCAGATGGTCCGTGCCGATCAATCCCCGGTGGGCGTGTTCGGCTTCCTGGTGAGCCAGGGCCAGTACATGCCGTGCCCGCTGGGTAAAGCGTTCCATACTAGCCATATAAATCTCCTCGAGGACCGGGAAAAGGGCCCCCGTCCTGCGCATTCGGACAAGATGTGTCTGTTTTGATTCTACCAAAAAGTGGCAGGCTTTTCGTATGAGAATGATTAGAGTTTGCTGCCGCCTGTATACTCCCCGCCCTCTGGTTGATTGATCTTATACCATCAATAGATAAACGGGATCAGGAATTTGGTGCGTTTTTTGTATTCCGTCCAGGCCTCGCCAAAGCGTTCGGACAGTGCAGCCTCCTCACGCCGGGCCCGGCCGATAAACGCCATCAGCGAGAACAGGAACATTAGCAGCACCATCCACACCGGATAGAGCAGGATCAGGCCAGTCATGGCAACCCACCAGCCGAAATACATCGGGTTGCGCACGAAGGCATAAGGTCCTTCCTGAATGATCTGGTGGTCATCGCGCAGCTTGACGTTCCGGCTGGTGCTGATACCCCACATCTTTCCGAGTGTGGAGCGGGCCCACAGGACAAAGCCACATCCGGCCAGGTAAACGGCCAACCCGACCAGGTCCAGGACGCGCCCTGTATTGACGGGCAGTTTGATCAAGGGGATCCAGAGAAAATAAAAAAGCGGCACACACAACACCAACCCAAGGATCACCATACCGATCTGGGTCCAGAGCGGCCAGGCACCGCCTTTGCGCTCCGGCAGCAGGGTGACCGCCTGGCCTTTTTTCAGTGCTCTCAGCCAATCCGCCAGAGTCAATACGAAGGATAGATAGACCAGTACAAGCAGGATGATCGTCGCGATGATCCAATCAAAAGGAGTCATGCTACACCCTCCCAACGGTCAATGTATTCGTTCCGCGGAACGAAAAAAACGGATAGATGGAAAAAAAAGAATTGAGAGCAGAGAATAGAGACCGGATGATAGCACATTGAGAGTTCACGTCCGCACAATTTAGTTCACTTCCACCAGTACAGCCCGAACCAGCACACGGTACAGGTAGGAATTGCTGACCTCATCATAGCCACGGCAGGTCACCAGCGTGACCCACGGTAGTTCCTCGTGCTTCAGCATCGCCGCTATGTCGGCCGGTGAGACCTGCTGCACGCTGCGAACTTCGTACACATATTGTGCGCCGCCGGCATGGACAATCACCTTATCTCCCCACCACAGTTGGTTCAGGTACACGAACGGCCCGGGAGTATTATCCGCATTCCAGACATGCCCGGTCAGCACCGAATTGCCCGCCCAAGTCGGGAAGGCTGAACCGTTCAGCCAACCGGCCTGCTTGCCCAGCCAGGAAACGTCCCAGTTGCCGTTGGAGAAGGGCACACCGACGATCGGCATCTGTATATCCAGCTGCGGAACTTCTAGCCACAGGTCACCCAGAACGAGGAAAGATGACACCGGGAGCGGGAGAATGGTAACATGGCCCGGCGCGAAGCCGGTGGATGGCAGCATGGCTTTGGGAGCCGGGGCAGCAGTGGACGTTGGAAGAGCGGTAGGAGTTGGGTTGGCTGTCGGGGTCGGGACGACCGGAGTAACGTCCAGCTCGTGGACAAAGATATCCCAGGCTTCATTTGTATCTCCCGTTACCAGGTTGCTGGCGAGCGATTCAAAGGCCACAAAGTGGCCGTCCGCGGAGATGGAAGGTCTTACTGAAATATCATTCGCCTGCCTCCCATCCGAAGCAACCGAGGCGCGCACGGTCGCCCCCGTTTGCATGTCATGGACGAAGATATCCCGTGCATCGTTGGTATCCCCGGGTACCAGGTTGCTGGCCCAAGAGTAGAAGGCCACGTAGCGCCCATCGCCGGAGATGGAGATCGCTTCTGACCACCCGTTCGACTGTACACCCTTCGAATTAACCGAGGCGCGCCGGGTCTCGCCGGTCTGCATGTCATGGACGAATATGTCGAACGTGTTGTTGGTATCTCCGGGTACCAGATTGGTCGCGCCGGACATGAACGTCACGATGCGCCCATCCGCCGAGATGGCTATCTCATCCAACTCGGCGTTCCCCGGCGTTCCGTCCGAAGCGACCGAGACGAGCGTGGTCGTGCCGGTCTGCAGGTCGCGCACATAGGCATTCTGCCGCGTAGGGGCGGTTCCTCCGGCCACCAGGTTCTGCGCCCATGACAAAAATGCCACGTAGCGCCCGTCGGCAGACAGGGAATTGCCCCCGGAAGGACCGTTCGCTTGCACCCCATTCCAAGCGACCGAGGCGCGTATGGTCGTCCCCGCCTGCTGGTCGCGCACGAAGACGTCAAAGGTGCCGTTGGTATCCCCCGGCACCAGGTTGCTGGCGTCGGATGTGAAGGCCGCATAGCGCCCATTCGCGGAAAAGGTGGGCGAAAAGGAATTGCCATTGCCCTGCTGCCCGCCAGTGGAAAGCGAGACGCGTTCCGTGCTGCCGGTCTGCTGGTCATGCATAAAGGCATCATAGACACCGTTGGTATCCCCGGGCACCAGGTTGCTGGCTTGGGACTGGAAGCCCACGTAGTGTTCATCCCCTGAAAAAGAGGGCACCTCGGAACACGCATTCCCCAGCGTCCCGTCCGAAGCCACCGAGACAACCGTGGTAGCACCGGTCTGCCGGTCGTGGACGAAAACGTTGCAGGCGCCGTGCGCAGCTCCTCCCAGCAGGTCGTTCGCATAGGAATTGAACCCGACATAGCGCCCATTGGGAGAGATGGCAGCTTCCCACGAATCCCCATTCCCCTGCGTCCCGTCCGTGGCGACCGAGACGCGCGTGGTATCCCCGGGCGCAGCCAGGACCGGCATGGCAAGCAGCGCTAGGATAACCAAAGCAGAAAGGATGGCAAGAGTTGCTTTCCCTTTGAACATAAAAGTCTCCTTCTAGCGGTTGTCTCCGTCCCCGCCGATCTTGCCGCGCTCGAGACGCGAGTACAATTTTTCGATGTTGTGTTCGGCCACCTCGTCGAGCGACAATTCGAGCTCGGTGCAGACCTGCGCCAGGTACCACAGCACATCCCCCAGTTCGCTTTTCAGGGCTTCGCGTTCGGTTTCGCCAATGAGGCCATTTTTATCGCGGAAAATCTTCTTGATCTTGCCGGCCACTTCCCCGGCTTCGTTGGTCAGTCCAAGGACGGGGTAGATGACCGGGTGCCCGATGGCCGGGTATTTGGCAGTCTTGCGGGATTTGGTCTGGTAATCGGTAAAATCCATGGTTTCCTCATGCTCCAGTCGCCGTCCCCGGCGGCTGAATTACGAAAACAATTCTCGAAAATCATCTATTTCGATGATTGGCCTCCGGCCTCTATCGTAAAAACATGCACTCGAGTTTATAAAATCAGCCCGGTCTTTGACCAAGTTCCATTCCTCTGCAACCGGGTTTTGATGAATGTATTCCAGCTTTTGAGTAAAGAACTTTTCGCTAAAATGTTCTTCGCCTGCACATCCTGCCAAATGCCATGCTCATGGCGTTGATCACGGCGTTGCTCGTGAAAGAACTCAATAAGGTCCTGTCGGTGATCGCTCTCTAACTGGTGCAGAATGGCATGGGCGGTGAAAGAAGCAAAGTTTTGCAATAGATCGCCGATTGTCTTGTTATTAGGATGAACGATGGCATGAAGATGGGATGGCATCAGTACAAAGGCGTACAGCTCCATGCGCTTTTCTTTACGCAACCATGTAAGAGAATCCAGCACAATCTCGGCATAGGTGGTTTCGGCGAAAAGATGTTTCCAACCACAAATGGATGCGGTAACGAAGTAGAGATGATTGGGAACATGCCAGGAATCAAAGGTCATATCTAAAACCGGCTGGGGGGACACCACCGGAAGCATTGATCACTCTTCCAGCAAATACGCCAGCACCCACTTGGTGGTCGCCACCAGCGCCTCGGTGTGCGTGCGCTCATAGCTGTGCGAGGCATCCACGCCTGGACCGATCAGCGCCACGGCCGCGTCCGCGCCGGCATGCCACCAGGCTTCGCCATCCGAGCCGTAGTGCGGGTAGATATCCACCTTGTGGGGGATGGCGTGCTTCTCAGCCAGCACCCGCAGCCGGTCCGAGAGGTTGTGATGGTATGGCCCGCCGCTGTCCTTGACGCACAACGAGGCATGGCACTCGTCCGAGTTCTGGCCCTCACCCACTGCCGCCATGTCCACCACCAGCAGTTCTTCCACTTCCGCCGGGATTCCGGCCGCCGCACCATGCCCGACTTCTTCGTAGTTGCTAATGAGGAAATGCACTGTGTGGGCAGGTTTCAGTTTGGCATCGTTGAGGGCTTTAACTGCTGCCACGAGACAGGCCACGCAGGCCTTGTCATCCAGGTGGCGCGAACGCACAAACCCAGCGTTGACCTCCACACGCGGGTCGAAGGCCACAAAGTCGCCGATGCCGATGCCCAGGTCGAGCGTCTCCTGCTCGGATCCGCTCCGGGCATCCAGCCGGACCTCGAGACTGTCCTCGTTGCGTTTCATCTCTTCCACTTCCTTGCCAAAGACGTGACCGGAGGCCTTGGTCAGCAGGATGGAACCGCGTACCTGCCGCCCGGCGCGGGTGAAGACGGTGCAGCCTTCGCCCTCGATGGTGTTCCAGGGGTAGCCGCCGATCTGGGATAACTTCAGCCGCCCGTTGGATTTGACCTCCTTGACCATTGCCCCAAGCGTGTCGGCGTGAGCCGTCAGGGCGCGCGGACCGTCGTCCCGTACACCGGTCCAAGTGGCGAGCAACGCGCCCTTGCGCGTGCGTGATAGCTTCACTCCTTTGAAGGATTTGAAAGCGTCTTCAGTCAGGGCAATGGCGGGTTCCGCCAGGCCAGTGGGGCTGGGTGTATTCAGCAGTTTGGCGAGAAAGTCAAGCAGAAAGGTAGTGTCAATTTCTGGCAAAGTGGGCATGGATTCCTCCGTATGGAAATTATACGTTAAAAACCACCGGAACTTGTGACAGGGTCCTGAGTAAATGATGGGCCTGAACCGATGCATTCGCTTTTTTTTGATCGTTCAATGTTTCCATATTTAGGCAATCAGCAGTAGAATATATGTGCTACATCCCCCAAACTGCTTTCGGGCCAGCTCCCGGCAAGCAATAGATTGATCTTTCTAAATATGAAAACGATCCGCGCTTCCGAAATCGGCTCTTACCTCTTCTGTGCGCGCGCCTGGTGGTACCA
This sequence comes from uncultured Chloroflexia bacterium, assembly GCA_963806575.1. GTDB lineage: Bacteria > Chloroflexota > Anaerolineae > Anaerolineales > Villigracilaceae > UBA877. Next base: position 61,542 of record CAWDYX010000017.1, on the reverse strand, counting down.
GCAAAAGGGCATCCAGTCCTCTAACCAGGCGGAACTGAGCACCGGGGCGGAACTCCACCGTCAACACGGACGGGCAGTCATCGTCTCTGGCCTGACGCGCCTGCTGGCAGTCATTCTGCTCCTTGTGGCACTGGTGTTGCTGGTGGCCTTTTTTACCGCCCGTTTTATATGATCAAGGAGATCACCATGTCTGTCTTGAACAGGATCGCGTTTTACCAGGACCGCCGGGACGAAATTCCCAACCAGGAGCTGGCACGCGCACTCGCTCAAACCCGCAATGCCGCCGATATCCACGAAATTGCCGGCAACCTGTGTAACAAAGAGCCCAATATCCAAAGCGACTGCCTCAAGGTGCTTTACGAATTGGGTTATCTCGCCCCCGAATTGATCGCCGAGTATGTGGATGATTTCATCGAACTTCTCCAGCACCACAACAATCGCATGGTCTGGGGAGGCATGATCGCCCTTTCCACGATTGCCAGCCTGCAAGCCGATAAAATTTTCCTGCATTTGGATGAAATTCTCCTGGTCATGCAGAAAGGTTCCGTCATTACGGTGGATAACGGCATTCGGACCCTGGCACTGGTTGCCTCCCAAAAAGACGAATATCGCCAGGTCATCTTTCCATATCTGCTCGACCATCTCAGAACCTGCCGCACCAAAGAAGTGCCCCAGCACGCCGAAAAGACCCTCCCGGCTATTACGTCTGGTAATAAATCTGATTTCATCGGCGTGCTCGAAAAACGGCTGGAAGACGGCTCCACCTCCCAGACCGCCCGGTTGAAGAAAATCATCAAGACCGCCGCTAATCGCTAACTGCCTACTGCTAACCGTCAAATGCTGATTGTCGGTATTTTCCTGCTATTCTCTGCCTGCGTCCTGTTTTTCGTATCAGGAAGGCAGCGACGCCTCTCCGGTCTTCCCGGCGGGCGGATCATCTATACCGACACGCACGCCTGGGGCAACGTCGAAAAGCCACTATTCGACCATGATCTCGGCCTGGCCGGGAAGCCGGATTACCTGGTCGAACAGAACGGCAGAACCATCCCCATTGAGGTCAAGACCGGTCGCACGCCCGCCGCGCCCTATGATTCGCACATTTTCCAGGTGGCGGCCTACTGCTACCTGGTTTACAAAACCACCGGCAAACGTCCACCACACGGCATTATCCACTATCCTGGCCGCGACTTTGCCGTGGATTACACCCCGGCACTCGAAAACGCCCTGCTTGACCTGATTGCCGACATGCGCATTGCCGGGCGCCGCCTCGAGGTCCAGCGCTCCCATGAGGATGAGCAGCGCTGCAGGCGTTGCGGGTTCCGGGAGGGCTGTGACCGGAGATTGGCATAAATTTCCCTTACCTCTGCCCTTCCTCCAGCGGGGGAGGGGTTGGTGGTGAGGGCGTTCACGGTATAATTATCCAATGTCTGATACACTCTCCATTCCTCGTCGCGTAATTGTCGCGGCGCACTCCAGAATTCCGGATTCGCTCATGGAAGCGGCCGCGATGAGCACTTATTTCAAAAAACATGGACTGGATTCCATCCATGGAACCTTGGAAGATGCCTCCTTGCGAAAGTGTGTCAAGGATGGTGGCATCGATCTAATGGTCGCGGTCGGCGGGGATGGAACCATGTTGCGGGTCAGTCATCTCTGCGCCCCCTGCAATGTGCCCATCCTGGGAATCAATGTGGGGCGGCTGGGTTTTCTCATGGAGTTTAAACGTGAGGAATGGCATTCTGCCCTGGAGCAATTGCTCAAGGGTGAATACTGGATTGAAAACCATATGATGATCCGCGCCGAGCACGTACGTTCGGGCGAAACACTGGGCAATTGGCACGCTCTTAACGAGGCGGTGGTGACACGCGCGTCTGTCCGGCCGGTGCGCGTCTCTGCCAGTGTGGATGGGATGCAACTAACCAACTATGTTGCGGATGGCTTGATCGCTGCCACCCCCACCGGCTCCACTGCCTATGCCCTGGCTGCCGGAGGACCGATCCTGCCACCTGAACTGCGCAACATCCTACTGATGCCGATCGCTCCTCACCTATCCTTTGACCGGGCGGTGGTCCTCTCGGAAGGCACCTCTGTCAGCATCACCTTGGTCGGCGGTGACGCTGCATTAAGCATTGACGGGCAGATCCCGGTCGGTCTGGCCGAGGGGGATGTGGTGGACGTGCGAGCTGGAGATTACGATGCCCAGTTCGTGCGCTTTGGAGACCCCGGCTACTTTTATAAAAACCTGACCGCTCACATGAACCAGAATCCCTCAGTTGGATTTCCACGATGATCGAATCCTCCACCCCCACCTATTGCGCCAACCACCCGGGTGTGGAAACCAGCCTGCATTGTAACAAGTGTGGGAAACCGATTTGCGCCAAATGCGCCGTACGCACGCCCACCGGTTATCGCTGCAAGGAATGCGTGCGCGACCAGCTCAAGATTTTTAACACGGCCTTATGGTATGACTATCTCCTGGGATTCGTCACTGCGGCCATCCTGGGCTTTCTCGCCAGCTTGCTGATGGGTCTGATCAGCGGCATAGCAGGTCTGTTTGGCTGGCTCATCATCATCATCGCCTCGCCGACTGCTGGCGTGATTATCGCTGAAGGTGTGCGCTTTGTCATCCGCAAACACCGCTCGCGCTCTCTTTTCATCACAGTTGCCACAGGGGTCATCTTCGGTGCACTGCCATATATTATCTTTAACCTGGTTCGTTTCAACCTCTTTGGGCTGATCTTCCAGGGAATTTTCCTGTTTCTTGCCACCCCGGTCGTCTATACCCGCCTTTCGGGCATTCAATTGAATAGATAATCCATGCTGACCGAATTGCACATCCAGGACTTTGCCATCATTGACCACCTCGATCTTGATTTTGAACCGGGGTTGGTCATCCTGACCGGAGAGACAGGTGCAGGCAAATCCATCATCATGGACGCGGTGGATGTACTCCTCGGCGGTCGCTCTGACGTCACTTCCATCCGTTCCGATGCCAACCTGGCCCGTGTGGAGGGCACCTTCAAGCTGTCGGGGCCCGAACGCACCGCCGCCCACGAGATCCTCAAGCGGGAAGAACTGCTCGATGATCCGAACTACGTCAGCATGACGCGCGAAATCCGCCGTGAGGGCCGCAGCGTGGCACGCATCAATGGCCGTACCGTGAGTCTGCCCCTGCTGAAGGAATTGGGTGAATTCCTGGTGGATATCCACGGGCAGTCCGAACATCTCTCATTGTTGAATGTGCACGCCCACCTCGGATTGCTTGACCGCTACGCCAACGTTGAGTCCAACCTGGCCGCCTACCGCAAGGCTCACCAGAACCTGCTTGGCCTGCGCCGTGAACTGCACGATCTGCGCCTCGTCCAGCAGGACGGCGAGCGCCGCACTGAAATGATGACCTTCCAGGCCGATGAGATCGAAGCTGCCAGACTGCAGCGAGGCGAGGATGAAACCCTCAAGCAGGAACGCGACCGTCTCGCCAATGCCGAATTGCTCGCCAGCCTGGCCCAGGCCGCATTGACGGTTCTGGATGAAGGCACCTCCGAATCCCCGGCCGCCACCGATCTGGTTGGTCAAGCGGTTCAGTCGTTGGCAAAGCTGGCCCAGATCGACTTGGCCCATAACATCCTGGCGGAGCAATCGGCCACGCTTGAAGAGACTCTTGCCGATCTGTCGCACAGCCTGCGAAATTATCTGGAGGCCATCGAATATAACCCGAGGCGGCTGGAGGAAGTCGAAGAGCGCCTCGACCTGGTCCGCCGCCTGGAGCGTAAGTACGGCGGCAGCATCGAGTCCGTCATCGCTTTTGCCGCGGATGCCCGCAAACAACTGGAGACTATCACCACTGCTTCAGCCCGCCTCACCGAACTGGAAACCGCCGAGGCGGCTGCGCTGGATAAGCTCGCCGCTCAGGGCCTATCCCTTTCGCAGAAGCGCCAGGAGGCTGCAGGAAAAATGAGCCAGGCCATCGAGACCGAATTGGACGATCTGCAGATGGCTTCCGCCCGCTTTTCGGTGGATTTCCAGACGAAGCCCGACCCGCAAGGTGTGCCCCTGCCGGATGGCACACGCGTTGCTTTTGATGGGAACGGTCTGGACAAAGTGGAGTTCCTGGTTGAACCAAACCCGGGCGAAGGTCTGAAGCCGCTGGTAAAGATCGCCTCCGGTGGTGAGACTTCCCGCCTGATGCTGGCCCTTAAGAACGTGCTCGCCTATGCCGACCAGATTCCAACACTCATCTTCGACGAAATTGACCAGGGCATCGGCGGGCGGGTCGGCGGGACGGTCGGTGAGAAACTGTGGTGCCTTGGCCGCGCCCACCAGGTGATGGTCATTACGCACCTGCCGCAACTGGCTGCCTACGGCGATCAGCACTTCCAGGTCCAGAAAATCATCGAGAACAGCCGCACGCTCACCCGTCTTACGCGACTGACCGGTGAACCGCGCACGCTCGAACTGGCTCAAATGTTCGGTGAAGTGACCGAGGCGACCATCCGTTCGGTTCACGATATCCTGCAGAGCGCCCAGACTTTTAAAAACAGCCATAAATAATGCTGCTTCTGTTGTCGGATAACCGCCGAAGCATGCTCCGATAGGTTTTGTCTACATTTATTTCTCTACAGACCGTCGCCTCTCCGCCCTTCCTGCTGGAACAAATGAGATATGATTACGTCTTGTACCCGGAAGCACAGAATATGATGGGCGAAGCAATGGGATTTACAAGCAAAATTAGGCTTGCTTGATCAATCAAAATTATACTGTCCGGGTATTTGAATTATTAAGGAGAATTCAATCCATGAAAAAGCTCTTGAATCTATTTACATTCCTGTCAGTGCTGTTGGCTGCCTGCGGATCAGCTCGGACCTCCTTCCCGACTGTTACCGCCACTGCCGCTGCCACCGCCACCGAAATCCCGACCACCGCAGAAACGCCAACCCCGCTTCTGACTGATACGCCGACCCTTGCGCCGACGCCGCTCTATCCACCCGAAGGATACGGCCCTGCCAATTTCCCTGCGGATGTGGATCCATTGACCGGTCTGAAAGTCGCCGACCCGGCCCTGCTGAACCGCCGCCCAATGGTCATCAAGGTTTCGAACCTGCCGCGCACCGTCCGCCCGCAGTGGGGGCTTTCGCTGGCCGATATCGTCTTTGAATATTACACCGAGGAAGGCACGACCCGCTTTGCAGCCGTTTTTTACGGCAACGATGCCAGCATGGTCGGCCCCATCCGCTCGGGACGTTTTATCGACGGAGATATCGTGACTGGTTATAAGGCTGTCTTTGCTTTTGTCGGCGCCTATGTCGCCGAGATGGACCGTTACCTCAATTCGGATTATGCCGACCGTCTGGTTACTGAGGGACCGAACAAACCCATAACGCGTTATGACCCAAATGGGCTTAACGACGCGGTGGTCAACACTGCCGATTTGAGTGCCTATGCCACCAAGAAAGGCATCAACGAAAAACAAGTTTTGAATGGTATGTCCTTCAACCTCACCGCGCCCGCCGGAGGCCAGCCCGCCACACAGGCCTTTGTGCGTTATTCGAGTGTCATCTACAACAGCTGGCAATATGACCAGGGCCTGGATAAATATCTGCGTTTCTCCGATACAGCCGATGATTACAATAATCAGAATGAACAATATGCCCGGTTGACCGATCGTCTGACAAATCAGCCGATTGCCTTCGATAATGTGGTGGTCCTGTACGTTAATCACGAACTCTACAGTCCAGGGATTTACGACATCCTGTTTAGCGGCTCCGGGAATGCGTATGCCTTCCGGGATGGACAGGTCTACCAGGTCAAATGGCATCGAAATGATACGGATGTCGTCTCGCTGACCAACCCAGACGGCACACCCTACGCCTTCAAGCCCGGCACAACCTGGTTCGAGGTGATCGGGAAGAAATCCACCCTCAAACAATCCGATCAGGGTTGGCGCTTTACCCATCTCATGCCGTAATAATTTCTCCAAGGGCGACCGGTTGGTCGCCCTTTTATTTATATGGATTCGGAAAATACGCGCCAATCCCCATCCCCCTTCCTGCCGGGAAGGCGAGATAGGTGAAATTATGCTTTCGTTTATAATTATTTCATCCGAAGGAGGTGCCGATGAAACGCATAGCGGTATTGACCGGTGGAGGCGACGCGCCCGGCTTGAACGCTGTCATCCGGTCTGTTACCAAGACAGCCATCAACGTCTATGGCTGTGACGTATTCGGCGTCGTGGACGGGTACGACGGGTTTATCGCACCCGGCGGCGTCCTCCCGCTGAACCTGGCGTCCGTTCGCGGCATTCTTCCGCTTGGCGGTACTATCCTCGGGACGGCCAACCGCGGCAACCCGTTCGCCCGCAAGGTCATGCAGAATGGCAAGGAAGTCGTCATCGACGTTTCTGACGAGATCGTCAAGGCCATCCAGGATTTAAACCTGGACGCAGTCATCGTCATCGGCGGGGATGGCACCCTGCGCGTCGCCATGGAATTGTGCGAAAAAGGTGTGCCGGTCATCGGCGTACCCAAGACCATTGACAACGATGTCGGCGGCACGGAAGTAACCTTTGGATTCGATACCGCCCTGATGATTGCCACCGAAGCCCTCGACCGGCTACACACCACTGCCGAAGCTCATCACCGAGTCATGGTGCTGGAACTGATGGGCCGGGATGCCGGCTTTATTGCCCTGCACTCAGGCGTCGCCGGCGGAGCGGATGTGATCCTGATCCCGGAGATCCCCTTTAAATCTGACGCCATCATCCGGAAGGTCCGTCGAGCGCGCCGAGAGCGGTTCGAAATTCAGCCTGCTGGCAGTTTCGGAAGGCGCCAAACCGCTTGGCGGACAGGAAGTGTACGCGCGCTCCGGCGATGCCGTCTATGTGCCGCGCCTGGGCGGCATCGGGCAGGAAGTTGGCAAGTATATCGAGCAGCAGGGCTTTGAAGCGCGCGTGACCGTGCTCGGGCATGTCCAGCGCGGCGGCTCTCCGACCGCCTTCGACCGCTGGCTGGCCACCCGCTACGGCGCGGCGGCCGTCCGTACGGCTGCGCAGGGGTCGTTTGGCCGCATGGTGGCCCTGCGGGATGCAAAAGTAATCGATATCCCCTTGGGCGAAGCCCTGGCCGTCCCCAAGCGCGTGAATTTGAACGGGGATGCGGTCCTTACCGCCCGCGCCATCGGGATTTCTTTCGGAGACGAGTAGCTCCCTCCCCATCCCCCCATCCCTTCCCCATCCAGTTTTTAGATGGGGAAGGGTGCCCGATGGGCTGGAGGGGGTTAAAGCGGAAAGCCGCCTTTCGGCGACCTTCCTGTGCGCGCTGTGGCACCTTTACGATCTGCGATTGTTACCGCAGAACGAGGAGGGATGCCACAGCGCTTCGTTTCGTACTACTATCCATTGTAGGCACCACCTCCTCTTCTATAAGGATGGCGGATTTGAGGCAAGCCTACCCATGCGGGAATACTTGCGCGAAATTAGTATCACATGGAATTATTCGGGTGTCAATAGTACGAAATGGACATCCTGCCACTCGAATTATCGGCAGCCAGGATTCTCACCCCCGGCAGGTTCAATTCACAAAACCATCCCAAAGGCTTTTCTCGAATGGTCAACCTCCATTACACCACCCCTCAGGACTTTTTCTTTTGATCTTGCCAATGGTTCAGATCCACGATTCTTGGGTTGAGTTCATTTTTCTACTTTCAGCATTCAACTCTCTGTTCTCTGCTCTCGTTTCTCTGCCAGGTACTGGCGTCTTCTCTAGCCTCGTTGTAAAATGGGTTATGTCTAGACTATTACACCGGAGGCCTTTGTGAAGGAACTGATCGAACGTATCCGCCGGGATGGCAGGAATCTCGGCAACGGAATTCTGAAAGTCGACGGTTTTATCAACCACCAGGTCGATCCGGCCTTGATGGATGCCTGCGGGAAGGAACTCGCCTCCCGTTTTGTGAATTTGGGTGCCACCAAAGTATTGACTGCGGAAATCTCCGGCATCGCCCCGGCCCTGACGACGGCGCGCTGCCTGGGCTTGCCGGTGGTCTATGCCCGCAAAACCAAACCCATCACCATGCCCGACCAGGTCTTCCTGACATTGGCCCCCTCCCACACCAAGGGCCGCATGGTCGAGTTGATTGTCTCCCCCGAGTACCTGGCTGACCATGAGAAAATTCTCATCATCGATGACTTCCTCGCCTCCGGAGCCACCATCATGGGCCTCGTCCGCCTGGCTCAGACGGCCGGAGCAGCCGTGGTCGGTGTGGGGACCCTGATCGAGAAAGTCTTTGAGGGTGGACGCGCGTTATTAAGGCCCCTCGGCATACCGGTTGAAAGCCTGGTGTGCATCACCTCGATGGATGACGGACAGATCATCCTCGGGGACTGCTGATGAAACATGCCCATCGGCTGGCAGGTTCCCTGACCGGTTGGATTTTTGCACACATGAGCTTTGTCATCCCTGCCAGAAGATTGCGTGAGACGGATACCTTGCTGGTTTTCCGCCACCCGAAACCGTCCCATCCATTCCATGTGATTGTCCTCCCGAAGAAAGATCTCCGTTCCTTCGCGGACCTGGACCCGGTTGACCCCTTCCTGGCGGATCTGGTCAGGACCATCCAGAGCCTGGTGACAGAATATCATCTGACCGCCTACCGGCTGATCGTCAATGGCGGCGAATACCAGGAATTCCCGCATCTGCACTTCCACCTGGTTTCTGAATTTCCTGCCCCCAATTCCTAAAAACCTAACTCCTGATCACCTAATTGCCTGATCCCTGATCACCCCATCCCTATGCACTCTTCCATTGCCATCCTGGACTTTGGTTCCCAGTACACCCAGTTGATCGCCCGCCGCGTGCGCGAGGCCAACGTTTATTGTGAACTCTTCCCTTGGGACACCCCCGCCGAAATAGTGCTGACGCTGCATCCCAAAGGCTTCATTCTCTCCGGCGGACCAGCCTCAGTCTACACCGCAGGTGCACCAACCCTGCAGCCGTATGTGCTCGCATCCGGTCTGCCCATCCTGGGCCTGTGCTATGGCATGCAATTGCTGGCGTACGTTCTCGGTGGAGAGGTTGGCCATTCCACACAGCGCGAGTATGGGCCAGCCGAGATCCAACAACTAATTCCCGGCGCCCTGCTGGACACCATCTCCAAAGTATGGATGTCGCACGGGGACCGAATTACCCGCATGCCGGATGGATTCGTCGCCCTGGCCAGGTCCGCCAACAGCCCCATTGCCGCCATGGGTGATTTTGCACGCAAGTATTTCGCCTTGCAGTTCCACCCCGAAGTGAAGCATACGCCCAACGGTGCGGAACTCCTCAGGCATTTTGCAGTGGAGATTTGCGGATGTACACCTGATTGGACGCCCGCCTCCATCATCGAAGAGTCTGTGACACACATTTGCGCACAAGTAGGCGGGAATCGCGTCCTGGCAGCGGTATCCGGTGGAGTGGATTCTTCCGTGGCAGCCGCGCTCGTGCACAAAGCCATTGGAGACCAGCAGGTGGCGGTCTTTGTGGATACCGGTCTATTGCGGGAAGGCGAGCCGGAGCAGGTGGTGAAAACCTTCCGTGAGCAGATGGGCGCTGAACTGGTGGCAGTGCAGGCTGGCGAGGAATTCTTCGCCGCCTTGAAGGGTGTCAGCGATCCGGAGCAGAAGCGCAGGATCGTCGGGGAGAAATTCATCCGCATTTTTGAACGCCAGGCCAAAAAACTTGGCGCCCCAAAATTCCTGGTGCAAGGCACAATTTACCCTGACGTGGTTGAATCGGCCGCTCCCGACCGTAATAAAGCCGCCAGGATCAAGTCTCATCACAATGTGGGCGGGCTGCCCGATCATATGGAAATTTCGCTGGTAGAGCCGCTGCGTTACCTTTTCAAGGATGAAGTGCGGGCGGTTGGAGAAGCCCTCGGCTTGCCTGAAGCAATGCTCTGGAGGCAGCCATTCCCGGGTCCGGGTCTGGCCGTGCGCTGTCTAGGTGAGGTAACGCCAGAGCGCCTTGTTTGTCTGCGTGCCGCGGATGCCATCTTCACCAAGGAATTGTCTGCAGCCGGTCTCCTGGGGAAAGACGCCGGGACCAGCCAGGCTTTCGCGGTGCTTCTGCCGGTGCGCTCGGTCGGCGTAATGGGTGATGAACGCACCTACCAGGAGACCTGTGCCATCCGGGCGGTCGTCACCGACGACTTCATGACCGCTGATTGGGCGCGCATTCCTTACGATGTGTTGGCCAGGGTGGCTAACCGGATCGTCAACGAAGTGCACGGAATCAACAGAGTGGTGTATGATATTACCAGCAAGCCCCCCGCCACGATTGAATGGGAATGAACCAAATAACGAATACCCCTTGACGATTCGCAAATGGAGATAGAAAGATGACCGACCAGATGAATTCCCTGGTGCCAAAGTTACCCGAACCCCACCATCCCATCCCGCCTGCCCCGATCCACCCGCTCGCAGCTCTGGCAACCCTTGTTCTCGATAACGTCTTTGGTGTGTTTGAGTTGGTCGACCCACTGACCATTCTTTTCACCAGCATAGGTGTCGGTGCGCTCGGCACATTGACCACCATGCTCGTCCAGCGATACCTGGCGAAAGACAGTTGGGGGGCGTCGGTAGCCAAGGGACTGGTAATGGGTATCATCGCCGGTGTACCCTTCCAAGTGACCGGTACCGCCATCGGCATCCCGCTACTGGCCTGGGCAGGTCTGCATGAATGGGTCAGGCTCCCTGCCACAAAGGGTCACCCGGAACAGCTTCCCACACCTGATGAGATTGTGGACGCGCAAGTCAGGGATGTTAATTAATTCAATGGCTCGTAATCAGCGTTGATTGTTTAGCCAACTGTGCAAGCGTTATGCATAAATTCCTGGCGGTTTTCCTCAGCGCTTTTCTGTTATTCGCCAGCCCGATCTCTGCTCACGCCCAGAGTCAGAGCACTCCGCGCCTCAGCCTGTATTCCCTGAAGACGGACAGCTTTCCGACCATCACCGCCGGGCTGGACGTATTCGATTCAGCGGGAAATGTGGTCACCGGTCTCAAGCCGGATGTGATCACCCTGCTTGAGGATAAACAACCGCGTCCACTTGATACGCTTGAGGAAGTCCAGACAGGTGTGGAATTTGCCCTGGCGCTCGATCCCGGCCCGGCTTTTGCTTACCGGGATGCCAATGCAGTCACCCGCTATGATAAGATCGTCCAAGTTTTAAATGACTGGGTTTCCAATCACTCTGATACATTGGGCGACGATCTGAGTCTGATCCCCACCTACGGGACTATTTCCACACACCTGGCAGAGACCACGACTTTCTCAGCCGTCCTGGCTGCCTACCAACCCAACCTGCAAACCATCACTCCTAGCTTGAACACCCTGGCGCGTGCCCTCGACGCGGTCTCCGAACCCGCACCCCGGGCTGGCATGAAGCGAACCATCCTTTTTGTCACATCCCCTACCTCGGTAGACGCCCTCCCGACCCTGCAAAATCTGACCGAACGCGCCTCGGCTCAGCATATACGCGTCAATGTTTGGATAGTGGCCTCAGTGGATTTCTTCTCGTCTTCCGGCGCAACGGCGCTCAAAGACCTTGCCATTCAGACCGGCGGGCAGTACGTCCTGTTTTCCGGTCAGGAGCCGCTACCTAGTCCGGAGTTGTATCTCGCGCCCTTTCGTCACACCTACCAAATCACTTATACTTCCGGCATTCTTACCTCCGGCGGGCATACTCTGGCGGTGCAGGCCAATCTGGACGGAGAGACGATCACTTCTGAAGTTCTCCCTTTCGAGCTGGACATCCAACCACCCAACCCCATTCTGGTGTCGCCCCCGGAACAGATTGTCCGCCAAGCGCCGGACGAACATACCACTGCCACAACCGCTTTCCTTCCCAACCAGCAGGCAATAGATATCATCGTTGAATTTCCGGATGGACGCAAGCGTCCACTGGTCAGTACCACGTTATTTGTGGACAGCCAAAAGGTAGCCGAAAATACATCCGAGCCGTTTGACCACTTCACCTGGGATTTGAGAAGCTACGCCACCAGCGGTCAGCATATCCTCACCGTGGAAGCGGTGGACAGCCTCGGATTGAGCAAAGTCAGCCTGGGCCTGCCGGTGACGGTTACGATCGTCAAGCCAAAGTTCGGATTATTGCCTTTCCTGGCGCGCAACAGCCCGTGGGTGACGCTCGCTGCCATCCTTTTCGCTGGGGTGGCCTTGGGAGTAATCCTGGCCAGAGGGCGGATAAGACGCCGCTCGCGTCCGGCATCCCGGCGATCCCATGACGACCCGCTTACCCAGACGGTAGAGGGAGCTATGGGCAGGCATAATATCCGCTTGCCATGGAAAAATCCGTCCAAACAGCCGGATGCTTACCTGGTGCGTTTAAAAGATGACGGACAGGCTATGACAGCACCGCCCATCCCGGTTATCACCCCGGAAATGACTTTCGGTTCCGACCCGCTGCAGGTCACGCGCATCCTGGACGACCCATCCGTTTCGCCGCTGCATGCTCGCCTCCGGGAGAAAAGTGGTAAATTTATTCTATCTGATGAAAAGTCCACCGCCGGGACCTATGTCAACTACGAGACGTTGACGGCTCCCCGTCGCCTGGAGCACGGTGACATTCTGCACATCGGGCGCCTCTCCTACCGTTTCATGCTGCGCAAGCCGCCTGAACGACCTGCTCCAAAGGTCAGCTTTACCAAGGTATGATCCGTACAACTCGTGCTCCTTTGCATATCGCCGCTGTAACCCACCCAGGCATGGGCGGGAAGCGGAACGAGGATCGCCTCGCCGTTTCATCCTACCGCGTTAGCGAAAATAATCCCACCCTCTCGGTCTTTGCCATCGTTTCGGATGGGATTGGGGGGCACCGTGCCGGGGAAGTGGCAGCCGAAATGGCGGTGGAGACCATCAGTCATATGGTGGCCCAGTCCGACGCCAGCCGGCCCTTGGAGATCCTCGACAATGCAATTCAGGTCACCAGCGATGCAATTGCCTCCAAAGCCAAAGATGACACACAGCGCCTGGGCATGGGTACCACCTGCGCATGTGCCTGGGTGATTGGCAACCGCTTATTTACCGCCTCGGTCGGGGATTCCCGCATTTATCTTCTGCGCAATTCCGGCCTGACTCAGTTGACGGTTGACCATACCTGGGTGCAGGAAGCCGTGGAAAGAGGCATCCTGGACCCGCAAAACGTGCACAATCACCCCTACGTGCACGTCATCCGGCGTTATCTTGGTTCCTCCAAAACCCCTCGGGTAGATATCCGCATGCGCTTGGCCAAGGACGAGAGTGATACCCAATCACGTTCCAATCAGGGACTGCACCTGCTTCCCGGCGACCTGCTCCTGCTATGTACGGATGGCCTGACCGACATGGTGGAAAATGCTGAAATCGAACCAACCGTGCGCGGGCTTGACATCCAATCCGCCGCGCAGGCCCTGGTGGACCTAGCCTGTGCGCGGGACGGGCAGGACAACCTCACAGTCGTAATGATGCTGGTTCCGTGGCAGGATCTTCCGGGTGGATCGGATCTGAAGAAGCTGGAAAAGAAGAAAAGTAAATTCTGGCAGTGGGCGCTATGGGGATTGATCGGGTTGGTTGTCCTGGCGCTGGTCCTCGCCGGGTTGGCCTGGGCGGTCACGCATTTCATCCTTCCACCTATTCACGCCCCAATCCCCTAACGTCGAGGAGGCAATCATGCGATTCGGCATCATGGCCATGCAACTGGAAGCCCTTGTCCCACCCGGTCTCCCGGCTGAACAGGTCATGAAGGGTATTATGAGCTTCGACCACGCCGAGCTGGCAAAAGGACTGGCCAATAAAGGCTTCAACCCCATCGAATTGGGTGGCGACCTGGGGATGTTCATTCCAGACGTATACAGCTCCGCATCGGTTGAGAAGCTGGGTGCGCTTAAATCTAATGGGCTTTCATACACTCTTCACCTGCCGCTTTGGTCGGTGGAACCCTCCACCCCGCTCACACCTGTCCGCAAAGGCTCGGTCGAGGCGCTGGTGCAGACCATTCTGGCCACACAGCCGATCGAGCCGGAAGTATATGTGCTGCACGCGACCGGCGCGCTGGCAGCAGAATTCTATACCATGAAGATATCCGAGATGGCGCGCATGCTCATCCTGCGCCAATTCCAAAGCGGGGCGCGTGAGAGTATCCGTACCATACTAAGTAGGACCGGCCTCCCCTCCCGTCGCCTCGCCATCGAGACGATTGAATTCCCTCTCGCTATGACCCTCGAGCTCGCCGAAGAATTCGATCTGTCCGTCTGCCTGGATACTGGCCATGTCCTCGCAGGCTTCCCAGGCTGGTTCGACTTCTTTGATGTCCTGGAAAAGCTCCTGCCTCGACTGGCGGAAGTCCATTTGCACGATTTGAAGAAAATGCCGGAAGGTGTACGCGGTTACGGAGAGGATCATAAACCCCTCGGGCAAGGTGACCTAGACCTTGGCCGTCTACTTGACCGGCTGGCCGCAGCCAACTTCAGCGGTCCGCTGGTGTTCGAGTTAAAGGTGGACGAGGCGCTTGAGTCTTTGAAGGTGGTGGGATCCATCCGCCCTCAGTGTCTGGTCCACGACTAACCCACAGTTCGTGAATATTCTTGGATTTTCCTCGCCGTTCGCGTATTTTTCGTATCATCTTTATGATTTAGGTGGTATGCCAGCGGTCGCACAGCCTGACTGCTTGAGCTGCGTACTTTGCAGGGCGCTCCATAAGGGCGAAGGCTACGAAGCCGGTCGCACACTCCCCAATTTTTCCCTCATCATAATGAGGCGTTACGATTGTTTACAGGAAATGCCGTGAAAAAGATATCCTTCCTACGGATGCTCGTCATCAGCCTGCTCGGTTTCGCCCTGACCTTCTCTTCCAATATACAAGATCCTCCATTGATGACCTATAAAGTCCGTCAATTAACCAACCTGCCCAACACGGCGTTGGGTTTTCTGGGATTTATCGGTCTGCTGGTGGCCATGGCCGTCCAGCCGATCATCGGGGTATTCTCCGACCGGGCCCGCACGAAACTGGGCCGGCGTCTGCCATTTATTATCGGCGGAGCGGCGTTGATTGCCGCCTCGCTCTTCCTGCTCGCTTTGGCCCCAAATTTATGGATCCTGCTGCTGGGCGTGATTTTCATCCAGTTCTCGTCGAACATCCTCCAGGGACCCTGGCAGGCGCTTATCCCGGACCTTGTTCCTGAACCCCAGCATGGACAGGCCTCCAGCCTGAAAGCGGTCATGGATATTATTGCCACCGTTGTTGCCGGGGCGGTGGCAGGCATCCTTTTGGGAACCACAGGTCAGAAACTCCTTGGCGAGTCCGCCATCTACGTGACTGCCGCAGCTCCGGTGGTAGTTTTCATCCTGTTTATCACCCTGACGACGATCTGGGCCCGTGAGCAGCCGGGGGCCATCAACGCGGCCGTTGCCTCCCGTTCGGTTGGCGAGGCGCTGAAGAATGCCTTCCATGTTGATTTCCGGGAGAATCCCATTTTCGGCTGGTGGTTCGCCAACCGCATTCTTTTCTGGGGCTCTTTCATCGCCATCAATGCCTTTTTGATCAACTATCTGGTGGATGTCATACGCATGAAACCGGAAGCTGCACAAAGTTTCTACGGCACACTCAAGGTCATCCTGGGCGCCGCCTTGATTGTGATGGCGCTCGCCGCCGGTTGGCTCTCGGACAAATTCGGACGCAAACCGGTCATGCTGATCGCCGGACTGGTGGCTTTTTCCGGAGCCGTTCTCATTCTTTTTGTACGGAACCAGACCCTCATTACCATCGCTGGGGGGACCATTGGCATGGGCATCGGCGCCTTCCTCGCAGCCTCCTGGGCGTTGGCTGCTGACATTGTGCCGCCCGCAGAGGCCGCCCGCTATCTTGGCATCGCCAACATCGCCACCTGTATAGGTTCGGGGGTAGCACGCCTGCTTGGTGGTGTGCTGATCGATCCCATCAACCGGGCGCTCGGTTCCAATTCATCAGGATACTTGCTGCTTTTCGCCCTTGCCGCGCTGTGTTTCCTGCTAAGCGCGCTGGTGATTATCCCGCTGCCAAATAAGAAAAAGGCTTAAGTGTACCGTCTTGCATGGACAAGGTCAGGGCCGGAACAGTCCCGCCCCTGTCCCGTATTTTCATCCTGGGAACGTTGTAAAAGCAACCCTGTATACGTTCATCAAGTCCTCTTGGTCACTGAATAATGCCTCGCAGGTGCATGTGTGGGGTTGGGAATTCTTTTGAATCATGGGCTATAATTTCAGTCTACTACCTGAAACACGCGGTTTTCTCTGCGCTATGTAAAGAGGTTAATCATAATATCTGAGTCTTATATCGATTTTGGTTGTTTACAGATAAAATATAAAATCCTTTCTGGATAAGCAAAAGAAATAATTTGTGTCGTTGCGAGGAGGGCGAAGCCCGACGAAGCAATCTCACAAAAAAAGAAACAAGAGAAAATGTCTTTTAGAAAGTTCCTTATCGTCTTTCCCATCCTATTGATGGTGGTGGCATCCTTGTACGCCTGTGCCGGCCAACCGGCTGCGCAGGATTCGAAGAATGTCCTATTCTCCGATGATTTCTCACAGAGTAGCAGCGGTTGGACCCAGTTAAAGAACGAAAATGGCACCATCGCATATGCCAAAGACTATTATTACATCTTCGTAAACAAACCAGGCACTCTACTGCTCGCCACCCCCGGAAAATCCTTCCAAGGGGATGTCAGCATCGAAGTGGATGCCCGCAAGATCGGTGGCTCGGATGATAATTATTTTGGTATCCTCTGCCACTATCAGAACCCGGACAATTATTATCTGCTGATGGTGACCAGCGATGGCTATTCGGGTATTGCCATGCACAAGGATGGTCAGGATACCTTGATCTCCCCCGGACTTAAATTCCTGAAGATGAACGGGATCAAAAAGGGCAATGCAAACAACCACCTCCGCGCAGATTGCGTCGGAGAAGCGTTGACCCTGTATGCCAACGGGAAACAGGTTTCTCTGGCTTATAACAACTTATTAACCGGCGGTGATGCAGGTCTGGCGGTCAGGTCTGGCCGGCTGGAGGGCGGTGTGGATATCCGCTTCAATAATTTCAGTGTGGCCAGTCCCACCCAGCCATAGATTTTGCTTGCGAAATTTCTCAATAGATGGGGAAGGATGGTTTCTTTTGGATAACGTGGGCAGAAAAATAACGAGCGTCTCAGTGATCATGCCGACTCTGAATGAGGCCGGCAACATCGTCAGCTTGATCCAAGCCACGGCGGACGTGATTCAGAAAGCCGGGATTGGTGAAATTGAAATCATCGTCGTGGACGACGATTCCCCCGACCGGACGTGGGAGCTCGCCTCTCAGGTGGTTTGTCCGCCAGCCCGTGTCCGGGTAATTCGCCGCATGGAGGATCACGGTTTGACCGCTTCGCTTTCGGCGGGAATTGAGGCTGCCAGCCATGCCGTGATTGTTTGGCTTGACTCTGATTTTTCCCACCCCCCGGAGCGCATCCCTCAAATGCTTTACATGCTGGAACAAGGGTTCGATTTGTCCGTCAATTCACGCTACGTGGTGGGTGGAGGCGAGGACCGGAGTGGGGAATGGGGCGCCATGCAGATGTTTCTCAGCCTGACGCTCAATTGGTTTACGCGTTTCTTCCTGGAGGCAACCTTCGCGGATTATACGAGCGGATTTGTGGCGGTACGCAGAGATGTGCTCAAGGAAATACCGCTCCATGGCGACTATGGAGAATATTTTGTGGATTTCATCTTTCGAACCTTGCGCAAAAAATACAGGGTCTGTGAACTTCCCTATATGGCCATGCCTCGGCGAAGTGGGGAGTCCAAGACCGGTAAAAACCTTTTACAATACTTGCGTCGAGGCCGGAAGTACGTCGGTACCGTTATACGCCTGCGCTTAGCAGCTATTTTAGGAAGGCTGTAATGGATAATGTGGAACTGGTCTCTGCCAATGGACAAGCGCTTTGCTACGTGATTCTGGGGGACCACCCAACCCGATGCCAAGCAGCAGGTCGGGTTCATCGTCTACCATAAGGGC
Source organism: uncultured Chloroflexia bacterium (assembly GCA_963806575.1). GTDB lineage: Bacteria > Chloroflexota > Anaerolineae > Anaerolineales > Villigracilaceae > UBA877. Next base: position 43,485 of record CAWDYX010000017.1, on the reverse strand, counting down.
GGCTTTATAGTCCGACATAACCACTGGCCCCTTGAACGCCACATCATCGGCATGGCGGAGGTGCTGGTGGTGTGGTCAGGTCACTGCCAAATCGACGTGTATGACGAGCGGGAGAGCCTGGACGCAGTCCGGGATTTGTATCAGAACGATGTGGTCTGGAGGGTTGGAGGCGATCACGGCTTCCAGATCAAGGAAGATACCGTTTTACTGGAAATCAAGCAGGGCCCTTATCTGGGTGCAGAAGATAAAAAGCTTTTCTAACCACCCCGTCATCTTTTTATTTTTTTCCGGCCTCCATGGTAGGGCGGTGCCGTGATGGCGTAAATCGTGCACAGGCGGGTGTCCAACATGCGCGAACGGATGCGCGCATCCATCTCGTCCAACGTATCCGCTGTGGTAATCACGGTGGGCAGCTCGGCAATGTAGCGGTAATTGAACAACTGGTAGAGTTTTTCGCGCGTCCAGGGGGTCATGGATTGCGTGCCCAGGTCATCCAGGATCAACAATCCAGCCGTGCGGATATCATCGAAACGGCGGTCATAGCTGGTATTGCTGTTGGGGCTGAAGGTTGCCCGCAGGTGGTCGAGCAGGTCAGGCAGCATGACGAACAGCGGCGGGTCGCCCAGATCGGTGCGGGCATTGGCGATGGCGGCTGCGAGATGAGTCTTCCCGCAGCCATAGGAACCGGTCAGCACCAGCCAGCCTTTCGGCTTTTCGGCAAAAGCCAAAGCGACCTTGAGAGCTTTCTCCAACGACTTGAGCGTGTCGGACTCCAATCCCTCCTGCTCGCGCAGGCTGAAATTGGCAAAGGTGCATTTCGAAAGAAGGGCGAGCGAGGAGAGCTCGTGGTGACCCCTGTCATCCGTGGGATGGCGGTAATCGGGGGCGAGGATGGTGATCTTGCTGACCAGTTCCGGATCCGCAAGGCGCGAGCGGATGCGCGGCTCGATCTCGTCCAGTGGAACATTGGTCGTCACCACCAGCGGCAGGCGGTTGATATAGCGGTAATTCACGATCTGGAAGAGTTTTTCCTGCGCCCAGGCAGTCGCGGACTGCGTGCCGAAGTCATCCAGCACCAGCAGCGCGGCAGAGCGGATCTGCTCGAAGCGCTGCTCGAAGGTGACATCCTCGGCGTCAAATGCGAAGCGCAGCAGGTCCAGCAGATCGGGTACGGTCAGGAAGAGTGTCGGCACACCCATGCTGACGGCGAAATTGGCGATGGCAGCCGCCAGGTGGGTCTTGCCACAGCCATAGCCACCTTGCAGCAACAACCAACCTTTGAGGCTGGCAGCATACTGGCGGGCGGTATTGTGGGCGATCTCCAACGAACGGGCCTGCCGTTCCCCCAGGCCAATCTGGCCACGCGGTTGAAAAGTATCGAATGTCAGGTCTTTAAGCTCATCCAGATGGCTGAGTGAGAAGAGCCGATCCCGCACCCGGCCCTTCACCGCGCCCTGGCGGCAGGTGCAGATCTGCAGCTTGCCGAAATCGGGCGAACCGGGTTCGGCGTCGAGGCGCACATAACCCAGGCCATGGCAATACGGACAGTCCGGGTCACCCAGTGTCTCAATGCTCGATGAAGTCGGAGTATTCGCCTTCGGCGTAGCGGCGGCCATCTTCTTGAGCGTCTCGTCGATCCTGCTTTTTGGCATGACCTTCTTCTTTCCAGCGGCGTAAAATCGCTTCCACGTACTTCCAATTGCGTTTGTTGTTCCTGACGGCCGTCTCCAGCGCCTCCGCCACCCACTCCGGTGGATAGGTCTGTTCGGAGTCTTTCAACGCATCCGCAATCAACGGCGTCAGGGGGCCGATGTTCTCTTCGTAGAGTTTGAACAGATTCGGACGTTCCGGCGGCGCAGCGGCGGGCAGGACAGACTCCGGCTGCCACTGACCTTTGGCAAAGGATTCGGCCGCGGCCCGCCCACGCGGAGAGTTCAGGAAATACAGCGTCGGCGGCCTTATTCGGGACGTCCTGGCTGGTTGCCACGAGCAGGCTGCCGCGGCTGACGGCTTTTTCCAGCGCCGGGGCCGGATCCGGGATGCAAGCGGTGAAATCCTGCTCCCGTAAAAAGCGAACCCGGCCTTCCATATTCCCGATCCGCCAGAGGGCATACACGGTCACTTTCAACTCGTCCCGATCCTCTATCTGGGTGAGCAGGTGGCGGAAGAACGCGTCGGGGATGGGGGTGAAGGTTTCGGAGTCGCTGAAGCCCTGGAATTTTGTCATTTCTCATTTCCCCTTTCCCCTCTCCATCGGGATTTGTGCCCGTCAGGGTAGAGGGTCAGGGTGAGGAATTTACGCCCGGCCCAAATCCACCTTGCGGGTGGCGGCATCCACGAACTTGGCCAACTGGCTCAGGAAGACCAGCTCCACACTGCCGGTGGGACCGTTGCGATGCTTGGCAATGATAATCTCGGCCACGTTCTGCTTGTCGGTGTCCTTCTCGTACTGGTCGGCGCGGTAGATGAACATGACGATGTCGGCGTCCTGCTCGATCGAGCCGGATTCACGCAGGTCGGAGAGCACCGGGCGCTTGTCGGTGCGCTGCTCGACGGCGCGGCTGAGTTGTGCGGCTGCCAGCACCGGCACGTTGAGCTCGCGCGCCAGCACCTTCAGGTTGCGCGAGATGTAGGAAACTTCCTGAACACGGTTCTCGGAGCGTATATCGCCGCCCATCAACTGAATATAGTCGAGGATGACCAGGTCGAGGCCGAGCTCCATGTGCAGGCGGCGGCACTTGGTACGCAATGCCAGCGGGGTGAGCGCAGGCGTGTCGTCCAGGTAGATATGCGTGTCGCCCAGGACCTCGATGGCATGGGTCAGCAGCGGCCATTCGTTCTCCTGGAGCTTGCCGTTGCGAAGACGCTGCGAGTCGATGCCGGTCTCCTGCGCCAATAAACGTTGAACGACCTGCTCGTTGGACATTTCCAGCGAGAAGATGGCGACGTGTTTCTTGTGCAAAAGGGCGGCGTTCTTGGCCACCGAGAGCAGGAAGCCGGACTTGCCCTGACCGGGACGACCGGCGATGATCAGCAGGTCGGAGGGCTGCAGGCCGGTCAGCGTGCGGTCCAGGTCTACGAAACCGGTCGGGACGCCGAAGATCTCTTCGGGGCGTTTGGCAATCTCATCAATCCGGTCGTAGTAATCGCTCAGGACGGACGAGATCGGCAGCAGTTCCTTCTTGAGCCGGCGCTCACTGACGTTGAAGATGGATTTCTCCGACTCCTCGATGACATTCTCGACCAACTCGTGCTCGTTGTAGGCCAGGGTGGCGACCTGGTTGGCGGAAGTCAGCAGGCGGCGGCGGATGGAGGCCGCCTCGACCATCCGTCCGTAGGCCTCGGCGTGCAGGGAGGTGGGGACCTGGTTGAGCAGAGCCGTCAGGTAGGCCGGGCCGCCAATTTCGGCCAATTGCCCGGCGGTCTGGAGTTCTTCGGTAACCGTCAAAAAGTCCAGCGGGATGCGTTTTTCGTGCAGGCGGTTGAAGGCCTCCCAGATCCAGCGATGGCGGTGAATGTAAAAGTCGTCCGCCTGGAGGAATTGGGCCAGGTCATAGTAGGCTTCCGGGTTAATCAGCACGGCCCCCACAACGGCCTCTTCGGCTTCACGGTTGTGGGGAATGACGGAGGCGGAGGGAACGGAGGTTCCCTCGATGGGCTCCGCCTGTGGGGACGTCGCCGGACTTCGTTCTTCAGGAGAAGGCAGGTCAGCCATCACGGTTTTGGTTTCTCTTCTTCGTCGCCCGGTTCGTCTTTGAGTTTCTTCAGGAAATCCTCGAACACATCCAGGCCTTCTTCGCCAAGCTTGGGCGACTGCGGCAGGGGTCTGGTATCACTGGCGCGAACAATCGGGCCTTCCGTCTGCATATCGCGCTCGGGAACAATCCCGGCGGCATCCATCACAGCCTGGGCAACCAGGATGGGGACGTGGGCGCGGACTGCCAGGGCAATGGCGTCCGAAGGACGTGAATCGATATTGATGACTTTCCGGTCGGCTTTGGCGACGATGTTCCCGTAGAAAACGTCATCCTTCAGGGCGATAATTTCAATGCGCACGATCTTGGCGTTGAGGGTGCTGAAAAGATTTTTGAGCAGGTCGTGGGTCAACGGGCGGCTCATTTCCACTTCCTGCAATGCGACCGTGATGGCCTCGGCCTCGTAAGGCCCGACCCAGATAGCCAGGTAGCGTTCCACGTCGGTCTGGCGCAGAACCACCACCCGCTGCGGCGACATCAGGCTGACGCGGACACTATCGATGACCACTTGCAGCATGTCAGACATAGGGGCTCCAGATTGGTGGGGTTATTTTAGCACAACGTTGGGTAGACTGATAGTCGGATGGTGGAGGCAGGGGAAAATTAGTGGAGGTTCCGGAGGGGTCTGTGGAGCCAGAGGGACCAAAAGTGCCAGAGGGAGACAGGTGGATAGGATTGAATTGATATTTGAAAACAAAAAAAGGAGCAATTCTGAGAGGGAAAAAGAGCAGGGAGCAGAATGTTGAAAAAGGGGTGCAAGAAATCAACATTCGAAGGCGGTTCTTATCATTTTTAGGGATCCAGAATGATAAATCGTTCCATTTTTGACATACTGTCCGGGCAAGGTTTGATCCGGATTTATTCCTCAATATCAATTCGGGCATGTTAATCCTGCTTCGAATGGAATTTTGGCAAGCTCATCGATGGCCTGTTCGATGGGGGTGTGATTATAGTAAAGAAGCTTTTGGGTCAGGTAGAGGCCGCGCATCGTTTCGAAGGCCTGACTGATGCCACGCAAGGCTGCCAGGCACTGCCCAAGTGTGGGATGTTCGATTTCAGCAAAAACATGCATGGTGATATCGGCCTGATTGCGTAATGCGTCGATCTCGTCCGAAATATCACCTTTCATATCGGTGGTGAAGCGGGAAAGCACTTCGGGTTTGATGGCGTAGAAACCATGCTTGAGGGCATTGTGGTTGCCGAGGGGGGCGCCGCGGGGACGTTTGGGGGTGAGGGAGATGGACATGAGGTGGATTCCTTTCTATAAGATAAAAGATTTTCACCACGACCCCCAAAGTACCCTAAAAGAACTAGGGCAGGCGGGGGCAGGCGGACACGATCCCCAAAGGGCCCTAAAAGAACTAGGGCAGGCGGGGACAGGCGAAACACAAAGGAAAAGAAAAAAATGGTAAAGAGCAATGATGGACGAGGAAGAAGTAAGCATGAGGTTATTAGGAATAGGGAATATTTTCACGACCTCCAAAGAAATGATCCATATCCTGAAGAGGATCTCGCCCAGGGATGATGAGAGTAGAGGTGGAAAGGTGCCATTCGAGCTGGTCAAGCTTGGCGACGAGGGAATCGGCGAGGACGAAGTCGTCGTGGATAAGCTCACCATCCGGGCCACGCGTGCCATCGGGGACGCCCCAGCGGATGGTTTTGAGGGGGCCGGGGAGAATCTCGGAAATGCAATGGCTGTATTGGAGGCGGACTTCGTCGGTATGGCAATGATCGCGGAAGCGACCGGTCTCGATGATGGAGAGAAAGCGCCAACCGATCTCGGATTTTTCGGTCTGGGTGAATTTGACCGGAATGAGGCGGGAAGGAAAGGCACGGTCGAGCAGGGCCCAGAGGCCTTCACCGACGCCGGTGGCATCGATAACGATATGCTGGGGGTGCCAGGTCTCGGCCAGGCTCTTGAGTTTGCCAAAAACGGCCAGGTGGTTCTCGCCAACCCAACTATGACGGGCGACGACATGGTAGGTGGGATGGTTGAGGATTGGGAGGGTGGAGAGGTCGATCCCGACAATGGAGAGGGCGGTGGAATCGCGGCCGGGATTGCCAAGACCGGCGGGCGCAATGCCGGAGAGACTCCGGCCTGCGCACTCGTCCATGCCGGCGACGTCGAGGAGGAAGGCGTGCCCTACCCCGACCCTCCCCAAATCCTTCCCCTGCGGGGACACGGCCGGATTTAGGGAGGAGAAACCGACCCCCTACCCCTGCCCTGACCGCCTCTCCCCAGTCCCCCACATTGCGGGGGCAGGTGGAAGTACACGATTGCCCTTACACCCTGACGCCCCTTGCGGGGTGCAGGCTGGGTACAGGCAGGGTGCTTCGCGAGGGAGGGGAGCAATGAGCAGGGAGAGGCGGGCGGGGGTAAACATGCCGGACTGGGCATCGACTGTTTCGCAGAAGTACTGGGAGCGGATGTGGGGATGATTGCGGCCATGCTCAGCAATGGCACGATCGACATGCAGGCCGTAAGCGGGGACAAGGCGGCGGACATCGTCGGCGGTGAAGTAAAAGAGGCGCTGAATGCCATCCCTCTGCTGGGCCTGCAAGGCGATGCGGCGCTCGCGTTCGAGCAGGGTATTGAGAGTCCAGGGGATGCCCCAAAAGACGCGGGTGGCGTTGGTGCTGGCGGTCATGGGGTCGAAGTCCTTGTCGAACTTGAGGGGGGAGACTTCCTGGGCTTCATCGACCGAGAGGAGCAGGTCGGCGGTGGCGCCAACGACCTTGGCACGCGAATCGCCGGAGAAGAACTGCAGGCGGGCCTCGCCAAGCTGGTAGAGATAGCCCTTGGAGGATCTCCAAAGACCATGCGAGCCGAGACAGGCATCCAGCGAATGGCTGACGCGTTCCATGCTAATGAGGGTCTGGGGCTTGAAGGTAGGTGAGACTGAGACGATACGCCCGCCGCTGCGGGCAGAGCGAAAGAGCAGCCAGGCGAAGAGATGGGCCTGGAGCTCGTTCTTGCCGGACTGGCGGGGAAGGATGACGACGAAGGTGAGGCCGCGGTTGTGAATGATGGAATCTTTTATGGCGCTAGCGATCTGGATCTGGTAGGGACGCAGGTGGATATTACAGGCATGCGCCCAGGCGATGGGGCTGCGGCGGAGGGTTTCCCGAACAAGGGAGGTAAAGGTGGTCTGAAGTTCCATGCGTAAATCTCCATGTGTAAAGGGTTTGCCCCTCCCCCGGCCTCTCCCGAATCTCGATACGGCGAAGTGCACGCCTGACTCGGACCACCGAAGGGAGAGGGGACTGCCGATCCCAGCGACTCATGTCCTTTCAGGATCCCCATACGGGGAGGATGTGCTGCGCGATCGCTGGGACTACCGAGGGGGCTGGAAGGAGCATCGAGCCCCCATCCCACGGGGAGGCTGCGCAGTGGGCTCGATGTGGCTGCCTGCACCTGCCCTGCACCGACCGCAGGACGGTGTGGTGCAGCCTGTGCCTGTCCCCTGTACCCGTCCCGGGCCAGGGACGGGGACGGTAGCTGGCTGCAGGCAGGCACAGGTGATGCCGGCTCAGTCGGGCCTCGGCTCGGGGCACAGGCACGGCGAAGGTCCCTCATAACTAAATCACGGCGAAGTGATGGGCTTCGCCGTGCCTGATATAATAATAGAACGTTTGTACTAAAAAGTCAATGGGGTACTTGGGAGGGGGTGAGGGAGGGATGACGAGCAGGTGACGAAGATGTACAGGTCGGCGCGCGGTGCTTGGCGTGCCGCCTCTCATCATTAGATTTTGTTTTCGCTGACCAAGGTCAACCCGTTGCGGCGGATCAAATCGCGCACATCCGGCAGGAAGGCCTGGATGTCTTCCTGTTCGGTCGAAGTGACATCGAAGGACATGAAGGCGGGCGTCTTCTCCATCGCGCCCTGGATAGTCGGCACTTCCAAACGCATATTGACGAAGTCGTATGGCTTTTCCTTGACAGCTTCCTCCATCTGGACCAGGAAGCGCTTTTCGCCAAACTCACCGGCGGCTTCGAAACGGACGCGAGTGGTCAGTTTGGCCACCGCGTCTTCTGCTGCGGCGCGTGCTTTGAGCGCATCCTGTTTGGCCATTTTCTCTTTAGCTTCCTGGCGCACAACCTTGAAGATCTTGTGCTCGCGCTCCAGCTTCCAGATCAGGTCCCGGCCGGGGAAATCGATGGCCTGCACGGGGCAGACCGTACCGCAGGTGCTGCAACCAACCATGCAACTCATGGCGTTGACCGGCACGGCTTTATTGTCCTGCATTTCATACACGCCGCGTCCGCAGCTGGTGTAGCACAACGTACAGCCAATACAAGTATCGGCATCCACAACGGGGAACCAGGGAATATCCTTGCGGGGGATCCCGTGCCACATTTCATCTTTTGCCATTTCAAGCCTCTTTCTGCTAATGCAATTTCTCGACGTGATCTTTGAGATCACCGGCTACATATGCCTGCACGGCCTCGTCAATGTTGGCAACATCAGTAACCACGGGCGGATATTGGCCTGCCTCATGCTTTCGTACGCGCCCGCGCCCATGCCGCCCGCCAGCAGGACTTCGCAGTCGCGCGATGGCGGTCGACCATGCGGGCGTGGCGATCCTGGGCAGCAGGATCGAAACCGTGCCCGCGCGGGTCTTGCCCGTGCGATTCCTCGTGGGTCTCCCCGCCGAACTGGGCGTGTCCCATCTTGTCGCGTTTCTCGTGCGCAATGATTTTCCCGTCTTCGACGGTCACGACCACATAAAATGGAGCCCGGCCAAAATGCTGGCTGATGGTCACACCATCTTCAGAAACAGCAGCGATTTTCATGAGTCTCCCATAGTTTTTCTCTAATCAAGATAAAATGGATTTGTTTGGATACAGATATTTGCGAACTTTTGGTTGTCTCTGGCCCTAACGCTCAATCAGGACGGTTTTTTCATAGCCAGAGCAGGGGATGCAAAAAGGCTGCCCGTCCTTCATGCGCACGTAGCGATCAAATACGTACTCGCCACAGATCACTGCATTTGGTCTTGTTGAAGGAGCCCTTGACCGGCTTGAAGGTGAACTCCGGCTTGGCTTCCACCTTGAACATGGCTTCATCGGTCTGTTCATAGACCCACTGGATGACCTCGCGCCGCACTTCCAGCGGAATTTGTGAGGGCTCGATCCCCTTTTTGCGATAGACGAAGAACTCGAACTTACCCATTGCGTCCACGAAATCGGGCAGGAGTGAATAGCGCACCGCACCCTTTTGCGGATGGTAGAAGGTGGCTGCCAGTTTGCCGTAGAAGGTCTTGGCGATCATCACCTTGCCATAGGTGGCGCCGGTGGCGATCTGCAGCCCATCGATCATGCAGGTCTGCGGGTGGCCTTCGCCCAGTTCGGGGAAGATGAAGAAACCGTGATCCGGTTCTCTTTCAACGCCGAGATATGCCAGCGCCAGCTTGCCCATGCGATAGCCAAGCGGCATGAAGGGACATTCATGGCCGTGAAATTCAAAGGCCCATTCGGGGGGGATATGTTGCGTAGTCATTTTATTTTTCCTTTTCAATCATTATTCCCTTCTTTTATTCGAAAAGGGTTGGGTGAGAATTGCTGGTTAACCTAATAGCTTAACCAAAAGCTGCGCTGCAAATGCCCACATGATCAGCCCCAGGCCGGCTTTGATCATTTTGGTATTGATCTTCATGCTGACCCTTGCCCCGAGGTTCCCGCCGATAAGAACGGCAATGCCGGTCATCGACGATCAAGGGAATATCGAAATGGTGGGAGGTCGCGTGACCCAGGATCCCGGCAAGCGCCGAAAACGAGATGATCAAATGGGATGAGCCTGCCGCGATCTTGGTGGGGGTCTTCAGCACGTATACCATGAACGGAACGATGAAAATGCCGCCGCCAACGCCCAGCAGGCCGGCAAGGAAGCCCACTGCGAGCCCTACGATGGCAATCAGGGTGACCCAACCGGCAGTAAAGGGTTTTTGCGGTTCAACATTCGTCTTCTCCTTCTCCCAGTAGGAATACATCATCCTGGCCCAACCAGCACCAGGAAAGCCACGAACAGCCACAGCAGGAAGGTGGTGTTGAACGATTTTGACAGGGCGCCTCCCGCAAAGGCGCCGATGCTGATGCCCGGCGCGAAGATGAGCGAGGTCTTGTAATCGATCATTTTCTTGCGATAGAAAATATAGCCGGCCGACAACGAAGTGATGAGATTCAATACCAGCGAGGTGGATGTGGAAAGCAGGATCGCATACCCGAGCGTGATCAGCAGCGGCGAATACACCGAACCGCCGCCCTGGCCGAACATCGAGAATATGAATGCGATCGCAAAGGCAAAGATGACCGCCGCGATCAGAGTGGAACTAATAGCCATAATATTTGAACCTTCTCGAAATACTGCCGAATATGAGTCTAAAGTTGATGTCAACCATAACAAAGCTCATGCTGCGCTCCTTTCACGCAAGACCTGCTCGATTTTTGCCGCGCCAGCGGTTTCCAACCATCGTCACCTTCTCGTCGATCACCAGGACCGGAGTTGCCATCACGCCATACGACATGATCCGTTGAATGTCTTGCACGTATTCCACCTCAATGTTCTGCCAACCGTTGCGAGCAATGATACGGTTCACATCGTTATACATGCTCTTGCAGGAAGGACAGCCAGTACCAAGGATTTTGATATTCATAAAGGCTCCTATATAAATTCGACTAGAGGACCAGGTTAAACAAGTAGCCGGTGATAATGATGGCCAGGGCTACGGTGCCGATGAACACGGCGATCAATTGAGGTTTGAGCACGCGGCGGAGGATGATCGTCTCCGGCAAACTGAGCCCCACTACTGACATCATGAAGGCCAACACGGTGCCAAGCGAAGCGCCTTTTTCCATCAAAGCGCTGACGATGGGGATGACGCCCGCCGCGTTGGAATAGAGCGGAATTCCCAGTAAAACCGCTGCCGGCACCGACCACCAGGCCTGCTTCCCCATGATCCCGGCCAACGCCGCGTCCGGCACATACCCATGGATGGCTGCCCCGACGGCGATGGTGTTGTCAGGTGTCGCAAGATCGTTGAAATGGCGGCGGAGCAGGTGCAAAAAAATTTATAGTCTATTTTTTCAGATCTGCAAGGCGTTCCTCCACCGCCTGGACCTCGAGCTTGAGGTCGGCCAGGTAGGATTCCAACTCCTCGATCTGCTCGGCCTTGGTCATAAATTTGCGCTCAAAACCGCCCTCTCCACCGCAGCATTCACAGCCGCAGTCGCATTTTCCTTTCTTGCAATCACACTGTTCGTCCATATTTACTCTCCTTTTTATGGATTGACCATCCAATTCTGTTTTTTTACGGTTCCGCTTGAAGCGCCTGTTGAAACCAAGCAAGTATCTCATCTTTCTTGGGAAACCGTCCCACGCACACGAGCTGCTCGTTAACCACCAGGCTTGGGTAGATGAAGACCTGCGTGAAGTGCTGGATACCCTGTAAATCTTTGATTTCCGTAATCTCCACCTCCAGCCCGGGATGCTCATCCAGCAGACTATTCTGGGCTGCCACTACTGCCCGCCGAACGGCATAGCGCTGCGGGCTTCTTGTGCCGAGGATTATTACATGGATCATGGTCACCGGACTCTCACGCTGTTCCCTGAAATAACCGTTTCTTCAACCAGAAGGCCACATTGACCAGCCCGATCATCACCGGCACTTCGATCAAAGGACCAATAACTGCAGCAAAGGCTGCACCGCTGTTGATACCAAACACACCGACTGCAACTGCGATTGCCAGTTCGAAGTTATTGCTGGCGGCTGTGAAGGAGAGGGTGGTGGTTTTCTTATAGTCGGCTCCAACCGCCTTGCCCATCAAGAAGCTGACCAAGAACATGATCACGAAATAGATCAGCAGGGGAATGGCAATCCGGACCACGTCCAATGGCAAATGGATGATGTACTCACCCTTGAGCGAGAACATCACTATGATCGTGAAAAGCAAGGCGATCAACGTCAGAGGGCTGATCTTCGGAATGAACTGGCTGTGATACCATTCCTTCCCCTTTATCCTCACCAGGATCAAGCCGGGTCAAGAAACCGGCCATGAACGGAATGCCCAGGTAAGATGAATACGCTTTTGGCAATCTCGCCAATCGTGATGTGGACCACCGCTGCCCGAAAGACCAAACCAGGTCGGCAGAACGGTGATGAAGACGTAAGCATAAACGCTGTAGAAAAGAACCTGGAAGATGCTGTTGAAGGCCACCAACCCGGCAGCGTACTCGGTATCGCCCCTGGCCAATTCGTTCCAGACGATAACCATGGCGATGCAGCGAGCCAAGCCAATAAGTATCAGCCCGGCCATATATTCGGGGTACCCACGCAGGAAGATCACCGCCAGCGCGAACATCAAAATGGGTCCGATCAGCCAGTTCTGCACCAGAGAAAGAATGAGCACTTTCCAGTTGCGGAAAACGTCGCCCAGTTCCTCATAGCGTACTTTCGCCAGTGGCGGAAACATCATCAGAATCAAGCCAATTGCGATAGGGAGGTTGGTTGTCCCTACAGAAACCGTCGTATTGAATTTCTGAACACCGTTGGGGAAGAAAAATCCAATCCCTACGCCGACCGCCATTGCCAGGAATATCCAGAGGGTCGGAAGCGGTCGAGGAAGGAAAGACGTTTCATCGCCCCATTGAGAGCGGTTGCATTTATGTTGGACATCGAAGACTCCTCGTCAAGGAATTCGGTTAGCTTAAAGCGTTCACCAGCCAGGTTGTCACTTCAGCCTGTGAGGGAATGCGCCCTGCGCAGACGACCTTCTCATTGATGACTAGTCCTGGAGTATATAGGATTTTATATTTCATAATGTCGGCATGGTCAGTGACTTTGATCACCTCAGCCTCGACAGCCAAGTCGGCGACGGCTTTGCGGGCTATGGCTTCTACGTTCTTGCAATTGTCGCATCCTGGTCCAAGTACTTTGATTGTTAACATAAAACTACTCCTTTTCCAAATTAAGTGTTTGATTCTTGCCATTGCTCATATGGAAAACGTCCCATCAGGGTTGTTTTTCTTCTCCTGGTAAAAACTGTTCAACGGCATCCAGTGCATGAGCGCCGTAAATTGATCCCGGGCCTCCGCCCATCAGGATGCCCACGCCAATTGTTTCCAGAATTTCCTGGCGGGTAGCTCCAGCGGCTACAGCATCGTGGACATGATAGGCAATACAACCCTCGCAGCCAACAACAATGCTGATCGCCAACGCCATCATCTCTTTTACTTTGCTGCTAAGGGCACCCTCCTCGACTGATTTTTTATGCAGCCGTGCGAAGCCTGTCATTGGACCGGGAATCTCATTTCCGAGTTGGGCAAGCCGTTCTTCAAGGGATTTATGCATTTCAATGTAATCGGTTTTCATGCTCCGTCCTTTCTGGACACTACCTCAATGAACGGCTCTATTAATATCTCTGATTTCACAGAGTTTGCCACCAGACTATATTTACGAGCCGAACTCAATGCTCGTTTAACACGTGCCTCAACCATTTTGGGATCTTCATCCCCTGAATCAATACGAATAACCGGCCAGAAGCGTAGGTGGGTGAATATCTCTGTGCGGTCCAGTTCGATCAACTTGGTGCCCTCGGCCCGACAATCGTAAGAGAGCAGGTTGAGCTTGAAGCGTTCCGCCGCCCAGATGAACATCATCATGATGCAGGTATTCGCGGCAGCCACAAAGGCATCTTCCGGGGTCAAGACGCCGGGGTGTCCCTGCGCATCCGGTGGGGCGGAAAAGTCCATCTCCGGTCCATTGCCCATAGCGATATGTCCCCAATGTTCGCCCTTCCAGGCGACGGTCGTGTTATAGGTGGCGGTGCGGCTCATTTGACTTCCTTCTGTTTTCCCAAAAATGCGGTATATTCCTGCGCCAGGGCCTCTGCGTAAGCAGCCTCTTCACCAGAAGGGATTGGGTTATAAACCTTCACGGTTTCCAGCAGTTCCCGCGACGTCTCTGGTGAGGCAACCTTGCCGGCATCCACCAATTGCTGGAAGATGAGCGGCAGCGCGATCATCGTGACCGTCTTCCCGTTTACCAGGATATCCTGCACAGGGATCCCCGAACCGCATGAGCAAGTCGCCTGGACAGGTTCCTGCACGACAGGCAGAGCGTCTTCTTCGGCTGCCCCTACCGTACGGTTCCAGTGTTTCTGCAACAACTCATCCACCACCTGCGCCATATGCGCCGCGGTCGCATCCACAGCCTGTTGGCCGGCCGCGTTCAGCCGGCGTTTGCCTTCCGGCTTGCCCAGGCCACGTTCGGCAACGAGGTCGGTGACGACAATACTTGCAGCCGGTTTCCCGGAGTACATTTCCGTGCCACGCGCCGCACAGCGCTTGTCACAGCCGTCGATTGCGATGGTCGGGTAGAACTTGGCGAACGCCCGGTCACCCTCCCCGCCGGCCAGGAACAGGGGCAGGCAGATCGTGACCGTGTCTGCCGGGCGCAGCTGCTCGAGGACCTTCAGGGCAGCCAGGCGGGTCACCGTGCCTTCCGGAAGTTCCTCCCCGGAGCAGGAGACGATGCCGACTTTCTTCTTAGGCAGCTCAGGCATTTTCGCCTCCCTGTTTTCCGGCGAGGATCCCATCGACCAGGGTGGCCACTTCCTCCGCCAGAACATGCGCCAGCTTCTGCCCGCCCTCATTGAGTTCAGCAATGCCCTGGGGCTTGAGGTCCTTGTGACTACGGTAGACATCCAGGACCGCAATTTCCTGTGCGACCGTGCCACCACTCTGCTGGACCATCTTGGCGGCGCAGGCCAGCTTGCAGCCGTCGATGGTGATCGCCGGGCATTCCGCTACGACCGCCCGCGATTCTTCATCACCAAGCACCAGTAAAGCCAGCGGCACGAGCCGGGTCTGCGCGAGACGTAGATCGTCGATGACTTCGTATGCCGCTTCGCGGCTGACGGTCCCGTAGGGTTTCCCGATCCCGCTGCAGGGCACGATAATGATTTTCTTGGGGTCTGCCATCATAATTTTTTCGTCTCCTCTTCCGCCTGGCCTTTCATGATCTCGAAGTAAGCCTGCGGGTTGAGCAGCCTGGCACGCTCTGCACCCCAATCGGCGACTTCCATCACGACCAGCCAGCCGGCTCCGTACGGATCCTGGTTGATTGCCTCGGGTGCGTCGTTCATGGCGGAGTTGACTTCCACGATTTTGCCGCTCACAGGCGATGTATAGGTGATATTCACCTTGATCGTCTCGATGTTGGCGACCTCATCCCCGACGGACAGGGTCGTCCCCACCGACCTGACATCTGCAAAGGCTACATCGCCGCTGCGTTGTTGGACGAAGTCGGATAACCCGATACGGACCCGCCCGTTTTCTTCCTTCGCCCAAACTCCTTCAGAGGTGTAAAAACGGTCCGTGGCAACCTTGAAGGTGAATTTGTCCAGCGTGGTTTCCAGGAAGTGATTCATGATTTACTCCTTCTCGTGTCGATCTACGGGCATTGGACCACGCCCTGGGCCCACAGGCAGCCACCGCAGGCTGGGAAGGTATTGCCGAAGCAATCCTCTTCGTTCTTCTCAGCCATTTCACAGCCACCGCACCAGGTGCAGGGAGCAAAATCGAATTCCTGCACGCGCTTACGGAAGGCTGCATACTCCACCGCTTCCCAGATCGAAAGCAGACTCTGCTCCTGCAAATTCCCATAGACGCAGCGCCGCACCGTACGGTGTTTTCCATTCAAATAGGTATCGTACCCGTGGGCAAGCGCAAGGCATGGGCTGACCTCACCGTTCCAGCCGACTACAATCGAGCCATATTCGATGAATGGGCAGTGCCCCCGATCCTGTCCCAGAGCAACTCCGTTCAAATAAACATTGTTCCGATAGCGCATCGCCTGGACAATGGCTTCCTGGCTGGTATCATTCAGGTCAATGCGCGGCAGTTCAATGCGCGGCGCCCATGGAGAGGGGATTGAGTCCACCCCGTCTACTGTGCGGTTGTAGAGCATTTCCTTGGGCATCTCCTCCGTATAGGGGAAGACATTGGTCACCAAATATCGAGAAACTCCAAGTTTGGAACTCATCTTGATCAGAGCTGGCAGGTCGGATATATTTCGACGGATGGCGACGAAGGAGATACCGATCTCAGGGATGCGCGCGGTTTCATGGCGCATATAAGCGATGCGCTGAATATTTTCGAGAATCTGCGGCAGGGCCGCTCCAAGGCGAACATCGGAATAACTCTCCGGTGTAGCGCCATCCACTGAAACCCACAACACATCAAGGCCGGCATCGATCAGTTCCCGTGAGCGTTCCTCGGTCAACAGAATACCGTTGGTGATCAGCTCGACGTTACCGGAAATTGATTTGGCCTGTGACACCATGCTAGCGATATTGGGGAGCAGGAGCGGTTCACCAAAACCACCAAAAAAGACATCCGGGCGGGAGGAGAGTTCCTTCAGACTCCCGAGCACTCGTTCCCAGGTCGCAGCGGACATATCGCCCTGAGATTCCTCCCAGGCGTTGCGAATGCATGTCCGGCAGTTCAGGTTGCAGCGGCTGGTAGGCTCTACGTACACCTTGGCTAGCTGCGTGATCGGGCGCTGCAATTGCAGTCCTCTTGAGCCTTCCTGCACGAGCACCTGAGTGCCAGGCCGAATCCCATAATGCTCCGCCACGTCCGGCGGCAGCACCAGCCGACCCTGTTCGTCCACTTCGATCCAGTGTTCGTCAGTTGGAGACATGATTTCCTGTTTGCGCGGAACAATTGGGGCAGTCGCACGTGGATTTTGCAAGGCTCACTCTGGTGGTAATGACAGAGATATCATAGTCAGCGAGGCGAACTGCCAGTTCCACCATCTCCATGATTTCGGGCTTTTCCAAGCGGTAAAAGATATACTTGCCGTCCCGACGTGTGTTCAGCAAACCGGCCTCGCGCAACGCCATGAGATGTTGGGAGATATAGGCTTGCCGGTAACCGAGGCTCGCTTCCAAGTGACAGACACAGGCCTCGCCCGTGCCAATCGCGAGTAGAATTTCCAGGCGCGGTCCAGAACCGATGGCTTGCAATAAATTGCTTACTTTTTCAATACTGGATGGTGGATTAGTCATATTCGTAACTCCGAATGTATTATACGCTCATATTCAGCAATTAGAATATGATATATGTCACCAAATCGTCGTGAAGTCTTCATCCGGGCGAACTTGCTTTGTTTTGCATGGTGCCAATTAACCTGAGCATACCACCCTGACGATCACGGCGAATCAAAAAGGCCTGTGGGGATCACAGGCCTTCAGGGGTACATTTCTCTTTACGTTGCAATTGGAATTTTCTGTTCGGCCAGCCAGGCTTTCACGCGGGCGTCGATCAGATCGCGCACCTGGCGAAACTTGGCCAGCTTTTGTTCATCGGTCCCATCGAATTTCGCCGGGTCTTCGAACGACCAGTGCATCCGTTGGTTGACGCCCGGCCAGACGGTGGGGCAGTTCTTCTCGGCATCGTCACATACTGTGATCAGATACTGGAAAAGGACCTTTCCCAGGTAATCATCGATCCCTTTGGAGCGATGGCCGGACATGTCGAACCCGGCTTCTTCCATGACTTTGACCGTGAACGGATTCAGAGCCTTCGGCTCCAAGCCGGCGCTGTGGACCTCAAAGTGGTCCCCGGCGTACTTACGCAAAAAGGCCTCTGCCATTTGGCTGCGGGCGGAGTTACCGGTACAGAGAAAAAGGACACGTAATTTTTCCATTCTTTACTCCTGGTGTAATAGAAACAAGGTGTGACATTATCATATCAAGAGGTGTTTAACAAGCCATTAAAGCCAGGTAATGGGCTAGTTAATGGCATACAACGATCCTTGAAAGACGCCCTAGAATTATTTCCTCGCTGATACCTGTACAGAATAGACCGGGACACCTGCCACAGTCCCGCCGCTTGTGCTGCGGCGGACAGTGGCATCTTTGAACCCGGCCTGTTTGACCAGGTCGACATATTCCTGTTCCGGCAGCGCCCCAGAGATACACTGCGACCACCCGGAGGCGGATGCCCGTACCTCGGGCATGACAGCGCCGCCAAAGACCATATCATTCACTTCCAATCTGCCGCCCTGCTTCAACACCCGGTAAGCTTCCCGGAATACTTTGCCTTTATCCTCGGTCAGGTTGATGACGCAATTCGAAATGACCACATCCACCAGGCCGGCCTCAAAGGGCAACTTCTCGGCGAAACCGTAGCGGAACTTGACGTTGGTGTAACCGCCTTTTTTAGCAGCCCGGCGGGCGCGCTGGAGCATGGCGGGGGTCATATCGATGCCATAGACAAAGCCGGTCGGGCCGACCCGTCCGGCAGCCAGGAAGACGTCGATCCCACCACCCGAGCCGATATCGAGTACCGTCTCGCCTGCTTTCAGACCGGCTATCGCAATGGGATTTCCACAGCCGAGTGAGATCTCGGCGGCTTCAGCCGGGATTTCAGCTTTTTCCGCCGGCGAATAAGCGCTGTTCCAGTCCACCGTGCCAATCCCTTCAAGTGACACAACACCGGGAGAACAGCAGCTCGAATCGCTGCAGCCGCAGCTTTCTCCAAGGGCCTGAGCGGCATAGCTGGCCTGTACGGAAGCATGCGCATTGATATGCTTTGTCCCAGCCGCAACGAAGATGCTGATTTCGGCAGGTTCTCCTGCCTCGCTTTTACGATCCGACTGGCACGACTGCCCGGTGCAATCCACCACCACGTTTACCAAGCCGGCCTGTTCAAACCAGGTGCGGATCTGTTCCCGGTCGAAGCCCAGCCAGACATCGGCCATTTCATCCTTGAGCCACTGATGGGAGTGTGTGTCCAGGTCGGTGATGACCAAGCGCCCACCCGGACGCAAGGTTCGCACTATTTCACTGATGGCGGAGAACGGATCGGGGCAATGATGGAGGTACATATTGGCGAAAGCTGCGTCGAGGCCGGCATCCGGCAAGGGCAGTGCCAGACCATCCGCAACGTGGAATTCCAGGTTGCCATACTTTGCCAGGTTCTTGCGTGCCACTTCCAGCATCTGTGGAGAACCATCCAGCACGTGGATGTGCTTGACCAGGGGCGCCAATCCTTCGGCAATAAATCCGGTACCGGCTCCGACATCCGCAACGATGCTATCCGGATGCAGGTAGGACTTCTGAATGGCGGATGCGCGCACGGCTTCAGTGAAATATCCCGAACGGAGTGAATCCCATTTGTCGGCGACTTCTTCAAAATATGCTGCGGATGGGTTGGATGTGGTCATTAATGTCTCCTTTATCGCAAATATACGATAGGTCTATCCAAAAAAACACTACAACTTGAAATTCCTATTGGAGATCCGGCATGCAGAATGGCTCAAGGTTGGGTAACCAGTTATCAAGCCGCTCCTTGAGCCATTGAAATCCTTCTGGATTGAGGCAATAGCAAGTAGAAGGCCCTTCGATCGCACCCTGGATCAAACCAGCCTCACGCAACACCTTGAGATGCTGGCTGATGGTGGACTGGGCCAGCGGGGTGTTCCTCACTATATCGTTGGTGATGCACATCTGGTTTTTTGCCAGGAACTCGACAATCTGGAATCTAACCGGGTTGCCAAGCGCTTTAAGCATTTTAGCCAGGCGTTGTTTTTCTGGAGCCAGGACTTGTGTGGATATTGCATCCATATATCGTAATTTTACGATATAACGCTAATTTGTCAAGGGTGTCATCAATATTGGTTGCGAAAGGGAAAAGGTTGCATCCCAGAATTATAAAAAAACGTATAGAAAGTTTAACCCATTGGCAGAGGAGAAAGCAATGAGCATCAAAAAGACCGGCATCATTTTCGTTCACGCCTTGATCGGATGGGCGCTGTGTTTCGCAACAATTGGCACAGGCAGGGCAACCATATCGATGGAAAATACCTTGATCATCCACGCCATCCTTGCCCCGACTTTCTTTGCGCTCCTGTCACTGAACTATTTCACCAAGTTCAATTACACCCGGCCATTCCAAACCGCCTTGATTTTCACCGGTTTTGTGATGATGGTTGATTTCCTGGTTGTGGCGCTCCTGATCCTTCGGAGCATGGAGATGTTCACCAACTGGCTGGGAACCTGGCTCCCCTTTGCGCTGATATTTACATCCACCTATCTGACGGGCTGGTTTGTAACGAAGAGCGTTCTTTACCATTCTCCCGTAAAACCCAACCATTAGTCGATTGCACTAATCCGTCGCCCCAAGCGCACCGGCTGCACGCGCTGACCAGACTCATGCTCCCTTCCCACTTCTGCCTGCGCCGGTGCGAGACGGCAGGGGCAGGCACAGGTGATCCTTCGCCCAGTCGTCGTGTAACATGGTATTTCGTACCGTGCCACTTCGCAAAGTGCACTGCGCGCCTGTCTCCCATCCAGCGCATAGAAACGCCTCGCCTCACCCGCCGAATTCAAAGGTTGGCATGCCCTGGATGTCCGTGCGGATGCGGAAGAGGCCGCCGGAGAGAGGGTATTTTGACAATCCTTCCGCAGTCATGCCTTTGCGGGCGGAGGTGACGTATAGATCGGTCAGGTCCGGGCCGCCGAAGGCGCAGGAGGAGACGTTGAGGGCCGGGAAGGGGATCTGCGCCAGCAGGCGGCCGGTGGCCGGGTCCCAGCGGGTCAGCTTTGCGCCGGCCCACATGGCCACCCAGAGCATGCCTTCGCTATCCGAGGTCATGCCGTCCGGCCAGCCCAATTCAGGCGGGACCGAGACCGCCGGGCGCGGATTCGCAATCTCGCCCGAGGCGAGGTCATAATCGTAGGCCATGACGGTGCGGGTGGGGGTATCGATGTAGTAGAAAGTTTTGTAATCCGGGCTCCAGGCCAGGCCGTTGGAGATGCGCCGGCCGGTAAGCAGGGTTTTCAGCGAGCCATCCGGGGCGAGCGAGTAAAGCGAGCCGGTGGCCGCGACCTCGGCATCGTCCATGCTGCCGGCCAGGAAGCGCCCGGCCGGATCGCACTTGCCGTCGTTGAAGCGGTTGCCGGGCAGGTGAGCTTCGGGGGTGGCGATGAGCCCCTCCCCCGACCCCTCCCCAATCCCCCACATTGCGGGGGCAGGTGGAAGTGCACATTTGGAGAGGGGAGAGTCAATGGTTGCAAAGCCATGGCGCAGGGCGAGCACCAGCCCACCCGAGCGCGTTGGGGCGACACAGCCGAGGAATTCGCCAACATCCACAAACCGGTCAGTGCCATCTTCCCCATTCGGGGACACGTTTGGATTAAAAATGTGCAGGCGCCCGAGGCGGATATCCACCCAGTAGAGACAGCCGCGGCGGGCGTCCCAGGCCGGAGCCTCCCCCAGGTCGGCGCGGGCATCGAGGACGAGTTCGGGACTGACGGAGATCACGGCTTCGGCACCAGCCGGCGTTCGACCAGCAGGAAGGCGATCAAGCCGACCAGCACGACCGTTCCAGTAAAGGCGTACATGCCGCCCGGTGAAAAACGATCCATCAGGAGGCCGCCCATGAGACCGCCGGCGGCCGAGCCGAAGCCCATCAGGGTGCCGCCGAACATGCCCTGGGTGGTGGCCTTCATGCCGGGCGGGGCGATCTGGTCAGCGTAGTAAACGCCGGCCGTGTAGATGGCCGCAAAGGTCAGCCCGTGACAGAGCTGGATGAGCAGGACGACCCAGGGCTGGGAGGTCAGGGAGTAGCCGATCAGGCGCAGGCCGATGGTCGTCATGGCGATGATCAGCATGCCGCGCGCACCAAAACGCCGCAGCAGGCGGTCGCTGAAGAACATGGCGGGAATTTCGGAGAGGGTGGAGACCGTCAGGGCAAAACCCATCAGAGACTTGGAAGCCCCCAGGCTTTGCATGTACACGAAGAGATAGTTGTTGATGGTGGCCATGCCGATGCCGGCGATGAAGACCATCACCAGGAAGAGCATCCAGGAGCGGTTGGCAAAGAGCAGGCGCACCCCGCCCCGGAAGGTGCCACTTGAGTGACTCTGGCGGAATGGGATCTGGGTCATAACCAGGAGACCGCCCAGCATCAGGATGGCGTAGCCCCAGAAGGCCCATTTCAGCCCCAACCGGCCGATCAGGCTGGCCGCGAAGGGCGCCACCACCCCGTAACCGATGGTGCCCCAGAGCCGGATGCGCCCGTAGCGCTCCTTGCGGTCGCCCAGCAGGGCCAGCACGGCGCTGTCGACCAGGGAGCCGGTGGGGGAGCCCAGGAAGGCGTACAGGCTGATCATCAGGAGCAGGCCGCCGAACGAGGCAACGCTTGGGAAAATGAAAGCGACGATCACCACGCCGAGGATGGAAAGCATCGCCATGAGTTTGTGGCGGTGGCTAGCGTCCGCGGCAGCGGTCCAGAGCGGCGCGCCGAAAAAGGAGATGATCGGGGAGATCGCCGCCAGCAAGCCGATCTGCCCGCCGGTCATTCCCTGACTCTGGTAGAAGAGCGCCAGGAAGGGAAACAGGATGGAAATGGCACCATAATAGAGGAAATAATACATCGATGGGAAGAGCATAACTCTGCACTCCGGCGGTTCCCCCATGAGGGGACTTTCCCCATTATAATGGACAGACCTTTTCCTTTGGAGAATTGGCTATTGTGAATTCCCGTGATGGGTGAAAGATAAGGTGGTGTAAGGCGGGTTTCGCCCGCCCTACACCACCTACTCCTCATCACCACGGTGATTCCCGTAGAATCTGGAGAATTGGCATGAACAAGTTCCTGGAACGGCTCCAATCCGGTGAAATTATGGTCGCGGACGGCTCGACCGGCGCCAGCCTGCTGAAGATGGGCCTCAAGCCGGGCACGCCACCCGAAGACCTGGTGTTCGAGGCGCCCGGAATGGTGCTCCAGCTCGAGGGGGCCTTCGTGGCAGCCGGCTCGGATATCATCCTGACCGACACCTTTGGCGGGACGCGCCTGCGCATGAAGGAATCAAAATATGTGGAACGCACCCCCGAAGTCAACAGGCGCGCGGCCGAACTGGCCCGCCAGGCTGCCTCGGCCCGGGAGGGCGTGCTGGTGGCCGGTTCGATCGGCCCGACCGGCCTGTTGATGAAACCCTACGGACCCCTGACCGTGGAAGCGGCCATTGCCACCTTCACCGAGCAGGCCAAAGCGTTAGTGGAGGGCGGGGTGGATTTGCTGGTGATCGAGACCATGTTCGCGTTCGAGGAGGCCGACGCGGCTTTCAAAGGGGCGCGCTCCGTCACCGACCTGCCCATCGTGGTTTCCTTCAGCTATGACCGGGGCGTGCGCACGATGATGGGCGTCAAGCCGGCGGACATGTTCAGGCGCTACAAGGAGATGGGTGCGGCAATGATCGGCGCCAACTGCGGGACGACCCTGGAGAACATGGAAAAGATCCAACAGGAATATGCCGCGACGGAACCCGGTGCCCCATTGTGGGCCAAGCCGAATGCCGGTTTACCGCACCTGGTGGATGGAGTGACCACCTTCGACGTCACGCCGCAGCAGATGGCCGAATATGCCGTGAAGTACGTGAGTTTGGGTGCGCGCGTGGTGGGCGGATGCTGCGGCAACATGCCGGAGCACATCGCGGCAATTGCGAAAGCAGTCAAGTAGATATTACCGATATTGCTTCGACAATGTTCCTTTACGGTCAGAGTTTAAAAGATCTCACCACGAAGGTCACAAAGGAGCACCAAGGAAAGAAAAAAAATATTTCCTTCGTGATCCATTGTGTTCCTTTGTGTCCGTCGTGTTGGAAATTCCTAATCTGACATTTTCGAGCAATTCATGCCCGCCCTACCTGAAGACAGCCGCATGCCTGGGCTGTCTGCTGCTTTTATGGCTGGCGGCCTGCGCCGGGTCTTCCTCCAGCCGGACCGGCGCCACCCCCATGCTGGGGGCTTCCCCCCATCCTTGGAGCGTCCCCTGCCCCCACCCGGGCGACTCCAACGGCTTCGCCCCAAGGCACCAGCCCTACCCCCGACCCCTCCCCAAATTCTTCCCCTACGGGGACAAGCTCGAATTTGGAGAGGGGAGAAGCCAGCCCCAGCCCGATGCCGGACGCTTCCCTTACTCCATCCCCGACCGCCCTGCCCCCGGATTTCTGGCAAAAAATGCCGGTCATCCCGGTGCAAATCAGCGCGCGCGTGCGGGAGATTTACCTCGGAGGGCTGGCCAAGGGCAACAAGGCGCGCATTTTTTCCCGCATTGGCGACTGCGCCAGCGCCGCCCCGGCCTTCCTGACCGGCTTCGACCACAATTACAATCTGGGGGATTATGCCTCCCTGCAACCGGCCATCGATTATTTCAAGGGCTCCTTTGGACGACCCAGCCTGGCTGCCAAGGCCGGCCTGAACAGTGCCGGCCTGCTGACCACCCTGTGGACCGGTGAGCAGTGCCTTAAAAACGAATCCCTGTTGGACTGCCAATATCGGCTCGACCATCCCAGTTTCGCGTTGATCTCCATCGGCACCAATGAAGCCTATTACGTGCACAGGGACCCGGGATCCTTCGAGCATAACATGCGCATCATCCTGGATGATACGATCGCAAAAGGCATCGTGCCGGTCCTGGGCACCAAAGCGGATGATGTCGAAGGCGATGGTTCCATCAACGCCACCATCGCCCGCCTGGCATTGGAATACGAGGTCCCGTTGTGGAATTTCTGGGCGTCGGTCCAGTCACTACCAAAGCAGGGAATGGTCGAGCCGGAGCATCTTGAGTTCCGTTTCGTACGCCAA
This sequence comes from uncultured Chloroflexia bacterium, assembly GCA_963806575.1. Lineage (GTDB taxonomy): Bacteria > Chloroflexota > Anaerolineae > Anaerolineales > Villigracilaceae > UBA877. Next base: position 19,073 of record CAWDYX010000017.1, on the reverse strand, counting down.
CTTTACCGATTTCAGCATTCCCAACAGCCTGCAATACGGCATGCAGGTGCGCAACCTGACCGCCCTGCAAATGCTGGATTTTCTCAGAATACAATTAGCAGGGGAGTAAATTGAAAAAGAGTTCGAGCGGCCGCTCGGACTCTTTTTTCAATTCTATGCTATCCTCCAGATGAGCTGCCGATACAGTCAAAGTTGTTCCCCTTGGGGGAGGTGACCGTCACCGTCCCGGCAGCGTTGCGGGTTTTGTATAGTTTCAGGCTTGCCCAGGCGGGCTTCAGGGCCGCCTCGCCCCAGAAACGCGTCAGCGTAAACGAGCGCCAGTCCGCCTGCAGCCGGTTCGAGGTCAAGTACGCCTGGCAGGCCAGGGCAGCCCCGGCTGCCTCACGCGTCCCGGATGGCAGGGCTGTCGACTGGAAGGCCTGCACCAGTGCCGGCACAGAGTCGCTCGAGAGGTGAGCCAGGTAGGTAACATCCAACCCCTCACCCACCGCGGCGCGCCTGACATTCTGGCGAACGATGGTCGCGTCCACGTTGACCAGCGCCAGCGTGGCGGCAAAACCGATCGAAGCCAGCAGCGCCGCCAGCGGGAAGAGCCGTTCCCTGCGCAGCAGCTCCAGCAGCACCACGGCCGCGAGCAGTACACCCAGCCAGATCATAAAGAGGTGCGTGTACATGCGCAGGCGCGAGAAACCGTAGGCCGCCTCATAGAGGAGCAGCCGCTGGAAGGCCGAGACCAGCATCACACCCACCAGCGCCACCATTCCGATCCCGAGCCCGGAGAAGGCCCGCCGCTGCAGCACGTCCTGGCGCCTGACGATGGCGCTCAGACCCAGGAAGAGCAGCAGGCTGAAAAAGGCCACCGCCACCAGTTCGCCGAAGCCGCGCCGGGCATATTCGGAGTAGGTGTAGCCCTGCACGCCGATATTGGTCCCTCCGCCGAAGAAATACCGGAACTGGATCGCCACGAAGGTGGCAAACAGCACCACCACCGCCCCCAGCACCACGGCTGCCTCGGTGAAACCCAGGAACTGAGGCACCAGCGGCTTTTCCATGCCGATCAGTTTCTCGTCCTGGCTCTTCTGGGCGGCATGCAATATCACACCCGCCAGCGTGTAGGCCCCGATCAAAATATAGACACCCCGGAAGAGGTATTCCGGCAATTTCTCGAGCCGGAACAACTGGGCAAAGTCATGCAGGCGCTGGGCGAAGACCAGGTCGGCGGAACTTAGCAGCATCGCGAAGACAACCACAATAGGCAAGGCGATCAAAACTCCCCGGAAGACGGCCCAGAAGCGTTTCCACCCAGACCGGGCAAGGGCTTTCCCGTCACCCGCCTCTCCCGCCTCTCCCGCCTCTCCCGCCTCTCCCGCCGCGGCCGGTTTGCGGCTGGCGGAGAGGAACGTCAGCGGACGGGAAACCATGCTGCCGACCAAGCGGAAAGAAGCTGTCACGTAATCCGGCAGGCTGTACCACGGCCAGCGCCCGCCGAGCAAGCTGACGGCCAGCAAGCCCATCAATCCAAGCGTCAGGACGAAGCTGAGGAACAGGCTCAAGGGTTCCTGGCGGAACAAGGTCATGGCTGCAAAGAACAGGATCGGGATGAGCAGGAGCAGGGCTCTCCAGGAGGCCTTGAGGCCATTCAGCCCGAGCACCAGGAAGCCGCCTGCCAGACACAGCACCACGTAGAGAGCGAAATTGAGTCCCTGCGCATGCTTCCAGAAAAGGAAGTCAAAGAACCAGCCCAACAGCAGGACCGTGATCCAGAGAACATTCGTGCGTTTCATGCCGTCCTCCTCCAGGGGAATTTCATTATATGATATCTTTTGGCCGCTGGCAGGAACTAACATAATACTATCAAAAGGTATCAGTGATACCGATCCTCAAACGCGAGCACCGCATGGGCGTACTTTGCCGGATTTTAGGCCATCCCAATCCAGGAGTTTCGTGATCCCGCTGCTCCTCCAGTGCCGCCTGCCGGACCTTATACTATCTGCCATAGTGCGATATCCAGCATTCTTTTCTTCTCAGCCCCGCCCGATTGCGGCTCTTCCGTAAAAAGCCCCTCCGGATGCCAGGAGGGGCGGGATCAAATCAAAATCAAACCAGTTTGCGCTTATGCTTCGTTCAGGAAATAGCTACTAGGTGGTCCGTCTACGCCGGCTTTTTCCATGGCTGCCTTCAATTCGGGAGAAGCGGCGTATTTTTGAGCGTTTGCCAGGGAATTCCATTTAAAGAGCAGGATCAACTTGTTGGGGTCGCTGGCGTCACGGAAAATCTGGTCGGAAAGTTCGCCGTTGGAGGCGCGCAGGCCCTTGGTAGAATCATACACTTTTTTCCAGGCTGCGAAGTCTTTTACATGATTCTGAACCATCATACTTACCATAGTTTTTTTCTCCTTTGATAGATTGTGGCTGAATAGACGTATCCAGCAATGGTACGCATAAATTGCACAATCTAGACCGTTATTGTCTCTATTATATCATCTATAACGGTCCAGCAATTAGAATTGGATGAGAAATCCGAAGAAAGGTCAAAGCAAAAATGGAGTATTAACCGGCGCGGTAAACAGCCTGGGCTGGTGACCTTTTTGCTGATTTATTCCTTTCGACAGGGTTCATCCTATCAATTTTTACAGGTGGGGGTCGGCATATATGACACCCCCATATATGGGGGGTCTTTTCCGATGAAAAAAATCTTCTTACAAATCTGTAAATATCAGATTACCCGCTTCACTTTATACTGTGAGGCGAGGAAAGAAGGTTCATTATGGCAGATAACTTTGACCCGATCGATTCTCTGGTGAAAGAATTAAAAAGGAATACTGGTTTCCTGAACAAAATTCTATTTCCCAGAGTTAGTATCATTATTGGGATCATCGGAGTTTTGATCGCGATCGTCCTGTTGATCAAGTAGATAACGATCCTTATCAGAGTAAATTCCCCTCCAATGATTAGGCTGTTCTCTTTGATAATCAAGAACACCAGTTATTGGTAGACATCAAACTATATCTTTCATTAATCAATCCATCGCTAAAAAAAGGAAAGGAAAATCGGTGATTGTTTAATGGGCTGAGCACACCCAGCCAGTCCCAATTTGGCTATCTGTAATACCCATTTCACATTTCGTGAATTCACGGTAATATTGGGGGGATGATAAACCGCACAGACATTCTCCATCAAACAAATGGAAGACAAAGCTGATATCATCGATGCCTTTTCCAAAATGGCTCCCCGTTATGAGCAGATTGTTGATTCAGAATTGAACCGGTTTTGGGGGTGGAGCTATCAAGGGTTTGTTAATCTTATTCTTGCAACCACGCCAGTACAGCCGCAAGACATCGTTTTGGACGTGGCCACCGGCACAGGTGTCATTCCTTACCACCTTGAAAAAGCCGGACATCCTCACAACCAGATCCATGGCCTGGATATCACCTTGTCCATGCTCCACCACGCCACACGTCGATTGGCGGGTCTGGACAGTCATGTGAAACAGAACCTGGTATGTGCTTCAGCGATGGAGATGCCCTACGCGAAATCCGGTTTCACGCAAGTCATCTGCGGGCTGGCAACCCATCACATGGACGTTGGCAAACTTGTCCTTGAATGCCAGCGAGTCCTGCGGAACGGGGGAAAGCTCACCATCGCCGATGTGGGCGGTTCCGACCTGTGGAAAGTTCCGTTCATGAAGTTCCTCGTGCGGATGGCAGCATTTTTATATTTCCTCCTATTCGAAAATAAATCGCGTGCCTGGGCAGAGACCAGGGCAATATCCAATATCCTTTCCAGGGATGATTGGAATTCTATTCTATTGAATGCGGGATTCCGGGACATTATGATCCAGGAACTTAAATCCAGATATTTCTGGGTTCCGGCCCCTCTACTGATAAAAGCCGAAAACAGCAAAATGGAGCAGAAACATGAATAACTCGCAAAAATATTTCGAAGAAGGCAGAAAAGACGACCTTTGGAAAAGGCATTGTGGTTGGTTCAGCCTGAGTAGAAGTGATTTTAGGGAAATTCAGACGCGCCTCATGCTTGAACAGATTAAAATTCTTGGACCATCCAAAATCGGTAAGACTTTTTTTGGCAAAGATGTTCCCACTTCGGTTGAAGAATTTCGCCAGGTCACCCCTCTGACAACCTATTCGGATTATGAAGAAATGCTGATGGATAAAAACGAAGAGGATCTGCCTGTGAAACCATTTGTATGGGCGCGAACAACAGGAACTTCCTCTGGTCAACCCAAGTGGATACCTTATTCAAGATCCATGTATGACCATTTCAGCGATCCAATTATAGGCGGCATGTTATTGAGCTCCTGCTCCGAACCGGGTGATGTGAAACTTGACCGCAATGATAAATTCCTAATGGCAACTGCACCACCTCCCTATTCGTCCGCATACATAATGCGTTCCATGCGAGACAATTTTGGGGTGATCTTCCTTCCGAGCCTCGAGGAAGGGGAAAAAATGACTTATGGGGAACGAGTTGCAACGGGGTTCAAATTGGCGCTGCGGGAAGGGCTTGATTATTTTATGGGGATCTCGGTCGTACTTGCCAGGATGGGAGAGCAGTTTGAGCAACAATCTCCTAACACCAGACCCTCCAGGGACCTCCTAAATCCCTTTATTCTTTGGAGGTTAGTAAAAGCTCTCATCATTTCAAAAATAAACAAACGGGAAATCTTGCCCAAGGATATCTGGCATTTGAAAGGAGTTATGTGTGGTGGTACAGACACTGAGATCTATGGAGACAAGATTGAATATTACTGGGGGAAAAAACCCCTAGAAGGGTATGCGAATTCCGAATCAGGGACCATGGCGATACAGGCTTGGAATTTAAAAGGGATGATATTTTACCCAGACAATGCATTCCTGGAGTTCATCCCCATAGCGGAGGCAAACAAGAATAAAACTGATCCTGGCTATATTCCGAAAACTGTTCTCTATGATGAATTGGATTTGGGATTATACGAATTAGTGCTTTCCAATTTTTATGGCGGCGTACTGGTACGCTACAGGATTGGTGATCTATTTGAAGTGATCTCCAATGATGACCAGGAAATAGGATCAGAGCTCCCACAGGTAAAATTCTACTCGCGAGCCGACTATATCATTGATCTTAGTACTTTCGTCAGATTTACTGAAAAAGATATTTGGAAAACGATTGGAGCAACAGGAATTGAATACGAGGATTGGGCTGCACGAAAAGAAAACATTGCGGGTAATTCCGTTCTACACATTTATATAGAATTAAAGCCATCAAATGAAATCACAGAGGAGGGTCTTCATGGAGAATTAGACAAACAATTTTCTGCTCGATTTTCTGATTACAGAGATATCAAAGACATATTAGGATATAACCCCTTGGTGGTGACCAAACTACCACCGGGCGCCTTTAACGCATATATGAAAGAAAAAACGGCTGCCGGAGCAGATCTGGCTCACTTGAAGCCCCCTCACATGAAGCCTTCCGACGAGATCATGAAGAACTTGACCTCACTAATGTAGGGAGTGTTTACCTAAATGTTTTGGGATGTAAGTTCGATAAGTTCCCTATCAGTTACATTTCTCTACGGCGCGATTTTTTGTTTGGTTGTTTTTATAAAACCTTACAACAGATTGCGCAGGATCTTTTCCTTCTACTTATGGGCGATGGCTTTGTGGTCGAGCAGTGCTTTCCTCGCAAGCTCTGGCCTCGTGGAAGTTTTACCATGGTTCAAGGGGATGGTTGCAGCCCCGATTGTAATGATGGTGGCAATATTCCTGTTCGTGCAGGATCTCTTTGGCTTGCGCCGTAAGTGGGCGATCCTACCCATTCTTTATGGAATTCCGGCTGTTATTCTTGCGCTTTTGACAAACCTGGCGGTTAAATCAGCAACACTGACTTCAACAGGTGAGCTTATATATGCTTTAAATTTGCCCACCTTAATAATACTTATCGTTGCACCAGGGTTTACGCTAGTCTTTGTGAGTTTATCCGATCTAATCAGGGGCTATAAAAAAACACGGGATGCCAATCAGCGCATGCGCATCCTTTATTTGGTGATTGGTCTTTGCATCACGATCTTGTCTTCCTTTGTGAATTTTACAGAATTGGGCAAATATCCGATTGATGTGGTTTCGAACGGTATTACCGCGATTCTTATTGCTTATGCGATCCTTCGATACCAATTATTGGATATTCGGGTGGTTTTAAGAACAGGTTTATTATATTCCTTGATGACAGCAATATTTGGGGCTATCTACTTCCTGATCATTTCAATTGTGTTAAATTTCTTTCAATTGCTGGCAGGTCGAGAATTATTGCTCATCTCAATCCTCGTGGGCGCCCTCTCTGCCATTGTGCTCACACCAATTCGCGACCAGGCACAGAAATGGTTGGATCGCCTGTTCTATCGGGATAAATATAACGCCGGATTAATGCTGCAAAGACTCAGCGAGACAACCACTTCCCTGCTGGACATCAAGAAGATCACCCGGATGATCCTGTCCGAAATCACGAATACCATGCATATTGAGCATGCAGCCATTTTGATAAAGAATGCCGAAAGCGGCAATTACCAGGTGATCGCAGAAGAAAGAGAAAATAAATATTTCCCGGCCGGATTCCGTGCCGACCACCCGGTTGTCATCTGGCTGTCCAGAAAAAACCAGCCGCTCACCTCGAACGAGCTGGCGCTTGGGACTTTATTCAAATCCCTATGGCAGGAAGAGAAGGACGAACTGGAGAGGTTCAAAGCAGAAATCTTTCTGCCGTTGAATACCAAGGGGGACTTGATCGGCATCATTGTTTTAGGGAAAAAGCTTTCTTCCCAGCCTTTTACACAGGATGAACAACTCATTTTTTCAACCCTTTCCAACCAAACGGCTGTGACAATTGAGAATGCCCGTTTGTATGATGAGCTCAGAACCTCGTTCATCCAAACTGTCATCGCCCTGGCGAATGCCATCGATATCCGCGATACCTACACCAAAGCTCACAGCCAGGAGATCGCCGACCTGGCTGCCAAAACTGCGCGTGCCCTGGGCTGTTCGCCGGAAGAGACCAATGAAATTTATCTGGGTGGCTTGCTCCATGATATCGGCAAAATAGGCATTCCCGATACCATCCTGCAAAAAACAACCAAATTGGACCAGGCGGAATGGGAAATTGTTCATAAGCATCCTGTCCTTGGAGCAACGTTGATTTCTCCAATCAAAAGGCTGGCGGGTGTTTCGCCAATGATCGAGAGCAGCCATGAACGCTACGATGGTTTGGGGTACCCACATGGGATAAAAGGGGAGGAAATTCCCCTCGGCGCCCGGATCATCAGCGTGGTCGACTCGTTTTCCGCCATGCAGGATAAACGTCCGTATAAGGAACCATACAGCCGCGAGAAAATAATCTTCGAATTGAAACAAAATTCCGGCAAAATGTACGACCCGCGTATCGTCGAGGTGTTCCTAAAGGTCCTCCAGGCAGAGGAAGAAGAGCCATCCCTGCCAGAGAGTGAACCATTGGGGGTATAAGAACTGGCATCAGATCAATAATATGGGAGCGTGATGTACCCATTATCCTGCTCCACTTATTGAGAAATCACCCCGGCTGGTAACACAGCAAAACGTTCCCGGAGCGAAACGCCTGTGTTTTCAGCAGCCGCAAATGGTACCTTTCCGGGATCCCCTGGAACAGGGCGGTGCCTTTGCCAAGCACCACCGGGTTCACGAGCAGACGGAACTCATCGATCAGGTTGCGCTGGAGCATGGTACGGAAATACAGGTGCGGGAGCGCGTAGCGCCTCCGCACCTGTATTTCCGATGAAATCTTCCGCTTTCAAAGTCTGTACGGCTTCATATCCCCATGCAAGCAGTTGGTCGACTCCTATGGCCAGATGTCGTAAGCAGTGAAATCAACCCAATAGAGATCCGATGTATTCGGGACTCTGGCGAGGATGCCTTTGCCAATGGTCTTGGGCGGATCTTTAAGGGCACTCCACCAGGACTGATCCTCTTCATAGCCGAACTGGAAACCGACCGGAGCCGGGGCAAAATACTGGCCCCAGTCCTTGAACTCGGCCATCATCGCTCCCATCTTGTCAAAACCCTGGCTGTCATCGATGAAGACCAGCCCTTTGCGGTAGGTGGGCGGCATCTGGGATGGTTCCCAGTGCTTGAGGAATACCTGGTAATCAGCTTTGTACTTTCTGACCTGGTTGACCCAAGCCCGGGCTTCGGCATCGGTGATGGGTTTTCCATCTGGATAATCCATATTCAAATACCACTCATCATCGACACCAAAGCCGATCACACTCGGATGGCGGCTGTATTGCCTCATTACAAGGTCAATAAGCATACCCATATCACAACCGGATGACTCCACCTGCACCCAGGCTTTGATGTCCTTGCGGTCAAAAGCATCCAGGAGTGGTTTGAACTCGTCTGTGGCGTCAAAGCGGACCCCCGGGTATGTGCGGCCATCGGGTTTGGGGAAATGTGCCCAACATCCGGGACCGGTCTCCCCATCAATCTCAACCACCACCAGGATGCTGGAGCCGGTCGAGTTGTGGAATCTTGAGGCCATCGATTTGATCGAATTAACCCACCAGGTTGGCGCAGGGAAGGGGCTGATGCCGTAATCTGAAGACCGCAGGCCGGCGCGCAGGGTCGGCCCGGGGTTGCCAGCGCTGGCCAGGGATGTGCTGCCAATCGCCAGCAGCAATACCAGAACGGTCACGACAATTGGGCGGAATAGATTCTGGGACATTTCATCATCCTCCTGAACAAAAATTATCGGATTGTCAAATATACTCGAAACGAACAGGCTGATTTTTCGAGCGTTTCCTATAATACCTATTTACATCATGTACTAATAATAGCAAAAAACCGGATCAAAATGCAATAGGCAATTTTCCGGGTCCGGGCAACCGGAGCCCGCCCCCTTTTCCGAACCCCGGCTTGCTCCTTCCATGCTAGAATCCAATCCACCTTCACGCGCGGTTTCAGGAAGAGTAAAAATGGATCCGATCGCCATCCAAGCCAGCAACCTCAATAAGACCTTCAAGACCAAGACGGGGCTTTGGAAGACCCGAACCAGGTCCACCGTGGCGGTTGAGGATATTTCGTTCGAGGTGGAGCGCGGCGAGCTGTTCGGCCTGCTCGGGCCAAACGGCGCCGGCAAGACCACCACCGTCAAGATGCTTACCACCCTGCTGCTGCCCACGCGCGGGACTGCCCGGATCCTGGGGCTGGACGTGGTGCAGCAGATGGCGGAAGTGCGCAGACACATCGGCTTTGCCTTCAGCGGCAGCCGTGGATTCTACAACCGCCTGTCGGCCATCCAAAACCTGAAGTATTTCGCCGAGCTGTACGCCCTGGAACCGCAGGTGACGCACAAACGCATCCCCGCGCTGCTGGAACTGGTCGGGTTGGGCAGCCGCGGCGATGACCGGGTGGAAACGTACTCCAGCGGGATGATCCAGCGTCTGCACCTGGCGCGCGCCCTGCTGCACGACCCAGAGGTGCTCTTCCTGGACGAACCGACCGTCGGCATCGACCCGGTGGGGGCGCGCGAGCTGCGCCAGACCATCAAAAACCTGATCTCCCTGGGCAAGACCATCCTGCTGACCACCCATTACATGGCCGAAGCCGAGGAGCTGTGCCAGCGGATCGCCATCATCAACAAGGGCAGCCTGGTGGCTCTGGACAGCCCGGATGCGCTCAAGCGGCGCATCAGCGGAGATTCGGTCATCGAAGCCTGCCTGCAGTCCGGCCAGGCGGCGGTATTAATGGAACGGCTGCGGGCCCTGGATGGCAGGACCGTCGTTGAGGTGACGCCCGCCCCGGGTCCCGAAAGGTTACTTATCCGCACCCCCGAACCATCACGTGTGCTGGAGCTATTATCGCCCTATTTGAACCCCGAGTACATCCAGGCGCTGGAAGTCCGTAACCAGACCCTGGAAGACGTCTACGTCACCCTCGTAAAGGGAGCCGAGGAATGAAACGCCTGCGCTGGGGCTTGATCAAGGAACAGATGGCCGTGCAGTTCCGGGTGCGCACCCTGAATTTACTGTCGCTGGGCCTGTTCGTGATCCAGCCGGCCGTTTTCAGCGCCGTGGGGATGCTGCTTGCGCATGCCGCCGGGAACGCCATGCCGGATCTGGTCTACACGGTCATCGGCGGGGGCATGATGGGGATGTGGAGCGGGCTGGTCTTTACCTCCACCTATGATATTGTCGGAGACCGGCGCTACGGGACGTTGGAAATGATCGTCGGCAGCCCGACCTCGCTGAGGACGGTCGAGGCCATCCGCACGTTGACGAATGTGCTCTCCGGGTCGTTCAGCCTGGCCCTGGCCATTGCCGCCGCCCTGGCGATCTTCGGTTACCCGCTCCACGGGGTGAACTTCTGGGGAGCCGGGATCAGCCTGCTGCTGCTTTTATTTGCGCTGTGGTGCATGGGCGTTTTCCTGGCGAACTTCCTGGCCTGGTCGCGCCTTTCGGGTGCGTTCGTCGATTATCTGGAAATGCCGGTGGCCTTTTTATGCGGGTTCATGTACCCAATCCGGGTGCTGCCGGGCTGGCTGCAGGTGCTCTCGGGCGCGCTGCCCATCCGCTGGGCCCTGCAGGCGATGAATGAAAGCCTGCTCGGCAACCGTGACCTGGCGTACCTGGTCACCCACTGGGGGATGGCCCTGGGCATCTCGCTGGTCTTTTTGGCCATCACGGGCTGGCTGCAGGTCAAAGTACAGGACGGCCTGCGGGTCAACGGGGAATTGAGCTCGCTATGATCCGATCGCTGTTCCAGACTTTGCGTTTATACGCGGCCCAGGCCTGGCTCTCGTACCACGGACGCTTTGCCATCCTCAGCCCCTTCGGATATCTCGCCTCCAAGCTGGGTTTCCCCTTCTTCCTGATGCTCTTCTTTATCTTCCTGGGCAAGTTCGTGGGCTTTGCCAACCCGGTGTTCATCGTGATCGGCAACGTCCTGCTCATCCCGGCTTCGAGCAGCATGTCGGGTGTGACCTACGCCATCGGGGAGGAACGCGGCTGGGGCACGCTTTCGTACGTGCTGGGGAGCCCGGCGAGGCGTGCACCCATTTTCATGGGCCGGGCATTTTTCTACATATTGGATGGCTTCCTGACGGCCGTCCTGGGTTTCGCCATCGCGGCGGGCGTCTTCCATCTGGACATAGCCAGGATCAACTTTGGGATGCTGGTGCTGTGCACGATCCTGATCGCGATCACTTCCAGCGGGCTGGGCTTTCTCTTCGGCAGCATATCGCTGGTCAACCGGGACGGCTGGATCTTCCTGAACACCTTCCTGGAGGCCCTGTACATCCTAGTGGGGGTGAACTTCCCGGTGGAAAGCCTGCCGAGAGGGCTGCAAACGGTGGCTTACGGCCTGCCATTGACGCGGGGAATCATGGCGGCGCGCCTGGCCCTGCAGGGGGCAGGTTGGAGCGCGATCCGCGGCCTGGTTGGCGGCGAAATGCTGGTGGGGGCGATTTACATCCTGGCCGGTTATCTGTGCTTCCGCCTGATCGAGAAGCGCAGCCTGGTCTCCGGGACGCTGGATGCAATATAAAATAAATGAGGGTGTGATAGGCGTTGTTCTGGAAGAGTTCAAAAGGTCGAGTCCACGGAAGGGGAGTTCAACCTCTCAAAGCCTTTTTATGCCAAGATACAGTCCGCGTCCAGTCAACCAGCGCGGGTCATGGATGACTTCCAGGCCGTAATTTAATAAACCCTAACGCTGATCCTTTGTCTCCAAATGATCCCGAATAGCAAACAAAGTATTACAGATTGCTCCCACAAAGCTAGAGAGGCCTAATAAAATCCAAATTACCGGAGTCAGTCCACCCAGAGTTACATTAAGCAAAGCCGTTATGAGACCAGTAATCACTAGGCATAACCCTAAAATCCGAAAAGTGAGGATCGCAACAGGTTTTGATGTGAATTTAAGCAAATTAACCATAGCCCATCTCCTTGCTTCTTAAATCAATTGAACAATCTGAAATTTATTATATATCCATTATTTTTATCTCTGCCGGTTTTACCTGCGTACGAGCGGAGCATCCGCCGCAGGCGAGCGGAAGGGCGGGACTTTCCCTGAACTTTTCCAATTAAAGCCTTTTTATGCCGAGATACAACCCGCGCCCAGTCAACCAGCGCGGGTCATGGATGACTTCCAGGCCGCAGGCCCGGAAAGCCGACAGGTACTCATCCGTGGTGAACAGGCCGAGCTCATGGCGCTCATCAAAGTAATTGATCCCTTCAGGCGTCCCCACCAGGTAGTGAAAAATAAAATAGGATAAAGGCCCCCCTGTCCTTCGCCCCTATGGGGCGCTGGCGGACATCCCCCCATTTTAAAGTACAAAAATGGGGGGATCTGTTGTCTTATAATAGCTATTGATTTCCCTTTCCGTGAGCAAACACGCCTCCCCCATTTTCCGTCTCCGAAAATGGGGGAGGCGGGGAGGGGGCAGGAAAGCCAACCATGAAAAAAACTAATCTTTCAACGCCAAAGATTAAACATCGTGCCGGTGAATTACGGAAGGAACCCACCCCCGCCGAGGCAAAATTGTGGGCATACCTACGTGCCCACCGTTTCGCAAATGTCCACTTCCGCCGGCAGCATGCAATTGGATCTTATATCGTGGATTTTTGTGCTCCTAGCGGAAAGTTGATCATCGAAATAGATGGGAGCCAGCACCTGAACCAGGAAGAATACGATACCGAGCGGACTGTATTCCTCCAAGCAAAGGGCTATCGTGTCCTGCGTTTTTGGAACAGTGATGTGATAAATCATATCGAAGATGTGATAGGCGTTGTTCTGGAAGAGTTCGAAAGGTCGAGTCCACGGAAGGGGAGTTGAACCTCTCAAAGCCTTTTTATGCCGAGATACAACCCGCGCCCAGTCAACCAGCGCGGGTCATGGATGACTTCCAAGCCGCAGGCCCGGAAAGCCGACAGGTACTCATCCGTGGTGAACAAGCCGAGCTCATGGCGTTCGTCAAAGTAAGTGATCCCTTCAGGCTTCCCCACCAGGTAGTGAAAAACAAAGTAGGATAAAGTACCCTCCCGGCCGGTCAGGTTCATGCGGGCAATCTTGAGATCGGGCTGATCGACAAACGTGGCGTGAACACTACCCGTATGCCAATCCTCGGGTGTGAACCAGGGTTCGATGGCGATGACGCCACCGGGTTTGAGGTGGTGCTCCAGGTTGGCAAGCGCCTGAGCGAGTTTGGGCAGAGTCCTGACGTATGCGATGGAGCTGAACAGACAGGTGATCACGTCAAACTTTTTGGGAAGCGCAAAATCGAGCATATCGCCCTGATGGAAGGTGAGGCCGGGCAATTTCCTTCTTGCCACTGCGAGCATGCGCTCGTCCAGGTCGAGGCCTTCCACCTGGTAGTACTTGGCGAGGTAACCGGCATGGATGGCGGTGCCACAGGCCACGTCCAACAGGGCATTTCCACCCGAGCGGAGATATTTATGGACCTGTTCGTGGACGGATTCTGCCTCAGCTGCATAATCCTTGCCGCGACTTAAATAAATGGCGTCATAAAATTCAGCGGAACGGGTAAACATAGGACTCCTTATCTGGGGTTTTTCGAGCCTTTCTACTGCCCACGCTCATAGTAGCATATCGGTAGCCAGGATACAACAAGGGCAAGGAGGCGAACACAGGTATGTTCCGGGGGAGTCAGCGCTGTGGGAATTTATCTCACCCGACGATTGATTGTTAAATCAAGCAAGGATTTGCCTTATACTATATTTATACATTATTTAAACATAATGCAGGATTGCTTAATAGTAAAGATCTGCCCATTGAACCTTGATCAGGAGGCTGAAAAATCATCATTAAGTTATGCGACCCCCTTGAGTAGTCGCCGGGTGCGCCCGTGACAGCGCAGGAGGAAAAATGTCACCAAAAAGTGGAAGAGAGGCAACATTGAGAGCAATCCTTATATTATTTATTGTCATACCGATAACAGGCTGTGGATTGGGCCAAAAATCAGCCCCAACATCAACCCCGGTGCCGACCCTTACGTTAGCACCATCATCCACGCCAACATTGGCACCAACAAATACTCCCATACCAACAGCCACAATCGAACCATCTCCTACACCAATTCCGTTGCCAAAAGGAATTTCAGATATTGTTTCGAATGCCTCGGTAGAATACCAGGATAACTTTAATTATTCGTTTGTGTCACCCAATGGATGGTCGTCGTGCGCCGGAAATGAGGCAGTCTGGTCTGCGGAAAATGGCCATCTGGCAATCAACGCTCAAGCTAATAAGTATGGCGCAGTATTCTATTACGCGGATCAAATGATCCATCCAAATGAAGCAGTTTATTTTCTCTATGCTTACTATGGAAACCGAGATTTTGTAACATTGGGATTCGACGGTTATGTAAATGGAATAGTTTGCTCAAAGTTCAAAGAGCATGCTGGGTTTTTATTCGGTTGCAATGGAAGATATGCCGGGCTTGCCTCTTACGGCGCATTCCCTTACAAGCGCCGGCCAGAAGAATGGCTATTTCGAGGGCAATTGGAGATTGCAGGAACAAAACTGGTATGGCGTCCTGATGGGTTATGATCAATCCAATACATTCTTTATTGTTATCTGGAAACCCATAGATCCATACGAGAAGCTTGTTTTCAAACAGACGTATCCGGATTTCCCAAAGGCATACAATTTCATCAGTTGGGTGTCCGCAAGTCGCAAAGTGTTGATCGATGATTTTACAATAATCAAGTTTGATAATATACAAGAATAATAAGAATCGAAGAATTAACGATGTAATATTCTTAAAAATATCGGTTTTTTATCTACCAAAAACCTCGATCTCTTTCCACGAGACCCACGAGGGACTTTGCGCCGTCACGATGCGGATGGCTTGAATAGATGAAATAAACATGATCGCATGGCTTATAATGTGATTGGAAACAAAAATGGATAAGTTGCAGGTTCAACAATTTCGAGAGTGCTGGCGGTTGGCAAAGGAAGGCCGTCAAAAAGAAGTCCTTACAACCGGCCTCGAACTGCGTTGGCAACAACTGAACTCCGCTTTCGGTATGGGGAAAGCAGCAAAGCTCGGCTCCGGACATTCCGGAGAAATGCGCGTATATCAGCGATGGGCTAAGCTCAAAGAAAACATTCTTCGACCTCCGAAAGCTTGAAACCATTCCTGGCCCCGCTCCAGGCAGTTCAACCCTATTGGAATCTTTCGGCGGGCGCGGCGTCATAATCGGTGGCATTGCTGCCAGCTTGCTGGGCAAGCCCGTTTCAGTGCCGACGTGGATGTGGTCCTTCTGGTGGAATCGGATAAAATTCCCGAACTGGTCCGGCAGGCCGCCGCCTTGGGCATCGTTCCACGCATTACCGATCCCGAAGGGTTCGCGCACAGGAACCGCGTCCTGCTATTACGTCACAGCCTCAGCGGGATCAACATTGACATCTCCCTAGGCGTATTGCCATTTGAAGAGGAAATGGTCAAACGCAGCCAACCCTTCGCCCTAAGTGGATTGCGTTTACGCCTGCCCACTCCCGAAGATTTGATCATCCTGAAAGCGGTTGCCCACCGCCCGAAAGATCTGCTGGATATCGAGGCCTTGCTCACCAACCAGACCTTCTTGGATAAAGAGTATATCCGCACCTGGGTGAAACAATTCGCCGATGCGTTGGAAATGCCCGAACTTTGGGACGACCTGCCGGCCCACCTGAAACAGCCCGGGCCGAGGCAGACCACCAAAACCTAGAAATGAAGTCCTAGCAGGACGGCCATCCACGGCATTGGCGGGCGGTTTCTTCGTAGTTCCCCAGCCCCAATTCCTGTCATTTCATCATTGCTCGGCGTTTCAATATTTTCGCACGCGTTCTTCCCATTAATTTGCCGCCTCCCCATGGATACCCGTTGACCTTAAGCTTCTTATCAGAATAATGCTTATAATAACCAAGCGCTGTTGCGCAAATCTGACTGCCAGGACTCTCCATGAGCGAACCTGTCATACACCTAAGAGAATTGTGCAAGACCTACCGGGTCCCGGAACGCGAGTCCGGGATGGGGGCGGCTGCCCAGTCGCTGTTCCACCGACGCATGCAGGAGGTGCAGGCGGTGGATGGGCTGACCTTCGACCTGGCAGCGGGCGAGATGGTGGGCTTCCTGGGCCCAAACGGAGCCGGAAAGACGACCACCCTGAAGATGCTCTCGGGGCTGCTGCATCCCACCGCCGGTGAGGGACGGGTGCTCGGGGCGATCCCATGGAAGCGCGAACGGGCGTTCCTGCGCCAGATCACCCTGGTGATGGGCCAGCGCAACCAACTGGTCTGGGATATCCCGGCAGCCGATTCGTTCGAGCTGAACCGGGTCATCTACCGGCTGCCGAGCGAGGATTATCAGCGTACGCTCAAGGAACTGACCGAACTACTCGAGCTGGGTCCGCTGCTCAAGAAACCGGTCCGCAACCTGAGCCTGGGGGAACGGATGAAGTGCGAGATCGCGGCGGCGCTGCTGCACCGCCCGCAGGTGGTCTTCCTGGACGAACCGACCATCGGCCTGGATGTGACCATGCAGAGGCGTATCCGGGCCTTCATCGAAGAGTACAACCGGCGTTACGGGGCGACCATCCTGCTGACCAGCCATTACATGGCAGACGTGGAAGCGTTGTGCAAGCGCGTGATCGTCATCCATCACGGCCGGCTGCTGTTCGACGGCGACCTGGCAGACCTGGTGCAGCAGTTCACCGCCCATAAGACCATCGTCGTCCAGCTTGGAGACTGCCTGGCGGATCTGCACGGCTACGGGGAAGTGGTCGATTGCGAGGACGGGCGCTTCACCCTGCGCGTCCCGAAAGCCAGGACCGCCCACGTGACCGAGCGCCTGCTGGCTGACCTACCGGTGATCGATCTGCTGGTGGAGGATCCGCCGATCGAGGAGGTAATCGACCAGGTCTTCACGCAGGAAGCCGGCAGGGAAATTCTCTCCACTACCCCCGAAATGCGGGGGCAGGCAAACACGAATGGGCACGAAAAGAAATGACTAAAGATCTTACCTTCGGGTACAGTGTCGTGTTAAAAAATCCCCGGAAGAAAGCATGAACCCCCTCGAGGAATTACGGGCGCTGGCGCGTCTGTATGCCCAGCAGTTCAAGACCACATTTGCAACCATGCTGGCGTACCGGGCCTCGCTATTCATCTGGATGATCAGCTCCGTGCTCGAGCCGATCATCTACCTGGTCGTCTGGTCGACAGTATCGAACGGCAGTGGCGGGAGTGTAGGAGGCTACACGGCAGGTGGTTTCGCGGCCTACTATATTGCCTTCATGCTGGTTAACCAGGTAACCTACACCTGGGTGATGTGGGAATACGAATACCGCGTCCGGCAGGGGGCGCTCTCGTTCGCCCTGCTCAAGCCGGTCCACCCGATCCATTCGGACATTTCGGACAACCTGTCCTCAAAACTGATCACCCTGCCGATCCTGCTGGTAGTGGCGGGCATCCTGGCACTGATCTTCCACCCGGCTGCGGCGGTGACGGCATGGGCCGCGCTGACCTTCATCCCGGCGCTGGTACTGGCTTTCCTGGTGCGCTTCCTGCTGGAATGGACGCTGGCGCTAGCGGCCTTCTGGACCACACGCGTGAGCGCCATCAACCAGGTCTATTACCTGCTGATGCTGTTCCTGGCCGGGCAGATCGCCCCGCTGACGCTCTTCCCGCACTGGATACAGATCGTGGCGGACATCCTGCCCTTCCGCTGGATGCTGGGCTTCCCGGTGGAGCTGGTACTCGGCCGGCTGACGCCCGTCCAGGCGTTGGAAGGGCTGGGGGCCCAGGCTGCCTGGGTGATCGTCAGCTTGGTGTTGATCCAGTGTGGTCTGGCGGGCAGGGGTACGGGTCTACTCGGCGGTGGGAGCATGAATAGAGCATGAATACCCTGCGTCTGCTGTACGTCTACTTTCGGGTAAGCGTGCTGAACGAGACCGCCTACCGGGTCAACTTTTTCGTCCAGCTCTTCCAATCCCTGCTCGAGCTGGGCACCGCCCTGGCCGGGCTGGCGGTCATCTTTTCTTACACCCAATCCCTGGGCGGCTGGCGCCCGGACGAAATGCTGGCGCTGGTGGGGGTCTACTTCCTGGTGGGCGGGCTCATCAGCCTGGTGATCCAGCCGGGCATGGCGGCCCTGATCGACTCGGTACGGGATGGAACGCTGGATTTCACCCTGACCAAACCGGAGGATGCCCAACTGCTGGTCAGCATACAGCGTGTGGCGATCTGGAGCCTGCTTGACCTGCTGATGGGCATCGGCGTGCTGGTGACTGCCCTGATCCGGCTGGGGAAAACTATCGGGGGCTGGCCAGGCGACTGGAATTCATCGGCATGCTGCTGGCCGGAGCCGTGATCGTCTACAGTTTCTGGCTGATCCTGGCGAGCCTGTCATTCTGGCTGGTGCGGGTGGAAAACCTGCTCGAAATATTCCAGAGCGTCTACCAGGCGGGGCGCTGGCCGATCAGCCTGTACCCGAACTGGCTGCGCTTCGGCCTGACATTCATCGTCCCGGTGGCGTTTGCCACCACGATCCCGGCCGAGGCCCTGACCGGGCGGCTGGGCGCGTCGACCCTGCTGGGTGCGCTCGGACTGGCGATCCTGCTCTCGGCAGCCGCCCGGCTGGTCTGGCGGCTGGGCCTGCGGCACTACTCGGGCGCCTCGGCGTAGATATTGAAAATGAAAGCATCCATGCGTAAACGCCATCCCTCCGTGTTATGGATCTTGCTGATTGTAGCATTGGCCTTCAACCTGCTGGTGCATTTCCGCCCGGCGCTGACCGGCAACGACGAAGTGAACGGTCAAAGTGGGGTTTTCCTGGGGTTGTTCATCGCGGCTTTCCCGGCTGCCAATTTCCTGGACATGCTCTTGGCCGAAATGGGAGGGCTGCGCTGGCGCTCCATCAAGCAGGCCGATCTGCCGTGGGTGGCTTTAAATCTGGCCGTCCTGTTGACCGGCCTGATTGTGGTGGTGGTCGGGACGAAGCTGTTCTTCAGGCATTGGGTGCCGGGGTGAACAGGTTTTTATTCGAAAAAACAGGTGC
>CAWDYX010000016.1:0-13086 GCA_963806575.1 uncultured Chloroflexia bacterium | reverse complement strand
CCTCCTCTCCCGTCCCAACTGAAAACGAGTGTAAATCATTATTTCCAGAAAGGCCGATAAAAGTCAAAGGATGGTCAGCCTTCGGCAGGCCGGCGGCCGGTTTTCAGAAATAAATTGATTTGCATCCTTTTTTCAGGTGTGTTTACCTGTTCAGGATTCCCTCAATACCTCTAAAGCCAAAAAATAAAACCTCGAAGGCAATTTTATTTTACATTGTTTCAAAGTCAATTACAAGTAGGTATCCAAGATTTTCTTTGCGGATCCAAGACGCTCATGCGAATACAGGATTGCTGCAACTACTGCCGGGCTTGGGAGGGATTCACCAGCCAATGTTACCTCTGGGGGATTAAACCTATACATATAACATGATAAATTAGAGATTATTTATCCATAGTCAACCCTATGATCACCGAACATGGTGTCATGGGAGGCAACGCCGATTCTTAAATCGGCCCGATCATTCAACAAGGAGGTAGTCCCATGTTAGCAGAAAAAAGCAAGACCGTTTGGCCGGATCCATCAATGGTAGCCGGAGATGTGTACAAGCTGCTGCTGGAAAACGAGCGGGTACGGGTGTTTGACGTCCGGTTCAAGCCGGGGCAGAAGGCGGTCATGCACGGGCATCCCGATCACGTTGTTTATGTGCTCTTGGATGGCAACTTCAAGCTCGCCTTCCCGGATGGGAAGAGCCAGGAAGTTCCACTCAAAGCAGGACAGGCAATCTTTATGGCTGCGGGTCCGCATGAAACAACGAATCTGGGAAAAACTGAGGCGCATAATCTCGTGATCGAGTTGAAATAATTCCATGATAAGCTTAGAAAAGGCAGGCGTGGCTTTCACCATGCCTGCCTTGGCATGCATTTCAGCAGGACGTATTGCAGATGAAATTACCCGACCAAGAATCAGGGCATTAACGGTAATCCAATTAAACCAATAACGGAACTGCCCGGTGGGAATGGGCAATTCCGTTTTTTTAGGTCTGTCTGACGTTTCAGACTTTCCACCTGCTTCAAGTCAGGTCTTTTTTAGTGGAGGTCTTCTTGGATCGTCGCTGAATAAAACACCTGGTTGGGAAGGTCGTTCACGACAAAAGGAACGAACATACTCCCATCATAGGATGTATAAACCATTTGCTCGGGTAAATCACTCACACGAACCGGAGCGATAATATTCCCAACAAATGGTGTGTAGAACACTTGATCGGGCAGGTCGTTCACGCGAACCGGAGTGATAATATCAGATGCTGAATAAACCAACTCGTTGGTAATGGCACTCACGGGAATAAGCCTCGCTGGAGCAGCATCGATGATATTCCCGACAAATGGCGAGTAAAACACCTGATTGGGAAAGTCGAGTCTGTTACCAGGGACGAGACTCCCTATAAACTGCGAGTAAAACAGCCGTGCGGGAGGGTCACTCGAAAGAACAGGATCGGGAAGGTCGCGCGTTCCACCAGGAATGAGACTCCCTGTATGGCGAAAGTAAAACGGTCGCGTGGGAGAGTTGCTCGATAAGAGCGAGTAAAACAGCCGCGTTGGATGGTAGCTTGGAAGAACAGGATTGATAAGGCTCCCGATAAAGGGTGAGTAAAACACCTGGTTGCCAACCGGTCCAGACGCACTGAGCGCCGCAACAGGTCTTGTACCTAAAGCTGCAAGAGCCAGGCACACGAACATAAATATTGAAATCCAAAACTTTTTCATTTTTTCTCCTTTGGCATTTAGCCGAATGTTTGTATAATCCAATTCTAATGATGTCCCTGGTGTGGCATAATGCGAAAAGTGATACCATTACTGATACAAACAATCTGCTCAAACCGCAGGTAGGGATGGGGTGTGCGGGTGACCCAGCCGCCCACTCCCCTGCTCTTTAGTAAATCAACAGTCAAATGACAAACGAGAAGTTATGACCGCGCAAGAGATCACATTTGGAAAATGGCTGCGAGCAGAGCGCCGCAGACTGGACCTCTCCCGCCAGGCTTTGGCAAACCGGGCGGGCTGTGCTGAAATTACGCTGCGGCGGATCGAATCCAATACGCTCAAACCATCCAGGGAATTGGCGCGACTCCTTTTGGAACAGCTTGGTGTTCCCGAGCCTGATCTCGATCGCTGGGTTCTGTTTGCACGCGGGCTTTCAGGGCATCCCAACCAACCCGATGCACCAAACCCGGCAAGAACGCCATCCGGTTTGCCGGTCTTCCTGACCACCTTCGTGGGGCGCTCTAAGGAAAAAGCCGAGATCATCAACCTGATCAGCCGGTATCGCTTGGTAACACTGACCGGGTCGGGAGGAGTAGGCAAAACGCGCCTGGCCGGGAAAGTGGGCGAGCAGGTATTGGGAGAATTTTCCGGCGGAGTTTGGATGGCAGAATTGGCCTCCCAGGCGACTCCCGAGCTGGTGCCGCAAACGGTTGCGGCTGTATTTAACCTGACCACTCAATCCCAAATATCCCACCTGGAATTGCTGATCAATTACTTGCGTTCCCGAAAGATCCTGCTCATTCTCGATAATTGCGAGCATCTCCCGCAGGCATGTGCACAGTTCGCGGAAGCGCTATTGAAGACCTGTCCCGACCTGAGAATATTGACCACCAGCCGTGAAGCCTTGAAGGTGATGGGAGAGGCGGTGTATCACGTTCCGAGCCTGGGGATCCCGGATGTACCGTCAACGCTGGAAAAATCACGGCGGTTTGAGTTGATCCAATTATTCGAAGAACGTGCCCAACTCGCCCAATCCGATTTTTCCCTGACAATGGAGAATATCCCCTTTGTGGTGCAGGTTTGCCGGCGGCTGGACGGCATTCCGCTGGCGATCGAACTGGCCGCAGCGCGTGTTGACATTCTTTCCATCGAACAGATAGTCGCGAAACTGCAGCAGAGCTTCGATCTTCTCACGAACGGCAGCCGCACCGCCCTGCCGCGTCAACAGACCCTGCGCAACTCGATCGAATGGAGCTGGAACCTGCTCTCCGGGGAGGAGCAAACGCTATTACGGCGATTTTCGGTCTTTGCAGGCGGCTGGACCCTCGCAGCCGCGGAAGCGGTATGCAGTGGAAATGGAATTGAGCAATCCCAGGTCGCCAATCTCATGTCGAGCCTGGCAATAAAATCATTGGTCAGTTTAAACCTGGCAGTGGGAAAGGAAAGGCACTTCCGCCTGCATGAAATGATCCGCCAATTCGCGCATGAAAAGATGGAAACGATAGAGGCAGAGGCTATCCGCAAGTTGCATCTAGGATTCTTCCTCAAGTTTTCAGAACAGGCCGAACCCGCTTTGCATGGCTCCCAACAACTGGAGTGGCTTAACCGCCTGAGTGAGGAACAGGATAATCTGCGTGCTGCGTTGAATTTTGCGTCCAGGACAGACATCGAAGCCGGGCTTTTAATTATCGGACGACTTTCCGACGACATGGATCTCTGTGAAGGGATGGAATGGACTTCCGAATTCCTGGAAAAGGTGGAGTCACACAATTTCCCACAGGCCCGCGCAAAAGTCCTGCTGGCGCAGGCAAATTACCTGTGGGAACTCCAGCAATTCGATAAATCCCAGGAAGCGGTGGAGGAAAGCCTGGGGTTGTTTCGGTCCTGCAATGACCGGCAAGGCGAATTTGGATGCCTTATGTCTTTAGGAGGCATCCTCCAGTTCAAGGAAGGCATGGAACGGAAAAACGAATACAATGAGAAAGCCCTGGCTCTGGCGCGTTCTCTCGGCGATACCTGGTTGCAGGCCAGGGCATTAGGCGGACTGGGCTGGGACCGGCGCGACCTGGACCGTTCCAACAGATATTGGGAGGAATCTGTGTCGCTTTTCCGCCAGGCCGGTGACTGGCGCTCCCTGGCATTCATGCTGGGTATCTTTGGGGATACGCTCCTGGCAAACGGCGAGACAAAAAGGGCGCAAGTCTTGTTGGATGAATCGCTTGAATTGAACCAACGTTTGAAATCCAAGACAGGCATGGAATTTGTGCTGGTCGCTAAAAGCCGCCAGGCGTTGATGAAGCACAAATATGCACAAGCACGCACTTATCTGCAAGAATGGATCGGGCTGGCGGAGGAATTGGGGAATAGGATGGGGCTGCTCTACGCACGCGCACGCCTGGGTTATGTGGCCCTGTGCGAAGGGCATCTGAAGGAAGGCTATCAAATCCTGCGCGAAACTGTCATGAATTTCCAAAAGGATGGGAACCCAAACGGTCTGGCCTTTACCTTGGAAAGGATGGCGGCTTTTTTTGCCCAATCAAATATGACCTCCCGGGCAGCCAGGTTGATAGGCTGGGCAGATGCCATCCGTGAAAAGACCGGGGATATCCGCCCGTCCATTGAACAGGCGGATGTGGATGGCTATCTTGCCGCATGCTCTGCCAATCTGGGAAAATCCGGCTACACGAAGGCGTATCAGCAAGGCGGTGGCATGTCTTTCGATGAAGCGGCCTCCCTGGCACTGGAAGAGATTTGAAGTTAGAACCTATTAGAGCGTTTTTTTCTTCAGGGAGGATGGAGTGTATAATCATTAACAATGTGAAGGCTGGGGAAATGGTTTTGCCAGCCTGCAGAAAGGCTTGAACAGATGATCTCCAAACCATACCCGGAATTGGATGAGATGCTTAAAATGATGGGGGAAGCCGGCAAACACCTGGCTGATATCGGAGCCTGTGAAGGCGCAGCGGGAAATATTTCGGTTTGCATGCGCTGGGAGGTGGAACTGCGCACACGTTTTCCGATCGTGGATGAGATCGGTTTGCCTCAGCGCGTGCCGGAACTGGCAGGGGCAACCTTGCTGGTCAGCGGCTCCGGGAGGCGTTTGAGGGAAATTATCGACGATCCGGATGAGAATATTGCCTGCATCGTGGTCAACGAAGGCGGATGGGGCGGCAAGCTCCACACATCCAATCAGCGCCGCTTCGAGCACGTAACGAGCGAGTTCAATTCACACCTGGCTGTCCATTACGATCAAATGCTGTCCAGCGGTTCCAACTTTCATGCGATTATCCATGCCCAACCGCTGCATCTGACTTACCTGAGCCAGATCCCACGCTACCAGGATGAAAAATACCTCAGCACCCATCTGCTGCGCTGGCAGCCGGAGACGATCATCAACCTCCCTGAAGGGATCGGATTCATTCCTTTTCGAATTCCCGGCTCATTGGAGCTGATGGCTGCCAACGTGGAAAGTCTGCGAAACCACCGCGTGGTAGTCTGGGCGAAACATGGCGTGATGGCGCGCTCGGATATGTCCGTCAAGCAGGCCGGCGACCGGGTCGAATATGCCGAAACGGCAGCCAGATATGAATATCTCAACCTTTGCGCTGGAGATGCGGGCGAGGGCTTGAGCGTTGAAGAGATCCGGGGGATCTGCAAAACTTTCGCAATCCAGCAGACCATTTTCTAATTTTCTACCACTGGGGCAGCCGGTTGCCGATTTCGGCTACGGGGTTTTTTCATAGAACACAACCGGCTTCCGGCCTGTGCTGTCTTCCCTCGGAACGCTATTGCTTTTCATATCAATAATCCCTATACTACTATTAGGCGCCGTCGATTATCAGATGGACCGTTCGTCTACCCTGACCTTGAGCGAACGAAAGAAAAGCATGCTTGTAGATTTCGGTCAACCCATTGCGTATGGTCGCACGGCAGAGATCTACGCCTGGCATCCTGGACAGATACTCAAACTTTTCTATGACTGGTTTGGGCTGGAAAATATCGAACATGAGGCGCGGGTCTCCCGGGCGATCCATGCCAGTGGCTTGCCTACTCCGGCAGTAGGTGAAATAATTCGGGTAAATGAGCGCTTCGGCCTGGAATATGAGCGGCTATTCGGGGAGTCCATGTTCAAGATTATCCAACGCAAGCCATGGAAGTTCCACTATGCGCGCCGATGGGCAGAACTCCAGGCTGCAGTGCACGCCACCACGATCCAAACGGTCCTCCCCTCCCAAAAACAAATCCTTGAACGCAATATCAATCGTGCAGGCGCACTGCCCGCCTATCTCCGGTCAAAAGTGCTGACTGCGCTGGAAGCCATGCCGGATGGTGAACAGCTGTGTCATGGCGACTTCTGGCCCGGCAACATCCTGATGACCGAGAAGGGCGAAATTATCATTGATTGGATTCACGCTTCCCGTGGAAACCCGCTGGCCGATCTGGCTCGTACGACCAACCTCATCCTCGGCTATACAAGAACCAGCCAAATCAGGAGACCTTTTCTTTCCTATTCTTCATCCAAAACCAGCTCAATAAAGAACAGCCTGCTTCAAATTCTTTGCCGGATCTTTTACCCGGTATTCCTCAATTACTATTTTGAGCTCTGTCCAGGCAACCGGGACGAATACCAGCGCTGGTTGCCGATTGTTGCTGCAGCAAGGTTATCTGATAACATTCCCGAATTGGAGAAGATGTTGGTAGCACAGGTGGAGAGAAATTATTAAATTAGGAAATGAAGCGATAAAAAAGGCTCTTTTCCCCTTTCCCCAGCGGGGTAGGGGGATGGGATGTAAAAGCAGGCTGCCTTTGGACTTTGAGAAGATCCAATTAATTCCAGCAAGGTTCTTGCTTTTAAGGGCTTTTTTATCTATACTATTATTGGACAGATGAATAAATCCTTAAGTTCTTCCGGCAGATGGCTTTGAACAGGAAAGGAGGCCAGCATGTCGAAAAATGCGAAGACCAAGAAACGCGGCGAAACCCCAGCCAAGAGCAAAGAAGCGGCTACCGTTGAAGTGGCTCCCGAAAGCCCGGCGGCTACGACTATGGAAAAGGTCGCCTATGAGAGTGAGCTGGCCAGATTGCAGATCGAGTTGGTCAAACTTCAGGAATGGATCAGGCAAAAGGGCCTGAAAGTTGTCGTGCTTTTTGAAGGGCGCGATGCGGCCGGCAAAGGAGGCGCCATCAAACGCATCACGCAGAGCCTTAACCCACGCATCTGCCGGGTGGTGGCGTTGGGCACGCCCACCGAGCGTGAGAAAACCCAGTGGTATTTTCAGCGCTACGTTGCCCAGCTGCCGTCTGCCGGAGAGATGGTATTGTTCGACCGTAGTTGGTATAACCGGGCGGGGGTCGAGCGCGTCATGGGCTTCTGCAACGAGGAGGAGTATCGCGAGTTCCTGCGCTCGTGTCCTGAATTCGAACGCATGCTCATCCGTTCGGGGATCATTTTGATCAAGTACTGGTTCTCGGTGAGCAACGAGGAACAGGAGCACCGGTTCCAGACCCGTATTCACGACCCGACCAAACGCTGGAAACTCAGCCCGATGGACCTGGAGTCACGCGCCCGCTGGGTGGAGTATTCGAAAGCCAAGGATGAGATGTTTGCCCACACAGACATCAAGCAGGCTCCCTGGTACGTTGTGAACGCTGACGATAAAAACCGCGCCCGACTGAATTGCATCGCACATCTGCTGAGCATGATCCCCTACCAGGATCTGACGCCTGAACCGATGAGTTTGCCGCCACGCCAGAAGGACTCCGGCTACGTTCGCCCGCCGATCACCGATCAGACTTTTGTCCCCGATGTATACTAAAGAAAAAACGTCCCGAAGGTTTCATGGAGACAATAACACTCTCTACGAACCCCCCCGGGACGTTTTTCTTACGGTCAGGGACGAAATCGATGCCACTCCAGCCTACTCTATCAATTCGCAGCCGCAAAGCATGTGACAGTCACCTTCTTTATGCACCCGGTTCTCACAGGTGTTCAGGTGACTGTCACAACTCCTCTCCTTCTACCGCTCCAGCCTTCGCTGCAGGTCTGCCTCCGCGCATGGCATATGGTCTGCCTCATAATCGCCAGCCGGCACCGCTAGCGCTTATTGGTACAACTCGGCTTGCCTCGTCTGGCGTGAAGGAACACTCAACTTCTCCATCTCCCTCTTTGGTGCCTGGCCGCAACCAGATGAAAGCCATCCGCATGGCCTTGATGATATGCTTATCAAGATTGCCAAATCACTGCAAACTGTGCAGTAAATAATAATAAGAAAAGTTTTAGAGATCCCGCTTCTGGAAAACGCGTACGGTCAAAGCCAATACCACCAGCAGGTAAACCACTGCATATGCGACCATGAATAGGCTGGGTACCGAGGTTGCCCCAAAGGGAGAGATTCCCAGCAGACCCGAAAGCGGCGACTGCATTTCATAGGCCGCCCTGCGCCATAACGATTCACTCGGGATGATCAGGCTGGTCAGGATGCCGACCTTGACTGCCGTCTGGCTGTTGAGTACTGCGCCGATCTGTTCGATCCAGCCGCCGATGAATGCCAAGCCCGTACAGGCCGAAAACCACCCCGCCGGTGGCCAATGCAGAGAACCGGCTGGAGCAAGCCATCGCGATGGTCATGACCAGCAGGCTTTCCATGTAGATCAACGCCAATCCGGCGAACAGATGGGGAGCCACGTACCCGGACTGCAGCAGGATGCTCAGGGTCGTCCCGCCTGCCAGTGAGCAGCAGGTACAGACCCAGCAGCCCGGCAAACCCCAGCCATTTTCCGAACACCACGTCCGAGCGCCGGATGGGCTTGGTGACGATGACCTGGATCGTGCCCGAGTTGATCTCTCCCGCCAGGGTATCCGCGCCCAGCAGGGCCGCCATGGCAATGCCCAGGAAGGTGACCGCATACAACCCGGCCAGGAACAATCCACTGGACTTTTCGGTGTCGATGATGTTTTGAATCCCCGTGCCTTCGACCGGTGATTGAGGCACAAAGGAACTGGTATTGATCATGTGGAAGCCGATCGAAAAAACGGCCAGGAAGCAGATCCCGAGCAGCAGGCCGGTCAGCACGATGCGCCGGCGGATCGCCTGGACGAAGGTCATGCGGGCCAGGATGAAGATTGCGCTCACAGCCCGCCCTCCTTCCCGACCGTTTCGATGAACAGCTCTTCCAGTGAAATGTGTTTGGGGGAAATTTCATATACGGCGGCCCCGTGTGCAACCAGGTAGCGGTTGATCTCCGGCAGGGCCAACTCATTGTGGACGGTCAGGGTCAGAGTGGTCACCGTCCAGGTGAATCTGCTGAGCCCAGGTCGAAAGCCCGGAGACGGTTTCCGGGGTGAGTCCTTCAACGCGAATGGACAGCCGTGACACGACCGTTATTCAGGGAAGCCAGTTCCAACACCCGGATCACCTCCCCGTGACTGATGAATGCCACCCGGTCGCAGGTGACCTCGATCTCGCTGAGCAGGTGGGAGTTCAGGAAGACGCAGGTACCCTGTTCGCGCAGTTCGTGGATGATGTCCCGCACCAGGATCCGGCCCACCGGGTCCAGGCCGGAGGTCGGTTCGTCCAGGAAAACGAGGGCGGGCTGGTTGAGCAGAGCCTGGGCCAGACCAATGCGCTGCAGCATGCCCTTTGAAAAAGTGGACAGGGTGTCTGTCCCGAAAACCGGTCAGCCCCACCCGCTCGAGCAATTCGTCGATCCGGACGGACAAACGGCGGCGCTCCATCCCGAACAGTTGACCGTGCAAGGTCAGGAACTCACGGGCGGTCAACCAATCCTGGAAGCGAAAGTGCTCCGGTAGGAAACCGATGCGAGCGCGTGTGCTGCGGTCCCCGAGAGGGGCTCCCAGCAGGGACGCTTTTCCGGAGGTCGGCGTGATCAGCCCTACCAGCATCTTGATCGAGGTGGTCTTGCCGGCGCCGTTCGGGCCCAGGAATCCAAACACCTCACCCTGCTGGATTTGCAGGGTGAGGCTTTTTACGGCGGCGTTGTCGCCGAATACTTTTCTTAAGTTCGTTCTGTTTCAATCGCAGGGACAGGCGGCATACCAGTCCATTATGGAAGGGAATTCGCCATCTGGATGGCCTGCTGGGAATTGGTACCCAGGCTGCTGATGGCATAGATGATACCATTCTTGACCCATAGCAGGGCATATTGCGGGGCATCGTCGGCCGGGCGCTGGATGAGCGTTCCGGTCACTCCATCGACCGTCACCTGTTCATACGTGGCCGCATTCTTGGGGAGCGGGATCACCAGGGTGGAGGTCCAGTCCACCGTTTGGGTGAAGGCCGCGGCCTGATCGCTGGTCATGCCGGTGAACTCCAGGCCGATCTGGGCGAGTTGGGCAATATTCAGATCTGCCGGAGCAGACACGGTCGGGGTGGGGATTTCCGCCAGGATGACACAATCGGGGTAGCTTGCCGCCCGGCCGACCCGCCCGAGTTGTTAGTCCAATACCGTTATCCTGTGCGGCCGGATCGGGGCAGGTACCGAAGGCGACGCTTACGCTGGCAGGAATATTCACCGATACGTCCTCCCCGTTGATCGAGCTGGGTAGCACCAGGTCGGGACCGCCCGGATTCGTTCAGGAGAGCCTGGGCCTTGGCCACATCGACTTTGAGCGTGAATGCAGCCGCATCTTCCACGCTGATGCGGGAGGGTGTCATACCCTGGGGAACACGGACGGTAAAGCCGGCCAGTTGGCTGGCCTTGGCGGCATCCGTTGCCGTGACCGGTTCGCCGGGCTTCTGCTGTGTGGTGATCGAACTTGAGATCAGGTCGCTGACCTGTTTCCGAGCGTATCATTCCCGGTCAGCATTGCTGCATACCGGTAAAGTCAACCGGAACCACCACCACCTGCTGGACGCGGAAGAGATTCAAAAACTGGTCCGCAAAAGCGCGCGCCTGAGGGAAGGAAAATACGACCGCCAGGATGAGCACAATCGCCAACCCAACGCGCAGGAGAGGGGAGGCAAACATTTTTTTAAACATGGAAATCTCCTTTCGGTTAGTATTGCGTTGATGAAAATGGGATAGGGCTGTTTTGGCTGCCGGGCCGGTAGTTTGGGCCGGGTCAGCCAGGAAGGCCAGCCCGCGGGCAGCCTGCTGCGTTTGCCTTAGGATCAGATCCCGCCGTGTCCGACAGGTGGGACAATTTTCCAGGTGATGCTTGCCTTCTTCCTCAAGCTCTCCATCGAGAGCGGCTCGCAGTTGACCATCGTTCAGATGTTTATTCATACTTCCTCCTGATCAAGGGCACGGTAGAGTTTTTCAAACTCTCGTTCGGCTCGCAGCAGTAGCGGACCGATGGATGTAGGGGAAAGATTCAGGGCTTTGGCGATATCCTTGTAGGCCATCCCCGAGTAACGCATGACCAGTAACTTCGCACGGCGGGAATTCATCTTTGCAAGCACCGCCCGAGTCATTCGATGTTCATCCTGGCTTTCGAAGATCTCCGCCGGCCGGTTTTCCAGAGCAGCCTCAAAAGCGTCTTTACCAGCCGCCATTTCGTAGCGTTCCCGGCGCATGAAACTGCGGAGGGAGTGCAGTCCCAGGTTTGTTGCCACCCGGTATAACCAGCCACCCGGGTTATAGCCTTCCCCAGTCTTGGGCGGTTGCCGGTAGAGCCGGAAAAAAGTTTCCAGAGCCAGGTCTTCCGCCTCGGCCGGGTCTCCGATCATGCGCACGAGCAGTCGATAGATCGAACTCCAATGCTCGAGGAAAAGGCTCTCGAATGACTGCGAGGCTGGGGAATCTTCGATGGATTCAATCCGTTCTTCGACCGGACTCGCCTTGCGAATCTTCATCCTCGAGAATGCTCTTTCTTGGCTAAGGGTTTCATCCATCGGGCCTGTGTGTCTTTCCTAACATATAAACCCCTCCCGATGGGAAAATAAGACAGTATCATGTTTATGAGCTTACCATGGAACATGTTTCCTTGACAACATTTTTTGAATTCCTTACAAGGAGCTAATAAAATCGTGTGGAGAAGTAAGTAGATATGGTGAGGTAAATGCTTTTTTCTCTACAGTTTCAATGCCTTCTATTCTGGTTGCTGTAAGGTTGCAGTAAAAAAATAGCCTTCCACAACGGGAGGCTATTTTTACCCCCATATCTGGGTCAGGGGAGGCGGGTTACCGCCATATCTTAGGCTGGGGGCAGAGGAGTCGAACCCCTATCGGCTGATCCAGAGTCAGGTGTCCTGCCATTGGACGAGCCCCCACCGTTCGTGCCGTCATCAATTAAATGACAAACGACGGCAATATCAGCGGGCGGTATTTTACCATGCCGGGAGAACATCCGTCTAGGGTTCTCCATTCTTCCTCCCAACTTGCTGGTATACTCGCTCACTGGAAACGCTATGCACATCCCAATAAACATGTTCATATAGAGGACAATTACTTATGGAGAATTCCATGCGGGGAAGAACCGTGCTGGTCACCGGGGCGACGAATGGCATCGGGCTGGTCACGGCGCGTGAGCTGGCGCGGATGGGTGCGCAGGTGACCATCGTGAGCCGAAACGCGGAAAAATGCGCAGCCGTCTCTGAGAGGCTTGGAACCGAAACCGGCAACCCGGTCGAGGTCATCGTGGCGGACCTGTCAACGCTGGCGGGCATGCTGCAGGCCGCCGCCACGTTCAAGCAGCGCCACACCCGCCTGCATGTGCTGGTCAACAACGCCGGCGGCCTGTTCTTCCGCCGCCAACTGACCGCCGATGGGTATGAAATGACCTTCGCCCTCAACCACCTGAACTACTTCCTGCTAACCATCCTGCTGCTGGATATTCTGAAAGCCAGCGCCCCGGCCCGCATCGTCAACGTCTCCTCTGACGCCCACGAGGGCGCTTCGATCGACTTTGACAATCTGCAAGGGGAAAGCCACTACCGTGGCAGGCGGGCTTACGGGCAATCCAAGCTTGCCAATGTCCTGTTCACCTACGAGTTGGCCCGCCGTCTGGAGGGGACCGGTGTAACCGCCAACGCGCTCCACCCGGGTTTCACCGCCACCGGCTTTGCCAGCAACAATGGTGCCATCTATGCTTTCGGGATGAAACTGGTCGGACTGTTCATCCGCAAAGCCACCCGGGGCGCACACACCAGCATCTACCTGGCCTCCAGTCCCGAGGTGGAGGGCGTGACCGGGAAATATTTCTTCGACTGCAAAGCGGTCAATTCCAGCCCGCTTTCGCACGACCAGGCCCTAGCCGAAAAACTCTGGCAGGTCAGCCTGGAATTGACCGGAAAAGCACAATAGTGTCATTGTGAGCGAGTGTTTTTAACCGACGGAGCAATCCTCCATGGAGCGGAGATTGCTTTGTTGCGAAGAACAGTCCTCGTAATGACAAATAAAAATAGTTACTACTCAGGCAGCTGAGA
>CAWDYX010000015.1:0-17468 GCA_963806575.1 uncultured Chloroflexia bacterium | reverse complement strand
GTTTGAATTGCCCACCCAGGCTGATGGCAACGGAACGCGCCAGCATGGTTTTTCCGACGCCGGGAACATCCTCGATAAGGATATGCCCGTCACATAACAGAGCGACCATCACGAGTTCGATGGCCCCGGTTTTTCCTATGATCACTTTTTCGACATTTTCGGTGATTCGGGCGGCGAATTCCTGGATCTGGGTCATAAAGCCTCCAAAGTTATGATACCATGTTTTCAATGGCGATGTCATCATGGCCAAATCCCGAAAGGTTTATTAATAATTGGTAAACGTTTTGGTTTTCCACGAAACGGATGGAATTCTTACGAATACTCCAGATGGTTGACTATATCCAGCATTCCAAACATTCCAAGCCTGGATATCCCCATGGGAGGTATGGGCATTTGAAATTGGTATATAATGAAATAGGCCTAACAAGTAATCTTCCGAGTGCCATTCAGCATATTGTTAGCGACCAACCGTATACTTTTAAAGGCACACCTTATGGAAGTGGAAGCCAAGTTCTCACTCCCCGGTCCTGAAACCCTCCATCGACTCCAGGTGACCACCCGCCTGGGCGGATTTCCGCTGGCGAAAGGTCAGATAAGAGTGGTTCATGACACCTACGTGGATACCCCGGAACGCAGAATCCATGCAAGAGGCTTTACCTGCCGGTTCCGCCAGGAGACCGAAGGATTTCGCCTCACGCTCAAAGAGTTGGGTGCAGCGACGGGAGCCATCCACAAGCGGGAGGAATCAGAAATTCTGCTGCCATCCATCCAGCCGCCGGAAGATTGGCCGACCGGTCCCCTGAAAGCCAAGGTGCTTCAATTGACCATGGGAGACCCACTGGTCCCCCTTCTCGAAATACACCAAACGCGGGTCGTCCGAATGGTGCGCTGGCAGGGGAAAGCCATCGCCGAACTCAGCCTGGACGATGTCCATGTGATGACCGAAGGAGGGGACCAGGCTTATTATGAACTGGAGGTCGAACTCACATCCTTGGGCAGCGAAAAGCAGTTGGGCAGTATTGCTGACTGCCTGCAGGAGAAATGGCTTCTGCGTCCTGAACCCTTGTCCAAATTCGAACGGGCGCTGTGCCTGCTCGATTTCAAATCAGAACATAAACTGCTGGAAGCCCGGGAGCTTGAAATCCTGCTTCAGATTGCAGCACGCGAGGATTGGCACGGTCTTCGAAGCCGTGCCCTGCTGACTTTGGATAAAGGCTTATCAACCGCCGAAGCAGGAAGGCAGGTGGGGAGGTCGAAGCGGACGATCCGCCGCTGGCAGGCTGACTTCCATAAAATGCGGCTGGGGATCTTACCCGCCACCATCCTGGAAGGAACACCAGCTCAGCCCCCGAAAGAACAAGGAGAAGGTTCTGCAATTGAACCATCCCTGGTTCCAGCAGCCATCCAAAAATCGCAAGTACCCAGGATAAAATTACCCAGCAAGGTAGGTCTGCAGGCCGACGACCTCATGACTGAGGTGGTACGAAAAATAATACATTTCCAATTTCAATACATGCTTTACCATGAGGTGGGCACGAAATTGGGGCAGGAGATCGAGGAATTACATGACATGCGGGTTGCCACCCGGCGGATGCGGGCCGCCTTGCAAGTTTTTTGGGATTACGTGGACGAAAAGACCTGGGAGCCATTCGATAAAGGATTGCGCCGAACAGGACGCATTTTGGGCGAGGTGCGAGACCTGGATGTCTTCTGGGAAAAGACGCAACGTTACCTGGATAGCCTCCCGCCGGAGCGAAAGGATGAACTGGCTCCGCTGCAGGCCGTCTGGAAGAGCGCACGTGATCAGGCCCGGGAAAGGCTGGTTGCCTACCTGGATGGTGACCGCTATCGGAATTTCAAGGAATTCATTTACTGAATTCCTGAAGACCGGCGCGCATGTTTCCACGCATATCCTGAGCGAGACAGACGAACTAAAGCCGCGCCGCCTGCGGCACGTGGCGCCAGTAATCCTTTACCAGCGGTTGGCAGCCATGAGCGCATTCGAAGAATGGATGACAGGATCGAACGTTCCCCTGACGCGGCTGCACCAACTCCGCATTGCCTCCAAGGGCTTACGCTACTCGCTTGAATTCCTGGAGGAAGTTCTGGGACCGGAGGTCAAACCACTTATCCAGGAGATGAAGGTACTGCAGGATCATCTTGGTGATCTACAGGATGCGGTGGTTGCCAGCAACCTCCTGCGGGACTTTCTGACCTGGGGTACCTGGGGGCACGAGCAGACGGAAAAGGCCACGCCCCTGCCGATCGCGCCGGTCGTGGCCCCCGGTGTGGCAACGTACCTGGCAGTCAGGCAGGTTGAACTTCAGAATCTGCCCGCCTCGTTCCCCCTGGTGTGGGCACAGATCCAGAGTCCGGAATTCAAACGGAATTTCACTTCCGCTTTGGGAACCCTTTAAATAGACCTCCTCGGCCGGAAACATGTTTACCCAACATTAACGCACTTTTCCATGTTCGTTAATTATTCTTTGTTTTAATATACTAATGAGGATTCCAGGTATACAAACAGTTCAGAACCCTGTCCAGTAAGGTCATTTATGCAAAAAATTGCCGCCATTGATGCAGGTTCCAACGCCCTTCGCCTGGTGGTCGCAAGTTTGGACGATGCCTGGCATGTGGAACCGTTAGAAACCATCCGCACTCCTGTTCGCTTGGGACAGGATGTTTTCAGCAAAAATTTTTTTCAAGAAACCACCATTGAGCAGGCAGTGGATGCCTTTATTCAATTCCGCCGGATCATCGACGATTTCGGTGTTTCCAGGCTGAGAGCAGTTGCGACCTCTGCGGTCCGGGAGGCCGAGAACAGTGAGATCCTGATCGACCGGATCGCCCGCGCCAGTGGCATCGACCTCGAAGTGATCAAAGGGGAGGATGAAGCCAGGCTGATACACCTCGCCGTTGCTGATACATTGGATATGGGAGAGAAACGCGCAGTATTGGTGGATATCGGGGGAGGTAGTGTTGAAGTAACCGTAACAAAAGGCAACAAGATCATTTCGACCAACAGCCTTAACCTTGGAACCGTTCGTCTATTGCAGCGATTGAACGGGGAAGCTGGTTTGCAATCCCCCCAAAGATTCGGCCTGTTTTTGCGTGAGTATACAGAATCCGCCCGCCGGCGGATCGAACAGCAAATCGGCAGCGAAAAATTCGATCTTTATATAGGTACGGGAGGCAATATTGAGGAAATTGGCAAGCTGCGACCCAAGCTCTTTAAGGGTGATAACGACCGGTCGGTGAGCGTGGGCGAACTGGATAAACTGATCGATCAACTTGACCAGATGAGCATTCAGGAGCGCATTGAACGACTGAATATGCGTCCCGACCGGGCCGATGTCATCCTGCCCGCCTGTCTTGTGCTCAGACTTGTGGCAGAAATCGCTGGGGTTGAAGAGATCCTTATCCCATATGTTGGCCTGAAAAATGGGCTCCTGCTTGAGATGGCCCAGAACATGGCCCAGGAAAAACAGTTGCCAGATCGCGACCAGGTATGGGAATCCGCCATGCGCATCGGGCGGAAATACCAATTCGATCTTGAACACGGTTCGCAAATATCCAAACTGGCCAGCCGGCTGTTTGATCAAGCTGAAAAATTACACCATCTGAATGGCGAAGAGCGGTTGATCCTGGAAATTGGTGCGCTTCTCCATGACATCGGCCATTTTATAAATACTGTTGACCACGATAAACATGGCTATTATCTGTTGAAGGCCAACCACATCATCGGATTGAGCGAACGCCAGCAGGAGATGGTTGCCAGCCTGGTGCAATTCCATCGCAAAGGGCTGCCTTATCGGGACGAGACAGCCTCAACGACGCTTTCACAGAAGGACCGCCTGATCGTGACCAAGATATGTGCCTTTTTACGTCTGGCGGATGCCTTGGATGTGAGCCATACCCAGCATGTAACCGATGTTATCCTCAGCCAAAGAAATTCCGATTGGTCCATCCGCATTGTTGGACCGGATGACCTTACTCTCGAAAAATGGTCTGTGATGAAACGGGGGGTGTTATTTCAGGATATTTTTGGCGTGTCCATGAATGTTGAAGATCAATAAATCCTCCAGATTTTCGATATATAATAATAGAAACAATAGAATAATGAAATTGGATCTGATCCATCAAACCAAGAGAGCCCCACATGAAATTATATCTCCTGCGTCACGCCATCGCTGAGGACTCCGATCCGGGTAAATACCCCGACGACAGCCAGCGACCATTGACCAGGGGCGGGCACGAAAAAATGATGAAGATCGCCCTCGCCCTCCACAAACTGGACAAACGGATCGACCTGATCCTGTCCAGCCCGTTCCTGCGTGCCTGCCAGACGGCTGAAATCGCCCAGAAATACCTGCACCTCAACAAGGATCGCCTTGTTTTGATCGACCAACTTGCTCCTCTTGGCGCCCCCAGCGACTTGATAGCAGAAATCCAGGCAAAATATATGTTCGAGAGTCTGCTGCTGGTCGGGCATGAACCGGATTTGAGCAATCTGATCTCCATGTTGATTTCGGGTGACACAACCTTATCCATAACGATGAAAAAAGGCGGCATCTGTTGTTTATCTGTGGATGAACTTGTCGCCGGGAAATGTGCCACAATGGAATGGCTGATCAACCCTGCACAATTAGATTCGCTTGAATTCCACGGCAGAACTGCCTGGTAACTCTTTTTTCCGATCAGGTGAATCCGGATGAAATCCGCCTCTGTCGAATCCCAAATGACTCCACCGACTATGCTTGTTAATCTGGAATTAAGCCTGTTAGATTTCCAGGCGCGTGTTCTGGAAGAGGCCGAGGACAAAAGCAATCCCTTGCTGGAACGGGTGAAATTCCTCTCCATCTTCGGCTCGAACATGGATGAATTCTTCATGGTGCGCGTCTCGGGCATCCGCAAACAGGTAGACGCAGCCATCAACGAGCTTTCCCCGGATGGGTTGACCCCCCGTGAGCAGCTGGCAGCCATCCGCAAACGTTCGTTGGAATTATTCAAGAAAGCCCAGCACTGCTATCGGACAGACCTGCTCCCCAAAATGGATCAGGCTGGCATCCACATCCTAAATTATAAAAAGCTCAGCAAATCCCAGCGTGTAAAAGCCGACGAGTATTTCTGTAATATCGTTTATCCCATCCTGACGCCCCTGGCGCTTGACCCCGGCCATCCCTTCCCGCATATCTCGAACCTAAGCCTCAACCTGGCCATCGTCATCCGGGACAAAAAGGGCGTGGATAAGTTCGCCCGCCTGAAGGTACCGGCTACGCTGCCACCGCTCCTGCCCATCAAGCACTCCTCCGGCGGCGCCCGCAAGGATGGGACCGTAGCGCGTCACCACTATTTCGTCTGGCTGGATCAGGTCATCATCGCCAACCTGGGCATGTTGTTCCCGGGCATGCAGGTGGTTGAAGCCCATCCATTCCGCATCATCCGCGACGCAGATATCGAGATCCAGGAACTGGAAGCCGAGGACTTGCTCGAGTCCATTCAGCAAAACATCCGGAAACGCAAGTTCGGATCGGTTGTCATGGTCGCCATACACGAGAAAATGCCAAAGAACGTCCGCAGCCTGCTGACTGAAAACCTGGAGATCAAAGCCACCGATGTGTATATTCTCAACGGTCTGTTGGGATTGGCCAGCCTCTGGCAGGTTTACAACAGTGTTGACCGTTATAACTTGAAATACCCGCCTTATATACCAATCATACCCCGCCCGCTGCGAAATGTTAACCTTGCCGGTGAATTCTTCGACGCCATCCGGCAGGAGAATATCCTGCTTCACCATCCATATGATTCATTCACCCCGGTGGTCGATTTCATGAACGCGGCCGCGCGTGACCCGCAAGTGCTAGCCATCAAACAAACCCTTTACCGGGTCGGACAAAACAGCCCCATCGTGGAAGCCCTGCTGGAGGCGGCTGAACGTGGCAAGCAGGTGGCTGTCCTGGTGGAGCTCAAAGCACGTTTCGACGAGGAGAGCAACATTGGTTGGGCACGCACCCTGGAGCAGGCTGGCGTCCACGTCGTTTATGGAGTGGTGGGCCTCAAAACCCATAGCAAGGCCGGCCTGGTAGTTCGCAAGGAAGGCGAGGGCATTCGCCGCTATCTGCACCTTGCCACCGGGAACTACAATCCGACAACTGCAACGGTCTACGAAGATATCGGCCTGTTCACCTGCGATGAAACCCTCGCCGCTGATATCACCGATTTGTTCAATTATCTGACCGGATATTCGACCATGCAGGATTATCGGAAATTGCTGGTCGCACCGGTCAACCTGCGCCAGCGCCTGGAGACGCTTATCCACAGGGAGATGGAGCATGTGCAGAAAGGCCGGAACGGGTACATAATCTTCAAAGTAAATGCCATCGTGGACCCGCAAATCATCCAGCTCTTATATGAAGCCTCCCAGGCAGGCGTGCGTATTGATTTGTTGGTACGTGGCATGTGCTGTCTGATTCCAGGGGTTGAGAAGTTGAGTGAGAATATCCGGGTGGTCAGCGTCGTTGGGCGTTACCTGGAACACAGCCGTATCTACTATTTTAAAAATGATGAAAAAGAGCAGGTTTTTCTGGGAAGCGCCGACCTGATGCCCCGTAATTTCAATAACCGGGTCGAGACGGTCTTTCCAATCGAGGATGAAAACCACATCCGCTACCTGCGGGATCAGGTTTTGGAGACTTACCTGAAGGATAATCTGAACGCCCGCTGGATGCAGCCGGATGGCACGTACCTGGGCATTCACCCGAAAGGCGATGAAACTCGGGTGAATCTCCAGGAATATTTGATGCAGCATCCCCATGGAAAGTTATCCTGAATCAAAAGGATGAGAAGAAGATCGAATGAAACCGAAATATATCCTTCCCTTGATTGCCAATATTCTCTTCCCCGTTTTCCCATTCATGCCAACCTAAACGGATTACCACCGGTTTCCATTACGCATCATCGACGAGCTGCCTCGTTGGTACTGGCCGATTCCACACCCATAATCCACCTGCACTTTCGTCGCGCTGGCGCTGGAAAAAGAACTATACACGCGCTCGAAGTAAGCGAGCTCCATCGCCTGATGCCGATCCAGAACAGGGGCCACTCCTCGCGCCGTATCGCGGTCCTGTGCCAGCGGATCCTGTATACGCCCATTCTGGTATTGGAGTCGTTGCGGGTGATCTCAACGAACCTTGCTTAATACACAGTCACAGCAAAGCGCCTGCCAAAAGGAAGGTGGGAGATCCCTAATCCGTAAAGGCCGCCAGATGGAAATCCACACGCCCGTTCCACCATCAAGGGGCGAACACCGGGGCATTTGCATGGTTAAACCGGCAAGCCTGCTTTGAGAAATGATAGAATTACCATAAATTCAACCATGCCTTGATGCGAGGAGTTTGAACCTATGGAGAAATTTCATATTGAAGGCGGGATCCCCCTGAACGGCGTGATGACTCCGTCTGGCAATAAGAACTCGGCATTGCCCATTCTGGCGGCGACGCTGATGACCGGTGAACCGGTTATCCTGCATAACGTTCCCAATATCCGCGATGTGAATGATATGCGCTTATTGGTTGCCAGCTTGGGAGTGAAAATCGAGAATCTCGAAGGAAGTTCATGGCGCATTACTGCGCGGAATGTGAGACCGGCTGACCTTGACCCAGACTTGTGCCGGCGCATCCGGGCTTCCATCCTGCTGGCCGGACCGATGCTTTCCCGTTCCGGCGGGTTCCGGCTTCCACCACCCGGCGGGGATGTTATTGGCCGCCGGCGGCTGGATACGCACAGCCTGGCGCTGAAAGCCCTGGGCGCGGCGGTGAAATACACCCGCTCTGCGATCGAGTTACAGTCAAAACGACTGGTGGGTGCAGAAATATTGCTTGACGAGGCCTCTGTGACGGGAACAGAGAATGTTGTGATGGCAGCTGCCACTGCCCGTGGGACAACCACCATCCGCAACGCCGCCTCTGAACCGCATGTACAGGAG
The DNA here is from genome assembly GCA_963806575.1 of uncultured Chloroflexia bacterium. Lineage (GTDB taxonomy): Bacteria > Chloroflexota > Anaerolineae > Anaerolineales > Villigracilaceae > UBA877. Next base: position 9,484 of record CAWDYX010000015.1, on the reverse strand, counting down.
CTTTGCCACATGTTGAATGCCCTCGGGGGGAATATAGACGGTATCGGATCGAACACACTGCGCATCGAAGGCGTGGAAAGCCTACATGGGGGTGAATTCACGATCGGGTCTGATTATCTGGAAGTCATCAGTTTCGTCGGCGCGGCTGTTGTGACTCACGGTGAGGTGCGGATCCACCAGGCTGGCCCACAGTATCTGGATATGATCCGATTCGTTTTCCGCCGTCTGGGCGTGGATTGGGAGGTGGACGGCGAAGATATCATTGTGCCGGCCAAACAGCGCTTGAAAATCCAACCCGACCTAGGGAATGCCATCCCGGAAATAAAATCCAACATCTGGCCGGCATTTCCGACGGATCTGATCAGTATTGCCATAACGATTGCTACACAAGCGCGCGGGAGTGTTTTGTTCCATGATTGGATGTATCCTGGGCGGATGTATTTCACCGATAAACTGGTCGGCATGGGTGCACAAATTGTCCTTTGCGACCCGCATCGTGTGATCGTTACCGGCCCAACAAAACTATTTGGCGAGAGCATGGAAAGCCCTGATATTCGTGCTGGAATGGCGCTGCTTCTGGCTGCGTTGGCTGTGCCTGGAAAATCCACCATCCGCAACGTGGGACAGATCGACCGCGGCTACGAGAAGGTGGACGAAAAATTACGTGCACTTGGGGCGAAGATCGAAAGGGTTACGGAGAAGTGATCCAACGGCCAGCAGTCTGTCAAGGTTTGTCTGGAAGACATATTTGAATATTGGATTGGATCAAGAATTCCGTAGAATCGCATGGGCAGTTCAGTCGCGTTCATTATCGCCAATTAGAATGTGATTCTGCTTGGCTATAGACATCATTTTCCTATGGAGTAAAAATGAGAAAAGCTACCCAAATCGTGGCTGCATTATTGGGTGTCCTTGCGGGACTGGCCGGCCTGGAACACGGTTGTTTCGAAATCCTGCAAGGCAACCATCGACCTGCCAGCCTGATGTTCCCTTCGTGGGGACCGCAGCAATGCGATCCTGTGAAAATCTGGCATGCCTGTGAGGGAGCATGCTTTTCACATTACTCGCCGATGGAAAAATCAAACCCATTATTGCCGCCAAATTCCCCATTCTTGAAGCAGCCAAAGGCTATACACTGCTCGAAAACGGGCAGGTGACAGGCACCGTGGTGCTGCTGGCACCCGAATTATTGTGAAAAAAGGAGTTCAAAACCATGGAAAAAATAACCATTGATCAACGTTGGAAAGGCCTGTATAAGGCAGCCGGGATAGCCGCGATCATTTCAGAGGTTGTGATCATCTTGGGATTGGTTACTTATTTCATATGGCCTTATTCGCCCGGCAGGTTATCCACGGAAGACATCTTCCTGCTCCTGCATAAGAACCCGCTGGGAGGCATGATCTCCCTGGATCTCTTCCTGCTGATAGGCAACCTGTTCAGTGTATTCCTTTTTCTGGCCTTGTATTTTTCCCTTAAACCCGTGAATGAATCCTACGCATTGATCGCGTTAGCGGTTGGGTTGATCGGTTTGGTATTGCTTATTCCTGCCAGGCCAATTCCTGAGTTGCTTTCTCTCAGCAAAGCTTATTCAGCTACAACAAGCCAGGCAGAGAAGAGCCAGCTTCTGGCGTCCGGGGGAGCCTTGCTGGCGCTCTTTGGCGGGATCGGCTGGTTCCTGAACACATTGCTTGGCGGGCTTTCCCTGGTGATCAGTTCCATTCTTATGCTACGGAGCAGCGTTTATGGCAAAGCCACCGCCTGGGTTGGGATCATTACAAATATTGCAGCATGTGGATTTTTTATCCCAGTCATTGGAACGTTCCTGCTATTTCTCTCCCTCCCCGGGTATATAATCTGGTATTTCCAACTCGCCAGGCGATTTTTCCGGATGGGGCGAAACGCTTGAAAAGAAGGGCTGGCAGACCTTAAGGAAAAGTACTTTCAGAATTGGAATACCATCCATGCCTCGGCTGAGAACCTGCGGACGAGGTTGATCGGATAAACTGCTGGAAGAATTTTTTTGACTGTCCTGTCTCCATCTGTGCTGTTTTTTCTGGTTGTATTGGGGTTTTGAATGTTCCTGCTATTGAAAAAAAACCTCCATCGGCCTGGCAAGCGCGGGTTCGGCTTGTCAATTCTTGAGCAGGCAGCCGGCTCAACCACCCTTATTTGCCCCGAATGCTTATCGAGCCCGGATGACCCTGCGTTGGGATTTATACAGGAAGCCCCAAAGGAAGTATAATTCTGCTAAATATGGACCAGACCTCCTCCCTGATTCAAATCAAAGGCATCCGGGACGGCTTGCTGATCACCCTGGGGGGTGCAGAATGGCCGGACCTGGTAAAGGCCTTCATCGAGAATATCGAGAGCCGGTCGGCCTTTTTTCGGGGTGGGCGGGTGACGCTGGATGTCGGTCAACAGGAGTTGCGTGTAGCTGAATTGTCGGCTCTGCGTGACCAGCTCTCAGAACGAGGTGTCTCCCTTTGGGCGGTCCTGAGCGAATCCCCGATCACCGAGAGGACTGCACAAAACCTTGGGTTGGCAACCCGTATCGCGAAACCGGCCCGGGCCGAAATACCCGTGATACCAGAGCAGCTGCCCGAAGATGCCGCGAAATGGGTCAAGGGCCCCTTGCGTTCCGGCAGCCGGATCGCTTTCAATGGCAATGTCGTTGTCATGGGCGATGTCAATTCCGGCGCGGAAGTAGTAGCCGGTGGCAGTATCATCGTTTGGGGACGGTTGCGCGGCGTGGTGCACGCCGGGGCAGAAGGGGATGAAAATGCGGTCGTTTGCGCATTGGAATTGGCCCCCACGCAATTACGGATTGCCGGTGAGATCGCCGTTTCGCCGAAGAAGCAGGGCAAGAGCCAGCCTGAAGTGGCCCGCTTGCAGGATGGACATTTGACAGCCGAACCCTGGCATACTTAGACAGGAAGGGATATGACAGCCAAAGTAATCTCGATTGCTTCAGGAAAGGGCGGGGTTGGGAAAACGACCGCAGTTGCGAATATAGCGGTCGCCCTGGCGACGCGCGGCCAGAAGGTGACCTGCATCGACAGCGATATCGGCCTGCGGAATCTTGATGTAGTTCTGGGCCTGGAGAACCGCATCGTTTACGATCTGGTGGATGTGATCGAAGGTCGCTGTCGCTTGCGCCAAGCCATGATCCGTGACAAACGCCTGTCCGAACTCTATCTGATCCCCGCCGCACAGACGCGTGACAAGACGGCGGTCTCGCCGAGCGATATGGTGCGCCTGTGTGATGAGTTGCGCCCCGAGGTGGATTGGATCATCATCGATTCTCCAGCCGGCATCGAACGCGGCTTCAAGAACGCCATTGCCGCCGCCGACCGGGTGCTGGTCATGACGAACCCGGAGATTTCAGCGGTGCGGGATGCCGACCGTGTGATCGGCTTGCTGGAGGCGGAAGGGAAGGGTCCGGCTGCCTTGCTCATCAACCGGCTGAACCCGGTGATGGTGCGGCGCGGTGACATGCTTTCCGTGGAGGATGTACTCGACCTGTTGGCAATTGATTTGATCGGAATCGTACCCGAAGATGATAATGTGGTTGTGGCATCGAACAAGGGACTGCCGCTGGCCCTGGATGGAAAAAACAAGGCCGGGCAGGCATTCCAGAACGTCGCCCGGCGGTTGATGGGAGAAAAGGTACCATTCCTTGACCTCGAAACGCAAAACGTATTTCAACGTCTCTTGTGGAGGAAGTGATGATGGCTTGGCTTTTTGGACGCAGGAAAAGTGCCAACAGTGCCAAAGAACGTTTGCAACTGGTATTGATCCATGACCGGACTGACATGACACCCGCCGAACTGGAATCCCTCAAGGACGATCTGATCGAAACCATCTCGCGTCATATCGCAATTGATCCCATGGCCGTGAGCATCAACGTGCAACAGGATGGGCGTGAACAGCGCCTCATAGCCGACATCCCCTTAAAGAGTGCAACTCGCAGACGGGCACGTTAACCCGGGCTGCGCAGAAAAATTTCTCCTCCATGTTCCGCAGCAACTTCTGGCGACATTTCGATTACTGGCTTTTTGGGGCAGTGATCATTGCTCTGGTCTTTGGGGTCACCATGATCCGTTCCGCGGCTGCCGGGAACGAGAACCTGACCATCCTGGTGCCGCGCCAGATGATCTTCGGCGGGATCGGTTTTGTGGTCATCATCCTGGCGGCTGCGATCGATTACCGCTTCTGGTCCGGCGCGATCGTGCCGATGTATGCCGTAATCGTGCTCTTCCTGCTGCTGCTGTTCATCATCGGCGCGACCCGATTCGGCGCCACGCGCTGGATCGAGACCGGACTGGTATCCATCCAACCGACTGAATTGGCGAAGATCGTGGTAATCCTGTCGCTGGCAAATTTTTTCGACAGGAACATCGAATCACACCGGAGCTGGGTCTGGCTGATAAAAAGCCTGTTCATCGCGGCAGGCATTGCCGCGCTGATCTTCATCCAACCGAACCTGAGCAATGTCATTGTTATCATGGCCCTGTGGGCGGCCATGTCCTGGGTGGCTGGTTTACAGCTGAAACAGGTTGGGATCATGCTCCTGGTGGTGATCGTACTGGGTGGCATAGCTTTCTCTTTCTTCCTGCAGCCTTACCAACGCGATCGCATAACGACATTTATTTTTCCTCCCGCAAATGCCAGTTATGGCGCCACGTATAACGTGCTGCAGGCCCTGGCGGCGCTTGGCTCAGGTGGCTTGGCCGGCAAGGGCTATGGTCACGGCACGCAGACCCAACTGCGCTTCATGAAGGTGCGGATTAACGATTTTATCTTCTCGGTGATTGGCGAAGAGTTGGGACTGATTGGTGCGATCTTCGTACTTTTATTGATTGGATTCATCGTTTATCGCTGCCTGCGGGCGGCGCGCCTGGCGCGTGACCCGTTCGGATCGATGATCGCTTATGGCGTGGCCATCCTGATCTTCTTCCAGGCCGTGGTGAACATTGCCGTCAACCTGAACCTGATCCCGGTGACCGGCATCCCGCTCCCATTCATCAGTTATGGTGGCAGCGGGTTGATTTCCCTGATGCTGGGCATCGGATTGGTGGAAAGTGTGGTTTTACGCCACAAGCCACTCGAATATTGAGGCCCATCCGAGGAGCTTCCGCTTGAACGAGAAACCTGTTCGCACACGTTTTGCTCCTTCCCCCACCGGGCGCATGCACATCGGCAATGCCCGTTCTGCGCTGTATCCTTTTCTGCTGGCACGCCACACCGGCGGGACCTTTATCCTGCGCATCGAGGACACCGACCAAAAACGCTACAGCCCGACCGCCGAACAGGAATTGATCGATGGTCTGCACTGGCTGGGCATGGATTGGGATGAAGGCCCGGATATCGGTGGTCCTTACGGCCCGTATCGCCAGACCGAGCGCCGCGCCATTTACCAGGAGTACGCCTGGAAACTGGTGGAACTCGGTCATGCCTTCCCGTGCTTCTGCACACCGGAAAGGCTGAACAAAGTCCGCCAGGAGCAGATGAAGAACAGGCTGAACCCGCGCTATGACGGTACCTGCCGCAACCTGGATCCAGACGAGGCCCGCCGGCGTACCCGGGCGGGCGAGAGGCACGTCATCCGTTTCAAGATGCCCAAGGAAGGTTCCATCACCGCTTCCGACCTGCTGCGCGGACAGATCGTCACCGAAAATGCCGCCCTGGATGATTCCGTCCTGCTCAAATCGGATGGACTGCCCACCTATCACCTGGCCGCCATGCTGGACGATCACCTGATGGGCATCACCCACGTCATCCGCGGATCCGAGTGGCTGCCGTCCATGCCATTGCATGTACATGTCATCCGCGCCTTTGGCTGGGAGGAACCGACCTTTGTCCATCTGTCGGTTTTCCTGAAGCCCTCCGGAAAGGGCAAATTGAGTAAACGGGATACGGAAATGGCCATGAAGGATGGCTATTCCATTTTTACGGGCGACATGCAGGCTCTGGGCTACATCCCCGAAGGTGTGCTGAACTGGATCGTCTTGATGGGTTGGGGCGTTTCCGAGGACGAAGTGATGAGCCTGGATGAGATGATCGCCCGTTTTGACGTGAACAACCTGACGCCCTCCCCCGCCGCCGTCAATTTCGCCAAACTGGACCACTTCAACGCCACGCATATCCGCCAGCTGCCGGCCGCGGACCTGGCGAGGCGCATCAAACCGTATTTCATCAAAGAAAACCTGGAAGTGGATAATGACAACCTGCTGAGGGTCATCCCGCTCATCCGCGAGCGCCTGGTCACACTGGATGACTGCCTGCCGTTTGCAGGCTGGTTCTTCAGAGAGACCGTCACACCGAAACCCGAGGAACTGATCGCCAAAAACCTGAGCGCGGCGCAGTCCGCCGAGGTGGCGCGGAAAGCGTATGAGGTCCTGGCGGCTTTGCCCGAGATGACACCTGCGCTTGCCGAGCCGCCCATGCGTGCGCTGGTGGAGCAACTGGGTCTAAGCGCAAACCAGGTCTTTGGGATCCTGCGCGTGGCGGTGACGGGTCAGACCGTCAGCCCGCCACTGTTCGAGAGCATGGAGATCGTTGGGAAGGAGAAAGTGCTGGAGAGGGTGAGGGGAGCGATCGGGGTGTTGGAGAAGATGTAATAAAGAAGCAAATGAAGACCCGGCGTCAAAAAGAGCCGGGTCTTGGTTTTACTCAATCAGAACGGCCCGTAACCGAAGGCCACCGCCAGCCCCAGGAAGACCACCGTCGCCAGGAAGATCCATAACCAGAGCGGCAGCAGCCACCTGACCCATTTGTGATACGGGATTACCGTCAGGCTGAGCGTGATCAGCAGGGCGGCATTGGTCGGGTAGACCAGGTTGGAGAAGCCATCCCCGAAGCAGTAGGCGCTGACGGCGATCTGCCGGTGCACGTGCACCAGGTCCGCCAGCGGCATCATGATCGGGATGAGCAGCAGGGCCTTGGCCAAGCCGGAGTGTGAAAAGCTCCATCACCAGCGTCAGGCCGTACATGATCAGCGCTGCTCCAAAAGGACGACGTTGTAAAGTCGACTCCAGTCTATGGTATCCAGGATGCCGCCCATCTGGACTATGTAGCGCACGCTGGCGGCCATCATCAGCAGCGGCACGGCCGGGGCGATCCCCAGGAAACCGTCCCAGACGGCTTTCCAGACTTTCCGGCCGACGCCGGCCATCAGCCCGGCTCCGACCCCGCCGAAGACGAACAGCAGGCCGGTCAGGGGCAAGGCGTAATCGGATATAAAAGTGATGAAAGGCGAGGACACCAGGACGGCCAGGATCAGGGCGAAGTATGCCGCCAGGAAAATAATGGCCCTGCGCATGTGCGGGTCGTCGGTTTTGTCCACTTCGAATATTCCCGAGGCGCAGGCGCTCATTCCGGTCCTCCTGGTAGACCGGGCTGGCTTCGGGGTGCCGGTCGATCTTCCTGGCATAGGCCGCAGGAACACCGCCAAAATGGCGTATCCTGCCGCGAAATGGCCAGGCGCGGCAGGGCGCCTGAGAAGAGCGGCAGACCGGCCAGCTTTTGCGAGACGCCGATGGTGAACGGGTTGAAAACCGCCATTGAGAAACCGACATTGGTGGCCAGGATGGACATGCCCAGGCCCACCAGCGAATCCCAGCCCAGCGAGAAGGAATGAGATCCGCACGAGCGGGATAACCTCCTCGACAGATCCGGAATGAAAGCCCCAAAAATTTCCATGAAGATAAAGGTGATTACCAGCAGGAGGGCGAACTTGCGCCGCCGAAGACCTATGATGATGCGCGAGATGACCGACTGTGAGGATACCGCTCTTGTCCTATTCACCGCGAAGGCCATGCCGACCAGCAGGATGAACAGATGATGGCGATGACGGTGAGATTGCCTTCCGCACCGAAGACACTTCGAATGGCGCCCTGAACCAGCGCCAGAACCGGGAATGGTGGTGAATCCGCTCGGTCAGTTTGAAGAAAGCACCGCTAGTATCAGAGTAGACAGCGGAAAGTCGCCAACGGTCGCCTGCATCAAAAGACCCAGGGCCGTATTTCCTCTTGGCCGGAACGACCTCGGGTGAGGATGCGGCTGGCCATTGATGCATTGCAAGAAGGATAAAAAGGAAATAGATGGAACACCCTATACCGCGTTCTGGACCTTTGAATTGCTTTCGTGCTCGATCTGTCGCCAGATCCTTGGCCTATTTCTGTTCTGCTCAGTGGGTGTCAGCTCCTGGGATGTGTTGCGATTTGTTCTTGCAAGAACATCCTATTTATCTTCTTTCGTCTCAGCTGCCTGAGTAGTAACTATTTTTATTTGTCATTACGAGGATCGTTCTTCGCGACAAAGCAATCTCCGCTCCATAGAGGATTGCCCCGCTCGGTTAAAAACGCTCGCTCACAATGACACTATTGTGCTTTTCCGGTCAATTCCAGGCTGACCTGCCAAAGTTTTTCGGCCAGGGCCTGGTCGTGCGAAAGCGGGCTGGAATTGACCGCTTTGCAGTCGAAGAAATATTTCCCGGTCACGCCCTCCACCTCGGGACTGGAGGCCAGGTAGATGCTGGTGTGCGCGCCCCGGGTGGCTTTGCGGATGAACAGTCCGACCAGTTTCATCCCGAAAGCATAGATGGCACCATTGTTGCTGGCAAAGCCGGTGGCGGTGAAACCCGGGTGGAGCGCGTTGGCGGTTACACCGGTCCCCTCCAGACGGCGGGCCAACTCGTAGGTGAACAGGACATTGGCAAGCTTGGATTGCCCGTAAGCCCGCCTGCCACGGTAGTGGCTTTCCCCTTGCAGATTGTCAAAGTCGATCGAAGCGCCCTCGTGGGCGTCAGAGGAGACGTTGACGATGCGGGCCGGGGCGCTGGCTTTCAGAATATCCAGCAGCAGGATGGTCAGCAGGAAGTAGTTCAGGTGGTTGAGGGCGAAGGTCATTTCATACCCATCGGCGGTCAGTTGGCGGCGGAAGAACAGGCCGCCGGCGTTGTTGACCAGCACATGCAGGCGGGTGTGGCGCTGCTTGAACGTGGCGGCGGACTGCAGCATGCCCGCCAGCGTTGACAGGTCCGCCACGATGACCTCGACCGGGTTGCCGGTTTCGGTTCCAAGCCTCTCAGAGACGGCTGCGCATTTTTCCGCGTTTCGGCTCACGATGGTCACCTGCGCACCCATGCGCGCCAGCTCACGCGCCGTGACCAGCCCGATGCCATTCGTCGCCCCGGTGACCAGCACCGTTCTTCCCTGCACGGAATTCTCCATAAGTAATTGTCCTCTATATGAACATGTTTATTGGGATGTGCATAGCGTTTCCAGTGAGCGAGTATACCAGCAAGTTGGGAGGAAGAATGGAGAACCCTAGACGGATGTTCTCCCGGCATGGTAAAATACCGCCCGCTGATATTGCCGTCGTTTGTCTTTTAATTGATGACGGCACGAACGGTGGGGGCTCGTCCAATGGCAGGACACCTGACTCTGGATCAGCCGATAGGGGTTCGACTCCTCTGCCCCCA
>CAWDYX010000014.1:0-80088 GCA_963806575.1 uncultured Chloroflexia bacterium | reverse complement strand
ATCGGAATAGGTGATGCCAGTTCGAACGATACCAATCTCTATACGGATTGGAAGCAGGCACGTGCACGTGGCTGCAAGTTCGGGATCGTCCGCGCCACCACCACCGGCGCCGTGGATAAGCCGGTAAGCCGGCACATCATTCGGGATAATATGTTCCTGATCAATGTCTGATCGCATGGCAGAAGCCGGCGTGAAAAGAATGTCCTATGCCTGGTTCGATCCACGCTATAAGGTTTGCAATCCGGTTGATCAGGCTATGAATTATCTTTCCACTTCTAAATAAGCGTTGGTGGACCTGGTGAACTCGGCCCGATGATCGATATCGAGGATGCGCCGGCAGCCGGAATCTATTCTTTCGTCGGTGTGGGTACTTAGATTAAGCTGTGGCTGGATGCAGTCGAATTCGAATTAAGGGTCAAGCCCAGGATTTATACCAATCAGTCCTATGTCTACAATTATCTCTTCAATTCTTATGTCAAGGAAACCTGGCTTGCCGATTATGGCCTTGTCATAGCAAATTGGGGAGTTGCAGCACCCTGGGTGCCGCAGCCCTGGGCTCCGACAGCCTGGGATGTCTGGCAGTATCGGGCGGATGCGCCGGGCGATTATTACGGCTTTCATGCGCCAATTAAAGGCCGGCCAGCTTCTAATATTTGCCTGGCCGTCTGGAATGGAGAATTGTAAAATGACCGATACTCTTGCTCAGCTTGTGACAAAGTTACAGGCGCTTTTGTTGGGAGATAGCACCACATTCACCACTGCAACCTGTACAGCCGCTATCCGCCAGGCTTTCAAGCAGTTGAATATGACCATTCCGGCGCATGCCGCCGAGATCGTTGCAGCTGTGACTTCTCAGTATGAGTATGAACTCACGGATCAGACTGCCTTGCAAATCGTGGATGTGCTGCTCGAAGGTACCGATACTTATCAGGATTATAACGTCAGCCTGCCTTTCGATGCCTATTTCGAGGATGATAGGCCATTCTTCCGTTTGCACATTCCTTATTCCACCGGCCAGAATTTTATTGTCCGCTATCTCAAGCCTTATATTATCAGCGGCCTTGACAGTGAGACCAGCAGCACTCTGCCGCCACTTGTATGATACGGTTTTGCTGGATGGCGCAGCCTGGATCGCCTGCCTCGTCCGTGCAGCCGGCCGGATCGAAACCATCAATATGAATCAGGATGTCACCAAGAATTTTGAAGTCATGTCTGCTCATTTCCGGCAGGCGTTCGAACTCGGACTTAGCCAATCTAGCCCGGCGTAAGGCTCCGGTTTCGGTCCTGGTCGGCCATGGTTGGAATGATAGCTGGGCAGGTCAGTATTAATGCGTACACTTAATCCCACTCTTCAAGCAGCTATGGACAGCGGGAATTTTACTCCGATTGTCCGGGCTGCCTATCTCGACCCTGATACTCATGCATGTCGACCATTATCTCAATCTTGTTTCTTATAAGATCAATGGCCTGGATATCGAGATTAAGTTCTATGATCCAACCGGTGTATTTCCTGATAGTGTTTCTCTGGAGCGTGGTGCGTTGATCGGTGGGGTCGAGTACACCATCTTCTCAGGTATTTATTATCTGAATAAGTCTTATAAGGTTGGAGGGTGGTAAGTATGGACTTTGTACAGCCGAAGGTAGCCTTATCAAGAATGTTTCTATTGATATAGTGGCTGATTCGGACTTTTGGGGAACTATTGATCTATTCTGCGACATTATAGGGATCGATCCGATTGCCGTCGTCGCAGATGCCTCATGGCATCTATACTGGTTTATGCAGCAGGGTGATCTTTATAAGACCACCAATGCCCTGACCTTCTTTCCACTTCTGAAACAAAAGTATCTGATCTATACCGCAGACAATGGTATCGGTGAAATTCTTTTCTTTGCTGCTTCTGAGATCCTGGCACTTGATGCTTATTACACTCTTACCATGAGTGCAAAAGATATCTTTTCCGTTGGATCCATCTACAGGCAATTTATCTGGATTGATGAAACCAGAACTCTTCACCAATCCGGTGATACTTCTTTTCCAATTCATAATCTAGGCTATCTGGAAACTGGCAGCGATCCGCCAGATATTCCAGATAATGCTCTTGATGTTCGGGATACCTGCATGGTTGCCATCCCGAATTTAAAATATCAGACCGGCGATTGCGTCATGTTTGATCCAGTTATTGTTGGCTACACTCCGGTCAAATCGGTTCTGGATGTCACCGAGATATTTGATAGTGAAACTAAGGATCTGCCAGCCTGGCGGATGGAACTTCGCCCGATCCGCTATTTCGCAGATGCGGAAGGCGGCTATTCGATCAAGACTGATTTGTCTCTTAATACCTATTATCCTCTAGGTATGAGTGGCTTTTCAGGCTATCTCAAAAGCAATATTACCAATCTTTCTTCGTCTGGCTAAAGCAGTGGATGAGATACTTTCCAGCCTGAATGAGTTTATAAATACCCAACAAATAACGGTCGCCACAGCCAATAAAGAAGCTCTCGATCCTTAAAACCATAGATGACGATACAACCAATAAGATATTTAAGGTCTTGTCAAGCTATGATTTTATTAATGCTTTTATTACTGCCACTGGCAGGATGGGGCTGGGAATATCTGAATTTGCCTTCGCCGGCGCAGTGTTCGAGATGCTTACCGCCGCCGCAACTGTAATGGCTTTGCGTGGGTCTTATACTTCCAGCACCTTTAAACTTCGAAATGAGCATGACCAGGGGACGCCGGCTTATGTTAATCCAATGCTTACTCTCAGTGTCGTTTATACCGAAGGTGCGCGTGGGTATGCCACTATAGATTTTGGTGATGATAATGCCCATGGGAATATCTGTTTTGTTATCAGTGGTTCTTCTGGACAGGTGGGTGTTGGTACTTTGAATGAGAATATGGCTGCCAAGTTGCATGTCACCAGCACATCTACCAGTCAGGTAACTCTTATTGTTCAGCAGAAAGCCCGGCCAGACAGCCGATTTGCAGCAGTGGAAAAATGCTATTCCAAATGTAATTGTAAAGATCAATATCCAAGGTGTTTTCTTTCCGGTTCAGGCTCCTACGGCTTCCGCTCCCACTTATGTCAAGGGTGGTATGTATTTCGATACTACTCTTAATAAATTGCGTATCGGTGGAGCAACTGCCTGGGAAACTGTTACATCCATCTAGTTGAGATCAAGAGGTAAAGATATGGGACGCACATTGCCTTCCGCCACCATCGTTTTCCAGCAGGAAGAGGCCGCCTTTTCCCGCTTCCGGCGCGCCCTGCGCCGCTCCGACCAGTTGGCCCTGGATGACCTGTTCACCAGCGCCCACCAGCACCTGGCCGCCGCCCAGTACGCCTCACATGCCCTGCCATTCGAAGTCTTCCTGCTCTCGATGCTGCTCGAGGAGCACAAGGAAGTCATGCGGATGAGGCAGCAGCTCGAGGAAATCCTCAAATTGCTTGAAGCCAGAGACAACCACGGATAAACACAGAAGAAAGGGATTTGGATGCTGATTAATGACCTTTTTATCAAAATATTGGTGTTCATTTGTGTTCATCTGGTGCGAATTCTTTTGCAGGCCCAAAATGACTGAAACCCTCACTGGCTGGCTGTTGGATGTCTACCCCAACGAGACGAACCTGACCGTCTGGCTGATTGGCGGGGACGGTCAACGCCTGCGCTTCGTACAGGATTTCTCTGCCAGCCTCTACGCCGCCGGTCCCGCCGCACGTCTCCGCCAGCTCTGGAAGTGGCTTGAACAGCAGGCCATCCCCGTGCGCCTGTCACGGGCTGAACGCCGGGATGTTTTCCAGGGGCTGGTTTCCGTCCTGGCGGTCGAGATCCTGCTGCCCGCCAGGGTCGATGAGCTTTTCCGCAGCATGGTCGCGGCTTTCCCCGAACTGACCTGGTATGATGCGGATATCTCCATCCCGTTGCGTTACAATGCCGCTTTCGACGTTTTCCCCCTGGCACAGGTCCGGCTGGAGGTTAAGGACGAAAAAATCGTTCGCATCACGCCGCTCGACACCCCCTGGGAGCTCGACCCTGCCCCCGTCCCTCTGCGCATCCTCTCGCTCGAACCCGATTGCGACCCGGCCCACGCCCAGCCTCGAAAAATAATAATCTCTTACGAGCGCCTCCGCTATAGCCTGCCCCTGGACAAAGTCACCCCGCTGCTGGCCAGCCTGCGCGCCGACCTGCGCCGCTATGACCCCGACGTGATTCTGACCGCCTGGGGCGATACCTGGCTGCTGCCCCTTTTGATGAAACTCTCGCAGCCCCCCCTCCCTTCCCCCTTGCGGGGACAGGCGGGTTTCCCCCCCATTTTCGGAGAAAATGGGGGGGATGAAAGGGGGGGCCTGCCCCTCAACCGCGACGAGACCCAGGCCCTGATGCAGCGCAAGGAAACCACCTATTTTTCCTACGGCCAGATCGTCTACCGCGGTGCCCAGGTGCTGCTGCGCGGTCGCTGGCACCTCGACCGGCACAACGCCATGCTCTGGCACGATTACGGCCTGACGGGCGTGCTCGAGATGGCACGCGTCACCCGCCAGCCCGTCCAGGAGGCGGCGCGTCTCTCCCCGGGCACGGGCATTTCATCCATGCAGTTCGTCACCGCCCTGCAGAACGGCATCCTGATTCCCTGGCACAAACAGCAGGCCGAGACCCCTAAAACGGCCCTGGAACTCCTGCGCGCCGACATGGGCGGGATGGTCTACCAGCCCACCATCGGCCTGCACCGTGACGTCGGCGGGATCGATTTCGTTTCGATGTACCCCGGCATCATGGTACGCTTCAATATCTCCCCCGAGGTGCCGCGCGCCGGCACGGACCTCGAGCCTGCGCCCGGCGAGCCGGGGATCATCCCCCGCACGCTCGCGCCGCTGCTCGAGAAGCGCCTGGCGCTCAAATCGGCCCTGCTGACCCTCAACAAGTACGATTGCCGCCGGCCGGTCTACCAGGCGCTGGCCTCCGCCCATAAGTGGCTGCTGGTGACCTGCTTCGGCTACCTGGGCTACAAGAACGCCCGCTTCGGGCGCATCGAGGCCCATGAGGCCGTCACCGCCTACGGGCGCGAAGCCCTCCTGCGCGCCAAGGAAGCCGCCGAAGACCTGGATTTCGAGATCCTGCACATGTACGTGGACGGGCTGTGGGTGCACAAGCCCGGCTGCAAGACCCCCGCCGATTTTCAAGCCCTGCTGGCGGATATCACCGAACGCACCGGTCTGCCCATTTCCATGGACGGCGTCTATCGCTGGGTGGTCTTCCTGCCCTCCCGCCTGAATGCGCGTGTCCCGGTGGCAAACCGTTACTTTGGTGTCTTCCAGGATGGCTCGATCAAAGTGCGCGGCATTGAGGCCCGCCGCCGGGATACCGCCCCCTTCATCGCTGAAACGCAGTTGCGCCTGCTGGAGATCCTGGCGCGTGCCCCCGATGCCGACCATTTGAAAGATGTCCTTCCGCAGGCGCATGCCTTCGTCCGTGCCCAGGCTGAGTCCCTGCGCCTCGGCCGCGTGCCGCTGGAGCAGTTGCTGGTATCGCAGAAGCTCAGCCGGGAACTGACCGAATATTCCTCGCCCTCTCCGGCCGCGCGCGCCGTCTGGCAGATACAGGCGGCCGGCAAGGTCGTCCGGCCCGGGCAGCGCGTGCGTTTTCTCTACACGCTGGGCAAGCCGGGCGTGCACGCCTGGGATGCTGAAAATGCGATCGATCCCCGCTCGGTGGATCTGCCGCGCTACCGCATTCTCCTGGAGCGCGCCGTCCGGACCGTCCTCGATCCGGTCGAGCAGGCGGTTGGCGGTGGGCCGGACCGGGAATGCCTGTATCTGTTCCCAGCGGATAAATTCGACCTGTCCAGGATGGTTTCCTGACAACCTCCCGAAGGTTAATAAAATAACAGTCACCTTCGTGAAATAGTCCCCGTAGGGGAAGCACCCCCAAAGGGGGTCAAGGTGACTGTCAGATTGATAGTCGGGAAAACCTTCGTTCCGGCTAGATCATGCTTGAGTCCACTTCCAAACCTTGAAATTTGTCAGATTCCAATAGGCCTCCGTGAGGATGCAATAATGGTTGTATTCTTCCCTGGATAGTTTATTGAACATTTCATGGCCCTGTGGGTCGGTGATCTCGGCTGCAATATCAGCATAGGCTTTTTCAGCTTTTTTCTCGAGTTCAATGGCTTCAGAAATAATCTTCATGACGGTTTGTTGGTTGGGTTCTTCAGCCGTTTTTGGTCCGATTTTTGGCGGGAGGGGAAACGCCTTCCCTGCATAATTTATAAAATTGCCTTTTTCCTGTAATGATTTCTCAAGGGCGGTCAGACGCTCGTAATGCGATTTCTCGAATTCGCTCAATTGAACGAATAACTCCTTGCCCATCGGATTACCTGTGCTTTTGGCTGCGTTGGCGTAAAATTCCGTTGCCAACCTTTCATTTTCCTTGACCACGCGGATGGCATCCAACAAGTTAGGTGTACTCATTTGTATCTCCTTTGGGTTGATTTGGAAAATATTCTCCGAAAATCTCTTGTAGTCGCATGTTGCTGTTGCAGCGATACCAGCCGCCCGATCGGCTTTAGATGGCAATTAATGATAGTATATCGAGAATCACCCGTGGAAGCAATATACTGCCTGCCCCGTCCTTTGGAAGTCACGCAAAATTATTCCCAATGGACATGCCTCAAAACTGATTTGGGAAGGCTCTAGAAGGGCTCTTCGAATTTTCAGGGGATATTGACCGGCGTGCTATAATATTTGCAGAAATTTACACTTTTTTGCCGTCGAAACAGGGAGCTGACTATCTGACCTGGCAAAGTTGCAGAGGGTGGGATGGATCGAAATGTATTACTCTTTTTCCACCTGTCCTGGATGAATTTCTGTTATTCGGCCATCACGGTCCATAGGTTTATCAGCCACAATCCACTGCGGAGTACCTGGATATGATGATATAAAGGCCTCTGAAACGCTCATGGTTATCCTTCTGGAGCTGCGGAACGGAAAAATTATTTAGCTGTGGAAGACTTATTAGCGGTCGATCGAAAGGGATTATTTTATTCAGGCTTAAGGCGTGATTTGTCCCATAATGAGATAAACGGGAAATGGACGGGAAAATGAACAATAATAAAGATGTGGAATTGATATGCCTGTATTGGACGACTGCCGGGATAATTCCAAGCTGCGGCGAAATCAGCCGATTCGATTTCAAGGACAGGGTCAGGGCGGCCGCCCGGGCCGGTTTTAAGGGGATCGGGATCTGGCACACCGAGTTGGAGCACATCCAAGCACATAGAAGCCTCAAGGAGATGAAAAACATCCTGGACGATAATGGGATGAAATACATCGAGCTTGAGTTCCTGACCGACTGGTTCCTGGATGGCGCCAGAAAGGGAGAATCGGACAGCCGCAAACGCAGACTGCTGGAGGCCTCTCAGGCCTTAGGGGCAAAACATGTCAAGGTGGGCGATTTTTACAACTCGGTAATTCCCATGCCCCGGATCATCGATTCATTTGCGGCGTTATGCCTGGAAGCGCAAGCTTACGGCGCAAAGATCGGTTTCGAGATCATGGGTTGTGCGATGATCGATAACATTCCGGACGCCGTCCGTATGGTGGAAGGCGCCGGGAAGGAAAATGCCGGCCTGATCATCGACATCTACCAAGTGTCTACTCTTGGATGGAAGGTTGAGGATATCCGCCGGATACCCCTGGAATATCTGCTTAATGTGGAGCTGAACGATGGCACCCTGCCCGGAAGCCCGCATCACGACCCCTCCAACCGCAGATTCTGTGGAGAAGGCGAGTATGACATCCGCGGCTTGATCCGATGCGTGCAGGCTATGGGCTACCGCGGTCCCTGGGCGGTGGAGGTCATATCGGAGAAATTGTCCTCATTACCCCTGGAAGAGTTGAGCTTGCGGGCATTCAATACCAGCATGGCCATGTTTGCCGGGTGAAAAAGGGAGGGGAATGAGATGGAAATTCTCTATGTCGGAACTGCAATTCTTTTTCAGGTCGCCCTGATCATCCACTTCGCCCTGCGTAAATGGTATTTTGCCCTTTACATCATGAAATATGGCTGGAGCATGTATGCCTTGAGTGTACCGGCTGCAGTGGTCAGCCTGATCCTGCTGCGCGGCGGAATGGCATGGGGGTTCTGGCTGGGCGGCTTCATTTTCCTCGTCTGGGCGTTGTTCGGGTATACCATCGAGTATCGCATGCGGATCCAATGGCGCGCTCCCATCCGTTGGCAGTTCTTCGGCCCGTACATCCTTCTATATCTTGCCACTGTCATGTTCTACTGGTGGCCGCTGGCGCTGATCAGCAAGACGTTGTGGGTTGTGGAAGCGGTCCTCTTCATCGGAAGTACGATCCTTAATATCACCTCGCATAAAAGTCCGCAGGATGGCCCCGGAATAAAATGAAGCGGAATATTCGTTATCAAGGGGCCATCATTCGGGACGACTGTATTTTGTTGGTAAAACACCGCGAACACGTCTCCGGACGATCCTATTGGGTAATTCCGGGTGGGGCGCGGGAACCAGACGAGACAGGTGAAGCCTGCGTAAAACGGGAAATGCTGGAAGAAACAAATTTGGAAGTAACGGTCGAGCGTCTTCTGCTTGAGGAAGCCGGCGTTCCGTCCGGAAGGTATCGACATCTTAAAACCTATTTGTGTAGAGCAGACACCGGTGATGCCCGCCCTGGATATGAACCCGAATATGAGGCTGCCCAGGAATATGCCATTGTCGAAGTAAGATGGTTTGATCTGCTTGAACCTAAAAAATGGGATCCACAGGTTAAAACCGACCCCTTTACTTATCCTCTATTGCGGAGGATCCAGGCGCTGCTCGGCTATCGTGTAGCCAGATGAATGCCAATGCCGCCGCGCCCGGTGGCTCGCCGTCATTGGGCTGGCACATCCTCAGCCCGGGAATGCCGTAAGTATTCAAGCCTTGTTCTTTGGAAGCGCGTTATTAATGCGGGCTACAATCAGAGCTGTCGGTGGAAAGCGACCTCAGAAAGTGTATAATCCCCTTCGATCATTCCAAATGGCTTTCCCTGCCGTCAGCTAAAAAACGATGTCACAAGATTTGGATAATGAGTAACCTGCCAATGCCCGTAAAGCACAACCAGGCCGTTTGCCGGAAAAAAACCATAAACGCTCACGACCGACCTTTGGTTTCCTAGTCACCTGGGGGTTTACCAATCCCTATTCCAGTCCGATGTGGTGGGGCGCGGTGGAAGCAGCCGGGAAACTGGATGTTAATGTGGTCGGCTTCGGCGACCTCAATATTTATTACCCTGACCGCAACCGTTCGCTCTATGCAATGATCAATTCCGAGAGGTTGGACGGGGTGATTTTGCTGCACCCTTCCTTCCCTCAAATTCCCGGGAATGCTTTTAACTCGGTCCCGGTTGTCAATATCGGTTGTTCGGGGGAAGGTTTTGTCACTGCCATCCTGGTGGATAACTATGGTGGTATGCGTGCAGCCGTGAGGCATATGATCGAAATGCACGGCTGCCGGCGGCCGGCGTTCATCAAAGGACCGGTTAACAATCCTGACTCGGACGCCCGCTTCCAAGCCTACCTGGATGAACTCAAGGCGCATCAATTGCCCATCGACCGCGATCTGTATTACCAGCCATTTGATTGGTCTCCACCTGGAGGACAGGAATGTGTGCGGATTCTCCTGGATGAACGCAAAGTGGAATTCGATGCGTTGATCGCATCCAATGACAATATGGCCCTGGCAGCCATGGAGGAATTGCAGGCGCGTGGTCTGCGCGTCCCTTACGATGTGATCGTGTGCGGTTTCGATGACGTCGTCGAGGCTCTGACCAGCACGCCTCCCCTGACGACTGTCCGCCAACCGTTGCATGAAATGGGGCGGCTGGCCGTGGAAGCCCTTTCAGCCAATTACCAGGGCAACAGCGTTCCCAAGGAGTTTGTTCTGCCTGTGTCATTAATGGTGCGCCGCTCATGCGGTTGTTTGTCCGAATCCGTTTTAAGTGTCAGTGAGGGTCTGACGGTCGGCAGTTCCTACGAAAAAACCTCTGTTATCGGGAATGAAATTGATGCTGGGGTGTTGTTACAGGCGCGCCGGAAGATCCTATTGAATGAAATGCAGCGGGCGGTCGTACACAGCGAGATCCCCCCGGCCTCCTTCTCTGCGGAAGCCTGGTTGGAGGCCGTCTTGCGCGACTTTGATAAGGGCAGTAATGGCGAAAATTTCCTGACCGCAATTGACCTGACCTCCCGCCTGCTTATGGAACAACGCAGCCCGATCGCTGAATTGCAGAACGTCCTTTCCGCCATGCGTCGCGAAAGCTGCCGTGCCATGGCCGGACAACCCGCTCTGCTTGCCATGGCGGAAAATATCTGGCATCGCGGCCGTGTTTTCCTGAATGAACTGGTCATGCAGCAGCAAAGGCAGAGACTCGCCCAATTGAATAATCAGATGGCGGTCGTACGCTCCATCAGCCAGGCCATGGCAGTCACTTTTCATTTGAACAACCTGATCGATGTGCTCACCCATGGTTTGAAACAATTGGGGATTGAAAGTTGCTATATTTCGTTGTATGAGGGCACGGACCGGCCGGCGGAACAGGCCAAGTCCATCCTGGCTTATTCGGGAGGCCGTTGGTTGAAGGATAAAAGAACCCGGAGCAATGGAACATATCCCGTCGCGCAATTGCTGCCGGAAAAACTGTGGAAGGGGAAATGCAACACCCTGCTGCTCGAGGCCCTGGAATTCCAGAGTGAGGAGATCGGGTTCGTGTTGTTTGAGCCCGGCCCGCACGAAGGGGCTGTTTATGAGGCGGTCCGCAGCCAATTGGGGAGCTCTTTGAAGGGCGCCCTGCTGTTTGATGAGCGCGACCATCTGCTCCTGCGAACGACGGAATTGTACGAACAGGCCTCGGAAGGCCAACGCATGGCCGAGGAAGCCAACCGCATGAAGAGTCGTTTCCTCTCCCTGGTCAGCCATGAATTGCGCACGCCTCTCAGCATGATCTCGGGAGTAAGCGAGTTGATGCTTTGGGATGCCAACAGCCAGAAACCCATAAATCTCGAAAATCTTGAACGGCTGCATGGCACCGCCCAACACCTCGACGGCTTGATCCGGGATGTATTGGATCTGGCGAAGGACGAGATGGGCGAACTCAAACTGGCCTGCGAACCGCTCGACCTGGCCAGGATCCTGGAGGCGGTGGTCCTTGTGGGGGAGCAGCTGGCCCGGGAAAGGGATCTGCATTGGCAGGCTCAAATTCCCGCCGAACTGCCGCTGGTATGGGGGGATCGCACCCGCCTCCGCCAGGTGGTTTGGAACCTGATCAACAATGCCATCAAGTTCACTGAAAAAGGCGAAATTTCTCTAAAGGTGACCTCCGGCCGCGCCGGGATAACCGTATCTGTCTCGGATACCGGGCTGGGGATTCCGCTCGAAGAACAGGAAAGCATTTTCGAAGAATTCCGACAATCTGAACGCACCTCGGCACGCGGGTACGGGGGCCTGGGTCTCGGCCTGGCGATCTGCAAGCGTTTGGTTGAAATGCATGGCGGGAAAATCTCCGTCTGCTCCTCCGGTGTCGAAGGCGGGGGCGCGACATTCTCCTTCACATTGCCCACCATGCAGGCGGTCTCACTGGATGGGAAAGCCACCATCTCCGTCTGGATCGTGACGAGCCACCCTGATAATACACGGCAGCTCAAGCAATACCTCAAGGATCAGGGATTTGATGCGGAGATCATCTTGTGGGACGATCAGGATCAATGGCTGACGCGCGTCACCCAATCGTCTCCGGAAGCGATCGTATTGGATGTCCACCAGACTCCCGAACGGGGTTGGGATGCCATGCGCGCATTG
Organism: uncultured Chloroflexia bacterium; assembly: GCA_963806575.1. Classification (GTDB taxonomy): domain Bacteria; phylum Chloroflexota; class Anaerolineae; order Anaerolineales; family Villigracilaceae; genus UBA877. The sequence goes on along the minus strand of CAWDYX010000014.1, from coordinate 68,234 downwards.
AAGGCCCATCCTGCCACAAGCGAGGCCACCGTTCTTTTTTATGTCCTGAATGCGAAAGAAAACAGCGGGGCAATGCTGGAACTGGATTACATGACAAAACCGATCGGTGCGCCGGAACTGGCCCGGGCGCTTTGGCGGGTAGGCTGGGCCGAGAACGATACTGCCGCGGGTGCTGCAGTCCCCAGCAATAAAACCATTTTGATCGTGGATGATGACCCGGGTGTCCTGGATATGCATGCCCAGATCGTCCGCAGCCAATTCCCGCAGTACCAGATTTTACTGGCCGCCAATGGCAAGGAGGCGCTGCTCCTGCTCCAGACCGGCAAACCAGACCTGGTCCTCTTGGACTTGATGATGCCTGAACTGGATGGTTTTGGTGTGCTCGAAGCAATGCAAAAAATGGAAAGCGCCTGCAATATTCCGGTGATCGTATTGACCGCCCGGACACTTGCCGATCAGGAAATGGAGCGTCTCAATCGGAGTGTGGCGGCGGTCTTAAGTAAAGGGGTTTTTACGGCCGCGGAAACATTGACACACATGCAAGAGATCCTCTCGCATCGAAAAAGAATAACCAACGAAGTCCAGCGGCTGACCCGCAAAGCGATGGCCTACATCCATGAGCATTACAGCGAGCCGGTTGGGCGCGAGGATATCGCCCGATACGTTGGTGTCAGCGAAGGCTATCTATCCCGCTCGTTTGTCCTTGAGACCGGGCTGTCGCTGATCCATTATTTGACCCGCTATCGCATCCAACAGGCCAAACAGGCTTTGGCCTCCAGCCACAAGTCTGTCACCGAAATAGCCATGGAGACAGGTTTTTCCGACAGCAACTACTTCAGCCGGGTTTTCCGCCAGGAAGTGGGGGTATCGCCTCTCGCCTACCGGCATAAAAAATAAATAAATAAGAAAATAACCGGCCAGCTTGGTCACTCCAATGCTAATCCATGGCACAATTCTCCATGCATAACATGGAGGGTTTCCCCTATACTCTACATGTCATTATTTATTACTTCACCTGGAATGATAAATCCCCTGGAATGGATTCCATAGCATGTCTTCCACCGTTCAAGTTTTCAGAACTGTCAAGAACACAACCGACCGCCTGACGATGAAGGCGGCCTTGACTTTCCGGGAACAGACCAGCGATCTACCTTTCGTGCGGGTGGATGCCCAAAAGCGTTTCCAGACCATCGAAGGGTTTGGCGGCGCCTTTACAGAGGCTGCCGCAAATACTTTCTATAAAATGAGCCCGGAAATACGCTCAGAGATCCTGCAGGCGTATTTTGATCCTTTCGCCGGCAATGGCTACAGCCTTTGCCGCACGCATATCAATAGCTGTGATTTCTCGCTTGGCAATTACGCCTACACGGAAGTACCCGGGGATGTGGAACTCCGGCACTTTTCCATCGAACGCGATCGGGCCCAATTAATTCCGATGATCAAGGAGGCGGCCGGCAAAGCCGGCCAGCCGGTCAGACTGCTGTCCTCACCATGGAGCCCTCCCGCGTGGATGAAGACGAATGGTCAGATGAACCACGGCGGCAAACTCAAGCCGGAATATCGCCAGGCCTGGGCGAATTATTTCGTCCGCTATGTGCAGGAATATGAAAAGGAGGGGCTGACCATCTGGGGAATAACCGTCCAAAACGAACCGCTTGCAGCCCAGATGTGGGATTCCTGCATCTACACTGGCGAGGAGGAGCGCGACTTTGTCCGCGACTTCCTCGGCCCGGCTCTCCAGAAGGCCGGCCTTCTGAGCCGGATCAAACTTTTAATCTGGGACCATAATCGCGACCTGCTTTACGAGCGTGCCAAGGTGGTGTATGACGACCCCGCCGCTTCCCGGTACGTCTGGGGGGCAGCCTTCCACTGGTATGTCGGGGATCATTTTGAAAATGTGCAGTTGACTCACGATGCCTATCCCGACAAGCAGTTGTTGTTTTCCGAAGGCAGCCAGGAGGGCGGGCCGCACCATGACGTGTGGGAGGTGGGCGAGCGCTACGGTCAATCGCTTATCCAGGATCTGAACCACTGGACCAGCGCCTGGATCGATTGGAATCTTCTCCTTGACCAGCGCGGCGGTCCCAATCACGTCGGGAATTATTGCAGCGCTCCCTTGATGGCCGATTATACAAAGGGGAATTTGTATTATCACAGCTCCTATTATTACATCGGTCAGGTATCCCGCTTTGTCCGGCCGGGTGCGCAGCGTATCGTCAGCGTCTCCACGCTTGATGAACTGGAGACCACTGCTTTCCTCAATCCGGATGGCCGGATTGCAGTGATCGTCATGAACCGGACCGATCAAACCTTCGACTTCGCCCTCAAATTCAACGACCAGGTCGCCGTGGCTGAAAGTCCGGCGCACTCTGTCAGTACGTTTTGCTTCCAGGAGCAATAAGGACACAGGCTCGGACAAGTTTTAAGTGCAATATTGCCAGCAAAAATGAGCAGGCTTTTCGCTAATTCATTGTTTCGACTCTCCGTGCCATTTCGCCATCCCCTTGTTCCCCGGGTGATTCGGAGGACTGCTGATTTATTCCAAATGTGCTAGTTTTGTGCACAAATCTGCATGACTCGCCCTATCCATCTCTTTAGAATGATAGAGAATGCTCTTTCCTTGTCCGAAAATGAACCGTTCGGAACAGTCCCTTCCCAGGTGAACGATTTAGGATTCTGGAAGGACTCATTGTCGGATTAATTCAACTTTTTTGAAAGGAGGCGTCCCTGGTTATTAATGAAATTCCGGCCCAACCTTTGATCAACCCAAATCCCGAAAACATTTGAAAGAAGGAGAATAATATGTATAAAAGAGTACCGTTGTTTATATCGTTGATCATGGTCTTCAGCATGATCCTGGCGTCGTGCGGTGCCCCGGCGACGACGGCTGCTCCTGCCACGGTTGCTCCGGCGACCCAAGCCCCAGCCCCGGCCACCGCTGCTCCTGCGACGGCAGCCCCCGCGCTGCTCCCGCCCAGATCCCGATCCGCTGGTATGTTGGTCTCGGTTCAGGCGGCAACCCCGAGGAAGTGAAGAAGGAAAACGCTTTCGTTGCAAAATTCAATGCGGAGAACCCGCAGTATAAATTGACAATCGACATTGTCAATAATGCGGTGGCCTACGACGTATTGAAGACGCAGATCGCTTCGGGTGATGCCCCTGATATCGTCGGCCCGCTCGGCATCCGTGGCTTCTCGAGCTTCCAGGGCGCCTGGCTCGATATGGCACCCTACGCCACAAAGTATAAATTTGATTACAGCGGTTACGATCCATCCATGCTCACGTTCTTAACCGCGGGCGACCAGGGCACGCTGGGTCTGCCCTTCGCGATCTATCCTTCCGCCCTGTGGTACAACAAGGACCTGTTCGATGAGGCTGGTCTGAATTATCCGCCTCATAAGGTCGGAGATAAGTACAAGATGCCGGATGGAACGATGGTTGACTGGAACTTCGATACACTGCGCACCGTCGCCATGATGTTGAGCCTGGATGATAAAGGCAATACGCCCGACAAACCCGGTTTCGACCCCGCCAAGCAGCAACAGTGGGGCTACGATGCACATGTGGACTGACCTGCGCGGCCAGTGGACGTTCTTTGGCGCCGGGAGCTTTGTCGCTGACGATGGTAAAACTGCCCAACTGCCGGCTGTCTGGAAGACTGCGGCGCACTGGTACTACGATGGCATGTGGAAGGATCACTTCATCCCCACCGGCACCTTCGTGAACAGTGACTATCTCGCCCAGGGCAACACCTTCGCCTCCGGTCACGTGGCCATGACTCCCATCCACACCTGGTACATCAACAACAGCCAGAAGGTGAAATGGGACCTCGCCGCCATTCCGTCCTTCAACGGCAATACCACCGCCAAGATGCACGCAGACACCTTCGGCATTCTCAAGACGGCCAAGAATCCGGACGCTTCGTTCCAGGTCCTCTCCATCTTTATGCAGAAGTACACTCTGCCACTGGCTGATTGCTATGGCGCCTTCCCCGCCGCGACGTCATTGCAGGCGGGTCAACTCAAGGCCTGGCAGACTGCCTGGCCGGGAGTCGACTTCCAGGTCTTCATCGACGATGTCGCGTATGCCGACCATCCCAACCACGAATCGGCCATGCCGAACTTCGACAAGGCCAGCAGTACCTACGGCACTTTCTACCAGCTCTACACCACCAAGAGTGGTCTTGATCTGGATGCCGAACTGGCCAAGTTGGTGACGAACATGCAAACGGTTTTTGATCAGATGAAGCCAATTCAATAAAGTGATTTAGGTTTCAGTGGGTGGCAGCCCCGGGTGGTTGCCACCCACCTTTAATATCGGTGTTATACTTTTTCGCCGGAGGCCTGTCATGAAGGCAGACGTTCAAGCATACGCTTCGGTACCAATGCCAGCAAAAACAAGGCAAAGCCATTCTGCTCAGAATCGGTACAATACAAAGTGGGGCATGATCTTCCTCTCCCCGTGGATCTTTGGTTTTTTTGTTTTCACCCTGATCCCGATTATTGCAACCTTCGTTTTTTCGTTCACCAACTACAGTCCGGTCACCCCTGCAGCCACCGTCTGGATGGGCCTGAGAAACTATACGGACATGGCAAAGGATGCAGAAGTGGGCAACTCATTCATGGTTACCCTCAAGTACGGTATTCTGGCCCTTCCATTAAGTCTCGCTTTTGGATTATTCCTGGCAGCCCTGGTCAATTCCAAATACCTGCTGGCCAAGAACTTTTTTCGGACGATTTTTTACATGCCGGCCATGATCCCGGTCATTGCAGCCGGAATCATCATGGCGGGCATCATGAACACCAACACCGGTTTTATCAACATGGGGCTGGAAGCTGTGGGCATTCCGGGACCGGATTGGCTGAATTCCGAAATCTGGATCTATCCGGCCCTGGTGCTGATCGGCCTGTGGGGGTTGGGCAACCTGATGATCACCCTGCTGGCCGGCATGCAGGGCGTGACCAAGGAACTGTATGAATCAGCCGAGATCGACGGAGCCAACGGTTTTCAGCAATACTTTTACATCACCCTGCCATTGATCTCGCCGGTGATTTTCTACAACCTGACCATCATGATCATCGCCGCTTTCAAGTACTTCGACCTGGCCTATGTGCTCAAAAATGGGACGGGCGCGCCGAACGGTGCAACGAATTTTTTCAACCTTAACCTGTACAAGAATGCCTTCCAATACAATTTGATGGGCTATGGCTCGGCCATGGCGGTGGTCTTGTTCATCATTGTCCTGGCTTTGACCATCCTGCTCTTCACGACCTCCGGTAGGTGGGTATTCTATTCAGGAGGCAAGCAAGAATGACAACCGCCATGAGAATCCGCCCCGCCATGGGTATGCGCCAGCGCGACCTGGTCAACAAGGTCCTTGTGACCGGGCTCGGCCTGTTCATTGTGCTCCTGTTCATCGCCCCCCTGATTTACATGCTCGTAACCGGGATGAAAAGTTACGATCAGATGGGCGATTTTCAGGTGCCGGCGATCTGGCCCTTCTCCCGAAGCACATTCACCTACCAGGGCAATCCGCTGAATCTTTACAAGGTCCCCACCGAGCAGGGGACCAAGGTTCTGGCGATGTACAAGCCGGGCCGTACGCAGAGCCTGTTCATCGACCCACAGAACCCGGATGCGGGTCCGATCACCTGGGCGGGGAACTGGCGCCTGCTCGCGCCACTCTACCATTCGGATCCGCAGTGGCGCAACTTCGTCCAGGCCTGGAATGAATTGAATTTCCCCCTGCTGATCCGCAACACCTTGATCATTGCCTTGACGGGCACCCTGGGAGCGGTTGTCTCGGCGATTCTCGTGGCTTACGGATTTGCCCGCTTTTTTTTCCGCGGCAAGGATCTCCTGTTCATCATCCTGATCGGCACGATCGTGTTGCCGGTTCAGGCCACCTTGATCCCAACCTATGTTCTGTACTCCAAGATCCACTGGACCAACACTTTCTTACCACTGATTGTGCCAAACTTTTTCGCCAACGCATACAATGTATTCCTGCTGCGCATGTACTTTATGCAGTTGCCGCGCGAACTGGACGAGGCTGCCATGATGGACGGGGCCAACCCCTTTCAAATCCTCTGGTATGTGGTCCTGCCCCAATCTGTTCCGGCGGTGACCGCGGTGTGCCTGTTCCACTTCTTCTTCGCCTGGAACGACTTCTTCCAGCCCCTGGTGTACCTGGCGTCCAACAGTAAATTGTGGCCGATCTCGGTGGGTCTGCAATATTACAACGCCATGCACGGTCGTTTGCCGAACCTGATCCAAACCGGAGCCTTGATCGCAATTATCTTCCCGGTCGTGATCTTCTTCCTGGCCCAGCGCGTCTTCATGCAGGGGATCGTCTTTACTGGCATTGAAAAATGAGGCTTGCGGAAAAGAGCTGCGTTCCCGCAGAGTCCCCGTGGCAGGCTGGATGATTTAGGGCTTTCTATTCGAAACAGATTCATTTACTCCTCCTCAGCGCAGTCCTTCTTCTTCGGAGAGGAAGGACTGCGCAATTTTCACTGATATGGTTTCGATCCGGGAATATAATGCAGGGAAAGGACCATCCTTGTTCACTTTGATCGATACTTTCCCGGTTTTCCTGGCATACTGGGCTGAGGCCGGGCGGAAATCCCTCGACGTCCAAATGGACGGCTGGGCGGCTGCGTACATGTCGCAGTGGCCCGAACTCCTGGCGATGCAGATCGAGGACTACGCCGCGCAGAACCTGGATTGGCGCCAGGTCGCCCGCACAAAGGTTTTCCCGTTCCTTGCCGCAAGGCTGCCTGCCATGCAGGCAGCCCATCAGAACCTGCTGGAAAACTGTTGCCGCATCCTAGACAAAACCCGGCAGGTGCTCGGCTTTGACGAAGCCGTGACCTTCGTGATTTATGTCGGGATCGGCCTCGGGGCCGGCTGGGCAACCACCCTGGGCGGCAGCCCGGCCGTTTTGTTCGGATTGGAAGCCATTGCCGAATGCGGCTGGAGTGATCCTACCGCGCTCGCTGGATTGATCGCCCATGAGCTCGGGCATCTGGTGCATTATTCCTGGCGCACCCGGCACGCAAAACCCATCGGCTCGGGCCCCTGGTGGCAGCTCTATGAAGAAGGCTTTGCACAAACCTGCGAAAGCCGGATTCTCGATACAGAGGTTGGACATCAGTCCAGATCAAGCCAGGCCGGCGATTGGTTGGCATGGTGCCGGGAGCATGCCGCCTGGCTGGCCGCCGAATTCCTGAGAACGGTGGACGCCGGCAGCCCGGTCACAGCGTTTTTTGGTTCCTGGTATGAGATCAGCGGCAGGAGCGAAACGGGCTATTACCTGGGTCGGGAAGTGATCAAGCAGTTGGAGAAGCGGTCTGCCTTGCAGGAAGTCGCACTTTTGGAAGATATTGAAGCTGCCGCGCGGCCCATTTTGGAGAATATGGTTAAGCGAGGGGATAATTATAATAATGAAAAGGAAGCGGGAAATGAGTGAAGCCGAAGGAACGATGATAGTGATTCCCCTGCCTTCGCTCCAGGTCGAACAGGCCGCCATGGTGATGGCACGGGCGTTTTTTGATGATCCATTTTTCACCTTCGTCCTGCCGGATACCGGCCGGCGCGGCCGCATCCTGCCCTGGCTTTTTGAGAAGACCATTCGCTACGGGCAACGCTACGGCAAGGTATTTACCACGCCTGCCCTGGAGGGTATCGCGCTATGGCTTGGTCCGGAAAGACCCACCATCGAATGGATGCGGACCATTATGACAGGCCTATGGCTGCTTCCTTTGAAGTTAAGCAGAGGAGAGTTGCAAAGAAGCCTGGGGTTGTCCAAAATCGCCGACCAATTGCATGAGCAATCCGTCAGCGGGCGGCACTGGTACCTGCTTTGGCTGGGGGTCGAACCATCCAGGCAGGGCCGGGGGGTCGGAGGGGCGCTCCTGCAGCCGGTGCTGGCACAGGCTGACCGGGAGAACCTGGTCTGTTTTCTGGATACGAATAATGAAATGAACATTGCTTTCTACGAACGGTATGGTTTTGGCGTAGTCGGCCATCGACAGGCAAGTCCGCTCAGCCCGCATACCTGGGGCATGCGCAGGGAACCAGGCGAAAGGCAGCATGATGAGAAAAAACCGGCGTTTATCGAAACATGGAAGCGTGAGGAGCAGGAACCCTTCACGGGATGGGATTTCTCCCACCTGGATGGCCGGATGTTGGAAGACCAGGCCCCCTGGTCCTATTCCAGACGTGCGGCTGAACTGATGCACCAGGCTTCTTCTGTCCTTGACATGGGTACGGGCGGCGGTGAGCGATTGCTGAAACTTCTCGAGCACTGGCCCGGGAAAGTGGTTGCAACGGAAGACTATCCGCCCAACTTCAGGCTGGCGACGGAACGTCTATCTCCGTTTGGCGGCAAGGTGGTGGATGTGCGCCTGGAAGACGATGGCCCCATGCCTTTTATGGATGGCGAGTTCGAGCTCGTCCTGAATCGTCATTCCGGTCTCAATGCCCGGGAGGTGGCCCGCATCCTCGCCCCGGGCGGCACCTTCCTCACCCAGCAGGTCCATGGGTTGTGGGCGGCTGACTTGCTGGCGGTATTCGGCGCCAAACCTCAATGGCCTGATTCGACCCCTGGGAAATATCTGCCTCAACTGAAAGCGGCGGGATTGACCATCGTAAATACACAGGAATGGTCAGGCCGGTTATCCTTTACCGATGTCGGAGCAATTGTCTATTACTTGAAGGCCGTTCCCTGGCTGGTGCCCGGCTTCTCGGTGGAAACCCATTCGGAGCACTTGCTCAGCCTGCAACGCCGGCTCGAGAGCGGTCAGGACCTGGTCTTTACCGCCCGGAAATATCTGATCGAGGCGCAGTTCAGAAAGAGAGTGAAGGTTGAGGGAGAAGAAAAAGATCAACCACAACGTTAGGCGGCCAGGATGTACAGAAAGGAGAACACGATGAAAAATGAACAGGCGGCACCTGAGACGAAAGGTGTTACGGTGAAGCTACTTGCAGCGGTTGACCTTGGCCCTGAAATCGAGGGCATGGCAGGGCGCCAACTTCGAATGCGTATGGTAACCTTCGAACCTGGAGGTGTCTTCGGCCCGATTCACGACCATAAAGACAGGCCGGGCGTGGTCTACATATTGCAAGGAACGATCATTGACCATCGAAATGGAGTGGCTAAGGAGTATGGGCCGGGAGCGGGCTGGCCTGAGGATAAGAACACCATGCATTGGCTTGAGAATAGAGGAACGACGCCGGCGGTAGAGATCTCGGTCGATATAGTCAGGCAAGAGTAAGCTGAGGCCCGACATCTAACCCGGTCGGGCCTAACACGCGGCTCAACCGGACGCGCTTCAGTCGGCTTCGCCTCTTTTCGCGAGCCGGTTAGCCACACCGTTATACGCCACTTTAACTGATACACGCGAAAGGATGTTCGCCATCATGTTCAGGAGAACCATTGTCTCGGATGTCGTGCAGGGAATCATCATTGGCGGCGTGCTGGGGTTCATCACGTTCCAGATTCTCGCGCACGCCTATGTCACAAAGGTCAACGGCTGGACCACCATGTTCGGATGCGGCGAGCCCGGCAATGGGATCCTCTTGCGCGGCGCGTGCGCCATCACTTTTATGGGCCCGATAAACGTACCGCAAGAGGCGATGTACTGGACGACGTCCGTAGATGAGGCGGGCCAAAAGCTCTCCGGACAGCACGACTACAGCATGCACTTTCCGGCAGGCGGGCTCCCGCCGAATAATGCATTCTGGTCGCTGACGATGGGCGATGCAAAAAATCGCTTCGTGGCGAATCCGATCAACCGCTACAGCGTCAGCGACCGCTCGGGCCTCGTTCCGAATGCCGACGGTTCCGTCGACATATACATCCAGAACGCCGCTCCGGCAGGCCATGAAACCAACTGGCTGCCCGCGCCAACCGGTAACTTCATCCTCTGGCTGCGTGTGTATGTGCCGGGCAAGCCATTCTCAACGGCGAGTACCAGGTGCCGCCGGTCGTCGAAGTGAAATGAGCATCGCATATGAAACACAAACATCTGCTCACATTTGGTTCGGTCATGCTTGTGGCATGGGCGCTCGGCACGTTCCTCTTCGTCTACTTTTGGCCGCACCTCGTGAACAACATCTATAGAAAAGCGATCCTCAATCAAGGAGGAGGCGAGGGCCCCATCCCGATCAATACGCTCTATACGGAGTCCCAGGCACTTTTTGCGGATCCCCTCCACCCGCCCGCTTCGGCCTCAAAATTATTGACCACCGGCGTGAACCACGACACGCTCCTTACGGTCGGCTGGCTCGACCTCTCCAAAGGACCGCTAATCCTGCATGTGCCGGACTTCTCCGGGCGCTACTACAGCATGCAGTTCACTGACCCGTTTGACATCGACTTCGCTTATGTTGGCACGCGCACCACGGGTACGCAGGCGGGCGACTATCTCATTACGGGGCCCGGTTGGAATGGACAGGTTCCAAGCGGCATGACGCAGATCTCCTCGCCGAATAACTCCGTGCTCGTCATCGGCCGAGTGCTGGTGTACAATGACAGCGACCTATCGACCGCCTATGGGCTCGCGAAGCAGATACAGCTAACATTGTTAAGCCAAAAGTGATAGGATGAAGCCATGAGCAAATTCTACTCTTACTATGCGATCCTCATCGGCGCGGTATGCGTCTATTTCATCGTCCACACCGCCCTCTTCCCCCAGAACATGATCTTGCGGAATGCCATCATTCAGGGCGCCCTGATCGGCTTCGGGCTGGCGTTCGTCTCGGCCCAGGTTTACGCCCGGATCAAGGCCAAAAAGGTCAACGGCTGGATCACCATGTACGGGTTGGGCGAGCCCGGCAACGGCATGTTCCTGCGCGCCGCGCACGCCCAGCTTTTTCCCGGCCCGGTGAACCTGCCGCAGGAGGCGATGTACTGGTGGACGAATTCAGACGGCGCCGGCCATGCGCTCTCCGGGGCGCACGACTACGTCATGCACTTCCCGCCGGGAGGACTCCCGCCGAACAAGGCATTCTGGTCGATTACGATGGGGGATGCGGGGAATCACTTTGTGGCGAATCCGCTCAACCGGTACAGCGTCAGCGATCGTACCGGCCTGGTCCAAAACCCCGATGGTTCGGTCGATGTATACATTCAAAAGGCGGCTCCAGCAGGGCACGAGTCCAACTGGCTGCCCGCGCCTTCGGGCAATTTCATCCTCTGGCTGCGCGTCTACATCCCCGGCGAGGCCGTCCTCAAGGGCGAGTACATCGTCCCACCGGTGGTCGAAGTGAGCTGATGGCTATGAACATCCAGAATTTACTGATCTTCGGTGCGGTGGTGGTCGTGGTGTGGTGCGTGGTGATCTACTTCTGGCCGCGCCTGATGCTCTCCGCGTACAAGCGGGCGCTGCTCACTAAAGGGTTCGGCGACGGTCCCGTCCCGATCAATACGCTCTATACGCAGCCCCAAAGACTCTTTGCGGAGCCCCTGGCTGCGCAAACCGCCTCGAGCTCGAATCCTCTGACCGTGGGTGTGAACCATGACACTCTCTTGACCGCCGGCTGGCTGGATTTCCGTCAAGGGCCGCTGGTCTTGCACGTACCCGACATGAACGATCGCTACTACAGTGTGCAGTTCACGGATCCTTCGAAAAATACTGTTTTTGCTTACGTCGGCAAACGCACCACCGGTACGCAGGCGGGCGACTACCTCATTACGGGACGGGGTTGGAAAGGGCAGGTGCCGGGTGGCCTGAAGCAGATCGCCTCGCCGAACAACTCCGTGATCGTCGCCGGACGTGTGCTCGTGGAAAGCGACAGCGACCTGTCGACTGCCTATGATCTTTCGAAGCAGATACAGCTAACACCACTAAGCGGCTGGCAACCCGGCCAGGTGCAGTCTGAAAGGGTAAAAGGGACACATAATAGACATGCGTTTTTATAAGTATGGGTGGCTCAACACCGTGTGCACCTGACCCTTCCATACGCTGGGCAGAGGAAGGGGAAGGTGGAACGAACATATATACTATTTCCGGGTTGGTTCAAGATCGGGAAATCGCTGGTCGGCGCATGAGATGGGACATGTTCTAGACAATAATATCAAAAATGGATTTTTGCCAGCAACTTATAATGGCGGTGGACCATCCGAAACAATGGTGTCAGCAATGGGTGGTCATCCTGGAACTTGTGTTCCGCGATTTGGATGTGGAACTTACAGTTGGTATGTCAAGAAAGTAGTAGGAAAATATCCTTGGCCTGTAAGAGATTATGCTAATCGTGGGGTCGCTGACGATTTTTCTGAGACATTTGCATATACTGTTATGAGAAATGCTGCTCCTAGCGAAGACCTCCCACCGAAAAGGCAAATATGGAGGATGGATTTCTTGGGTTGATTGCCTTGAAAAATCTAAAATATGGAATTTCTCATATGAAAAGATAGTTAAAGCTATTCCCATATATCTAGTCTTTTGTCTTCTCGCAGGGTGCAATCTCTTGCAATCCGCTATTTTTCAAGATGAAAGTTGTTCTCCTCCATGTTGGCATAAAATAACTCCCGGACAAAGTTCGCCGCAGGATGTAAATATGGCATTGAAGTCAATACCAGCGGTGGATCCAAAATCGATTAAAACGGTATACGGTCTTCAGGCCAACGAAGGCATATGTAAAGACGCTTCGGTAGAATATTTTCTCAATCCGGGATTGTAGAAGTAATTAATTTCGGCCTCCGGCTAAATGGGTTTAAGCTTGGCGATATCTTACAAGAGTGGGGATCTCCAGACGAATATGTTTCCATATATTATTGGTTTGTAGATGAGCCTTATCTTGCAACCAGTATTATTTATTCACATAAAGGCATTATTTTGGGGGCGATAAGGGATATGCGGCCTGATGAAGTGCCATTATTTGATAGTGGTTTTCGCATACAATCTATCTGGTTCATAAATCCGTCATTCGCCCTTACATCTCTCCAAAATGGATTTATAGATACGCTTAAATTTCCAACTCTTCAGGTTAGCTTACAACCATGGACAGGGTATGGGAAGATACATTTCATGAAATACCATTAACGATATTTCTTGCTCGGGCTTCATTTTTCAGGTTGCCATCAACGGTGAGGTTCATACCGACATAGGTACTGTCAACCAGACCGATTTTTGGTTTGCTGGCCAGCCCCTCTCCTCCGCCCGTTGGTGAGCGCCAAGTCCGTTAGTAAATTACCTGCCCAGTTACGATACAAGAGTAAATGGAGAAGTCGATGGCATTTACCGATGACAATCCGAACCCCAACCGATCCGCGGATCGTCCCGCGCGCCGGATTTCAGAAATGCCCCTTGGAACGCGCGTAAAATATTTTCTTACCCAGCCCCGTCTCATTCTCAATTCGATATTATTGTTCGTTTTCTCCGCCGCCTGGATTCGCGATTTGCTCTATTGGCTCCCCAAGGACGCTTTCGAGACCAGTCTGAATTATTGGGCTTATACCGATTGGCTGATCGATTATTCCCAGGGATTCATCCGGCGCGGACTGTCGGGTGAAATTTGGCGACTGGTTCCGGCCGCGGTCTCGCCGATAGAATTCATTGCGGTGTTTTCCTGGATCCTGATCCTGGCCATAGCGTTCGGGTACGTCCGACTGCTGGTGCGGTCCTGGAAAACGTATCATCCTTTGACTTTGTTCGGACTGCTGTTCCTTCCATCGCTGTTCTTTTTTTACCTACATGACCATGACGCCATCGCCCGGAAGGAAATCCTCGGGTATGTCACAGTGCTTCTGCATTTGCTCGTCGTCGAAAAATCGTTTCCGCTCGGAGATGGTTCCGCGCTCCCGGTTGGGAACCTGCGGCGCTACGTGGGGTGGCTTGTACCCATCGCCGTGATCCTCCTCCCGGCAATCATCCTAGTCCACGAGGGAAATTTCCTGATGTTCGTCCCGCTGCACTGGATGATCACGCTGACGGTCCTGCGGATGAAGGCCCGGCACGACTTCACGCGAGCCGCCTTATGGACCGGGCTGCTGTATCTCCCTGCGGCACTTGCGTTCGGCGCCGTGTATCTGGCCGGCACACCGAGCTACCAGACCTTGCTTGGCATCTGCGAAAAATGGGCGGCCGCCGGCGCGCTGCGTGAAGGCTCCTGTACTTTGCCCCCCGATAAACTCAGCGGATCGACCCTGCCCGGTTCCTTCATTCCTCTGCAGTGGTCGTTGGCGAGAGCCGCCTACATTACGCGGGTAATTATTTCCATGCACTGGGGAGCCTGAATTCTGATTCTCCCGATGTTGGGAATTTCGCTTTGGTATCTCGTTCGGCAGGTGGTATATTCCATTCTCCATTCCCGGCACCCGCAGTCCTTCTCCCCGCAGTCGGCGTTACGGTATTCGGGTTTATTCTTTTGCAAGTATTTCTTAATCCCGCTCCTGCTTTCCCTGCCCGTCTACTTCACGGCCTACGATTACGGCCGATGGTTCACGGTCACTTGCATTAATTTCTCCATGCTGGCGGTTTCGGTAAATCTGCCCTGCCGGGAGTTCGCGCTTCGGAAGAAGAGAGCCGAGGAAGGATCCGCTCCAGCCGATTCGCGGGAGCATCTGGATAATCGCCTGATCTTTTATGGCGTTTCGATCATCATTTGCATCCTGGCATTGGTTCTATGGCTGCCCCATTTCTGCTTGTTCAGTTGCGAGATTATCAGGAGCCCGCTCCAGTTTTTTTCACATACATTTATTGTCCACTAGGGATATCTGTTCAGCCATCTTTCCCACAGATAAGAAAAAAGATGGCTGAGCAGAAACGTTTTTTTGTACTCTTCATAGCAAAGTCAAAGACAGGAAAAGCTTCCGAACACCGGCTAGTCACCATATAATGCTGAAATCCTCGGCGGTGCGAAAATGGGGAGAGCCGCAATTGCGGTACAATGTTTTGTAAGGAAACCACTCCAACCCTGCGATCCTGCGGGTCCAGGGCGATAAGTTCTGGTTCCACGAAGCCGACTTATATTGGGAAGGTTATCCAGTGGGCAAGCGCCGGGAGGGCTAAGCCATGGCAGTTGAAGCTCAATTGTGCCCGCAGTGCGGGAGCGCAATCCAGTTTGCGAAGGGGCAGACCGAGGTCGTCTGTGCCTATTGCGGCGCCACGGTGGTCAAGTCATCCGCCTCGGGCGGCACTTCGGTCGAAAAAGAATTGGCGGCAGAGAAGCTCGTCCAGGAGACGGTCGGGCGCGAAAGCCGGCTGCACAGCGCCGGCCGGCCGGCCACGGCCAAGATCCTCAGCGCGCAAACGACAGACATTTTCAGGTCCACTGTGGAAGGTAGAGCGGTGCTGATGTCGTTCGCGGTTGAAATCCGGCCGGACGACGAGGCCCCCTTTAACGCCGAGACGAAGACCCTGGTCGGGCTGGTCGCTGTTGACAGATACCAGCCGGGGACCGTGCTGGACGTGCGCTACGACGCGCAGGATCACGCGCAGGTATCCGTTGAGGGCCGCCACGGTGTGCCGGAGAGCAATCCCGAGGAACAGGCGCGGCAGATGGAAGCCCAATCGCAGGCCGCCAGCTCGGATACGGGCGACGCTGGTTCAGTCGCGGCGTGGACCCGGCTGATGGAAGCCCAATCGCAGGCTGCCACGCCAGCGGCAGAAGCGCCCGCTCCGGCCTGGGGTAAGCCGCGTGCGGCGGGCACAGTGCCGGTGCCAGCTCAGTTCGAGCCGGTGACAGCCCTGGGCGCGCCGACCGCGGTCTATCGCCATCAGGGGGCGATGCTGCTCGCGGGCCTGAGCGGGACGAAACCCAAAGAGCTGGTGCTCTACCAGGATGGCCTGGCCTTCCATACGGGGGGCAAGCAGATCCACACCTGGCGCTGGCCGGAGGTGGCGGCGATCCTGACGCACATGCCGTTCGTCCGGTCCGAGCACGGAGGCAGCGGCGTTGCCCTGCATGAGTACACGCTGTTGAAGGGCAGCGAGGAGAAGCTGATCCTGGACGATGGTCTGGGATTCATCGAGATCGAGAAGTTGATCGAGCCGATCAAGGACGCCGTGTACGCGCGGCTGTATCCGCCGCTGGCGCAGCACTATGAGGCGGGGCAGGCCGTGACCTTTGGCCCGGTGACCGTTCAGCGCGCGAACGGCCTGGAGATGGGCGGCAAGACCTACGCCTGGGCCGACATTATCGAGGTCAAGGTTGACAACGGTCGGCTCACTGTGACGATGCGCGACGACCACAAACACGAGGTGCGAACGTCTGAGATCCCGAACGTGGAGCTGCTGTGCCGGCTGATCGGCGTGGAACTGCGGCCGACCCAGCTCTGGGCGACATAGCCTGTTCTGGCGTCCTTCGATTCCCTGGGTGGCCTAACACCCGCGCGCAGCTGGAGCGAATCAAACAGGCAAAGGACACAAAACAGACGATACACCAAGGAGCAACCAATGACAACCGATAAGATCCAATTTACCAAAGAAAAAGAAACGATGCTCATGATGTTGAGCAGCAAAGCGATTCAGAGCCAGTGGAAGGATCCCATCTTGCGTGATCCCTGGGCTGAAGAAGCCATGCGGCATATCGACTACGACATGAGCAAGACCCTCACGGGAGTGGCCTCGTGGAGCATGTGGAAGGAGATTGGATGTACCATCGTCGCCACGCGCGCCGCGACCTTTGATCAACTGACGAACCACTATCTTGCCGAAGCCCCGGATGCAACCGTGCTCCACGTGGGCTGCGGCATGGACAGCCGTGTTTTCCGAGTCGATCCGCCTGCCAATGTCCAGTGGTTCGACGTGGATTACCCCGATGTTATCGACCTGCGCCGCCAACTGTTTCCCGAACGGGGCGCCTCCTATCACCTGATCGGCGCGCCGCTGGATGATTTGCGCTGGTTGGACGAGGTCCCACGGGATCGACCCGGGCTGTTTATCGCCGAGGGGGTGCTGCACTACCTGAGCGAAACGGAAGTGAAAGCGCTCCTCAATGCGGTGGTCGCTCACTTTCCCGGCGGTCAGATGATCTTCGATATCTGCAATTCGATGATTGTAAAAAGAACGGGCTCGAACGTCGGGGGCACGGGTGCAACCTACAAGTGGGGGCTTGATGATCCCCAGGACATCCAGCAGCTTGAGCCGAAGCTTGAACTGATCAAGGAATTCAGACCAAGCGAACAGGTCGCGTTTTCCCGATTCCCGTTATGGTGGCGGGCCATTTACCGCGCGCAAGAGCTCATCCCCACGCTGCGCAGGATGGAACGTACTATAGTCTACCGCTATTAGGACGCAAGCCCGGCATTTTGCCACTTTATGTTCCACAACGCCGTGTTCTTCCGTTCGCTGAACTCCGCTCACAGCAACGGCAGTGCAGATACCGATCCATCTTTCCCATACGATTTACGTACCGTCAGATTGTCTTGCCCCGCCTGGCCGTACAACGTGTATCGTTCGGTCACACACGCTAACGTCCAGGGTGGTCGTGGGTTGGTAGGTTAACTTGTTTCTCGTTCGCGTGGGTTATGCCGGCCGTTGGGCGGGTTATCATAAGTGATCACTTCGTCAGTGGAAAGCCAATCACATCCCCAATGCCAACCGGATCTACGCCGGGCAGTTCATCTGGCCGTAAACCCGCCAGGAGATTTCCTTTAATCCAAATTAATCTCATTGAAATTTCCGCCAGCCAGGCAAGGAAAGTTACCTGCCCGGTAGATGCATCCATTCTTATAGGAGCCTCGTCCAGTCCCCCGGGGCGATCCGCGATGGTCGTGGACGTCTCCGACGGAGTGGGGCTGGATGTATCCGTTGCGGTCGGGCTGGGCGTGAGCGTAGGTGTTTCGGTTTCCGTGGGCGTGCGAGAGATTGTCGGGGTGGCGGTTTCGATCGGGGTGTTCGTGGCTGATAATGTGTAGGTTGGGCTGGAGGTCGGTGTAAGGGTAAAGATGGGGGTTCTGGTGTTGGTGGGCGTCTTGGTGGGCTTGTGGGTGGGAGTGCTGGTGCGCGTGGCGGTGGGAGTCCTGGTCTTGGGTGTGCGGGTCGGAGTGCGTGTAGGCGTCAACGTGGCAGTCCCGGTCTTGGTGCGAGTTGGCGTGATCGTCGGGGTGGGGGTGCGTGTACGTGTCCGGATGGCAGTCGCCGTCCTGCTTGGGGTGGCAGTCGGGCCCGGGAAATAATCGAACATCCAGGTGCCGCGATAATGGTCATACGTCAGCGTGTATGGGTAGGTGGTGGTGTTGAACAGCCCGCTGTAATAAACCAATTGCAGGGTGACTTTGACGGCACATAGATCCCCCTGACACACATAATAAACGTCTATTACGGTGACTTTTTGACGGAATTCCAAAAGTCCACGTAGACCTGGTAGGCGCCTTGCGAAGAGTCATCCAATGAGTCCTTGAAACGATCGGTTAAGAGCGACCAGGTCAGCGTGTAATTCCTGGCATTGATATTATCGAAATACCAGTTGATAAAATCCCGCGGCGTCTGGGGCGACACGACAGCCGTTTGCGTGAAGGTCGCCGTGAGGCTGGGCTGGGGGGTGGGGTAGGGATAGGCCGTCAGGGTCTGGGCGACGATCGTCTCAATGAAGTTTTGGTACGGATTTGGACGTAATGCCCCCACCGGCGGGGAAAAACCACGTACAGGCCGGCAGGAGCATCAGCGCCAGCGCAACGGACAGTAAAAGCAGCCTGGAACGTTTCACGGGGCTCTCCTTTCATGGAAAATCAAATGCACCAGGGTTGGTATCCTGTTATTGGGTAAACGCTTTTCGTTCGCAAAAAGTTCCCTGAAATCCAACAACAGTTTTGATCTTTCCGCTGTGGCAGATGTGGCATTTGCGCCATCGGTTGGGTGTTGCATCGAGTTTATCAGGATATGGCGCAGCGTGTCGAGACCCCGCCACACCTGTTCACCTTGAGGCGCAAGTTGTTGGCTGTCTCTTTCCGGGGCGGGGCTGCGGGCCCGCAGTCTTGACGGTTGACTTTTATTTCTGTTTATCGGATAATGGATTGGAACGCAGCCCATTGTAAGTACGATAAGCCACGGTCGTTTGGCGGCCACGGGGTATGCAACTCATCGGCGGATCGGGAAAAGTATTCTTGAATGAACCAGTCACCTGACGCCTC
This sequence comes from uncultured Chloroflexia bacterium, assembly GCA_963806575.1. Classification (GTDB taxonomy): domain Bacteria; phylum Chloroflexota; class Anaerolineae; order Anaerolineales; family Villigracilaceae; genus UBA877. Next base: position 49,153 of record CAWDYX010000014.1, on the reverse strand, counting down.
CCCTGCTCCAGTCCCTCAAAAGGTCGCCTTGCCTCCATCCCAGCCTGCTTCCGGCACCGGACACAGCCGGTTATTTTATTTCGGTCTGGCCGGCGTCCTGGTCGGGGGGATCTGCTGCATCCTGAGCGTGCTGATATTGATCCTGTCTGGCGTCCTGGGTCGTACACCCCCTCGGCCTTCGGGCGGATCGCCGGCAATTCCCCTGACCGGAACTGCCCTCCTGGCATCCAGCCTTAGCCTGCCGCCCGGCTCGGGCACGCAGGTCGGCAACGGCCTGGCGGGTCTGCTCGAGGTTGTCGCCGTTGTGGCAGGGCTGATCGGTGCCCTTCTGATGGCCGCCGGCGTGGTCGCGCTCGTGCTGGACTACCGGAACCAGGGCAGCCATCCGCCATCCAAACCAATCGTCTCTACGCCCACCTCCCCCGAGCCTCCGCAGATCCGCTACAGCCTGCGGGTGAGTGCCACTTTGCTGGAGCTGCATGCCCGCGAGCATGTCCCTGTGTACTTCCAAGCCTTGCGCATCCCGCCTATGGGCGGGCCTGTCATTGCGCCTGAGGCGATGATCAAAGTGATCGTCCCCGAGACGCCGGGCCGGCTGGCCGCCTCCCCGGTCTCCGCCATGGGCAGCCTGGAATGCGACTTTTCGGCACCGGAACCCCAGGTTTGTGAAAGCCTGACCGTGCTGGCGATCGCCATGGTTGGCGAGCAGGTGAAAGCCCGGGCATATTTGCATGTGCACATCCTGCCGTTGTATGAGCTGGAAATGAAGTGGGAGGACCCCCAACAGCCGGCGCTGCAGATGGGTGGAAAAGAAGTGTTGGTCTGGGCCAGGGTGAACACGATTCCGCCGGATCCCGATTCGTACCCGGATGTGCTGGCCAAATTGATCGACGTCAGGGTCGAGGGTCCCAACAGTGACTGGATCCGCCACCCGCTCAAGCCGTATCTCCAATTTGAACGGCAGTGGATCCCGATCGCCGTGGTCCGCCCTGCAGCCGGGGCGGAGCTGCTGCCAGGCAACCCGGATCTGGTCGCCAATTTTACCGCCAGCCACCAGTCGGTGGTTGCCCGGCTGCCGGTGGAACTGGATCATGCAGGCATTCCAGGCCCTGGTTAGGCACCTGGGCTTGTGCGTTGGAGGAAAGGCCGGGAATGGAGAAAAACCTGATGCGGAAGGGCTGAAATGGCCGGAAGCGGCGGCCGGGGTACCATCGTCCATAAATATTCGGGCATTTTGTTCACGAAAGGAGAATACCATGATTTGCATAGAGCGGATGATCCAGAAAATCTACCCCGACAAATGGGCGGAGCTGGAGGCGATCGATAAAAAGTACAACAAGGTGGAGACCCGTTTGGGGTTCCCTCCCAATAAGAAGCGCTACCAATGCATGCTCGGTGGGCACGATTCAAACACTCTCATTATTGAGAGACAATGGCCCAGCCTGGCCGTGATGGAAGCGATCTATGAGAAAGCTTTTGCAGATCCGGAGCTTCAAGCCCTCAATAAGGAATCCAATTCGATCATCAAGAGTAACATGGTGGAAGTGTACATGCCTCTGCCATGAGGGTTGGATTGAGAAGGGCAAGCCCTGGTGGTTGTTGTCAACCTGGCCGCCGCGGTCATTTCCGTGTCAGGACGGGGCTTGCCTAGACTTGAGGGTTCGCTGGGCTCCTCAGCCATTCCTCCGCCGATTGAATGGTGGCAAAGGCCTTAACGGTCAGGCCGCGATTGACTGCCACGTTCTCGGCGAATTCCATGTCTTCCAACCTGTGTGCGGGGTTGATATCCACTATGGCCAGCCTGCCGACTACCGGTAAGGCCTGTTTGCTGTTCCTGATGACCAGGTCGTAGATGCTCATGGTATCGAGACTCGGACCTGCCAGGTTCTCCACGATCAGGACATCGGGACAATCATATTGCAGGCAATTGGAACGAACTTCAGAGAGATAGCTGTGGACAGTTTCATAGCTGTTATCGCCTGTCACGGTGATGTACAGGTAACTGCCCCTTTGTTCGACATTCAGCGTGTAAGGCATGCCCGGCTCCTTTCTCTGCTCGACCGGCTCGTCTTTGAATCGGCCTGGCAAAATGAATTTACACTGGCGGGAAGCACGCTGCGTTACGACGGAAGAATGCTGAAATTCCTAATTGAAGTATAGACAATTTCAAGAGAAAAATCAATAGGTTGTTTTGATATTTGCACGGGAGTTCGGATTTTCACCCCGTAGTCCGTAAAAACGCTGAGAAATTCCCGGAGAACTTTTACGATCCCGCCTGCCTGCCAGACCTGGCTGGCGCAGGCGAAGCAGTCGAAGAATTTTCATTGGCTTTCATACCCACCCTGGAATCGCAAGAGCCGGGGGCTCCGGCCCCGGCTCTCTTGACAAGGAGGAGAAGAGAGATCGCCTTTCGCTGGGATGATACCACCCGGCTTCGGAAAGTACTTGACGCTTGCCCTACGTTTCCCGTCCCCGTACCTGACAATCCGCTAAGCATTTTTTAAGGTTGGCTGTTCCAAATGAAGAATAAAATGAGCTGCGGCCCTGCATTACCCTGAACCGGACGTCGAAATGGCACTATAATTTATGCAGAACCTCAATTTTGTTTCTTCTGATGGGTTTTTTCGACAAGGATAATGGCCATGGACAGGATCGAGCAGGTCACCAAGCGTGATGGACGGGTGGTCCCGTTCACGCAGGATCGGATCACGAATGCCATCTATCGGGCGGCTGTCGCAGTCGGCGGAAGGGACAAGATCACCGCCCAAAGACTGAGCGACCAGGTGGTTGCCCTGTTGGAGGACGTGTATGCACAGGGCAGAATTCCCTCCGTTGAAGAGATCCAGGATGTGGTGGAAAAGGTCCTGATCGAAAATGGCCACGCCAAAGTCGCCAAGGCCTATATCCTCTACCGGGATGAGCGCAACCGGCGCAGGCTGCAGGGGAAATCGACCTCCGAACAGCACAGTGAAAATGTCCCCTGGGCAAAGCTGTGGTCGGTGCTCAATTGGGCTGTCGACCATGGCTTGAATACCGTCGCAGGGCTGAACGAACGTATCCGCAATGGGGAGATCCAGGAAATCGTGATGGAGTCGGAAACGGAGTATTCACAGGACATTGCCGCAGTGGAGAACTCCATTTTGGAAAGCCGGGGGGATATCAAACTGGTCATCTTCGCCGGGCCGTCTTCCTCAGGGAAGACCACCACCACCCGGAAGATCGCCCTGCGGCTGGCTGAAAAAGGCGTCACTTTCGTGGAGCTGAACCTGGACAATTATTACTTTGACCTGGAGCTGCATCCAAAGGACGAATTTGGCGACTACGACTTTGAAACCCCCCAGGCCCTCGACATGGCCCTGATCAACAGCCATATCAAGGACTTGCTGGAAGGCAAAGAGATCCAGATGCCATATTATGATTTTAAAACGGGGAAACGCACCTTACGAACCACGCCCACCCGCCTGTCCAAAAAAGACGGTCTCCTGATCGACAGCCTGTATGGGCTCTATCCGGCGCTGACCGAGGGGGTCAAGGCCGGCTCCTATAAAGTGTATATTGAACCGCTCATGCAGTTGAAGGGAAACGATGGAGAGTACGTCCGTTGGACGGATATCCGCCTGATGCGCAGGATGCTCAGGGATGCCACTTCGCGCGCCTCCGATTATGGCCAGACGTTGACGCACTGGCATTATGTCCGCTCGGGAGAGTTGCGGAGTATCGTGCCGTATATCTCTTCCGCCGATTATATAGTCAACAGCGGCATGCCTTATGAACTGCCGGTCTATCAACCCAAATTGGGAGGGTATTTCGAGAAATGGTGCCAGGAGTATCAGGAAGACCCGCTCCGGCAGGATGCCTACAGCCGCGCCAGCCGGGTCAACGCGTTGCTGCATTCCCTCCTGCCGGTTACCGACGACAGTATCGTTCCGGCTGATTCCGTGCTGCGGGAATTTATCGGGGGCCTGGTTCTCCCGGGTCAATAACACCGCCGGCACCGCTTCCATCACCTCTCCACTCATTTTCGTGTGTTAGAGGGTTCACCAGCGTAGCCTGTCTTACGTCAAACTGACGATTTCTTCATACGACAGGTGGACTTCCTGTTCAATGATGGGCCGCATCTCCTGCCACATCTCCATGAAAGCGCTTTTCCGTCGTTCGAGCTCCTCCATCGAAAACGTCTGCAGGATCAGCGTCTCTTTGAAGCGTTCCTGAAAATTTCCCGGCAATCGCTTCAACTTTTCCGCGCAGTAGTACCTCCATTTCATATCCGCCACCAACTCGTCGTTCAAAGCAAACAGCATGTCAAAGAAATAGTTCAGCCCCTGGAAGAACATATGCTGGGCGCTGATCATGTTGCCGCGCGCCACCCACAGGTCGGTCAGCCGGTTGACATACCACTCGGAACACGTTAATCCCGACATCAGCAGCCATCTCTTCTCTTCAGGCTTCAGCGGGACCTTTTCTTCGAGCAGCCGGGATATCCTGCCCTGCGGATCGTAATGGATCAGCCCCTGGGAAAATGTCCAGCGTTTCGCCATGTCCCAGGGTGACGCCATTTCGCTTTCATAATCGGCCAGGTGACAATGGACCTCCAGGCCTTCGACCTTGAGAAATTGGGAGGCCAGCGAAATTTCCGAACCCTCTTTCTTGAAGAGCGCAATATCGATATCCGCCGAGCTGTCGTAATATCCCCTAGCGATTGCCCCTAGAAACACGATCCCGACCAGCTCTTCCCGAACATACTGTTGGGCGAATTCCCTGGCAACCCGGCAGGCTTTCTCCAACAGGAGCGGGTCTGAAGATTGGATTGAAAATTGTGTGCTCATTTACTCCTTTTCTCCCATCTGTGGCTTGTCGTGCCCACGGCTGCGATCAATTAGCTATGAATTAACTCGCTTCTCAAGATTATACCCTTCGGCTTGCCGGCTTCCCAAACTCCCCCATCCTTTGGGCTTCGGACGCCGGTTTTTTTGCCTCTTGAAATGGAGCCCTGTTTCCTGTATAGTTAAATTACTTCACCCTTCCTGCCGCATTGATCCGCACCTCCTTGATCCAAGGAGGTGCTGTCAATTGGGCGAACATGATTCGTCCGGTGTCGCGGCTGCTGCCGGCAGCGCCTGCCAGGCCGGCCATTGGAAAGGAGCGTTCAAAATGGACTTCTTGAACAAGGTGTTTGGAAGGAAGACCAGGGATGGGAAACGACCCGGAACCTCTCCGGAAACGGAATGCGTGATCTGCCCGCGCTGCGGAGCAAGCTATCTTACTGATATGATATTGTCGTCGATCATGGCCAAAACGCCTTTCATGGCAGGCCTGGAAACCTGGAGCACCACGGTGCCTTGCATGTCCTGCGGGAATCCGATCCCCATCACAGGCAGCTATAACAGGGTTTATGGGAAACCCGGCCCGGGATAGATTGAGCGGCGCTTTAGACTTCTGTTCGCATACCTTACTCTCCTCAGCCGGGACGCTCGCCCTCGCGGAGAGCCGGCATGCCCCAATCGCTGAAATCCCATTGAACCAGCAGCAATCGCAGCTCCGCCTTGCCGTGCGCACGCCATTTGACCAGGGACTGGTGCACGTAGCCCTTCACCGTGGCAGGCGAGAGCTGCATGCACGCCGCCATCTGCCGGTTGGTGTAACCCAGGCAGGTCAGGGCGGTCACTTCCTGTTCGCGCTCCGAAAGCCTTTCCCAGCAGCGTTTCAGCCCGTCGGAGTTCTCCAGCTGCGCCAGCCCCGCCCTCAGCAGTTCCTGCTCCACCTGCTCGATCGGGCGTTGATCCCGCCTGGCCCGCTCCGCCAGCGCGGACCGGAGCGGTTCATCCAGCCCGAAAGAATCCGGCAACGGACCGGATTTCCTCCGCACAAGCGTCAACAGGCGTTCCCAAGGTTTCATAGGATGTACATTATATAGAACATCTGTTCTGACGTCAAGAGGAATGTGCAACAGAAAGTTTAATTTGAGAAAAACATATTTTCCACACTTTTTTGACTTGACTTGCCATCCAACTTATGCAATAATGATGCTGCCCTTGGTTGGCTGCCCCCCTCAGCCAGCCAGGGGTATTTTTCTTGAATTGCTGATCAAAGAAGCTTCGTGCGTATCTTCTGCTATAATCCTCACGCCGTTTGTTCTTTTTAATTGAACATTGAACATATTCCATCTCTGGCTTTCGGAGGCTGACCTGCATGACTGACTTGCTTTCCCGCTTGAGGGCTCTCCCAAGAAAGATCCGGGTCGGGGTGATCGGGGTGGGTAATATTGGCAGGGGCCTGGTTTACCAGGCCGGCGTTACGCCAGGCATGGAATGCGTTGCGATTGCCGATCTCCACCTGGAACGTGCCACAGCCTGGGCTGCCCGTCTGGGGTGGAAGTACACGGTGGTGGAAAACCTGGCGGATATGCACGCCGCCATCCATGACGGGACTCTGGCGGTTTGTGGCGACGGCACCCTGGCAGCTGAATGTGATCTGGTGGACGTCCTGGTCGATTCTTCCGGCTCCGTCAGCGCTGGAGCGCAATTCGCCCTGGCAGCCATCACCCACCACAAGCATGTCGTCATGATGAATTCCGAAGCGGATTTGATCTTCGGCCCCTTTCTGCTGGCACAGGCCCGAGGCGCCGGCGTGGTTTACACCAGCGCGGATGGCGACCAGCACACGGTTCTCAAGCGCCTGATCAATGAGATCGAACTTTGGGGTTTTCAAACGGTGCTGGCGGGCAATATGAAGGGCTTCCTCGACCGCTACAGCAACCCCACTGCCATCATTCCTGAAGCCGACAAACGCTTCATGGATTATAAAATGTGCAGCTCATATACGGACGGCACCAAGCTGTGCATTGAGATGGCTTTGACCGCCAACTCCATCGGCGGGCGGACCGCCGTTCCCGGCATGCTCGGCCCGCGTGTCAGGGATATCCTTGAGGTCTTTCAGCATTTTGACCTTCCCGGCCTCTGGGATGGGAAAACACCCCTGGTGGATTATGTGCTCGGGGCGCACCCACCGGGCGGTGTCTTTGTGATCGGTTTCAATGACCATCCTCACCAGGTGGAAACCCTCGGCTGGTATCCCTGCCGGCTCGGCCCGGGACCGTTCTATGTTTTTCATCGCCCCTACCACCTGGGTCACATCGAGGCAATGGCCTGCATCGCCGAAGCCTTTCTGGATGGATGGGCACTTTTACAGCCCACCCATGGCTTCATGACGAATGTGTATGCCTATGCCAAAAAAGACCTGCGCCCGGGAGAGGTCCTGGATGGAGTTGGCGGATACGCGGCCTATGGATTGATCGAGAATTGCGTAGACAACCAGGTTCGTCCCGGACTGCCCATCTGCCTGGCGGAAGACGTCAGCTTGCGCGAGGCAGTCAGGAAGGATGAAAAGATCCTGCTCGAAGATGTGGTCCATCCGCCGGGAGATCCCAGGTTTGAGACCTTCCAGCTGGCGTTGCAAGCATGAACGCCGAGGCTTTGAAACCGATGGAACCGGAACCCGCCTCTCCGCTTGTCTCTGTGCTGATCGCCACGTATAACAAAGCCGGAACGCTGCGGCTTGCCCTCGAGAGCGTGCTCTGGCAAACCCTGCAGGATTTTGAAGTGTGGGTGATCGGGGATGGCTGCACCGATGACAGCGCGGCGGTGGTGGCTTCATTCAATGACCCGCGCTTGCATTGGTTTAACCTGCCGAAAAATTCGGGGTACCAGTCCGTTCCGCACAACGAGGGCCTGCGGCGCGCCCGGGGCAAATATATCGCCTACCTGAACCATGATGATATCTGGCTGCCGGAGCATCTTACGCTTTTGGTGGAGGCGCTGGAAAAAAGCGACGCAAATTTTGCTTATTCCTTGATGGAATGGATCTCGCACTGGCGCCCGCCTTTTACTGAAATTCCCATTACCCCGTTCGCCTCCTTCGTGCCGGAGGCTTCCGCCACCCTTCAGCGCCGCTCGATCGTGGCGGAGATCGGTTTCTGGAAACAGCCGCAGGAAAGCGTCTCCTACCCGCGCGAGGAATATTTCCGGCGGGCTCAATTTGCGGGCAGTCGCTTCGAGCTGGTGCCGGCCCTGACGGTATTGAAGTTTGCCTCGGCGGGTGATTACAATGTGGTGGCACTGCAGCAAGAAACCATCGCCCGCTTCAAATCAGATCCCAAATTTGCCGAGAAGGAACTGGCGGCACTGCTGGTGCAGGCCGCAGGTCAGCTTGAAGGCCCGCTGCGGCTCAAAGGCCTGGCGCATTCGCTTGCCAATTCCCTGCGCCTCATCCTGGTGCGCTTGAAAATAGATCCCGCCCGCCTGCGTTTTTGGAAACGTCCCGGCGTATATACGCGTGGGTGGCGGCGTGGCCGTCACCTTGATTGATTGATCCGGGTTATCCAACTCCTTTCGGTTCCTTTTCAAGCAAGACTTTCTTCGCCATCTCCGGCGTTTTCGCTTTGTTTCGATGGACATTGCTTGTCCGCGTAGGAGCAAAAGACACAGCAATCGCCTGCTTTGGGTCGCAATATTGCGCCACAACTGGCGCATTGATAATAAATAATTCAGATATCCGGCGGCATTTGCTCGGCTTTGGAAAAGCCACAGCGCGGACAGGTAATTATCGAATTCAAATCAATCATTGTGACTACCTTCCAACAACTTGCTCTTTCACCTTCCGTTTTATCGCCTGCACGCTTGACAAGGGTTCGACCTGCCCCCATTCTATTGCAGCATCTCGTCCAGAATATCCAGGAAGGGCCTGAGTGCCCGGCAGGCGCTGATCACCTGCTCCCTGAAATCGCTTCCCAGCACTGCCTCATCCGTGAAGTGATGATAGGCAGTCACCTGCTTCAACTGCAGCAGCCCGATTTCCGGATGCGCCCGGTCATAGCCTTTCGGGGCGGTCCTGAGGCGCTCACCCTGCACCTCACCAAAAGCCGCCGCAAAGCCCCTGGCGTGCGTGACCTTCCGGAAGCCGGCGGCATCCCTGGCGATGGCCTGCCGGAAGCGGTTCAATTGTTCCGGCGTGGGATCGTACAGCCCGCCCGCCACCATCGAGCGGTCGTGCGGCTCGATCGAGACGTAATAGCCCAGCCTGGGGCTGCTCCAACCGCCCGGCGTGATCATCGCCCCCAGGTTGGTCTTGTAAGGCGATTTGTCCCTCGAGAAGCGGATATCCCGGTAAATGCGCGGAATGCAGTCGCGGGCCGACAGGCCTTCCAAATGGTCGGGTGCCCTGAACTCATCGATCAGGTCATTGATGAAACCTTCGAACGCCGCCCGGGCAGCCTGGTAGTCGGCCCGGTGCGCCTCGAACCAGGCCTTCTGGTTGTTTTGGCTCAGACCGTCCAGGAAAACCAGGACGGGTTCCAGGTTGAGAGTGATTGGCATGGATGCCTCGCTTTCTTTAGCGCTTTCCGGACGTGTGAATACCGTACCAATCCGGGCTGATTTCGGGCAAGTTGTACTTTTCCCGGATTGCCTGCTCAATCGGGAGAAAGTCGGGATGAGATAGTAATAATGTTCCTAGAAATTCTGATTCTGCCATAGTTGTTAATCCTTATAAGTTAATTATAGCGGGATGAGGGTCGTCTATTGTGTATATTTTAGTCTGTAGATATTTAGTCTACAAGTGGATAAAATGAAAAGAGTTACTAATATATTAAATGACTATAGAAAAAGCGTTTGGATATGCTTTAAAGAAGTTAAGAAATGAGCGGGGCTTTTCACAAGAAAAGCTTGCACTTATTAGCGGATTCCATCGCACATATATAAGCCTTTTAGAGCGTGGGGAAAAAAGTCCATCATTGAACACACTAGAAAAATTAAGCCAAGCATTGGGTATAACGCTTGAAGAATTCGTTAAATTTATCGAAAAGTTGAAAAGCTAAGGTTGGGGAAATATGAAGTTAGTTAACGAAGAGATACTGATAAATAGAGGGGAATTTTATAAAAGTGTTGAATATTCAATTATTAAGAAAGAGATCAGAGAAGCAATTAAGTCAATCGTTTGGCCGATAGGTTCAGATAAATTCACGATAAATCCTATAAGGCATGGTAATGGAGTTGTCCCCGTTAAATGGGCTTTCATCTCATATTTAAAAGAAGTAAGCTGGGAAACAGAAGTAAAAATTGATGTTGAGGCAACAAGAACAACACCTGGAAAAATTGACGCTGTTAAAGAGTAGGTAATAAATATTATGCGGTTGAATGGGAAACTGGTAATATTTCGTCAAGCCATAGAGCCTTAAATAAAATGGCTGTAGGCATTTTATCGAAAAAGTTAGCAGGTGGAAGTTTGATTCTTCCTACTCGATCATTATATTATTATTGTACTGACAGGATTGGTAATTACGCTGAACTTGAACCATACTTTAGAGTGTGGAAGGCAATTAATTGCAGGGAAGGGTTGCTGACTGTAATAGCTGTAGAAAATGATTCGACAAGTGAAGAAGTACCAAAGATTTTAAAAGGAACTGATGGTAGAGCGAGAATATAATATAAAGGGGTGGTATACTTTAGTCTACATTCTATAAGACTATTTATAAGGATATGTCTGTGATTTAACAAAAAACATTATTTAGCTACATTAATAATAAAATGGTGGCAGATAATTTAGATTTGCCATATAAACCTTTTTTGAATACAGAAAAAGGGATTTTATTTAATGCTGATTGCTTAGATATTCTTAGGAAAATAAAAGATCAGTCTGTTCATTGCGTATTTGCTGATCCACCATTCAACTTAAAAAAGGATTATGGGAGTGATATATCAGACGATTTAAAACAAGAGGAATATTTGCTGTGGTTGAAGGAATGGATAAACGAAGCTATTAGGATTTTGTCCCAGGTGGTAGCTTATTTATATACAACATTCCTAAATGGCTGATGTATTTAAGTAATTACTTATTAGATAAAATGACATTCAGGAATTGGATTGCAATATCAATGAAAAACACTTATCCTAGGGGGAATGGCTTATATCCTGCGCATTATGGTTTGTTATATTTTACAAAAGGGAAACCGAGAGTGTTTAATAAGATAAGGGTTCCAATTCCCACTTGCAGACATTGTGGTAAAGAAATAAAAGATTATGGGGGACACAGAAATAAATTGAATGAGGCTGGATTAAACCTTACTGATTTCTGGGAAGATACATCTCCTGTACGGCATAATAAATTCAAGACAAGGGTTTCAAATGAACTTAAACCCATGATTCCGGAAAGAGCTATTTTAATAAGTACAAATCCAGGTGATATTGTAGTAGATCCTTTTGGAGGAGGTGGGAGTACTTATCAAATAGCAGAGAAAAATAATAGATATTGGATTGGAATAGAAGTAGGTAATTGTGCTCCTATATTAGAGAGGCTTCAATATTTTATAAATGCTGAGTTTGGAAAACCTTGTAACGAAAATTTGATTGCCTGTTTTAAGAACAATTCTTCTAAATAATTGTGATATATATAATTGTGTAAAATAATATCTAATTGATAAGAAATCTACCTGGTTGATTAATTCTAACCTTCAAATAATTGACATAAATAAAAGGTTAATTTAATAATGGGCCAATCAAGTCTATATGTAATTCTCCCCATTTTTAATGAAAGTTTATTAATTAGTTCACTTCCACCTTGGGCGGTATCTGAGGATCTGTTTTATAAAGAACTTGAAGAAAATGAAATACGATTGATACAAGAGGAACCATCGATTATTTTTCAGATTTCAGAAGCAAGGAATGATGTCTTTCTTCTTTCGTTAACGGGTATTGATATCACCGATAAGAAAAAAGAAAATAAACTAGAAGATAAAATCAGAATGGACGCGCTAAGTTTGCAAACAGTTTTTAATCTTGTGGGACAAGAAGAAACAATGGTAATCCCATACGGTATTGTTATTGAAAAAGGGCAAATACTAAAATTATTATATGTTTTTGATCTTGAACAAGATTTTTTGCCAGCAAAAATAAAGCCTTATCGAATTTTGCCTAATGTAACGAGCGATGAGATCCAAAATTTAATTTCAGTCACAAGGGAAATAATAAGAAAAGATAAGACACTACAAACGACCTTTAGAAGGTTTTGTTCTGCCTTTAGAAAATTAAATTGGGAAGATCGTTTGATCGATTTAACGATTGCATTAGAAAGTCTAATTCCAACACGTACAGAAATCAGTTTTCAATTTGCCTTTTTCTTGTCTTTAATGATAACGGATGATGTAGAAGAAAGAAAAAATATATTTAGTAAATTATCTGATTTGTATACTGCTCGGAGCGGAATTGTGCATGGAAGTGGATCTGACCGAGATATAAAGAAAGCGATCCAGAATTCTAAAGAAAACTGGAAAGAGCTAGTTGATTATTCCAAACGATGTATTTTTTATCGTCTTGAATTTAGAATCAGGTATCCTGATCAAGATTGGAAGAAACATATTCAATCACTTGGTTTTGGCGAACACCCATTGAATTAGTTTATATAAAAGGAATTTAACTATGAAGAATGAAATAAGATTCTTTGTTGTAGAAACAGAAATACTTGGTATATTGACCTATAGAGGTTCGGGAAAATTATCTGATATCGCCATGATTTCGAAAGCTGATATATTTGATGAAGCCAAGAATCCAAAGGGCACTCAAAGAGGTTTGAAAATTCAGCATGCTAAGGGTGCCTATGATTATGTTAGGAATAATACGTTTTGCTTTTGGCCTGAGGTTGTTTTATGTTGTAGGAACTCCACCATTCTGAATTATGAGATTAAAGAACAAGAAACTGGGGCAGGTATATTACATATTGATAAAGATAAGATAGACAAACTTTATAAAAAGGGAATTATATCTATATCAAGGGTAGATGGAAACCATAGATTGCATTTTGCTGATGGTCTTGTTGAAGGATTTTTTCCACTTAATAAAATAGGATCTTTTTGCTTATTAATGAATTTAACCCTTGAACAAGAGATACAACTATTTAGAGATATTAATAACAATCTAGAAAGAATGCCAACTAGTCATCTAGACTATATAACAGTAAAACTCACTCCAGAAGAAGATCTGAAAAAAAATAACCCTTCGCTCTATATAGCACAGAAACTTGATGAAGATAATGAAAGTCCATTTTATCATCGCGTTTCAAAATCTGGAAAAAAGAGCGAAGATCGTGACATTCCTCTAAGAGGATTAAGTTCTGGTATTCAATATTTAAAATCAAATACAAAAGACTTACAAACAATGTCGGGGTCTGATGCAGATATAGAATATATACTAATTAGAAACTACTTTCTAGCATTAAAACAATGGCAGCCAAAATCATGGGAAGAGCCCCATAATTATTTACTTCTTCGTGGTGCAGGATTTTGGGGAGCATGCTTTCTAGGTGGAATAATAATTGATCATTGCATAAATGAATTTAAATTGGAAGTAGATGATATGGTCAAATTATTAAAATCTGGAAAAGATTGGAATTGGGCAAATGATGGGGATTTTAAGGGATTGAGCGGTAGAGGCGGAGCAAAAGAAATATCTGAAATAGTTAAGAAGTATTTACCTACGAAGGCTGGAATATCAATGATAGCAATGAGGGAAAAAATAGTTTCTATGTCAAAGAAAAAAATAGCAGAAAAATAATTGGATAAACGAAAAAATATTAGAGTAAATAAAAATATCGGGTTTAATAGATATGAAAAAGCCCTTATGAAAAGGCTTTTTCATTTTTAGTCTATGTAGAACTTACTAGATTTGAAATAATATCTATAAAGTGTAAGGGATTTGACGCATTGATTCTTTTAAACCGACAAATCAATTCCAGCAATTAATTGGTCGCTCTTTTCGTTATTGGGTCTTGTTGCACTCGATATTGAATTTTGCTATACTTTGTAAAGATCCAACCGAAAATTAACCCAATGCGTCCAAACTTCCTAACTTGGTTGGGTCGGTAGACGGACGGTCTATAATCTCTTAGACTGGCCGTATAACCGTATGTTAGGCATCAAACTCAAGAGATTGTGAGATCAGTATGTCCTATAAAGCTACTGTAATAAATGTCATGATTGCGTGCCCGAGTGATGTCTCGACCGAAAGACAAATGGCGAAAGACGCTGTCCAAGAATGGAATTCGATAAATTCGGAAGACAAACAAATTGTTTTAATGCCCATGTCTTGGGATACTCACTCCTCTCCCAAAATGGGAGAGCGTGCTCAGGAAATCATTAACAAGCAAGTTCTTGAGCATTGTGATCTTTTGGTGGCTATATTTTGGACGCGCCTAGGTAGCCCTACCGGCGATTCTCGTAGCGGAACTGTAGAAGAAATAGAGAAGCATATAAAAACTGGTAAGCCAGTGATGATTTACTTTTCTTCAGCACCAGTTCACCTTGATAGTGTTGATGACAAACAGTACCAAGCATTACAGGGTTTCAAACATGAGTGCGAAGATAAAGGCCTGATTGAAATATATGACACTATTTCCGAATTTAACGAGAAATTTAACCGCCAGTTAGCACAAACTATTATTCGCTACTTTGCTCCAAATATCACTCCGTCACCAGGTGCCCGACCATTAAAAGCAAGTGGTCAAATTCCAGAACTATCTGACGAGGCGATAATCTTGCTTGTTGAAGCATCTAAAGATCCCAACGGCACAGTTATAAAGGTGGAGACGGTTGGAGGAACCCACGTACAAACACACGGAAAGCAATTTGTGGAAATGGGTAATCCTCGTTCTGAGGCAAAGTGGGTGGCAGCAGTGAAACAATTGATCAGTCATAGGCTCATTGAAGATCGCGGGTATAAAGGTGAGGTGTTCTCAATAACCGATAAGGGATACCAGATCGCCGATTTGATAAAGAAAAATCATCCCATATCTTCAAGTATTGGTGCCTAACCCGGCTCCAGTGGATGGGCGAGGCTGCGCCCGCCTGAGGGCATGCTGCGTGATAATTGAGTTGCTCAGCCCCAAGAGTTCCACACCGCCGCCCGCCGTAAGTTGCTTTATCTGGATGATGCCGAAGATTTACAAGATTTGCTCGCTCATCCAGGCAATCATCTTGAGAAACTGAAAGGCAATCGGTCTGGCCAGTATCGTATTCGTATCAACGATCAATGGCGCATCTGTTTCGAATGGTCTGATAACAAAGCCAAAAACGTTGAAATCGTGGATTATCACTCATAAAGGTAGGTAAAAATGGACAACACACTTTCCCCTATTCATCCCGGTGAGATTTTGCTTGAAGATTTCATGAAACCGCTCGGCCTAACTCAATATCGGATAGCGCATGATATTGGTGTCACGCCCATTCGCATCAGTCAAATTGTTCATGGGCAACGTTCAATTTCGGTTGATACCGCCATGCGTCTGGCCCGCTATTTTGGCACCAGTGCGGCAGTATGGCTCCGCTTACAGGTTCGCTACGATCTGGAAGTCGCCCAAGGTCAATTAAGCGACCGTATCAACCGAGAAGTGAAGATTTTACATCAGCCTGCAAGTCGCGTTTAGTCAAGAACGCAACCCAACACCGGTTCCACTGGACGCTTCGCCTGCGGCTCCGCGCCGGTGAGCCAAACCGTTAACCCGCTCCCGCAAGCATAATCGTTACAGGAATCAATGGACAAATTCATTCTTGTAGATTTAGGCGATGAACAGCGTCATGGCTATATTATTGGTGGACAATTACAGGAAACTGACGCCGCCTATTCGCATCTGCTGGATGTAGGCTTCAATCGTCAAGATTTTATTTGGCACGACGAAATGCCTCATTTGCACACCTGCAGTGAAGAATACTTTATCGTGCTTGAAGGTTGCCTCGACCTGGCGTTAAATGACAGTTCTGTCAAAGTTGAACCTTATCAATTAGTGGGTGTTCACGCCAATGTGCCTCATCAAATCATCGGCGGTCAAGCACCCATCATGAATTTTCTCCTTCGTGTTCCAGGAAGTAGCGCAGATAAAGTAAATCTCAATGTGATTGAACCTTCGTCAGGTCTCAAGAACGGAGTAGTTCAGATAGACCTTCGACAACCTCATGATGATTATTTACTGGGAGCGTGTTTGCCACCAACGCATCCGAATTACTCGCCATTACTCGATTTCACTTGTGTTTGGGAAGTCGAGCCTGCCGACGAATGGCGTAACGAAAAGTTGCACTTTCATAGTCAACGTGAAGAATATTATTTCGTCCTAAAGGGTAGCCTCAATTTTGCTTTGGATGATTCCGTAATATCAGTCAATGCTGGTCAGATTTTAGGAGTGCGTCCTGGCGCTGTTCACAAAGTTATTGGTGGCAAAGGGCCCGTTGATGTTTTATTTGTTCGTGTCCCCGGTGGCCGGGGAGACAAGACGTTGGTTGAATCCCAGTAGACAAGAGCGGCCCAACACCGGCACCATTGGACCCTTGGAAGAACCCCTACCCCGTAAAAAACACGGGGCAAGAAATATGGGGGCAGGAACCGGATGGACGGCCCATAGTCTGATAGACGGGCCGTATACCTGCCCCTGGTTTTTTCAGGGGACCAGATGTTAGCCCTTTTTAAGTCAGCCTTAACATTATAAAAAGGAGGCGACGCAATGAACACACCCAAAGGATATGTTGACACTGAATACCTCAAATCGGTGGGAAATTTCCTCGGAAGCCTCAAGAAACGCACTTACGAGTGTATGCAAATTAAAGCAGGCGATAAGGTTCTCGATGTTGGGAGTGGCTCTGGGATTGATACGATTGCGCTCTCCCAAATCGTTGGCTCAACAGGGCAAGTATTCGGCGTGGATTACGATAAGAACATGGTTGCTGAATCTGAACAATGCGCTGAGAAAGAAGGTGTAAGCGCGTGGGTAAAACATAAACAAGCCGACGCTACATTAATGCCATTTGACACAGGATATTTTGACTCATGCCGCAGTGAACGACTTTTCCAGCATTTATCAAATCCCGCAATGGCTTTGAACGAAATGGCTCGTGTAACAAAAACAGGCGGTACAGTTGTAATACTGGATACAGATTGGGGAGCTTTAAGCATTGACACCAATGAATTTGCCATTGAACGAAAATTGGTTCGTTTTTATGCTGAGAATATGCTCAACAATGGGTATTCAGGTCGCCAACTTTACCGTCTATTCAGGGAACAAGGTTTGCGCAATGTCTCTTTTGAAATATTTCCTCTCGTAGTCACAAGTTACGCTTTTTTGCGGCAAATCATTTCAGCAGATAAACTCGAAAAGGAAGCCCTTGCCAAAAATATTGCTACAGAAGTTGAACTACGTCGGTATCAAAAAGATGGTGAGCAAGCGGACGTGAATGGCATGTTTTTTAGTTCTTTCTCTATGATGCTAGTCTCTGGGCGAAAAACGAGCTAACAAGGCGTGCACCCGAAAGGTGGGACTTGTCCGCGTCTTCAAACAGTTTCTTTCACTCAAGCCAGTTCCACCAAGACTACGTTTTCTCGTCCCACCCACCTGCGGGTACCCCGCACCCCCATTCTGGGGGCAGGCAGAGCATGCGGGCAGGATGCAAACCATTAGACTAAAAGCCCGTAAGAAAGGTTTTTTTTGCTGTCTATTAGGGAAAACTTACTTCGTTTGAAATAGAATCTCAATTGAGTAAGGAATTTGACGTATTGATTCCATCGAACTGACGAATAGATTCCAGCAATTCGTCGGTCGCTCTTTTCGTTGTTGGCGTCTGTTGAAGCCGACATTGAATTTTGTTATACTTTATACAGATCTAACCGAAAAATAGCCCAATGCGTCCTATTGTCCTAACCTGGTTGGTACATTAGACAGAAGGCCCAAAGCATATTAGACGGGCCGTATGCCTGCCCCTGGTTTTATCATGGGACCAGAGGTTGGGCTGCGTAAGACGCAAAGCAAAGATGATTATCATGGATGATGATTTAAAGTTCCTGGTCCATTTCTTTACGGATAAAGAACACCTGTTCAAGACGATCACCATGGCGGGAGTTTCCCAGGTGGACGAAATCTGCAATACGATCTCATCTCAAAAAGGCTGGTATTGGCCAAGATTCGCACAAAGCGAACGTCATGATTATTTGAAGAGAAGGCTATTCGTCGAGAAAGCATTGTATGAGGACTACACTCAAGAATACGGGAGCCTGAAGGAAAAAATCCCTGTATACTTTTATCTTTATCCCAATATCACAGAGCAGAAGGCCATGGAATTGGGAAAGCAAAGAATGCGACATGGTGAAATAGAGCCTCATATATTGATGGTGAAGATACAGGATATCAAAGAAACAAAGAACATCACATTTACCCTGAACGACAGTCACACTGCATATTGGAAAAGGGCAATGGAATCCGGTATAAAGTGCCGGGGAGATGGAAATACCCATGTTGTTTTACCGGACCATAACAAGGTCTTCCCATTTTCGATGATAGAACAAATACATCAAAAGTATAAGGCACAACAAATCAACTACGAAATACAGATATGGGATCATCAGCTGCTTGAAAAGATAAGTTATACGATTTTGGGGAAAGAAGTAACGTAAACACAGCCCAAGACCCCCATGGCTGGGGGCAAGACCCCCATGGCTGGGGGCAAGACCCCCATGGCTGGGGGCACGGCGGCTCCACCCCGTCCGCATCGGTCGTGACTGTCATTACAAAAGCGGAGCCTGGGAACCAGGCTCCGCTTTGCATGCAAATGCCGATCTTTTTTCAATGGACGGTTCAATATCCGACGATGAGCCAGAGGGCCAGCAGGCTGCCCTGGTCGTAACTAGCCAGGACGTGGTCTCCCACCTGCAGATCAGCCAGGGTGGCGGAATGATGGCCGCGTCTGATGTAAGTATGGCTGTCCACGGTGAGGACCACATCCGCCCCGCCATTTTTCGGGGTGACCGTGAGCGTGCCCGCGCCAGTGTCAACGGCTGAGATGGTGCCCCACAGCCAGACGATCTTCGGCCAGGCCGAGATATTGGCGGCGAGAAGAGTGACCGGGTTGTATTTGGCCTCAACCAGGTCGCCGACTTTCAGGTCCGCCAGGCTGGCGGTTGCGCCGCTGCGCTTGATGACGGTGGTGGAGTCCACATTGAGGACCACATTCGTGCCGCCGCCTTTCGGGGTGACCGTGAGCGTGCCTGCGCCGGTGTCTACCCCTGAGATGGTGCCCTTGAGCGTGGCCAGGTACGGCCAGGCATTGACAGATGCGGCGAGAAGAGTGACCGGGTTGTATGTGGCCTCAACACGGTCGCTGACCTGTAAATCCGCCAGGCTGGCGGTGGCGCCGCTGCGCTTGATTACAGTCGTTAAGTCCACATTGAGGACCACATCCGTGCCGCCGCCCTTCGGGGTGACCGTTAGCGTGCCTGCGCCAGTGTCCACGCCTGAGATGGTGCCTTTAAGCGTGACCAGGTTCGGCCAGGCCGAGATGGACGCAGCCAGCAAAGTGGTTGGGTAGTATTTCGCCGTAACGCGGTCGCTGACCTTTAAGTCAGCCAGGCCGGCAGTTGCGCCGCTGCGCTTGATGACGGTGGTGGAGTCCACGTTGAGGACCACATCCGTGCTGCCGCCTCTCGGGGTGATGCTGACGGTGCCCGCGCCGGTGTCCACGCCTGAGATGGCGCCTTCAACCGAGACAAGGTTGAGGTCAGCCTGAATTCGGCTGGCGAGCAGCGTGGACGGGTTGTACCAAACCTTCACCCGGTCCCCGGGCTGCAGGTCCGCCAGGCTGGCGGAGTGGTGCAGGCGGGTGATCAGCGTGGAACTGTCAACATTGAAGGTCACATCCGGACCGCCGCCTTTTGGGGTTACCGTGAGGGTGCCGGCGCCGGTATCGACGGCGGAAATGAGCCCTTTGAGATCGGCTACCCGCCCATGTGCGGAGACCGGGCTGGCTGCCATTAAAGCACTGAAAGCAAGCAGGGCCGCGATGAAAAGGTTCATGATTTTGATCTTCATTAGTTTTCTCCTGTATCGGATTCGGTTCCAAACCAGGTTTCCGGTTTGGATTGGGAAATTTCCTGCCACCTGAATCTCCCTGGCTGGCAGCTTTGGTTCACTAAATATAATAGGACAAAAGGATGCCTGGTGATTTAACAAATTTGTAAATGAGCCTTACAAAAAAAACTGACCGGACAGTCCTGGACAGGCTGGCGCCGGGGCCGGCCGGAAGAAATGGAACCAAATACTGGTGGAGTCGCTTATACTATTAATAGCCTGACAAATCATCGTTTCAATTTCTCCCTTGCGCAGCCGCGCCCACCCGGAGGGTAACCCCATAAGGTTCGCCACATAGCCGCCGGAGGGAGCAGGATCGCCAGGCCATCCGGAGGAATTTATGAAAACGCCTCTCAATCGCATACTCCATCTTTTCATACTGGCAGGCTGGTTAAGTGCATGCCAATATAAAGCCAGTCCCTTGCCCACCAGTACGCCCATCCCACCCACGCCAACCAATACGCCGACCTCCACAGCTTTACCGCCCACGCCGACAGCCACACAAACCTTGACCCCGTTCAAACCCTCCAGCACTCCCGGGCCGGTGCAGATCTATACACCGGCGAACACGCTGGCCGTCAGCCCCACCCCGCTTCCCGGCTGGAGGACTTACACCAACGAATACCTGGGGTACAGTTTCAATTACCCGATCGGAGGAAGCATTTTTGAGAAGGGTCCCGGTGGAATGGACGTTAATGAGGTCGTTCCGCCTGGTTTCACCTACGATGAATATTTCGATTATGTGATGGCCATCCTGCCCCGCAGCCTGTGTGTCATGGTGCATATCCCTGGTGCATCCATTGCCATTACTCCGCCATACAACCCGCTTGGGAGCTATGTATCGCCCTGCCCGGGGATGGGCATCGGGTCCCAGTACCGCATGGAAACTGCCAGCGAGACCTGGACCATTGCCGGCCGGGAGTATGACGATGTTCAGGGCATCAAACTATACCTGGAGATTAGCGGTGCCTTCGATGGCGAGTTCCATATCTTTAACCTGGAGAACGGCTTCCGGGTCATCTTTCAACGGCATGCCACGCGGGGAAATGTCCTCCGAAACCTACCTGGCACAGCGGAAAACTGCCCAGCAGATCCTGGCCACATTGCACTGGTTCCGTGTCCCCGACCTGACCAAGCCCGGCACCACCTACGCGGGGAAGTTCACCCGCCTGGTGC
This sequence comes from uncultured Chloroflexia bacterium, assembly GCA_963806575.1. Lineage (GTDB taxonomy): Bacteria > Chloroflexota > Anaerolineae > Anaerolineales > Villigracilaceae > UBA877. The sequence goes on along the minus strand of CAWDYX010000014.1, from coordinate 28,054 downwards.
CGTGGATGCAGGCGGTAGTGACCGGCGCCCCCGGCGACCCGCCAAACCGCGTCCGCTCGGGACCGGGCATCTCCAACGCAGTCATCGCCCAGATCTACCCCCAGACACTGGTCAAGGTGGTGGAGGGGCCGGTCTGCGCTGACGGGCTGGTTTTCTGGAAGGTGGAGAACGCAAAGATCCCCGGTGGCTCCGGCTGGACTGCCGAAGGCGACGGGATACAATACTGGCTGGAACCTTTCAAGCCGTTATAGGCTGGCCAGTTTCAGGAGAGGCTTCCATTTTTATGCCTCCTGTCTTTGATTAATAGTGAGTACAAAAGGAATTGAAAAGCAGCGGGTTTTTTGTACCATACATAAATAAGATCTACACGCCTGCCCGTTATTCCAGCACTCTTTCTTAATACCTTATTAATATGTGCAAATAATCCCTGACATATTAGAATATCCGTAATTATCTCAAAATTGATGTTTGATTATTTACAGTAGGGAGTCGTTACTATGGATAAGGTTGCATCAATTAAATCAATCCTGGATGCCGTTGGGAACACACCGCTTGTTCAATTAAAAGAAGTTTCTTCCGGAAATGTGTATGCAAAGGCTGAATTTTTGAATCCGGGAGGCAGCATAAAAGATCGAGTTGCAAAACATATACTTTTCTCCGCACAAAAATCAGGACAGCTCAAACCTGGTATGACGATTATCGAATCTACTTCTGGAAACACAGGTATTGGCTTGGCATTAGTTGGCGTACAGATGGGTTACAAAGTTGTCTGTTTGATGCCAGAAAATATGAGCGAAGAGCGGAAGAAAATTATTCAGGCCTTCGGAGGCGAGATTATCTTTACCTCTGCCAATGAGGGTCTGGGTGGATGCCTGAAAAAAATGAAGGAAATCACCGAAGAGGAACCAACAAAATATTTCGTAGTCAACCAATTCAAGAATCCACTCAATCCGGAAGTCCATTATCTCCAAACAGGCCCAGAAATTTGGGATGCACTTAAAGGCGACATTGGAGTATTTGTGGCTGGCGTAGGGAGTGGTGGTACCCTCCAGGGCGTCGGGAAATTCCTCAAAGAAAAAAAACCAGAGATCAAGATTGTCGCAGTTGAACCCAAGAACAGCGCTGCACTCCTGGGTAGGGAGCCAGGCCTCCACGTGATTTAGGGAATTGGGGATGGATTTGTGCCAGATGTCCTGGATATAAACCTAGTTGATATGGTAATCACTGTTTCTGACGAGGCAGCAATTGAAATGACCCGCAAACTTGCCCTTAAAGAAGGTTTATTGGTAGGCACTTCATCAGGGGCAAATGTTTCTGCTGCACTTCAGTTGGATAATGGTCGCAACAATGTTGTAACCGTGCTGCCGGATCGGGCTGAAAGGTATTTCAGCACCGCCTTGATATAGTAGATTTTCGCCTCAGGTGGGATATATCCAATATCAATTTTCAAATTTAGCCATTTGCACAGCTTCATCATAGGAGCAGATGTTTTTCCGTCAGCCGTAAATCGGGCCAGCGTCTGTTGCCAAAACATGGACATATTATTATCGCCCGGCTTACAGGCGGAGAGTTTGATACCATGACGACCAGATCTACACTCCAAAAGCGACACTCATCCAGATTTTGGTAATAAGACTTTAATGTTCATTGAGCATTACCAGATAAAAACGGGAATAATAAAATAAACGCCAAAATTCCTGAAATTACAAAAAATATAATTCCAAGAACGATCCCCACAATCGCCATCCAGGCGCCTGGTCGAATTTTGCCTTTTATTTGCACCAGCGCCACACTCCCGGTGATCATGCTAGCCAATGCGAGCGGAATTCCGCAAAATCGATCTGTTCATACCCCGATCCGCCATTTGCCGCAATCAGGTAATAGATGGAGATGATCGGAAAAATGATCGTCACCAACCCCAGTACGAAACTTCCAACGGCTAATTGGTTGTGCTTCCGAACGGGTTGGATCGGTTCAGGGGAAGCTTCCATTTACCGCTAGTCTACAGGCGTGCCATAAATTTCCACAATGCGTTGAAATATTTTCTGCTCGTTCTGTGAAATGCTGACAATCGTAAAGCCTCCAAAATAATCATCCGGGATGACAGGATCGGGTTGGACCCACACAGCCCTTGCGACCAAAGTAATGTAGGGAGAACTTGAAATGTCAGAAACCTGATTAAGGCTCATGGCGTAATCTTTAGAAGCCGTCAGCGTCTTCTCGCTTTCAAGTCTGAAGCCGCGCGGGCTGATATCGGATATATAGCCAAGAATTTCATGTGTATCGTTGTCCATGACAGGCATGTAATATTCAACCTTACGTCGTTTGTCAATTCTTTGTTCAATTATCATGGCCGATTCTTTAAGATAAGGGAAATGGGATCGAGAAGTACCCGGTTTTTGTCCAGAACGTGAATACAACAAGTATCATAACAACAACCACCTTCCATTCTATATAGACCATCTATTTACCGCTAGTCTACAGGCGTGCCATAAACTTCCACAATGCGTTGAAATATTTTTTGCGCGTTCTGTGAAATGCTGACAATCCGAAAGCCTTCAAAATATTCATCCGGGGTGATTTTGTCGGGTTGGACCCACACAGCCCTGGCAACCAAATTAATATAGGGAGAATCTGAAATTTCTGAAATCTGATTAAGGCATATGCGGTAATCTTTATTGACCGTGAGCGCCTTCCCGCTTTCGAGTTTGAAGCCGCGTGGGCTGATATCGGACATATACCCAAGAATTTCTAGTGTGTTGTTGTTTATGACAGGCATGTAATATCCAACTTTATATCGCTTGTCAATTCTCTGTTCAATATTCATGGCCTATCCTTTCAGATAAGATAAACGGGATCGAGAAGCACACGGCTTTTTTGTCCATAACATGAAAATGTCATTTCCTTCCAATATCGCTTGCAGTTACCGCATCAATTCATAACACCATTTCAAATCATTAACGCAATATCCATATAATACCTTAATATAAGGAAATGCCGTAAACAAAAGAGCAGATGATCCATCCGCGCCCCGCCGGGGTGAAGGACAGGGGGGCAGCTTACTTTTCCAGCGGATTCAGCACCCGCCCCACAAACAGGATCGTCCCGGTGGGCACATCCCGGATGACGAAAATGAACGGTCTATCGATGCGCAGCTCCTGCGGCAGGGAGGCGGGCTTGACGCCAAAAATGGTGGCCGCCGCGGCTTCCGTGCCGGCTTCGTTGACCAGGATATAGGCCTTATGCAAGGCCGTGTAGACGTATAACTTCTCCGCCTTCGTGATGCCGCTGAAATCCGCCTTAAATTGGTCAAAAGCCAATGGCATGCCCAGCGCCGACAAAACCGGGATCAGGTCGAAACCCAGCGTGAATTCAAATTTCGGCATGTACAGTTTCGAATTGCGCGGTTGCAATGCTTTCAGGATGTCGGCGAACCGGGCGGCATCCAGGCTGCTCTCGATCGCTTCGAACCGGCCCTGGTCGGGCAGGATGATGACCATCTCCGCCAGGTCGCCTTTATACGGCAACGCCACGGCTTGATACCCCTCCCCCGAAGCGAGCCGGAGCGGGATCTCGTCCTCGGTCCGCATGGTCGGAACCTGCACCTGCGACCCATCCAGCAGGGTGAAGGGCGCCTCGCCGGTCAATTTTTCAACGAAGGCTTCCTGCCAGGCGGCTTTGAAGTAGATCGCGTTCGCCAGGAGCAGGCGCGTGGACGGGTCAAGCGAGCCGGGCGGCAGGATGTCCTTGATCTTGCCCTGCGTTTCCTGGTCGACCCAGTCATTGACCTTCTGCCGGGCGGCCTCCGGCGCGGCGAAATCCAGCAGACGCACTCCGGCGCCATAATTGACCGCCAGCAGGTCCAGATAGGCTTGCTCGAACGGGTAGCCTTGCTGTCCCCAGACCGCATTGGCGATGGATAGCTGCAGGGGATTTTTTGGATCGACCTTTTTGGATTGTGCCGTGCGTTGGGCGAGGTCGAGCGCCAGGGCATTCAAGGCCGGGTGGAGCTGGGCAGGCGGCAAATTGAAATGCAGGCTGCTGGCAATTTGGGAAGCCGTCTCCCCGCCCGCGCCGCCGTACAGCATGGCCGCTGCCAGGGTAATGCTGTATGGGGAATAGACCAGGTTGCCGTCCTGCGCACTCACCTGGTGGTAAAAATCAAAGGCGAAGGCGCTGTTGCCATCCTGGAGGCTGTGTGTGTTGGCGGCGGGAATGGCTGGAGCGAGTTCGCGCGCCAGATCGGATTTGGCCACTGCGCCCGTATCTGCCACCACGTTCCCGCAGGCAGCCAGAAGACCCAGCATCAGAATTATGCACACGCAGATTATTTGTCGCATGCGAGCCTCCTTCCGGTGTGAGTCATGATCTCAACTCAGACCGCCAAACGGTTTATTCAATCCGCCAGGAAGTTGTTTTCTTTCCCCAACGGATGGCATTGTCATAGGGGAAGCAGCCCGCCAATCATAAAACTGGCTGCGTTCAAGGCAAAGCTGACAGCCAGGGCTTCCTGGAATCGCATGGAATTTCGTTGGGACAGATACAAACCACCTGCCTCCACCAGACAGACCGCGATTTCAGCGAAGAATATCAACAGGAACGGGGACAATTCACTGAAACCACTGATGGTGACCCACAAGACTGGCTGGGTGATCAGGTTAAGCAGCAGGATGACGGTGAGAATGACATCGACACGTCGTTTCTTCCAGAGGGCATAACCAAGCCCCAGCAGCAGTTCGACGACCAGCGTGATGATCAGTCCCCGGGTCCACATGATCCCGGCGACCAGTGCCGGGATGGCAAGCAGCCAGGCTGCCTGCAGCCAATTGTTATACGAGGCGAGGGTGGCTCCGGCACGACCGGTCCTGACGGCCAAGACCACCAGGATGATCGGCAGGAGGATCTCCATCAGGGGGAATATCAGGGTTGCCAGGAGATCGAACAAGGTCGGGGCTCCCTCATGGAAAAAAGGGATATTTGGACCCAGGTTTTTTTCCTCAACTTTCAAATCCTTTTCATAGATAGTGACCACATAATTGGCGCTGAAGGCGCGCTTGGTAAAGGTGTTGCTCTGGCGGGTGAGGCCATCGGAGAATTCAATCACTAGGCGATGGAAAGGGCTGTACTGGTATCCAACCGAATAACATGTATTGATCTGGCATGTGAATTGTTGGGGTCCCAACTGCTGAAGCGGTGCGAACTTGGTACAGGCTTTGTCTGCACATTCAAGCAATTGCCCGGAGAGGATGGTTGGTCCGGGCTTCATTTGGCTGGTAAAGATGAACTGCATGGAGGGTTTGGGGCCCGCATCCGCTTGAACGATCCGGGCAGGGATGGCGGCTATGAAGAGCCCCAGGAGAATACTTGCTATTAAAATTGGAAGTCGGGAAGCTTTCATCATCCCTCCTGATAATTACCACATCAAAGGCGGGCGCGCAGGAAATGGAATCCAAAAACTAAGTTCATTATAGCAATATCGCCGCCTCAATTCAATCTGTGGTCTGGAATATTGCGAATTTATCCGAACCGACCCGTCTATTGAAGGTTTCTGGGGATTCTTCCGTTATCATCCCCGAGGGGCCTGCCCTATAACTCGTAACCCAGCCGGTCAATCTCCCCATACAGCGCCTGGATGCGCTTCTGCAGTGCAAAGCGAATATCCTCTTTGGCGGCTTCGGCCTGCTCGTGTCGCTTCCATGGCTTCCGAAGACTGCAGTTTGGCAATCTGGTCGGCCCTTGGAGCGTGCTGGTACAAGCGCCCGCTGACACCCTTGATAAAAACGTCAGGCCGTGCAGGCAGGCAGGGGGTATGTTTTTTCTTATGATCCTTGGATATTATCGAATGTAATAATCGTGAAATCATCGATCCACAATTTGCGGTATACAGCCATCCAGCTAATGAAGTTGTACGTCTTTGGAAAATCCGCATTCGTCTGTTTGAAAACAAGCTTGTGGTCTGGATCGCCGGGTTTCCAGATATCAATAAAGAATGTATTGGATTGATCAAAACCCATCAGGGCGCTATACCAATTTTTCTCCTGTAATCTCCAATCGCCTGCGAAATAACCAGTCTTCAGGTCGTTATTTACAAGTGAATGCACCGTGAGCGGTAAACCCGGAATATGCTGCAACGCAACCGAATAGAAGCCAAACCGGCCCCCGCAGACTTTTCCATTTGCATAACCATCAAATCCCAGGGAAAATTCACCCTGGTTTCCTTCATAAGCAAAGAGAAAATAAACTGCCTCATTGGGATCGATCATTTCATCCGCGTAATAAAATACTGTACCGTATTTATCTTTTTGCGAGTTGATGGCCAAGTGGCCATCTTCCGCAGACCAGACTGCCCCGAACCCGGTGCAGGATGACCACCCCTTCGGTGCAATGAATGGATAATTAAAGGTATCCTGATATTTTATCGAGGCATTCGAAACAACGTCTGAAATTCCTGATGGTAACGGAATGGGTGTAGGCGATGGCTCCAGTGTCGCTGTTGGAACGGGAGTATTTGTATAGGTTGGCGCGAGCGTTGGTGTAAAGGTTGGCGCCAGCGTATCAACCGGTGGTGGGGTTAACGTTGGAGCGATTGGTTGACTGGATCCACAACCTGTTAGGGTGGATATAATAAAGAATAAAAGGAGTGCTGATAGATATCCATCTCTTCCGCCTTTGAGACACATATTTCTCCTGCGCTGCGACGGGCGCACCCGGGCCTGCTGAGGCGAGGACCTGCCTTGAGTGAATAAGGTTTCACTCATCTGTACAAGTATTATTGCATAAAATAAGGGGAATAACAATAAGAACACCGGGAAAGATGTCGGAAAACCCGGATAGTTCAACCGCTACGATCACCCTGCCTCCACAATCCTGATCTCCCTACCCCCGTTATTTGGGGGTTCTTCCGTTATCATCCCCGCCTGCCTGCCCCGAGTACTTCTTGCCCCCGTACTATGGGGGTTCGGGGCACCCCGCTGGGGCGGAGGCCAGGCAGGAAAAGAACCCTACCCGGCCGTTGGCCGCCCTCCCCAAATCTGAAGATTTGGGGAGGGCCGGGGTAGGGTTGATTTTTCAGGATAGAATATCAGCATGTCTCCCCGCCATTCCGCGCCTCTGCATGGACACCTGCAGGTGCCCGGGACCGAAGCCGATCTCGAGTACCCGCCTGCATAAATAGTGCAGGGCGCACTGCACCCAATCCTTCCAGCGCCCCAGCGAGACCGTCGCCGTGACCAGGTCATACGTCCAGGCGAACTCGTGGTAAAGCAGGTGGAAAAAAAGGCCGAAAAGAGAGCGAATTCAGGCACATATTGGGAAGATTATAAGACAAACCGGGGACATTCTTTGAAGCTCTCAAAATGGTCGAATTGGTCGTTCACTTTGTCCCGGACGGATTGACTGCCGTGCTATACTTAAAGGGGTAGAACCCCCGGAGACGCTCCCGGGTCTTGGGCTTCTTCGTTTATTTTCCTGGGCAGAGGAGAGGAGAAGATATGCCTCAAAAACCTTCCTTTATCGTCGATCCGTCTGGAAATGTACGGGATGTTCGAGGCCAAAATTGCCTTCAAGAACCCCAACCTTCCTCGCAACAACCCGGGCATGGATCTTCAACGCCTGGCAGGGGAGGATTTAGCGGGTCCACGAAAAGAACCCCCGGCGGCTTCATCATCATTCCCATCGGTCTCATCATTACCCTGGTTATCGTGGTTCTCCAAAAGTGCGGTGGAACACCGCAAAATAGTTACCCGGAATCCGATGTAAATCAATTAAATTCAGGCCTTTATAGCTATGACCAGGGTGATTACAAGAACGCCCTGATCGATTTCGACATGCTAATTTCGTCACAGCCGAAGATGGGCGAGGCCTATAACGATCGCGGGCTGACCTACTTCGCCATGGGCGACACCGATAACGCTATGACAGACTTCAACAAAGCCATCGAGCTCCTGCCCAACCCCGCCATTGCGTACAGCAACCGGGGGGGCCTCTATTTTTCCCTGGGCAAGCACGAACAGGCCCTGGCAGACCTGGATAAAGCCATCGAACTTTCTCCGCGCCTGGCAAAGGCCTTCCATAATCGCGGCCTGACGTACCTGGATCTGGGCAACTACGATCAAGCCATTGCCGATTTTGACCAGGCGATCCAATTGACACCCGAAACCATGTTTTCCATACAAGCCACCGAGCAAAGCCGAGCCACGCCGGGAAATAGCCTGCTCGGCAGCGGCTTTTGGACAGGCATGATCAACAGGGAGACCTACGCCGACCTGCCGGCCGCCTATGCCAGCCGCGCCATGGCCTATCTTCACAAGGGAGATTACACGAAAGCCGCGGCAGACTTGAAGAAAGCCACCCAGCTGGGCCTGGATACGGGTCTTGCCCAACAGGTCGAAGCGCTTCTGTCCGTTTCCACGCTGGAACCTCCACCTGTTTCAACGCCGTCAGTTCAATCCGGGCACTGGGAGGGCAGCGCGACCCTTCTCGGCATTCAAGGGAACATCTCTTTTGACATCGGGACGGACGGACAGATCCACGACTTTAAACTTGGCCTGGTCTATCCGGGCGGCAGTTCCTGTCAGCTTGGCTCGTATTATGTTTTGGTGCAGCCAGACGGTACATTCTCCTTTGCCTTTGATGCACCCAGCATTGAGAACGGCATCCTCACCCAGGGGAAGTTTGAAAGCAGTACGGTTGTAGTTGGGAGTTTCAACGGATACATCCAGTGCATCACCTCAACCGGTGAGCAAATGGGTGGCGGCCAGCTGCACGGAGACCCGTGGAGCGCGCAATGGACGAGCGGCCCGGCGCAGACTCCCACGGAGAATGCTCCCTTCGGCCAGCCGGTCAGCACTGCAACCAGCGTTGATTCTGGAGCGGCAAATATCACTACCCTGGCGATCGATCCGCGCACGCCCTCCACTCTTTATGCCGGAACATCCGCAGGCGTCATCAAAAGCACCGATGCAGGCGGGCAAGGACACCGGGCAGCCCCTCGCTAACGCTCACCTGTGCCTGCCCTGTCCCGTCGGTCTGCACCTGCCGTTCGCTACGCGAAGACGCAGTTGTGCAGACACAAGCGGGACAGGACGGGGTGGCAAGGTGCAGCCGGCAGGAAAAGAACCCTACCCGGCCGTTGGCCACCCTCCCCAAATCTTTCGATTTGGGGAGGGCCGGGGTAGGGTTGATTTTTCAGGATAGAATATCAGCATGTCTCTCCGACGTTCCACGCCTGAAATAATGCAACGCGCCAGGGAATTGCGCAAAACACCTGAGCCTGCTGAAGCGAAATTGTGGGCTTGCTTAAGGACCTTGCGTGACCAGGGCGTGCATTTCCGGCGGCAGCATGCCATCGGACCGTACATTGCCGATTTCTGTGCACCGGGTGCTAAACTGGTGATCGAGGTGGACGGTAGTCAGCATCTGGATCAGGAAGAATATGATTTAGAGCGCACCGCTTTTCTAGCCGAGAAAGGCTTTCGGGTGTTGCGCTTCTGGAATAGCGATGTGATCAACAAGATCGATGATGTGATGGGAGTGATAATAGAAGATTTGGATTATAAAGATGATGGTTGATATTTATGCTTCGAATTTATTTCTTTATCTCGCTCGTTTCATTCAGCCGGATACGCTCACGCCGGGAGGTGCAATATTAAGTTGATAAGGTTCGGGGAAATAATAAGTTGAATGGAATCACGAACGCCCGTCTTAATGACGGGTGTTCGTATATGGTCTTCCCGCGTGGCAGGTTGGATTCCCTTGGGTAAAAATAAAGTGGGTTGTTTGCTTAGTCATCAGGTCCATTCAATCATGACGGACTTGCAAACACCCGTATATAATAGTGCCCCCAAGGGGACACCAGCCGGTCGACATGTTGTCTGCCCAGAGTGGTGCTGTAATTTCCAGCAACCGTTCCACCACTCCTAGGATGCTTTCAGGTGCGCTCATTAAAGCCGCGTGTGTTGAATCCCCTTACGGGGACGAACGGTCGGATGGATACGGTAATCATGCAGTAAATTTCCCCTCCCTGCAACCAGCCGAAGGGGGAAGGCAGATTCCGTGCTATACTAATCACGCTGCCAAAAGATTGAACCAGGTTCAGCACCGCCGATTCTTATCCCTGCCGGCCTGGTGACAACACAGCGAAACCATTTTGGAATGGTTTCGCTTTTTTATTTTGCCAGGCATCCACCAACCGGCCGGTTGGGGGATCGATCCAATTCAAAGTTGATCAGGAGGTCGATATGAAGACGAAGGAATACAAGGGCACTCCATTCCATCTATGGAATCCGTATACACCGATGGACAGGTTCACTTTCGTCCTGGGAATGGGGCCCACCGTTATTACGCGCGGCGAAGGCCACTATCTTTATAACGACCGGGGTCAGCGCTATATCAACGGCAAATCATGTACCTGGAATTTTCCGCTCGGGTATGGACGGGAGGAAATCATCGAAGCTGCCAGCCGGCAGATGCGCGAACTCCCATTCAGCACGTGCTTCTTTGGTGCGCACCCCAGGGCAATCGAACTGGCCGCCAAACTGGTGCAGATCACATCCGGCAATTTTGCCCATGTCTATTTGGGCTCGAATGGTTCCGAGGCCGTTGAAACTGCCCTGAAACTTGCCCGCCAGTACCATCGCCAAAGCCCAAACCGAAAGGATCGAGAACGCTTCAAGTTCATATCCCTGCGAGGATCCTACCATGGGGTTTCTTATGGCGCGACCACTTTATCCGGCTCAGAGGACCATGCGGCGAAATTCGGTCCCATGCTTCCGGGCTGCCTGCAAATTGACCCGCCCTATTGCTACCGCTGTCCGTACGGGAAAGAGGCCTACCCGGAGTGCGGGCTGGAGTGCGCCCAGGCTTTGGAGAAAACCATCCGGACCGAAGGTCCGGAAAGCGTGGCGGCGTTCATCATGGAGCCGGTCATGGGAGAGCACGGCGTGGTCGCGCCGCCCGAGGAATATTATCGCCGGGTCGGGGAGACCTGCCGGCAGTATGGATTGCTGTTCATCGCGGATGAGGTGACAACCGGCTTCGGACGGACGGGGAAGTTATTTGTCAGCCAGGATTGGAACCCTCAACCGGATATCCTTTGCCTGGGGAAAGCCATCAGCGGCGGCTACCTGCCTTTGGCAGCCACTTTATCCACCGACGCCATCTTCAAGCGCTTCCTGGGGAAAAAGAATATCTTTATGCATGGGACGACCAACAGCGGGCATCCGGTATGTGCCGCGGTTGGCCTGGCGGCCATCGACATCATCCTGCGGGAGAAACTGCCTGAGAACGCTGCCAGGGTGGGCGCATATTTGAAAAGCCGTCTGTCGGCATTGATGGGCAGCCATCCCATCCTCGGGGAAGTCCGGGGCAGCGGGTTGATGATCGGCCTTGAGTTGGTCAAGAACCGCAAGACAAAGCGACCATTCAGCTTCGATGAAGTCACCAATTATTGGTTGGATTCGGAAGGGCGCGGCCTGCTCATTTCTTTTTTCGAGCATGGCCTGAGCCTGTTTCCGCCATTTAATATTGACGAAGGGATCGCCGATCAGATCGTGGAGATCCTGGACAAGACTCTCCACGCCGGCCTGGCCGCCGAGCTGGACCGGAAGATCCGCCTGCTGAAGGAATTTGCTGATTCCAAACGATAGCAGGCTGGCTGCCCTTGCCTGTCTGCCTGCGCCAGCCCTGCAAGGGTAACCAGCGGCGCCTGCACCCCGCCTGCACCCCGCGTGCACGCCGCAGGGGCGAAGGGGCGCAGGGGTGAAGGGCAGGGGGCAGTTACCCCGCCTTCACCTGATTATTCAAATAAATAATCCTTACTTTTAACGATCATCCGTCACCCTTGGAAATTCCGGACGGCTGAGGAATTTCCCTCAGAAAAAACTTCACCACTTCAGGATCAAAATGCAAGCGGGCCTGTTCCAGGATATACTGGCGGGCCTTGGCTTCCGTCCAGGCCTTCCGGTAGGGCCGGTCGGAGGTCAGCGCATCCCACACATCCACCACGGCAAAAATACGCGCACTGAGCGGGATCTGCTCGCCTTTCAGGCCGCGCGGATAGCCCGTGCCGTCCCATTTTTCATGATGGCAATAGGGAATATCCAGCGCCAGTCGCAGGTAGTGAATGGGCGATAGCATCTCGTAGGCAAAGGTTGGGTGCTTCTTCATCGCCACCCATTCTTCGTCCGTCAGCGGACCGGGCTTGAGCAGGATGCCATCCGGGACGCCCATCTTGCCGATGTCGTGCAGCAGCGCGCCCCAGCGGACCTGCACCAGTTCATTTTCACCCAGGCCGAAGGTGCGCGCCAGGTTGACCGTCATTTCTGTCACCCGCAAGGTATGGCCCTCGGTCTCTTTGTCACGCAGGTCGAGGGCATGCGACCAGCCCTCGATGGTGGCATCGTACGCCAGCTCAAGTTCGTCGGTGGATCGCTGCAGGCTCTCGAACATATGAATATTGTCAATTGCGATCGCCGTCTGCCCTGCCAGGGTTCTGAGGAAATCGAGCCATTCTTCGTTTGGGTCGAGCGGGGTGCGGTGGCAGATTTCCAGCACGCCCATGACCTGTCCTTTTGTGATCAACGGCACGGCGAAGTAAGCCGCCACGTTTTCCGCCTCCAGCAGTTCAGGCTTTGCGAAGACAGCTCCGCTGGTAGCGACATCCGGGATTTGAATAATATGGCGCTCGAGTACCGCCTGGCCTGCCTGGCCCTCACCCAGCCGCAGCCGCTTGTGTTCGATGGCCGGGGAGCGAAAGCCGCTCCCGGCGGTAAATTCCAGGGTCTGCAGGTGGTGGTTGAGTACCAGCACATCTGCGGCATCCACTTCCAATTGCTCGATGATATGTTGGAGGATCATTTGCAGGTTGAGGCGCAGATCAAAACTGGAAGCGATGGTGCGGTCGATCTCGCTCAGGGAGGCGAGATTCTGCAAGCGACGCTCGGCTTGTTCGCGCAGCAGCATACGCCGGATGGCGGCCGCAGCCTGGTCGCCGATGCTTTGAGCCAGGCGGATCTTCTCGGGCGTGAACGCCTCACGCTTTTCCTCCCGCACTTCACCCAGGATCAGCAAACCCAGCGCCTGGTTTGGGCCTTGCGATGGATCGCCGACTCGCAGGGGCACGAGGCAGACGGATTGAGCGAAATCAAGCTGGAGGGTGAGGCGCTCGAGGCTGCCGACTTCCGGACTGGCAGCCTGGAGGATGACCGGTTCGTTCTTATCCATAACCTGTCGACAAACCGGTAGAGCGGTGATCGGTTGCCGTTCGCCTATAATAAATTCATGATCCAGGACCCGCACCGGAAAAAATGCTCGCATCACCAGGGCACCATCTTCCATCAGCGCGATGCAGGCAAAGGTGGTATGCACACTCTCCACCGCATGGCGATTGACGAGCTCAATCACATTCTCGAGATCGCTGGCATCTGCAAGCAGGCGTGAAAGCTGATAAAGCGCAGAGAGCTCGTCGGTGCGGGATCGGATTTCTTCTTCCCTCTGCTTGCGCTCCGTGATATCTATAAAACTAATAAGTAAATATTCCTTGTCAGCAATTGTTAGAAGTGCAGGGCTAAGATCTGCTGCAAAAATGCTTCCATTTTTTCTCTTGAATTTTATGTCACTACGAATACCCTCTTCTCCTTGGCTAAACTTCCCGATTTGCTCGTTTATAAAAGGCATGTCCTCCCCAGGATGTATATCGGCGATATCCAGATTTAAAAATTCCTCTTTGGTATAGCCCAGTATTTTTACACATGTATTATTACACATGAAGAACTTTTGAGCCTTCAGGTCAACAATAAACATCCCGGTGCTGGCATTATCGAAAATAGCCCGGAACTTACCTTCTGACTTTAATAGCTCCTCTTCGGCCTGCTTGCGCTCAGCAATCTCCTGCTGGGCCTGCTCGTACAACCGGGTGTTTTGCATGGCGATGGCAGCCTGGTTGGCAAAAGCAGTAACAGCCGGGTTGTCTGCTTCACTCAGGCTGGCGCCAGTGATGGAGAATATACCGATCTTCTCTTCACCCAAATTTAGCGGGGCAAAAATGGACGGACCTAGCCTGAATAGAGCCGCCACCGGCCGCGACAATGCGCGCAGGCTTCTTGGTAGGGCATCAGCCACGGCTTGCGCGGTATCCTTGACATAGATGGTCTCCCCTTTGACTATGGTTCGTTGGAAGATGGTATCCGCCCTCGGTTGGAAATGGAAAGTATGCAATGAGAGGCCGGTCGCGTTTTCTGCTTTGTGTACCAGGTCGCTGCGAAAACTGATGAATGCAATACGCAAGTGCTTACCATCCTGTTCGAGTTCGAATCCCGTGGCATTCAAACCCAAATTAGACATCTGGTCCTGGATGGCACGGTAAACCTCTTCTGTTGTCAGGGCGCGCTGCACGAATTGGGCTGCCTGACCGAGGGCAACGAGCAGGCTGTTGACATGGGCTGTCTCTTGCTGTGAACGCTGAAGAGACTCTTCCGCCTGCTTGCGCGCCGGTGATGTCGTGGCCGACGCCCACCAGGCCAACCACCCGGCCAGCGCTGTCACGCAAGGGCACCTTGGAGGTCAACTGCCAGCCGCGCGCGCCCCCGGCAAGGTGATTTGTTCCTCGCGGTTGAGGATCGACTCACCGGACTGGAGCACGCGCTGGTCGTCGGCGGCGTAGGCGGTTGCCAGGTCAGAGGGGAAAAACTCAAAATCGGTCTTGCCCAGCACCTCGGCTTCCGAGGCGGCCCCCATGTCGAGCAGGTCCACCGGGTTGGCCAGGGTCTTGCGGCCGGTTGCATCCTTCACGTAGATTGGATCGGGGAAAATATCCACCAGGGTGCGCAGCAGCGACCGCTCGGCGACCAGCGCTTCCTCCGCCATCTTGCGCTCGGTGATGTCGTGGTAGTTCAGGACAATCCCACCGACGCTTGGCTCGGCAAGCAGGTTCGTGCCAACTGCTTCAATCCAGCGCCAAGTCCCGTCACGGTGTCGCAACCGAAATTGCTCACGTGGATGAAAACTATTGTCCTGTAGAAGTTTAGTAAGTGTTCTTTGAACAAGCTCAAGATCGTCGGGACATACCAATTGAAATAAACTCTGACCAAGAAATTCGCCAGCTTCGTAGCCAAGAGTAGGATTAACTGACGGACTTTCATATATCAGTGACCCGTCAGCTGCAATAATTGAGACTTCGTCTAAACTGTTTTCGATTAACGCACGGAAGCGCTTCTCACTATTTCGTACTGCTTCCTCTGCCCGCCTGCGCTCCGCCCGTAGTTGTTTGTCATCCAATGCACGGCGCACAGCACTCCCCAGCCGTGCCGGGCGGTCTTTCAGCAGGTAATCGGCTGCCCCCTGGCGTATGGCCTCCACGGCGGCATCCTCTCTGATGATGCCTGAGATGATGACAAAGGGGATGTCCAGGCCGCGTTCGTTCATCAACTGCAGAGCACGCAAACCGCTGAACTGCGGCAGCGACCAGTCGGCCAGGATCAGGTCGGGATTCGTTTCGAGCGCAGCCAGGTAATCCGCCTCGGTCTCCACACGCTGCCATTCCGGCTGGAACTCCTCGCTGGTGAGATGCAGAACCATCAGCTCTGCGTCATCAGGCGAGTCTTCGACAATCAAAACACGCAACGGTACTGGCATGAAATAAACTCCTCGAACCAATACCAGGACGAATTGGCGATATAACCTATGGTTTTGGCGGCGGGGCTTCATTGAGCAGCAGCCAGTACAGGCCCACCTGTCGCACCGCGTCGGCAAAGTGATGGAAATCGACCGGTTTGCGCACGTAACTGTTGGCGCCCAGCCGGTAACTGGCGATGATATCCTCCTCTTCGCTGGAGGAGGTCAGGATCACTACCGGGACCAACTGGGTGCGCGGGTCGGCGCGCAGACGCTCCAGTACCTCCAGCCCGCCCAGTTTGGGCAGTTTCAAGTCGAGCAGGACGAGTTGGGGAAGGCGGGAGAGATCGCGGCCGGCGTACTTGCCGGTGCCGAAGAGATAGTCCAGTGCCTCCACGCCGTCGCGGGCGACGACGATATCGTTCAGGATGTTGCCCTCCTTGAAGGCGAGCAGGGTCAATTCCTCGTCGTCGGGATTGTCTTCGACCAGCAGGATGATATGATTATCCATTATGCGTCCTCCAAGTGTGAAATAGAACGTTGCGCCCTGGTCCAACTGCGCCTCGGCCCAGACGCGCCCGCCGTGGCGGTGGACGATGCGCTGCACGGTGGCCAGGCCGATGCCCGTGCCGGGGAACTCGTGCAGGCTGTGCAAGCGCTGGAACGGGACGAAGAGTTTGTCGGCGTAGGCCATGTCGAACCCCACGCCGTTGTCGCGGACGAAATAGATGCATCCTGTAGCATGCGATGGTTCAGAACTTTTGATTGATGCCCACCCGATCTCAATGACGCGCCTGGGGCGCGGGCCGGTGAACTTCCAGGCGTTGTCCAGCAGGTTTTGCAGGACGATGCGCAGCAGGTGCGCGTCAGCCTCGAGCGATCATCTTTTCGGCGATGACGAATTCGACCTGGCGCTGCGGGTCTCGCGTTTGCAGTTCGGCGGCGACCTCCTGCGCCAGGGCGCTGAGGTCCACCGGCTGGCGGGTGAGCGTCGCTGCGGGTGATGCGCGAAAGATTGAGCAGGTCTTCGATCAACTGCCCCATGCGCTGCGAGGCGTCGCGGATACGATCGAGGTAGTGGCGGCCCTGCTCGTCCAGCTGGTCGGGATAACCGGCAGCAGGGCAGCGCTGAAGCCGTCCATGGCGCGCAGCGGGGCGCGCAGGTCGTGCGAGACGGAATAGGCGAAGGCTTCCAGTTCCTGGTTGGCGGCCTCCAGTTGGGCGGTGCGCTGCTGCAGAGCCTGCTCTGCCCGCTTACGGTCGGTGATGTCCATAATAGCTGCCACCCTAACCTTACGTTCTTTGTATTCCATCTCCCTGACACGAATTTCCATCGGGAGCCTGGTCCCGTCTTTCCTCAGCCCGGTTGACTCATAAGGTCCCACGCCGCCTGTGGCAATCTCTTTCTTTACAGTCTCCATGGCCTCCGGTGCTATGGTCAATGTCATTACCTGTTTTCCCAGCAATTCCTCCGGCTTGTACCCGAACATGGCGGAGTATTGCTCGTTTGCGTCAAGGAGAACGCCTCCATCGTGAATGCTGATGGCTTCAAAGGCTGCTCCAGATAGACTACGAAACCGTTCTTCGCTCTCCCGCAGTGCCTCTTGGGCGCTTTTACGTTCGGTGAGTTCGCTTTCAAGCTGCCTGTTCGCGGTTTGGAGTTGCGCCGTGCGGTCAGCCACGCGCTGTTCAAGCTCGGTGTTCAGCCGGAGGATTTCATCCTCCGCCTGTTTGCGCTCGGTGATGTCCTTGTGTTGGACCAGCGCGTTTGTTAATTTGCCATGCATGTCCTTGATTGGCGAAATAACTACATCAAGAATTCTGTGCGTACCTTCCTTTACTTCAATATGTTCAACTCTTGGAACGTCGTAATCGATTGTAAATCGAGCGATTTCTCCCTTTTCGAACACGTCTCTGACAAGAGTGCATGAAACCTTGTGCCTCGATTAGGTTGTCTTTTAGAAGATTGTATTTCCCCACAGCTTCTTCGTCTGTTACCCCGAACAATTCACTACACGCCTGGTTCATCTTTATCATTGTCCCTTCGCTATCAGAAATCCACAGGCTTCCCGGGCTCTGTTCGATAACGTTACTGAGAAACTGCTCAGATGAAGCAAGCACTTCCTCCATTTGTGTGCGCTCGGTAACATCGCGAGCGTACAGGTTAATGTACTCACCCTCCGGCGCAGGCGCGATGGCAATCGAGAAGATACGATCCCCGCAGGGAATATCAACCGTTTTCGTTGTTTCAGTTTCAAGGGCTTCGTTGGTCAGGGTCTTCAACACTTCAGGAGCAGGTTTGCCCACCCTCAGTTTCCACTTTTTCAGCAACGTGAGAGCTGCCGGGTTACGATAAAGTAGGATGCCGTCCCGGGCAATGCGCAACACAGGGTTGGGATTTTCGGACGGGAAGCGCGCCAGGTTTTGGATTGTCTCCTCCGCCCGCTTGCGCTCAGTGATGTCCTGGAAAGTCCCTCGTAATTTAATCAACTTCCCATCCTCTACCACAGCCTCCCCGAGAGCCTGGCACCATTTTATATTTCCCTTTGCGGTCTTCAGCACCGCCTCAAACTTCATGGGTTGTTTTGTCTCTATAAGCGCATTCATTTTACTTTCGATCATCTCACGATATTCCGGAAGGTAGTATCCGACATGCTCATGTAGTCCCGGTACAGGCTTGTTGTAGTCTATCTCAACGATATCGTACGTCCCTTTAGACCACGTTGCCTTGCCCGTTGTGATATCCATTTCCCATCCGCCTAACTTGGCTATGACCCCTACTTCGTTCAACAACGCTTCACGTTCTTTCAGCTGCTGATCCACCCGCTTGCGCTCGGTGATGTCAATAGAGAGAATGAAAATTCCCTCCGGAACAGGCTGAATGCTAAGTTCGAACCACCCTTTCATTCCATCAGGATAGACAAATTCATTTTCCATTTGCTGAGGCGTGCGCTCTTTCATGCAGCGCTGCAGGGCAGCAAATAATTCCGTGTTTTCTATGCCAGGGTAGATTTCCATCATGGTGTGGCCCAGCAAGATTTCCTTTGCCTGGTGGCCATGCTGGGCAACCGCATCGTTAACATAAAGATAGCGCCAGTCAAAACCGATGATCTGGCATCCCTCAAGCATGGCGTCCAGCAGGTGACGATACCTCGCTTCACTTCCGAGTAACGCCTCTTCCACCTGCTTGCGCTCAACGATCTTGAGGATAAGTTCCTTGTTGGCAATGACCAACTCTGCCGCCCGTTTTTCTTTCTCCTTGTTTTGAAAGGCAAGTTCCTTGTTGGCAATGACCAACTCTGCCGCCCGTTTTTCTTTCTCTTGGTTTTGAAAGGTAAGTTCCTTGTTGGCAATGACCAACTCTGCCGCCCGTTTTTCTTTCTCCTTGTTTTGAAAATTAAGTTCCTTGTTGGCTATTACCAACTCTGCCACCAGTTTTTCTTCATTGATCTTGGCTTTCTCGATCACCTTCTCCATACCCTCCCTGTCGTCCTGCAAAGCACTCTCGGCCAGCTTGCGCTGGGTTCCGTCCAAGGGAAGATCGGGTGCTGGGCTGGCATCCCGCACAATGCGTTTTTTCGGCTTGGTGCTCAATGATTTAACAACGGGTTTCTTTTTGGAGTTCATGAGCTTTCTCTTTTATTCGGAGGCGAATTGCTGGGCAAACAGACGGTAAATAAGCTGCCTTTTTCCATTTCCCCCAGAACCTCCCTGCGCCGCCCGTTCCTGGTTCTAAGCGGCAAATCTTCGTAGCGGATGTATTTCTTCTTCTGTAATTCATCAAAGGCAAACTGGCTTGCTTTGATATCGCTAAAAGAGCCAATTTCCCAGAGTTTCTTACCCAGAAGTTCTTCGTGGGAGTAGCCCAACATTTTCAACAGAAACGGGTTGACGTCGGTTATTTCCCCCGTGTTGCCGTCCAGGATGAGTATCCCATCCTGGGTTGTTTCAAAAAGGCGCCGGTAGCGTGTTTCGGAATCTCTCAGCCCTTCATCTACGCGCCTGGTTGGTTGGCCCGGATTTTTCCCGGCCTTTTTTATTCGTACCATTTTGAGCCTCCCTTTAAAGGAAACCGGCAAAGGTTACATTTGCGCTGTTTTCTTCTAAGAATCATTATAATCCAAACCTTACCACAACCTCCACGAGATAGTCTCCTCATCTGGCCGCCCAGATATCATTCCCGCCTGCCTGCCTGCGCCACTAGTGCCGCCTTCGCCATACTGCAGGCAGTGCGGCCCCGTCGCTGGCCCAGGACGGTGACCCGTTCGTCCCGCCCTGGCCTGACCGCCAGGACAGGCGAACACCGGCGTGCACGCCGGTGCGAGACGGCAGGGGCAGGTACAGGTGCACCAGCACCCCGCCTGCTGAAGGGATTTGCTGTTTCCAAACGATAGCAGGCTGGCTGGCAGGATGGCTCTCTATTCGCACAGTCGCATCGACTTAAACGGCAGGCTGCCGGGTCTCCCTTGACCCGCTCCGGATCGGGATGAGTATTCCCACGGCAGCCAGCGCCAGGCAGCCGCCGATGATGAACGCAGATCCAAAACCCAGATTTTGTATCAGGGTTCCTGCCACCGCAAAACCGACCACTCCGCCGATCCATCCGGATGCGCCGTAAACCGCCAGGCCTCTCCCAAGCGCTGCGCGTGGGACCAGGTCGGTGACCCATGCGTTCGCAACGCCGGCGCTTCCCGTCGAGATCCCCACCAGCGCAAATACCACCCAAAAATTCCAGAGTGCCTTGGAAAACGCCAGCATGACCAGGGCGGCCAACCCTGCCAGATAGGCTATGATAATGAGCGCCTTCCGACCTATCCGGTCGGAAAGCCAGCCCATCAGGAGCGGGGAGGGCATATCCAATAGGCCTCCGACGGCGCCGGTGCTGGCAATTGCCAGCGGTCCAAATTTCAGGGTGTTCATGGCGATCGAACGGATCAAAATGACAAAAAACCCCGTGATCGAAGAAAATAAGGCGGCTGAAAATAACAAATAAAAGCTTTTCCCCAGCCCGGCGGGTTTTTTCTCCGTGAAGTTTTCCACTTTGGGTTGCTTTACATCTTTATCCTCCAGGAGCAATGCGCTCAAGGGAAATACGAGGGTGAAAACCGCCAGGATTGTGAACATACTGGTGTAACCCCAGCGATCCACCAGCCAACCCACTCCCATCCCGCCGATGAGCGCGCCCAAACCCATTGTCAGGGCGAGGATGCCGAAGATTTTTCCACGTTCGTTCTCACCGGCGGACAAACCCGCCAGGATGCTGACCAATGCCAGCATCAGGCCGCCCATGAACCAGAGCAGCGCAGTGAACGCCACCAATGCCCAGAGGGTGTGTACGTGGCCAATCAGCCAGGTCACCGGAATGTTGATTGAGCCCGCCATGATCATCGGTAGTTTCCGGCGGTGAAGTCTGTCAGACACCCACCCGGCTGACAAAGACCCCAGGGTGATGGCGAAGTATGCAATGGCAAGGTAGTATCCTGCCAGCGCGGAGTTCGCTCCCATTTGCGCGGCGTAGACCGGCAGCAGCGGCAGCAGACCATATCCCACTGACCAGACGACCAGGCTGCAAATGAACATTAATGCGAGTTGCTTCCTGTTCATTACAACCTCCATTCTTTTTCATTATCGCTTCTTTTCCCCCTTACAATAGGGAAGGGAGGCAGGCAGGCGGGCTTATTCATCTATCCCGCCCTTCCGATGGTTCGCCAATATCCGGCCTGGCTGCTTCGCGAACCTTTCCTCCGGTAAACGCGCCCAGCAGGAAGCCGATCAGCATGATGGCGAAAAGAACGGGCAGGACATATTGCCAGAAGTCGGAAAGTCCGATCACGGTTGTTAATACTGTGTTTCCGAAAATAAACCTGCCCAGCGAACAGGCCGTATGGATATCGCTGGATATATCGTTGCAAAAGCCATCGTATTGCGAGAGTAAAACGATGGCGTGAATAATGGCTGCCAACAGGATGAAGCCCAGGGGGAATAGAACTCCGATCAAACAACCTCGGCCAACGTTAAAGTGCTTTCGTTTGGATGGCATCTGCTCAGCTCCTTTTGGGGCGGTAATAAACAAATGGCGATCCAAGGCTTGGATAAAATCATCATACAGCAAAAACACCTTCGCCGCAACCGCCTGTGCCTGCCCCGTGTCCCGGTTCCACAGGCGGCCAGGGACGGGGCGCCACAGGTGCAGGCGGCCGCGGGTGGCGGGGGGGGGTCAAACACTGGCCATATGCCCCACCCCCTCCCAAGTACCCCATTGACTTTTTAGAATAAATGTTCTACTATAGTAACACGCACGGGAAGGCTGATCAGCATCCCGTGCCATTTTTCTAAGGCCTTCCCGAGCCCTGACCATGTGGATCGGCTGAGCCGGCGTCCAGCCGGCATCACCTGTGCCTACACCACAGTGCAGCAGCCACATCGAGCCCCGGAGGGCTCGATGCTCCCCCATGACTCCATCGGCTGTGTCGGCGATCGCATAGCATCCTGTAAGGACACAAGTCGCCGACAAGAAAGTGACTGCCACATCCTAAACAGGAGAATGGACACACAATGAACTCTCAGCCCTGCCCCGCCCCAGAAGAGGCGCCCGAGGATCGCCTGCCCAGCGCGCCGGAAGCGGAACGCGACCTGGTCGGCGCCGTGCTGTACGATGAGCTGGCCTTCGAGCGTGCAGCGGGCTGAGATCGGCGGATTTCTTCATCCAGCGCTGGCGCTGGGTCTGGGAAGCCTGCGAGGCCATCCGGGCGGCGGACGACCACATCGACGAGGGCAGCCTCCAGAAGGAACTGGTCAAGGCCGGGCGCTGGGAGCAAGTGACCGCCCTGCATCCCCTGGTGCACTATCTGAACCCGAGCCTGCTGCACGTGGAAGCCAACGCCCGGCTGGTGCGCGAAATGGCCGAACGCCGCCGCATGCTGGCAGGCGCCAGCGAGCTGGCCCGGCGGGCCTGTGACCTGAGCCTGCCCCTGCCCAGCGCACCGGCGCCGCTCAAGACGCGCTGGACGCAGGAGGAGCTGGCCGCGGCCGAGTTCCCCGAACCGGAAGGCCCCATCCCCGGGCTGATCCCGAACGGTCTGACCATCCTGGGCGGCCGCCCCAAGCGCGGCAAGTCCTGGCTGATGCTGCAGGCGGGCTGTTCCCTGGCGGTCGGCGGGAAATTCCTCGAGCGCGACCTGCGTTTGGGCAAGGTGCTGTATTACGCCCTGGAAGACCGCCCGAAGCGCCTGAAGGACCGCACCGCCCGGCTGGGCATCCCCGGTTTTGCGCTGATCGAATACGAGCTGTCCATCCAGCCGCTGCACCTGGGCGGGCTGGCCGCGCTCGAGCAGGCCGCCCGGCACGGCGGGTACCAGATGATCGTGATCGACACCATCCGGCGGGCCCTGCCCGGCCGGGATTTCAACAAGGACGGGGCGCTCTTCGATGACGTCCTCAGCCGGCTGCAGCAGATGGCGCAGCAGAACCATCTCGCCATTGTGGCCATCCTGCACACCCGCAAGAGCTCGGGCGGTTTCGACCCTGACCCGGTGGACGACGTGCTCGGCAGCACCGGCCTGACCGCCTCGGCCGACTGCGTGCTGGCGCTCTACACCGAGCAGGGCCGCAAAGGCGCCACCCTGAAAGGGCGTGGGCGTGACCTGGACGACATCGACCTGGCGCTGCAGTTCGACCCGCTCACCTGCGCCTGGCAGTCGCTGGGGGAGACCGGGGAGGTGAGGATATCTGAAGAAGAAGAGGAAATCCTGCTGGCTTTGAAGGACCTGGGGAAGGCGAAAGTCTCCAGCATTGCCAGGGAGATCCATAAGGACCGCGGCAATACCTCCCGGCGATGTACTTCATTATGGGTAAGAGGAAAGATCAGGAAGGAGGATATAGAAGGCGCCACTTATTACTATGTACCTACGCAAGGTACACAGGGTACACAGGGTACAAAAGGTACACTACCTGTGTAACGTGTATGTGTGTGAGGCGTGTAGGTGTGTAGAGTGTGTAGGAACTTCTGCAGATTGTCCCCCAGTAGACGAAGACTTCCGAAGTCTCGGTCCCCTACGCCCCTGTGGGGTGCCCTGAAAGAACGCAGGACAGGCAGGCGGGGGGCTTTTTGGAAGCGATTGGTAGGGCGGAAGCGGGAGGCGAGGGAAGATGGGGGAAAAAATAAACCAGTGACTATGGCTTCACTTATTCTCCGGTACGACCGTTCTTTACTTTGGAACCCGGAGTAAGGAAGAAGAAAAGAAATGTGGTGGCAAATAGCATTATCAATAATGCAGGACAATTATTTTGTAACGATAGTGGTTTATTGGTGAATGAAAATAAGGTTGAGGCGTAGACAGTAGAAAAAATAAACACCAGCAGGTTAAAGAAAACAAATCGAAGTGCATGCCTGGTTCTTTCGGTATATGAAGAAATTTCAGATAATACGATTGCAACAGGGCCAGCCAGGATGGATAATTTATAATCGTAACTTAACGAAGGGATCAGAGAAGCTCCAATGGTACAGGAAAGCAGTAAATATGGGTTCAGGCCGGTTTGTTTCTGGTGGTTCGCATGCAGGATGATCAGAAATAAACATCCGGCAACCATTGCCAGTAATATTATTTGTAATGCTCCTGAATATTGTTGGAACCAACCCCAACCATGGTCCGAAGCATAATTGGATACCACGTTGATAAAGGAGCGAATGGAGTGATTACTGACCGAGGTTCCTAGATAGGTGATTTTAACTGTTATTGCGTTCACAAAATCCAAGAAAACGCGCAGGCCAAGAATAAAGAATAGCCCAAAATTCAGCGTTGTTAAGACCAGGAACCTAATAAGGTTGTTCTTCCAATCGTGCCAGTCACTCACAAGCATGACGATGAAAATGAATGGGTAAATTTTCATCTGTACCGAAAGGATGAATAAAATATAGGATATCAGACGATACCTGTTATGGTAATGGTATATCCAGATGGCGAAAAAACAAAAAAGAATGGCAATAAGATTGAACTGCCCCCGTTCGAGTTCAAACTGAAGGCCATAAGATGATAAGCCGGTTATGAAAACCAGGACAATTAAAGAGGTTACCCGCCTCGCTTTGATAATTAGTAGCGGCAGTGCAAGCGTCAGCAATGTATAGCTGAATAGATTAAGGAAAAGGATTATCTTATAGGCCACAGAGAACTTGACATAGAGTAATGGAACGAAAAACACACTCTCAAGGGGAGGATATATGTTGGTCCCGGTGTAGGGAGAACCTCGTTTTACAAACCAGGCTGTGCTAAAGCCTAAGTTTTCCTGCAGATCAGCGCCTATCGGGGTCATGGTTTTGATATATTTCGGGAATTGCATAATATTTGAGGACAGGAATATCGGTTGTATGAAAAAAAAGAGATAGGAAATGAAAAATCCCACAGCCACCCACATAAGGAAGGGCATGTTTACGAGACGTTGAAATAACGTTGGAAATTCTAGTTTTTTCATAAATCTCTTTATCCCATTCATTTTATTGTGAGACATGCAAGTTTTTCCTCAACCTGCCTGTTTTCCTTGAGTATTTTCTGGATAACCTCAAAAGGAGAAAGGGAGGATCCGGGGGTTTGTGCACGCATCTGAGCCCGGCAGGATTCGGACCTGCGACCAAACGTATTCGGGCTCAATTCCAGGTCGGCTACAACTTTGCCTTTATTTGGATAGCAATGTGTAGCAGCCAGCAGATTCGAAACAGGGGCACGGCTACTTGACCGGGTTCTCCGATTGTGGGTGAACCTGCACGACGAATTCAAGATTGTGGCCACCCACTTGGCCAACAATCCTCCAACAACCTTCTGTAGGAAAGGCGATCGAAGTCGACTGCGGGCCTTGCGCGCCGTAGCCCTCCGGTACGTGGGCCGCAAGCGGAGGGGCTGCCTGATCGAGACGGTCCCCCGCGATAGTCAGTGTCCCGGAGATAGAGCGGTACCAGAGAACCTTGACTCCCGCTGGACCCGCAAACCACTTGCCTTCGTAGGCGCGGTCGAGGCCGGCCCACAGGTTCTCGTTGCCGTACCAATCTGAAGTGAACGACGCTGTATTGGCGTCTGGAGGCGACCCCGCTGCATAGGGAGTGACCGGGCATTCAAACGCGAAAAGTGCTGGAGGGTGTGTTAGTGGAAACTTGCGCGCGACAAGCTGCAAGGAGGATGAGAAGGGTGGGTAGGAGACGTCGCATATAAACCGGTCCTTGGCTGCTGCTTAACCACTCGCCTATATGCAGATCGCATAAAATAGCTTATAGGCGGTCTGAATAACGTCCTTAATCGTTTAGGATTTTATACGGCAATAGATTAATAATCGACTAAAATAATTATAGCTCGATTTATCTTTCGATAAGCCTATTTAGCACAAACATGCGACCAATCATTTTTATTTCCTAATTGATATCAAATGCAAATGAAACGTGGGCCGGATAGGAGCCGGACCTGCGACCAAACGTATTCAGGCTCAAATCCAATTCGGCTACAATTCTAATGTTTTTGAAGAGTAATAATTACCTCATTATTTCCATTAAGAAAGTATAATAAGGCAGGAGGAAAACATGGAATTGTTAACTGTGTTGGCCGCTGATTATGCTAATGTTGCACAAGGGGCAAAGATAAACGTGATGGGGATATTTAGAGCTATTTATGCCACAAATTTTCCTGCCCGTCACCCTTCGATGTTTTTAGTCCTCAAATTTGGTGCAGATATCGGAGAATATGGGGATGAAAGAACTCTAGTAATTAAGCTTCACAACCCTGATGGTCGTGAAATTATGAAACATGAACAGCCTATGAAAATACCTATGCCCCAGGGTGGTCAACGACCTGAAATGAATTTTTTATTGCAAATCAATGATATAGTGTTTCCAAGTCCTGGTAGATATCAATTCTCCATCCACGTTGATAAAGATTTAAAAGGTGACCTTGCTCTAGATGTTTTGCCATTGGTACCTCAACAAAAAGAAGAAAAACAAGAGAAATAATAAATGGGGAAACATAAAGGGCGGGCTCTAATGCAACGAGCGAAATCATCCCCATATGGGTGGCGTCGTAGTGAATTAGACAAGTTATATATTTATTATGGTTTTCTAATAGAATTTGGCGCAAAACATGATATAGTTAAACACCCAAGTTTTCCTGATTTAAGAGCTTCATTAACTCGAAGTAGCAGCGGTTTACATCCTGATTATGTTCGTCATGCTGTTGATATGATTGAGAAATCTCTCTCGAGAGAGGGAAAGGAAGAAAAATAAAATGAATGCAGATCTTTTGCAGAAGGCAGAAGAACTGGCCGCCGATAGTTATGTTGTTGTCGTGAGTAAAGAAGATATAGATGGAAAATCTTCTTTTATGGCTCGTACGCCTGAACTCTATGGTTGTATGGCTGAAGGATCTTCTGAACAAGAGGCTAGGGCTAATCTTAAGGATGCCCGTGTGGAATATATATATAGTTTGCTCAAAGATAATTTAAGCGTTCCACGACCAACTCATGTCATCTTGACAACTGTTCAAGAGCCTTTTGATTTAGAAGATGATGTTTTCAATAAGGTTAAAACAATATCGTTTGATAAGGTTTTGGAAAAAAAGAAACCCCTTTATCAGGTTTCAATAAATTGTTAGTTCTAGTATGACGAGAGATATTAGCAAAAAAAACGAGCACTCACATGAGTGCTCGTTTTTTTTCATACTTCATATTCGGTTGAATTTGCCTCGGTTATCTATTCATCTGTTGGCTCAGGTGGGACAGGGCGGCAGGCGGGGCAAACGAGGCGTCTGCGGAATAATTTGCTCATCTAAATCATGGGCGTGGCAACTTCCAGACCCCCGTTTGGTTAACATCCCAAAATGCTCTACCGAGAATTTCATAATGGTTATGCTCTTCTTTCGAAAGCCTGATGAACATTTTACGGCCCTTTGGGTCGGTAAGCTGCCCAGCCAGGTCGGCATAGGCTTTCTCGGTCTTTTTCTCGAATTTCATCGCTTCATCGATAATGTCCAGCATGCTTTTATGCTCAGGCTGTTCAGCAAACTTCACTGCGAGTTTTGGAGGGAGGATAAACGCCTTCCCTTTATAGTTAATAAAATCGCCTGTTTTCTCAAGAGATTTCTCCAGTTCAGTCAGCTTAGCGTAATGGAATTTCTCAAATTCACTCAATTGTTCGAATATCACCCTGCCCAATGTGTCAATTTTTTTGGCCGCGTTGGCATAACTTTCTACTGATATTCTTTCATTTTCCTTTGCAATGCGGATAGCATCTAACAGGCTCGGGGTATCCATTAGTTCCTCCTTCAAGTTGAATTACAAACTTGATCTGGCGAAATTCATTCCCATCCTATCCAAACCCAAAAGATATTAATATGGGTATCCATCATCCAACAGAGCTAAGATACCATCTTTAGGGGCATCCTTCAAGGAGTAAAAGCTGAAACCTTTCGGGTGC
>CAWDYX010000013.1:0-261684 GCA_963806575.1 uncultured Chloroflexia bacterium | reverse complement strand
TGAAAACAAACTCGCCGCTAACATGCCCTGTCACCGGCGCAGCGCCGCGGATGTTCTGTGGTTCATGCGGCTCTGCAATCAGACCTGCCACCCGGTCTGCGCCCGCCAGTGAGGATTGAATGGCCTCCCAAGCGGCACTCAAGTTTTGGACCGGGGCGTAGAAACTCTGCAGGTAGAGGAAGAATGCCACCAGGTCAGCCACAGGCAGGGACCCAGTCAGCGCAAGTCGCCCGCCAAAGTAGATGACGATCAGTGTCCCGAGCGATGAAGTGAACTCCACGAACGGCTGGAAAGTGGCCATCAATTTCAGGGCACTCAATTGGGATTTGCGGTAGTTTTCGATTCCAGCGTGAACGCGTTTGGCCTCCTCTGCTTCACGCGTGAAGGCTTTGATCTCACGGATGCCGGACAGGTTGTCGTTCAAAAGGGCGTTTAAATCACCCAACACTTTCTGGCGGTTGCGGAAAGCCGGGCGGACGTATTTTGCATAGACGCGCAGCGACAGAAACACCAGCGGGATCGGGATCAAGCTGAACAGGGTCAACTTCCAATTCAGACTGAACAGTACCACCGACACACCGACCAGGGTGACCAGGTTAACGACCACGTCCGGGATGGCATGGGCGATGAGCTGTTCGAACAGGTCGGTATCGTTGACCACGTTGGACATCAGGTTTCCGACTTGTTTATCCTCGTAGAAACGTAGCGACAGGCGTTGCATGTGTTCGTAGATGTATTCGCGTACATCCGCCACCACGCCCCAGCCGGCCACGTGGGCCAGATAAGAGCGGACGAAAGTCAAACCGGCGCGCACCAGGTAACCAGCCAGCACTATCAATGTCAGGATGGTGACGTAATTCATGTTCGCCAATGTGGTGCCCGGGTCGGTGATGCGCGCAATCAATAGCTTGATGATCCAAGGGATCAGCAGTTGGATTCCCACTAGGGCGAGCATGCTGAGTGCCGTAATCACCAGCGAAACAGTGTATCTGCGGGCATAGTTCAAGATGAGTTGGAACGGTTTCATGAATGAACCTCGGCGTTGATTTTACAACGACTTGCTGAATCCCGGGAGTTAAAATGGCATCAATTCGTAGGCTGCAGGTTTCCTTGACATTCACCCCTGCCTCAGGTAGAATACCCCACGCCCACAAACGGGCCTGTAGCGCAGTTGGGAGCGCGCCTCAATCGCACTGAGGAGGCCGAGAGTTCGAATCTCTCCAGGTCCACCAGGATGGTTGATTGCCGATTTGAGATTGCTGATTGGCATCCGAGACAATCTACAATCCTCAATCGGCAATCTATATTCGAAAATGGGCCCATAGCGCAGTTGGGAGCGCGTCTCAATGGCATTGAGAAGGTCGAGAGTTCGAATCTCTCTGGGTCCACCTGTGATGAGCGATTAGTTTGACTAGTCGCTCATATGCTATAATCAGGTCTGTACTAAAGTCGTGTCAGGAGTAGTAGGTCAACCCGTCAGCGAGAAGGGAGAGTGAGGTGGAAGCCCTTCATGGTGCAAACGGGTGCGCCTCACACCCTCAAAGGTGCGAGAGGCTGAACTCGCCTGCCCTCGAAAGAGAGACTGCGATGATGAATTCATTAGTCAGCGCCGGGAATGCCCGTTACAGCAAACTGAGTGATGCCTGCAAGTAGGCGTAACCAGGGTGGTACCACGGAGTTGACCCTTCGTCCCTGACCGGATGAAGGGATTTTTATTTAGACAGGATAAAGAATGAGCGACTATATTCCAACCCAAATTGAACCGAAATGGCAGGCTAAATGGGAAGCCGATGGCCTCTACCATTCTGATATTGATCCTCAAAAACCCAAACACTACGCTTTGACCATGCTGCCGTATCCCTCCGGTGACCTGCACATCGGTCACTGGTATGCCATGACGCCTGCCGACGCACGTGCCCGCTTCATGCGCATGAACGGCTATAACGTGCTCTTCCCGATGGGGTTCGATGCCTTCGGCCTCCCGGCTGAAAATGCCGCCATCAAGCGCGGTATTCACCCAAAGAAATGGACGTTTAAGAATGTCGAGAAAATGCGTCGGCAAATGCGTTCGATGGGCGCCATGTTCGATTGGCGGCGCGAGATCGTTTCGGCCGACCCACAATACTACAAATGGACCCAGTGGTTTTTTATTCAGTTGTACAAACACGGCCTGGCCTACCGGAAGATGTCGCCGGTGGATTTCTGCCCGCACGACAATACCACCCTGGCACGCGAGCAGGTCTGGGGTGATGACCGTCACTGTGAACGCTGCGGAACGCCGGTGATCAAGAAAGACCTGGAACAGTGGTTCTTCCGCATCACCAGATACGCCGATGAGCTGTTGAATTACGACGGCCTGGATTGGCCCGAGCGCGTCCGCACCTTACAGACCAACTGGATCGGCCGTTCCGAAGGCGCCTCAGTGGTCTTCAAGACCAAGCTCCCCTCTCCCGATGGGAGAGGGGCTGGGGGTGAGGGTGATCCCTTGGAAGTCTTTACCACGCGTCCCGACACGCTGTGGGGTGCCACCTTCATGGTGCTCTCGCCAGAGCACCCGCTGGTGGAGAAACTCACCACGCCTGATCACCGGGAGGAAGTTGAAGCCTATAAAAAACAGGCTGCCAGGCAATCGGATATTGAGCGTGAGGCGGCTGACAAGGAAAAAACCGGTATCTTTACCGGCGCGTATGCCCTGAACCCGGTCAATCAGGCGAAAATCCCCATTTGGATTGCAGATTATGTCCTGATGACCTACGGGACAGGCGCCATCATGGCTGTTCCGGCGCACGACGAGCGTGACTTTGCTTTTGCGCGCAAGTATGGGCTGAAGGTCATCCCGGTCATCCAGCCGGAAGGGCTTCCTCAACTGGACGGCAAAAAAATGGAAGCTGCCTACGTCGGCGGGGGACATATGATCAACTCAGCCAGGTTCAATGGCACGGCCGTCAATGATGAAAAAGGCCGCAAAAATCCGGGTATCACCGCGGTGATTGACTGGCTGACGCAGCAGGGCATTGGCAGGGAAGCCGTCACTTATAAACTGCGCGATTGGCTGATCTCCCGGCAGCGTTATTGGGGCGCCCCCATTCCAATGGTCTATTGCCAGAAGGATGGCTGGAATCCCGTTCCGGACGACGAACTACCCGTCCTGTTGCCTGACGACGTGGAGTGGAAACCCACCGGCGAAAGCCCGCTGAAGCTGCATCCTACCTGGAAATTGACCAAATGTCCGGTTTGCGGCGAACCGGCCGTGCGCGAGACAGACACAATGGATACGTTCATGTGTTCGTCGTGGTATCACCTGCGTTACCTGTCTCCCAGGTACGATAAGGGTCCGTTCGACGAGGCCGAGTACAACTACTGGATGCCAGTGGACACCTATACCGGCGGAATTGAGCATGCCACCATGCACCTGATGTACACGCGCTTTTTCCACAAGGCCCTGCGCGACATGCAGATCACCGAAGGTCCCGAGCCGATGATCCAACTGCGCAACCAGGGCATGGTACTGGGCGCAGACCACGAAAAAATGTCCAAGAGCCGCGGCAATGTAACCGCCCCGGATGACCTGGTCCAGCGTTACGGTGCGGACGCAGTTCGTTCCTACCTGATCTTCTTTGCCAAGTGGGACATGGGCGCCCCCTGGAACCGGACCGGTATAGAGGGAACGTTCCGCTGGCTGAAACGTGTCTGGGCGCTGCTCACAAAGCCGGGCGGGAAACCTTCCGCGTCTCCGGAAACCCTTAAGATCTTAAGACGCAAGGTCCACCAGACCCTCAGGCAGGTGACACATGACTTCGGACAATTCGAGTTCAATACGATCGTTTCCGGGCTGATGGAACTTCTGAATGCAATGTACTCGGCGAAGGAAACCGGTGCAGTCGGTAGTGCAGAGTGGACCGAGGCGGTTGACATCTACCTGCGCATGCTGGCGCCGGTCTGCCCGCACATTGCCGAGGAATTGTGGGAGATTCTTGGCAAACCTTATTCCATCCACACCCAGCCCTGGCCCAAAATGGACGAGGCTGCCACCCGGGAAGATGAAATTACCATACCGGTGCAAGTCAACGGCAAGCTGCGTGACCGCCTGGTTTTCCCGGCCAATGCCAGTGAAGAAGAGATCAAATCGGCTGTACTGGCCAGTGGGACCGTCCTTAAGCATCTGCAGGGCAAAACGCCGAAGAAGGTGATCGTGGTTCAGAAGAAATTGGTGAGTATTGTAGTCTGAAAGACAGGGAACGAACCCGACCCGCAGCGGGCTTTTTTGGTGGAACGGCTGCAGGCATTAAAGGGCTTTTTCAGTGCTCTCGGTTAACTGGTTAATGCCGTTGCCCGTGTAGATAGGCTGGGGCTTAATACCATCCAAACTGTTTTGAAGATCTTGAAGTAACCTGGAAGCAGAGAGCCCTTTGTAAAATCAGGAAGGTTTTTTCCATGAAAATCGTTATTACTGGTGCGTTTTCCTACACAGGTAAATATATTGCCCACCATCTGCTTGACATAGGAGAAGAAGTAACTACCCTGACGAGTCACCCGGAGCGCCCTGATCCGTTCGGAGGAAGGGTCAAAGTTTTTCCACTGGATTTTGGTCAGGAGCGCAGTCTGACCGACCACTTGGCTGGAGCCGATGTGCTGGTAAACACCTATTGGGTCCGCTTCGATCGGGGGACGGTCACACAGGCGGGCGCGGTGGAAAATACAAGTATCTTGGTTCGGGCGGCACAGGCTGCAGGAGTTCGCCGCATCGTCCATATCAGTGTCACAAACCCCTCAGCCGATTCGCAATTGCCATATTTCAGCGGCAAAGCTGCCAACGAACAATCTGTTGTCAATTCCGGGCTGGGTTACGGCATCCTGCGACCCACTTTGATTTTCGGGAAAGAGGATATCCTGATCAACAATATCGCCTGGATCTTGCGGCACTTCCCCTTTTTCGCCCAACTCGGAGACGGACAATATAAGCTCCAGCCAATCTATGTGGATGATCTGGCACAGATCGCCTGCCAGTCAATCTACAGCCATGAGAATACCGTTTTCGATGTAACCGGTCCGGAGACCTATTCTTTCGATGCAATGGTCGGTTTGATTGGAAGCAAGATTGGCCATCCACGCCCTATCTTGCACTTTCCGGCCTCATTGACATTGCAGGCGGCCCATCTTATCAGCCTGTTCATCGGGGATGTTCTGATCACGAAAGAAGAAGTGGAAGGTCTGATGGCTGGCTCGCTCGTTTCGTCTGATCCGCCTCTTGGGTGGACCAGTTTTTCCAACTGGCTGGAGGCCAATCGGGAAACGGTTGGCATGCAATACGCTTCCGAAATTGCCCGACACTATAAATAACCGCGTTGCCCGACTCCAACGATCCGGCAATCGAAATCCGATCGTTCAAATGCTAAAATACCGGCACCTACAAAGCTGCCGGGAACTTTTTTCCTTGCGCTTTTATATAATGTAACAAAAAAATTTTTTCACCAAATCCCCGGAATCAAGCGGTAGCGCACTTTATTGGTGTATTCCACGTAACCTGACAGCTCGGCCTGCAGGGCATTATCTTCCAATCCTGTTCGGAAGATTATAACGAGTATGGTAAGCACGCCGGGGATGAGTGTCCACCAGGAACCCAACAGCAGGGGTACGCCCAGGGACATGAGCAGGACGCCCACGTACATGGGATGACGGACGAAGCGATACGGACCGCCAGTGACCGTAGTGTGGCCGCGTTCCTCCTGGATGCGCACGAAGGTGGAGAGGAATGTGTTGGCAGTCCAGGTCCAGAAAGTGACACCCAGGGACATCACGAAGGCGAAACCACCCAGTACCTTGACCCAAAGCGGCACTGCAGACCAGTTGAACCGCTCGTCCAAACCTGCGAGGACATAAGTTGCCACCAGGAAAATCAAGTAGAACACTCCAATGACCTTGTCCCAGCCTTTGACATTCTTTCCGATACGGCCGCGCTCGTTGATCACATCCGGGTTATGGCGAAAGCTCCACAGGCCATTGGTCAGGACCCCGGCCAAGTAAATGGCCAAGAAGGCCCAAGCCTCCCACCAGTCCAGGTGACCAGCAAGGCTGAACAAGAGCACACCATAGATTATGAGCATCCCGAGCACAGTAATAATGCGATTAATCCCCGAGCGGTCCAGTCTGGAAGGTGGAGCTTTGGTCGAACTTGACATATTTCACTTCCGTCTCATACAGACGCCTCGCCGGACGAGATAATTAAATAGTTAAATATCATTTTATGCCACCTGGAACCAAAGTCAATAGGGAAAATCAACCCTTGAACAGCCATCGTGCATGTTTATCGGTTCTGGTCAGCGTACTTCCACCACAGATAGGTACCGGCTACTCCCGCAGCGCCGGTCAGGACGACTAGCATGATGCTGATGGGCGGGAGCGGGCCGCCCTGTACAATCAGTCCCGGGACCGACCAGGGGAAATATTCCCCCCAGCCCAGGGTGGCAGCCAGATTGCCCAGGATGGCGGTTAGGACAGCAATCCCGATCGGCAGCAAATAGCCGCGCCCAAGGCTGGCAAAGAAGGCGAACGGAGTGACCAGCGCCAGTGCCATCAGGCTCGCCACCGCCAGCATGCCGGCGCCTTGGCCGAAGACCTCCACCGAGCCGCCAGGCAGACGGATGGCTGCCCCCAACAGCATGCCAGTGACGTAGGTTTCCAAGATCAAAACCAGGCACCAAAGCGCCACGACGATGAACTTGGCCAGCAGGATTTCGAACCTCTCCACTGGTACGGCCAGCAGGTCTTTCAGTGTACCGTCCGTGAATTCACGTCCGAAGTCCCAACTGATTGCCAGACAGAAGAAGAAAAAGCCAGCCATGGCAGTGAACTCGGTCAGCATGGTCAGGTAACCCGGCCAATCCGCACTCTTGACGATCAGGTTGGCTTTGGCGCCCAGCAGTCCGATTTTACGGGCCAGCTCGGGGTCTTTGTAGATAAAGATCAGCAGGGCAGCGATCATCGGCATAACCAGGAAACCCAGGGCGGTAAACATGGGGACGCGCGAGCGCAGGACTTTACGCAACTCCACCCAGATCATATCTGCAAGGATATTCATTCATCACCTCCTTTTACACCGACCAATCGCAGGAAATACAGTTCCAGTTCCTCTTCCTCCACCCGTAAATGAGTCGGTGGGCTTCCGCCCTGCACCAGCAGGCTGGCAATGTCGTCTGGATGTTCGATGGCATGTTCCTGATTGAGCTCCAGCATCCCACCCGGCAGTATTTTGCCCGTGTACCCGCTGCCAGATAAGGCTCGCTGAGCGGCGCCGATATCACGTGCCTGAACCAGCAGGCGCCTGCGCCGGTTGTGTTCGAGATCGGCCATGTCCATCTCCTGGAGCAGCCGGCCTTCATGGATGATCCCAATCCGGTCCGCCAGGCGCGCGACTTCGGCTAGGATATGGCTGGACATGAAGACCGTCACGCCCTCCTGGCGGGTCAGCTCGAGCAGCAGTTCGCGAATCTCGACGATCCCGGCCGGATCCAGGCCGTTGGCGGGTTCGTCCAGAAGGATCAATTTGGGATTGTGCAGCAGGGCCTTGGCCAGCCCGAGTCGCTGTGTGTTTCCCTGGGAGAGCACGCCCGCCCGCCGGTGAGCGCAGGCAGTCAGACCCAGGCGCTCGATGGCCTGGCTAATGGCCTTCCTTTCCGTTCCCGGATGGAGCCGCCGGGCAACTTCCAGGTTCTCGGTGACGGTCAGTTCAGGGTAGGCGTGTGGCATCTCGACCAGGTATCCGACCTCATCCCATGGTTCCCGGCTGCCCATCCGGACGCGCTTCCCCAGCACGGTGGCACTTCCGTGCGAGGGTTTGATCATCCCCAGCAGCATGCGGATGGTCGTCGTCTTTCCGGCTCCGTTCAGACCCAGGAAGACATAGATCTCGCCTCTTGCAACCCGCAGGGAAAGACCATCCACCGCGGCAAGGTCACCGTAACGCTTGCCCAAGTCTTCCGTTTCAATCGTCCAATTCATGCAAATGTCCTTTAATCTATAGAAATAGATCATCATCCTTTTCCAGGCGATATTTGAAGATGTAGTAGATCACCATGCAGATGACCCCAGTGATGCCAATCTTGACGAGAATGATGGCCAGCAGGGACACGAGGATCAGGCCGGTTTCGTTGGTGAAGAGGTTCAGAAAACTGCTGGTCTTGTTGATCAACATGGCAACTGGCACGGACAGGCCGCTTACCAGCAGGATGGTGATGGCGATGGCACTGAAGACGATCCAGAGGATTTTGCGCAGGTTGCGGAGTTTCTTTTCTTTTGAAGAGATGGGATTGATGGTCATGAGGTCATCCTTTCTGGCTTTCATTTGAGGAAAGGGCTCTTTGTATTAATTCTGCCACCTCCGGCTGTTCAAAGACCAGGATGTTACGGGTGATGAAGCGGGTGAGCAGCGCGTAGCCCAGACTGGTGAGGAAGAAATAGCGCCGACTGGGGCCGGTTCCGGAGGGAATGACTTCGCTGGCGACGATTCCCAAATCCGCCAGTCGGTTGAGCGCACGGTAGATGCTATTTTCGTCAGCGTTGATCGTATTCCGGCTCATCTCGTTGACGGCGGCTTTGATCTCATACGGATACGCCTTCCTTTGCGCCAACAATAATAGCAGCCAGAAACTAAGCAGGCCCTTCTTGTAGGTTTCTTCCCACTGGTTCAACAAGTATTCAAGGTTGGTTCGTTCCATAAAGATCCTTCCATAGGTATTATACCTTTAGTATAATACCTATGGAGAATAATGTCAAGACGCGCCGTATCCAGGCCACGGCATTCTTGATGTGTGAGACTTGCATATCCAGCTCTACTCCTTGGAGGGAGGCGGCAGGAGGTGGGGCTGTGCTATACTATTTGCATAGCCTTCATCCCGAAGGCCCTATACTCCATTATAAAGAAAGGATGAAGGAACATCTATGGATTTGGAATTGCTTACCACCCAAATGAACCTCCATGGCGGAGCGATCCACAGCCTGACCCTCGGCATCTCCGATGAACAGGCCCGTTGGAAGCCGGACCCGGAAGCGTGGTCCATCCTGGAAGTTATCTGCCACCTGTACGATGAGGAGCGCGAGGACTTTCGCGTGCGCGTGGACTACATCCTGCATCACCCGGACCAGTCCTGGCCGCCCATCAACCCCAAGGGCTGGGTAGTAGAGCGAAACTACAACCAGCGCGACTTGTCGATGTCCGTGGACGATTTCCTGAAAGAGCGGCAAAAATCCCTGGCCTGGCTGAAAGGACTTGAGCATCCCGATTGGAATACTTCCGTAACGGTGCCCTTCGGACGCTTCTCCGCCGGTGATATCTTTGCTGCCTGGGTTGCCCATGACGTGCTGCATCTGCGTCAACTGGTCGAACTGCATTGGGCATACGTGGTACGTGCTGCGGAACCATACGAGGTCAATTATGCCGGAGAGTGGTAAAGGGAAATTGTCCTTGGATGGGATCAGCGAGTTTGTCCTCACCCGATGAATAATTGTTTAATCCAAACAGGAAACAGTAATGAACCTGGTGAAATTAATTCATTCTCCTCTTCTGACATGCGGACTGGTGGGGGGTTTAATGCTGATGGTGGCCGGGTTGGCTTTTTTGAGGGACCGGCGGATGATTAAGGAAAGGACCGGCATTGTCATTATTGTAGTTATCCTGCTGCTGGCGTTGCTCGCGCTTACCGTGAAAATCGAATAGGATTTAACGCCCCCTTGTAACACCCCCCAAATCGCGTTATACTGGACAAAATATATCCGATTTATAGGTAAGGAGTTGCAATATGAAATGGGTTTTCAATATTCTTGCCGTGCTCTTGCTCTTGATGGGCACCGGATGGATCCTGCAAGGCACAGGTCTCTACCCGGTGGGCATGATGGCGCACCAGATGAAATGGACCTTTGGCGGTATTGTGTTGGACCTTATCGCGATCGGGTTATTTGTGCTTGCCAACCGAAGACGGAAAAACCTCCCGCCCTCCTCTCCATAAACTAACAAAATAATCGTCAATAAACCTGGGAGCGTCCCAATCCTACGTTAACCAAGACGCAGTCTCCGGAAGGAAAAGGCATTTGATTTTTATTTCTATTGCTTGCTCCCCATTATCAGCCTAGCCGCCCGCCTGCCGATCTCCACGGCGAAATTCGTCCCCCGATCCCACGGATAGACCTGGCTCATCGAAGCGAAATATATACCTTCGATGGGCGTCTTAATCTCGGGGATGTTTTTCGAATGATTGACCAGCGGCACCGGCTGGGCATAGGCGGTTCGGAATAGCCAGGTCTTTTTCACCCAATCCCGCTCGAATTTTGGGTTGAACTTGGTCAGCGCCGGTAAAAAGCGCTCCAGCAATTGCTCCTGGGAGAGCCGGAAGAACTCGTGCTCCGGTTCCAAGTAATCTCCCATGTAGACAATGTGATCGCCGCCGAAATGCTCCGGTGAAACATAGTTGGTGTGTTCCACCAGTGCCAGGAACGGGTAGCCCGCACTCTTGGGCAGGTTGTACCAGTAATAACCTTGCTCGGAAAGCTGGTGTTTCAACGCCAGGACTATTACCACCGCACCCATCGATTTCATTTTGCGCAGTCCATGCAGATATTCCTCGGGCAGGGACGGCACGAGGTGGCTCATTGCCTCGGGCGAGAGCGTGACCAGCACCTTATCATAAGCCTTGGTTGATTCAGTGTGGATACTGACCATCCCGGAGATTTGCTCCCTTTCAATTCGTGTGACCGAAGTCTGCAGCCGGATCTCCACGCCCATCTCACGCAATTTATCGGCGAATTTATTTGCGAAATTCTGGAAGCCACCCACGAAAGTGCCCAAGCGGGTGGTGCGGGCCTTCAATCGGGCCCACATCCACGCCATGTTCACCTGCTTGGAATAGCTTTCGCCAAACTTGCCGATTACCAGCGGTTCCCACATTAACTTGTAAACTTTTTCTCCTGCCCATTTACGCATCCACTCGTCCACGGTGACGCGTTCCAATGGCTTCCAATTGTTGGTAAGGCGCAAATACAGCCCCACCAGCCCGAAACGGATCTTATTGACGCCGAAACCCAACCCCGGAAACAACAACGCCTTGAAGATGGAATCGAAAGGATAAAACTTGCCTTTGTGATACATGACCGTCAGCGGGCGTGGGAAAAGGACTTTCTTTTCCCACCCCAGCTCTTTGATCAGGCCTAGCATGTGCCTGTCGCTGGCGAACCAGTGGTGGTAGAACTTCTCCACCGACCAGTCCCAGCCGGGTTCCTTGAAACCGCTTGCCAGCCCGCCGACGGTTTCGGCGACCTCGTAGATGGTGACCTCGTGACCGGCGCGGCGCAAGTCCCAGGCTGCTGCCAGGCCGGAGAATCCGGCACCAATGATCGCTATCTTCATTAACAACTCTCCCTGAGATGGACAAGAATTCCGTCGCACGCAATCATACCATTCTTCCAGCGATGCGGATAATCGTGCAAGTCTGCGATTGGAGTACAATAGCCCCCATGTCCAAACAAACTATTCTAGCTGTCCTGGCCCACCCGGATGACGAATCCTTCGGCATGGGCGGGACACTCGCCCTTTACGCCACCCGCGGGGTGGATGTGCATCTGGTCTGTGCCACACGCGGTGAGGTGGGTGAAGTGGCTCCGGAATTGTTGAAAGATTTCCAATCCATCGCAGATTTAAGAGAGTCCGAACTGCGCTGTGCCGCCGGCATCCTCGGGTTGAAAGGGGTCCACTTTCTCGATTATCGTGATTTTGGCATGCCTGGCAATCCCGACAACCATCATCCGCAAGCCCTTGCGGCTCAACCTCTCGACGATGTCGCTGCGAATGTAGTTTGCTATATCCGCGAATTGAAACCGCAGGTTGTTCTAACCTTTGATCCGATCGGCGGTTACCGTCACCCTGACCATATTGCCATCCAGCGGGCCACCGTCCGTGCCTTTGAACAGGCTGCCAATCCCGCTTTCGCACCGAATAGCCTACCGATGCATACCCCGG
This sequence comes from uncultured Chloroflexia bacterium, assembly GCA_963806575.1. Lineage (GTDB taxonomy): Bacteria > Chloroflexota > Anaerolineae > Anaerolineales > Villigracilaceae > UBA877. The sequence goes on along the minus strand of CAWDYX010000013.1, from coordinate 249,680 downwards.
ACCGGTTGTATTTTCATATCTTCCCTAAGGGGTTTTTGAAGTTTGGCGTTAAGATCCTGCCGCTTCTGGGAAGAGACCCGCACAAGTTCGGGACCAATGGTGATATCGACATGGCTGCGATCGCCGAGGTGGAATTTCCAACCCACGCCCGTATCGACGTCCGCTCTGTGCTGGGGAAAAAAGAAGCAGCTGGAGCCTGTCATGCCAGCCAGGGAGGTGGTCGTATGGGTGGAAGCCTGGTCAGTTTCATTATGCGCATGTTCAACGCCACCGAAACCTTTATGCGTGCCTGGCCGCCGGTTGAGCCTGGAGCAAAAGTTACTAAAGACCTGTTTGCCTGAAGAGAATTGAAGATAATGACGACCGGATTTAACTATTTCCGCAAATTTGCCCTACGGCATTTTTTAACCTTGACAACTAGAACTATTGTTCTATAATAAGATTTACAATCCACAAAAAAGGAGTTTCCCATGTCAAAAAGAAATGTTGTCCATATCGAAATCCCCGCTGGTGATGTCGCCAAAGCCGGGAAGTTTTACGAAGACCTGTTTGGCTGGAAGATTGAAACCGACACGAGTATGAACTATACCATGTGGGAGCCGGCGGTAGGTCCGGGTGGAGGCTTCAGCCCGCTCAATGAGTTGGTCAAGCCTGGGGATGTCCTGATTTATGTCGATAGTGACGACATAGAAGCCGACTTGAAACAGGTCAAGGCGTTGGGCGGAATTGTCCTTTCTGAAAAGACTGAAATTCCTCAGGTCGGCTGGTTTGCAATTTTCAAAGATCCGACTGGCAATACCCTGGCTCTCTATACCAGTAAGAATCCAGAATATAACAAGTAGGTGTATTCGTATTGTTACGAGCATAATTCCACCATCAAACCTCAAACTATTAGGCTATTCAACCATCCAACTGGTGACTATCCGACTCTTCCCCGTGCCACCCGCACCCCGATGCCTCCGTTGACAAAACCGAGCGAAGTATCCAGTTCCAATCGCATCTGGCCAAGCAAAACCGGGTCATTGCACAACACGGCCACCTGCCAGTCCGGGCAGTGCAGGCGCAGGACATTCCCAAATTGGGCGTACAGGTTGCGCAGATCCTTACCTTGGCTGATTCGCAAGCCATAAGGTGGGTTGGTGACCACCCAGCCTGGTCCCGGAGGCGGCGTAATGGACGAGACTGCCTGGCACTTGAATTCGATCGACTTCTCAACTCCGGCACGTTCGGCGTTTTCGCCGCGCCATTTTGATGGCACCGGCATCCCGGTCTGACCCTAGGATCAGGGGAGCTGAGTGTTGTCCACCGGTTCCCAATCGTTGGGCATTGAATGCGGCTTGATCGTATCCCGGCCAGTCCATGAATGCAAAACGCCGGTTTAGTCCCGGCGGGATGCCCAGTGCCATCAGGGCGGCTTCGATGGGTATGGTGCCCGAACCGCAGAACGGATCGAGCAAGGGCGCCGCCATATCCCAACCGGAGGCCATAACCAGTGCCGCTGCCAGGGTCTCACGCAGGGGCGCTTTGGCCACTGCTTGGCGGTAACCGCGCTTATGCAGCACTTCCCCGGAGGAGTCCACGCTGACCGTGCATTTGTCATCAGACAACCGAACGATCACCAATTGCGGAGGATGGCCGTCGGCTAGCTCGTCGGTTTTTACAAGCGGAGAGGGCTGACCCAGTCGTTCCTCCATTGCAGCCAATAGGCTGCGTGCCACGGCGTCCGAGTGGTATAGCTTGGACCCGTGGCAGGTGACTCGCATTGTTACAGGCTGTCCGGGGGTGATGAAACGTTCCCAGGGCAAACGGGAGGCGCGTTTTTGAAGTTCCGGGTAGGTGGTGGCGTAGAAGAAATTGCCCAACCGGGCCAGGATGCGGTTGGCAGTCCTCAGCTGCAGGTTGGCGCGGTAAAGGATGCTCAGGTCACCCTTGAAGATGATTCCACCAGGTTCAGGAACCGGCTGGAGTCCCAATGAGTGTGCCTCCTGGGTGGTAAACGGCCCGAGGCCGGGGGCGGTCACAGCAAAGTAAGTATCCAAGCTAGTTTTTTCTCCACGAAGTTTTCATGCAGGGATTTCACGCGGACGGATGAAAATGATAATGTCGGAATCCAACGTCCACTGACAATGGCGAGTCCGAGTCAGAGACTTCGGACTTCGAATAAAGGGACTGTCAATGTGGCTGTCGCCCGTCACTAGGATGATAACCATCGCATCCCAACCCAGGTGTTTAGCCTCATTTACTGTTGTCGGGAGGAACATGAAATGATTATACCTGCATGGGATGAGAGTCATCTTGGTTCGGGAACTATTTATGCTATCATGTCTGCATGACCATTCACTTCCTAAACGGTTTCACCTGCATTTCCCGCTTTCCATATCATTGGGAATGCGGTACGCTGGATCTTTTGGTGGAAACAAATGATGGCCTGGTGTTGGTGGATACCGGCCTCGGCGTGGACGATTATGTGCATCACAGCGGCATCCTCAAGCTATTTCAGCTAATAATGGTGGTTCCACTGGATCCTGAGGAGACCGCCATCCGGCAGATTGCCCGCCTGGGGTACAAACCGGAGGACGTGCATAATATCGTTTTGACCCATATGCACTTTGATCACTGCGGTGGTCTGCCCGATTTTCCCTGGGCGAAGATCCATGTTTACCGCAAGGAATTTGATGCCTTTGCCAGCCGGCCGCGTCAATTCGCAGACCTTGCCTACGTCCGCCGCCACATTGTACATGGGCCGGATTGGGTGTTCTATGAAGATACTGGCGGGAAATGGTATGATTTTGATGCCATTCATTTGCCCTTCGATCCGGAAATGTGGCTGTTACCGCTGCCGGGTCATACGCGCGGCCTGTGCGGGGTGGCGATTAAAACCGACGAAGGCTGGCTCTTCCAAACCTCCGATTCGGCTGCCTTGTTCAATGATGAAGCGCCAGATTGGCTGATCTCCCTGGTGCTCGGTCCACACCAGCCGCGCATCCGTCAATTCGCTGAAGCCCACCCCGAGGTCCGGGTGGTTGGCGGACACATGTGGTTTGATTGGTTTGATAAGAATAAAAATGCCTGAAATCCGTCTTGTTCAAATCACCGAAAAAGATGAACCTTTCCTATGGGAAATGCTCTACCTGGCACTCTTTGTCCCGGAAGGAAAGCCTCCTTTTCCCCGTGATATTCTGACTGAACCGGATATTGCCTGCTATGTGCAGGGCTGGGGCCGCCCAGGAGACTGGGGCCTGCTGGCCTGTGATGGGAAGAGCCCTATCGGTGCGATCTGGCTGCGCCAATGGTCAGGTGTCGAAAAAGGCTATGGCTATGTCAGCCCTGTCATCCCCGAGCTATCGATCGCTCTCCTGCCGGAATATCGAAACAAAGGCTTGGGGACGCGGATGCTAAAGACGGTTATTTCGTTGTCGCGGGAACGCTTTTCCGGCTTGTCCCTGAGCGTGGTTGAATCCAGCCCGGCTCGCCGGCTGTATGAACGCATGGGATTTAAGAAAGTGGGTCAGATTATGGAATCCTGGGTTATGCTGCTGGAATGGGAAAAGCGGGCATAAAATTCATGGTTCGCCAAATGCTGGAGATTGCAATGCGGGTGAATTAATCGGACAATTTCAATGTACTTCTCCCTTGACTTCCCCTTCCACTTTATTTGCCCAGGGATAGATTTCTGTTCCGCGGGCGGCCTCCCGGATGGCCGGATCTTCCGAGTAATGCCCTCGCATACCGGGTGGCAGCAACTTAGCGATGGAATACATGATCGTGTGACCGATTTCATCCAGCTGTTCCCTACGATAACGTCCAGATCCGCCGGCCTTGATCGGGCCGAAAGGCTTGCCGATATGGATGGTGGCTCTTGCTCTTTGAAAATGTCCCAGCGATGGAAAAACATCTGTGAAACCGTACAATCCTACTGGCAGGATTCTTGCCTCACTGCGCGTTGCCAGGAATGCGGCGCCAGGGCGCGCCGGGCGCAGGACAGCCGCCCAGTTCCCGCCCTCCGGAAACATTGCCAGGCAGCCGCCATTATTCAGAATTTTCTCCGCTGCGCGCAGGGCATGGCTCGCGCCGGTGCCGCGGTAGAGTTTATGGTAGCCCCAGAGGAAAGGGATGATGCGGGTCCAGAGCGGCGCGCCTGGATTATCCGCCCCGCCGACGAACTCGATCGGCCAGGGAGCCATACGGACGAAGGCTACCGGATCAATGAAACTGAAATGGTTGCCAACCACCAACAGCGGGCCGGACTTGGGCAGGTTCTCTTCGCCGAGGATCTCCAGCCGGGTCAATGCTGCAAAGGCCGGGATGGAGAGTTTCTTTAGCAGGAAGCGCAGCGGTCTGCGCTGGAAGGGATGCAGGTTCTGCGACATGTCAATCTGCCGCCGGGACGTAATCCTCGGCAGCCTGGCGGGCACGCTTCTCATTGACGAACAGCAGGATGACCAGTCCGACCAGCAGGAAAATGGCGATCACGACCAGACCGGCGCGCGTTCCGTCCTGTTCTGCCTGAAGGGGATTGACACCGCTTTTCTGGAAGTATTGGGCGAGCCCCGCAGCGATCAACCCGAAGGTGGCTGGACCGATGAACGAAGAGGATTTCCCGGCCACTGCAAAGAAGCCGAAAAATTCTGCACTCTTGGAAGCAGGCGCGAATAACCCGGCCATCGTCCGGCTGAGCGATTGGACACCCGTCAGGGCGAAGCCAGCCACCCCGCCTATGATGAAGTAACCGGTCAGCGACGGATTGAATACCATCCAGATGACCGAGAGGATCATCATGACCAGGGAGAGCAGCAAAGCCTGCTTGAAGCCGATCTTTTCACCGAGCAGCCCGAACAAATAAGCCCCAATTGCACTCGTGATCTGGACCAGGATCATGAACAGGATTAATTGGGTCTGGGTCATGCCGAATAGCACCGCACCGATGATGGCAGCGAAGTCCAGCGCCATCAGAATTCCATCGTTGTAGATCAGAAATGAAATAATGAAGGCGATGAACTGGCGGAAGTGGCGCACGGCCTTGAAGGTGGCAGCCAGTCGTTTGACCGAGATGGATAGGTAATTCTCGCCTGGCGGGAGCGTACGACCTTTGTGGGTTTCCTTGACTTGCAGGAAAAGCAGGGAAGCCGAAACGGCAAAAAACAGGGCTGCGAAGGCGAATGAGCCGCGCACAACCAGCAGGTTCATGGTCGGATTGTTTTTGGTCATCATGATGGGCGGCAGGATGAAGAGCAGGCAGACGACCCCGCCGATTGAGCCAATCGCCCAGCCGTTTCCAGAGACCTGGCCGATCTCGTCCGGCGAGGCGATCTCCGGCAGCAAAGCGTTATAGAAGACCTGGCCGCCGCGGTAGCCGATTTCCGCCAGGACGAAGAAAATGAATCCCATCACGACGTCGCCCTTTTGGACGAAGAACAACAGGGCGGTAAAGATCCATGACAGTGCCGAAAAGATCAACAACAATCGCTTTTTGGAAGCTGCGAAATCAGCGAAGGCTCCCAGGAATGGCGATAGGATGGCCACCACAAGCATGGCAGTCCCGAGCGCAAGTCCCCATAGGCGCGAACCCTCCGCTCCGCCGACCACCTGGCCTTTGAAATAGGCGGAAAACACCGCCAGGAGGATGACGGCCGCGTAGGCCGAATTGCCAAAGTCGTACATATACCAGGCCCAATGCTGGCGCCTGCGTTGTTTATCGTCGGTGATTGCTTTTCGGGACATGCGACACCTCGTCTATGGGATGGCAGCGCATTCACAAATAATGGATAAAATGAATGTGTCATTGCCTGCGCCAGTACCGCCCCGTCCCTGGCCCGGGACGGGACAGGGGCAGGTACAGGTGCGAGGAGCCGTTCTTGGGCGACGAAGCAATCTCCCTTCTTGCAGGGAGATTGAATTGTTGGCAGAAAGAATCTTCCCCGTAATGACATGTAACAATGTGAAAGTCCTGTTCGGAATGGCCTGATTGTACCAATTACTAGGACGAATCTGTTATGATTGGATTAACAATTTCAAACCAATAAAGGTGTGCATAAATGACAGCAAATAATGAATTTCAAGCAGCCAATGAAGAAACACGCCAGGCTTGGGATACCAATGCGGTATTCTGGGACCAGAAGATGGCCGAAGGCAATGATTTCTTTAACGTCCTGATATGGCCGGCCACTTTGCGCCTGTTGAACCCGCAGCCCGGCCAGTGCATTTTGGACATTGCCACCGGCAATGGACTGACAGCCCGCCGTCTGGCCGCCCTCGGAGTTGAAGTGACCGCCATTGATTTTTCTGCTGAACTCATTAAGCTGGCAAAAGCCCGCACCGCTGGCAATTTACACATTACCTATTACGTTTTGGACGCCACCGACGAATCCGCCCTGCTTGATACTCTTACTGCCTCAGGTTCGTCTGCCTCCTTTGATGCCGTTCTTTGCAACATGGCGCTCTTCGATATGGCCAGCATAGAACCGCTATTCCATGTTCTCCCAAGACTACTCAAGCCGGGCGGTCAATTTGTCTTTTCTTTAACGCACCCGGCCTTCAACAATTCTTCCTCGGTGCATGTTGCCGAGGAAATGGATGTGGACGGGCAGATCAAGTCGGTTTATTCCGTGAAAGTCTCGCAATACATGACCCCCCATCAAGCTTTCGGTGCTGCCATGCGTAACCAGCCCAGGCCGCAGCTTTATTTCGAGCGCCCCCTGCATTACTATCTGAACCTCAGCTTCCAGAACGGTTTCGTGCTGGACGGCTTCGAAGAGCGCGCCTTCCCGCCTGACCACTTGCAGGACAATCCGCTCAGCTGGGGCGGGAAATTCAGTGAGATCCCGCCGGTCCTCGTCGCACGCTTGCGTTTATCATAAAGAATTCAAATCTCCTGACTTTTGACCTTCGACACGAATCACTGCTTTCCACTCTCTGATCTCTCTTCTCGGTGCTTAACTTTCCCTTTCTCCTGATCGAATTTCTCGATGAACTTGTCTTCGGCGTGAACGAGGCCGCCTGGCCCCTCATCCGCACAGACCTTCGGCTGAGCTACCTCCAGATAGGCCTTTTACTCTCCGTGCCGGGGATTGTCTCGGCCATCATAGAACCTTTCCTTGGCATCCTGGGTGACGTTTGGAAGCGACGCCTCCTTATCCTCGGCGGCGGGATCTTCTTTGCCCTGGCGTGTCTCCTGACGGGCCTCAGCACCGGGTTCGTCATCCTGCTGTTTGCTTTGTGTGTTTTTTACCCTTCATCGGGTGCGTTCGTCAGCCTTTCGCAGGCGGCGTTGATGGATAACCAGCCCTCCCGTCACGAACAGAACATGGCCCGCTGGACTTTTGCGGGGTCGCTTGGTGTGGTGCTTGGCCCGTTGCTGCTCACCGGGATGGCTTTCATTGGTTTTGGATGGCGGGGTGTTTTCATAACTCTGGCTGGTCTGACCGTGCTGGTGCTTTTCCTTGTCTGGCGGCGCGTCCCGAAAGCTCCGGAAAATGTTTCGGCTGTGCCGCGTTTTTCCGAAGTGTGGTCAGGTGTACGTGATGCGTTCTTCGCCCTCCGGCGCGGTGAAGTCCTGCGCTGGTTGGTGCTGCTCCAATTCTCGGATCTGATGCTGGATGTATTGCTCGGTTTCCTGGCACTCTATTTTGTGGATGTATCCGGTCTGAAAGCTGGCCAGGCTGCCCTGGGTATCGCGGTTTGGAGCGGTCTTGGTCTGTTGGGCGACTTCCTGCTCATTCCTCTGCTCGAACGCGTGCGTGGTCTGAATTATTTGCGTTTGAGCGTACTAATCGAGCTGCTGCTTTTCCCGGCTTTCCTGCTCATGCGCGACCTGGTCGTCAAATTCATCCTCTTGGGCCTGCTGGGTTTCTTTAACTCCGGCTGGTATGCCATCCTCAAGGGACGGCTCTACTCATCCATGCCAGGGCAGTCTGGCACCGTGATGACCCTCGACAATGTTTTCGGCCTTCTCGGAAAACTATTGCCGTTTGGCATCGGCCTGGCCGCACAGTTCTTTGGCTTACGCCTCGCCATGTGGCTGCTCATCCTCGGTCCCATTGTCCTGCTGATCGGCCTGCCTCGAAAAACCTCAGAAACATCCCCGTCGCCTTCTTCCTGATTACCTGATCACCTGATCTTCGACCTTTGACCTTCGACTCCATTCACTACTCTTTTCTTTCTATCTCTTTATGACCTATTCCTTGTACTTCCACATTCCCTTCTGCACCCATCGCTGTGCCTACTGCGATTTCAATACCTATGCCGGGCAGGAAGCCTTGATTCCCGCTTATGTGGAGGCGTTGTGTAATGAAATCCGTTTGGTTGCCGGGTCTGCCCAGGACCGCCTGCCGATCCATACCATATATTTTGGCGGCGGCACCCCCTCGCTCCTGGCCCCGCAGCAGTTCGAACAAATCCTCCAGACCGTCCGTACCTCTTTCAACCTCGTCCCAATAGATACCTCAGATACCTCAGGACCCTCAAAAGCCTCAGATGCCTCAGAACCCTTAGAACCCTCAAACACCTCTGGTTCCTCTGGTACCTCTGGTACATTTTCCTCCCTGGAAACCTCCCTCGAAGCCAACCCAGGTACTGTCACTTTTAACTCGCTCCAAGGGCTTCAGCGAGTCGGCTTCAACCGCATCAGTTTCGGCGTTCAATCTTTTCATGCGGATGAACTGCGCCAATTGGAACGCATTCACGACCCCTTTGATGTAATGGAGGCCGTTCGCTGGGCGCGTAAAGCTGGTTTCGGGAACCTGAACCTGGATCTCATTTTCGGGCTGCCGGAACAAACTCTTTCGCGCTGGCAGGAATCCCTCCGCCACGCCGTGGACCTCGCCCCGGAGCATCTCTCCCTGTATGCGCTGACGATCGAACATGGCACGCTCTTTGGGCGTTGGGCCGAGCGTGGTCTGATGCCGATGCCCGATCCCGACCTGGCTGCGGATATGTACGACGCTGCCTCGGATTATCTGGCAACGCAGGGCTACGAGCAGTATGAGATCTCCAACTGGTCAAAGCCAGGCTTCCAGTGCCGGCATAACCTCCAGTACTGGTGCAACCAGCCTTATCTCGGCTTCGGGGCTGGAGCGCACGGCTGCACCAATGACTTGCGCATATCCAATGTTTTACGCATCAAAACCTACCTCAACCACCTATCCCCTTATTTTCCATCTTTCCAGTCCTCTGATTTTTCCTTTCCCCTTTCGCCTGCCACCGTTAACCAGACCAGGATCACCCCTTACATTGAAATGCAGGAAACCATGTTGCTTGGTCTGCGTCTCACACAGGAAGGCGTTTCGACGCAGGCCTTTCAAACTCGCTTTGGTCAGGATCCAGCGGTCGTTTTTGGGAAGGAAATTAACGAACTGGTTCAATTGGGCCTGCTGGAATGGGTCAACTCCCCTCGCCCCTCGGGGGAAGGACAGGCGGTGAGGGCAGGTGGGTCGTTGGATGCCCAGGGTGCGGGGGTGAGGGTGCGTCTCACCCGCCGCGGACGGTTGCTCGGCAACCAGGTCTTCATGCGCTTCGTCGGTTGATCCTGTCGAACAGACCTTTATGATCGTCCTGTCTGCGCCCCCATCCATTGATCGCCGATTTTGTCGTACAATAGATTTGCCCAATCAAATATGCCGGCTGCGCTTCAGGCGGGTGCTAACCCGGCAACTGGATAAAGGAGGCCATCATGCAGCAACACAGTGTTGAACCTGGTACGAAAGTCGACCTTTCCAAATGGGATCCGAACGATACTTCCGGCTTTTCAGGTGGCAAGGCAAAGGCACAAACCGCGATTTCAAAATTGATCCGGAAATTGGATACGTTGCAGGAGCTTTTATACGCCGAACACAAGCATAAAGTATTGATCGTGTTGCAGGCCATGGATACGGGTGGTAAGGATGGTACCGTCCGCCATGTCTTCTCCGGTGTTAACCCATCTGGCGTGCGTGTGGCAAGTTTTAAGGTGCCCAGCCAGGAAGAGGCTGACCATGACTACCTGTGGCGCATTCACAGTATGATGCCTGGAAATGGTGAAATGGTCATCTTCAACCGCAGTCATTATGAAGATGTGCTGATCGTGCGCGTGCATGCCCTCGTTGCACCCAGGGTGTGGAAATTGCGCTTTGACCAGATAAATGAATTTGAACGCTATCTCACCCAGAACGGCACGACCATCTTGAAGTTCTATCTTCATATTGACAAGGTTGAGCAAAAAGACCGCCTGCAGGCCCGCTTGGCCGACCCCTCCAAGCACTGGAAATTCCGGCTGGCGGATTTGGAAGAACGCAAATTATGGCCCGCTTACCAGCAAGCCTACCAGGATGTGCTCAGTCGGACCAGCACCACCTGGGCGCCTTGGTACATCGTTCCCGCCAATCATAAGTGGTACCGTGACCTGATCATCTCGAGAGTGCTTGTGCAAACCCTCGAGGGTTTGAAAATGAAATTTCCAGAGACTGGCGAAAACTTGGACGGTGTGGTGGTGGAATAGATAAATCCGGGCTTCTGTATCTTCCCTTGGATGAAATTCCTCATGGAAAAAATCTTCTGGTCACCCAAAATTCGGCAAGCCAGGATCTGGCAGCTCTACCAGAACGATCTGCGCGGTACGGTGGATCAAGACCTGGTGGAGAATGTAGGCTTTAGCCTGCTCCGGCGCTGCCGCAGCATCTGGCTGGTCACACTCCGCCAGGTGGAGTGCCCGCGCTGCGGGAAGGTGTTTCAGATGCGCGAGCTGGGTGTCTGGAGATTGCTGCCAGGTGTGCATTCCTGCCCAACACCAGGATGCGGTTGGGAGACCACCGCGGAACAATGGCATGAATCCTGGAAACATCGCGATCTGCTGGGAACCGCTGCATTGCCCGCAATTGAGACGTTCGTACACGATTTTCCACAGGCCCGCACGACTGCTGAACAGATGGTATGCATCGACCAGTTGATCCATTCTTTCCATATCAGCCTCCGAAAAGGCAAATCGATTCGTGCCTTCGCCAATAACTTGATCGAAGGTACGCATGATCAGGTGGTGGAATTCCTGGACCGGCTTTCGGCGAAGTCTGGTGGAGTGGATAAGGACCAATGGCGCACAGAGATCGATGGCATGTATAATCGGCGCCGTGGGCAGGCAAGCGAGATCAAGATATGAAACAACCCGCAAACTGTAAATACACCCCCTTGGAAAACCATTTGCGCGCACTTTCTGCAAACCACACAATACAGGCTTTCTCCTTTGAGAAGATCGAGAACACTATGCGTAGCAAATTTCCGAAATCCGTCTATACCCGCCTCACCAGGAAGGATAACACCGTCCAAGGACACCCTCGCACAAACATGCCTGGCTGCATGTGGGATGGCAATGGAAAGGGCTGATCTTCCCGATAAATTGATGCGCTTTGTCCGTATCATGCGATAGGGATAGGATACTATGAACTGGAAACTGATCTCATGGAATGTGAACGGTATCCGGGCGGCCGAAAAGAAAGGCTTCGTGGAATGGCTGTCTGCCAGCGGCGCTGACCTGGTGGCTGTGCAGGAGACCAAAGCCCATCCCGAACAACTCTCCCCGGCTCTCCTGGCCCCGCACGGCTACCAGGCCTTCTGGAACGCCGCTGAAAAGAAGGGCTACAGCGGCACTGTCACGTATTCCAGGCATACGCCGGTCAAAGTGACTACCGGTCTGGGTGACCCGCGTTTCGATACCGAAGGCCGCGCCCTCATCCATGAATTCGAGCCGTTCGTGTTCTTCAACATCTACTTTCCCAATGGCGGGCGCGGACCAGAGTGGGTTGCCCACAAGCTGGCTTTCTATCGCCGCTTTTTGGAAGTGGCTCAAGCCTATCAGAAAGCCGGGCGGCCGATCGTCGTATCCGGCGACTTCAACACTGCCTACGCCGAGATCGATCTGGCCCGCCCCAAAGAGAATATCAACCACAGTGGCTTCATGCCGGAGGAACGCCTCGGCTTGGGCGAGTTCTTCGCGTCCGGTCTGATAGACACATTCCGATTTCTGCATCCGGAAACGGTGAAATATTCATGGTGGGACATGGTGACGCGTGCGCGTGAGCGCAATGTCGGCTGGCGGCTGGACTATTTCATGGTATCGCCCGACCTGAAAGACCATATCCTCGCCGCAGATATCCACGAAGAAGTGCTGGGTTCCGACCACTGCCCGGTCAGTTTGGTACTCGCCTTATAATATCGGTTGTAGGGACGAACCTCGTGTCCGCCTTGTGTTTCCGTCGTTTATGGTTGTGCCCTTTCATATACTTTGTTGTACAATATTATTGCCCAACTATCTATGAGGGGTTCGCCATGCCAAAAAAACATTTCGAAACGCCGCACATCCTGCATGATCTGCCGCTCGACCAGCGCGACACCGCTAATTTCCACTTCGATGAATTCGCTGCCACATTAGCGCGCCTTATTGCCGACAAATCCACGCGTACCCCGCTCACTATTGGGATCAGCGGCACGTGGGGCTCGGGCAAGACCACACTCCTGCGTCGTGTCCAGCAGCAACTGGACCAAACGCTGGTGTTGCTCGATGCTAGCAAACCGGCAGTGATGGATTTCGTCAATGACGATGAAGTGCCTCAGAAAAAATTTCGCGTCTGCCGTACGGTGTGGTTCAACGCTTGGAAGTATGCCGATGAGGAGCAATTGTTGGTGGCTCTGGTGCGTGTCATTGTGCAAGCGATGGCCGATGATGACATTGTTTCCAAAGTGATTGGCAAACTTCTTGACCCCAAGTACCCACGCCGTGACGTAGTAAATACTGTACTTTCGTGGTTTTCCATCAAAGTGGGCGATGCAACTATTGGATTGAATACCGGTGGTCCCCAGGCGACCGTCTTTACCGAAAAAACCGCCCTACTTGACCTCTTCGACGAAGCCTTCGACCGCCTGATGGCAGCTTGGGTGCATCGAAAATTAAATGCAAAGAAAATTGATCCAAAAAAGGGTGTGTTGGTGGTCTTTATCGATGATCTTGACCGATGCCTGCCGGGGAAGGCGGTCCAGGTGCTAGAAGCGATGAAGCTTTTCCTTGACAAGCCTGGCTGTGTATTCATCATGGGGGCGCATACTGAGGTGGTCCAACAGTCGGTGGCCAACCATTACAAAGACAGTGGCGTGGTAGGCGAGGGCGCTAAAGAGTATCTCGAAAAAATCATACAGTTGCGTTTCGATCTGCCACCTATTGTCACTGATGTCATGAAACGATACTTGACCGTCGAAAAAGTGGACGAAGAGTTGCAGAAACATTGGCAGGTGCTGGTAACTGGGGCGGAACTCAATCCGCGCAAGGTAAAAACTTTCGTAAATGATCTGAATTTGCAATGGGCTATCCTGCAAAATACCGGGCAGGCGCAGGGTGTGGTCCGTGATGATTTCACAAGATGGCAGGTTCTGATGCATGCTGCCCCCGACAATTTTAAAAGGCGTATTTTCGAGATCAACAATCTCGAATTGCGCCTGAAATTCGTCCAAGAGGCACTCAAGTGGGGAAGTGGAGAAGGAGGTGATGCCTTAGATAAAACGTTCCAGGAATATGAAAAATCGCTACGCTTGCGGCGTGTGTTACGCGAGATCAGGGCCTTCAGTGGAGCATTTGATGCAGGGACTTTGGATGCATTTGGTCATTTGGAGGCTCCGCCGAAGAGGCGGCCTGTGACCGTATCCGAATTGCCTGTCGAACAACAAGCAGAAGGACTAACAAAAAATGAAACCCCCGTGGTTGGTAGAATATACACCGGGGTTGTCGTTCACATGGATGATTTTGGCGTGTTCTTGGAAATCCTTCCTGGCGTGGAAGGTATGGTGCCCATCTCGCAGCTGGACGATGAACCCATAGATAAGATTGAGGATATTTATAAACTTGGCGATGAATTGGCTGCGATGGTGACTAGCATCGACATTTTTGGCAATGTCCGTCTTTCAAGACGTGCAGTGCTAGAAGGTTGGATGGCGGGGGAAGCCATTTCGTATGCTGAGAATGACGTGGAAGTTTTAGAAAACCGTATCATAGTGGGAAGAATTGAATTCATCAAGATACCATCCGGTAAATTCATTATGGGTTGCAAGGATGATAATCCTCTAGCTTCTGATATTGAGAAACCACAACATACGTTGGAATTGCCTGAATTCTGGATGGCTAAATTCCCGTTGACCAATGAGCAGTATGCTATCTGGATTGGAAAGGATAAGCATCCAGTGGAGGGTTGGGAGAAAAAGAAACATCATCCCGCGGTTTATGTAATGTGGGACAATGCAATAGCTTTTTGTAAGTGGTTCAATGCAACCTTCGCTGAGGAGCTGATGAAAAAGAATCTTATTCTGAGTCTGCCCAACGAAGCCCAATGGGAAAAGGCAGCCCGAGGCGATTATGGCAATGAATGGCCGTGGGGCAATGAATGGGATAGAAGCAAGTGCAATAATTACGAAAGCTTCATAGGTGGGACCACACAGGTTGGTAGATTTTCACCACAGGGCGATAGTCCCTATGGTTGTGCTGACATGGTTGGTAATGTTTGGGAATGGATTCACACTATCTGGGGCAAGAATATTTTACATCCAGATTTCATGTATCCTTATGATTCCAGTGATGGACGTGAAGCAGAAATCAATAATGTTTCGCATGTATTACGTGGAGGATCATTTCATCGCAAGTTTGACGTTGTCCGTAATACTTGTAAGAGAACATATAATCCAGAAAATCTTCTCGATGCGACTGGTTTTAGGGTGTGTTTGTCTCAAACCTCCTAGGACACTTCAGTCTAGTCTTCTCAAATTAGAACAAATGTGCTATAATTCAGCATAGCTTGTTTCCTAGTTTCGTATCTCCAAGATTGGAACTTGTCATGCTGAATACCCTGCCTCCTTTCGTTTCGCTTTCTCGCCTCTCCTCTCCTATCCCGTCGAGCCGGCGCGGCGGTCGGCTTTCCAATCACAACGCCCTCAGGCACGGCTTCTTTGCTAACAAGAATCCTACCTCTCTCACGCATCTTGCAGTTTCGATCCGCATCTCTCAACCTGGGCTGGATAGGATTCCTGAGGTTTTCAACCAAGCCATACTAACCCTACGTGTGCAGATTGCCCGCCTAGAAGAGTCTTTGCAGGGTACCACTGATCTCCGTTCAATTCTGGCCTGGCATAGGCTAATCATCCGCCTTCTCGGTCTATTCTTGCGTGTTAAAAAGCTTAAGCCGGTATGAACAGCCGCAGCTCCATCTGAAATTAGTCGCCAGACATGCCCTTGATCTCATCCGCTACGACTTCCACGCCTCCGGAATCACTCGCAACGCCGATTCGTTCCGCGGAAAATTCGAAAAAAGTGACCTAAATTCCCTTGCCTTTCAGGACGATTCCTGCCCTTCCGTCTCGGAACATCCTCCTTCATTCCTTACCCCCCGCCAATGGGCTGTCCTCGAGCCATTGATTCCCCCATCCGATAAAATCGATCCACGTGGCCGCCCTCCTGCTGCCCCGCGTCTCCTGCTCGATGCCATCTTTTGGAAATTTGCACATCATGGCCGCTGGCAGGAACTTCCATCTGGTTCTCCCCCTATTCTCACCTGTCGCCGTTACTACCGCCGCCTGTTCCTCAGCGGTCGCCTTCTCACCCTCTACTCTGTCTTGTATAAAGATCTCCTCTCCAATACCGGGGTAGATCTCACTGCCATGGTTGACCAGAATTATTTTTCGATTGCAGGAAATGTGTTGATATTGCACCCCGATCTAGAAGAAACCTGGCAGGTGTGTACCGCTATGCTCTTCATGCAGCAGGGTTGGCAGGTTTCCCGCCGAATTCTGCGTGAAAAAGCGCAGGAACAGCGTCGCAGTTCTCCCTATTTCCGCTGAAGTATACTTCTTACGCCTTCTCACTCGAACCTCGTAACTTATGACTTATAACTCATTACTCGTTCCTTCTTCCTTTCTCTCTTTTGTGACCTTGGTGTTTGAATTCATTCTATTAAAACTGAAGAGCCAAAAATAAATTAAGGTATAATCAGCCCGCTGTAAGCATCCCATCAACCCTGAGGTTTTACACATGAAAGAGTATTCGACTGAATTCATCCGAAACATCGCCCTAGTCTCGCATGGTTCGGGCGGGAAGACCATGCTGGCGGAGGCCTTCCTGCATGGTACCGGGGCCACAACCCGTCTGGGGAAGATCGAGGACGGTACGACCATTTCGGACTTTGAAGACGAAGAGATCCGCCGCAAGCTTTCCCTTTCCACAGCAGTCATTCCGGTTGAATACAAGGACCATAAGATAAACGTGCTCGATACCCCCGGCTATACCGATTTCATCGGAGAAGTGGTATCGGCGTTACGCGTCGCGGATGGGGCAATCGTCCTGGTCGATTCGGTCGCCGGCCTCGAGGTCGGCACGGAAATTGTCTGGAATTACTGTGACACGTTCAAACTGCCGCGTTTTGTAGTAATTAACAAGATGGATCGCGACAACGCCGACTTCTCCCAGGCCATGGCATCCGTCCAGGCATATTCCCCCACCCGCCTGGTGCCCGTGCAATTACCCTGGGGCGAAAAAGCCGCCTTCAAGGGCGTGATCGACCTTATAACGATGAAAGCTTATGCCAACGAGGGCAAGGTCGCCGAGGAGATCCCCACGGACTTCCAAGCGGCCGCCGATGAAGCCCGCACGAAACTGATCGAAGCGGCCGCCGAAGGCGAAGATGCACTGCTAGAAAAGTACCTGGAAAGCGGCGAGCTGACCAACGAGGAATTGATGCGCGGCCTGAAGGCCATCCTCCGCTCCCAGGCTTATATCTTGGTCTTCGCGGCAGCCGGTGGGCACGAGAAAGGTCTCCTCCCGCTGCTGGATGCAGTCATCAACCTGATGCCCTCCCCGAAGGAAATTTCGGTGGAAGCCAAGGGCAAGGACGGGGCTGAGAACCTCACTGTGGCGGATTCTGGACCGTTGGCCTTGTATGTCTGGAAAACAACTGCTGACCCGTTTGTTGGCAGGTTGACTTACTTCCGGATCTATTCCGGCACCCTGCAAGGCGATTCACGCATTTGGAACCAGAACAAGAATGCCGAAGAACGCATGACCGGTTTGGCCATCATGCGCGGCAAGGAGACCATGCCTGTCAAGGTGGTGCACAGCGGCGATATTGCCATTGTTACCCGGCTCACCTCCACCACCACCGGCGACACCCTGTGCGACAAGGGTCATCCACTGACCCTGCCGATGCCGGTCTATCCGCATGCCCTTTTCCGTGTTGCCATAAAACCCAAGACTCAGGCGGACGCGGCCAAAATTTCGCCCACGCTCACACGTCTGTGTGAAGAGGATATGACCCTTTCCTGGTACCAGGAGCAGGCCACCAGTCAGACCATCCTGCAGGGGATGGGCGACCAGCATATTGACGTGGCCATCCGGCGTGCCGAAGGGAAACTCCAGGTTGGTTTGATGACCGCCGAACCGAAGGTTCCTTATCGCGAAGGCATTACCAAAAAAGCCGACGCCATGTACCGCCATAAGAAGCAATCTGGTGGTTCGGGTCAGTTTGGCGAGGTCTGGTTGCGGATTGAACCATGCCCGGAAAAGGATTTTGATTTTACTGATGAACTGGTGGGTATGAATCTTTCCAAATCCTACCTCCCGGCTATTGAGAAAGGCATCCATGCCACCCTGCTGACTGGCGTGATGGCAGGCTTCCCGCTCAGCAATGTGCGCGTTATCGTTTATGACGGTAAGGAACACCCGGTTGACTCCAAGCCGGTGGCATTTGAAATTGCCGGACGGGAGGCCTTCAAGCTGGCCGTCCGCGATGCCAGCCCGGTGCTCTTTGAGCCGATCATGAACGTCCGCATCATCATCCCGGATGCCAACATGGGTGACGTGATGGGCGATCTGAACAGCCGGCGTGGACGCGTCCAGGGCACCGAATCGGAGCGTGGACGAACGGTGGTGGTGGCCCAGGTTCCACTGGCTGAGATGCTGCGGTATACCACCCAATTACGCTCCATTACCGGCGGACGCGGCGTTTTCACGATGGAATTTGACCGCTACGAGATCGTCCCGAACCATCTGGCCCAGGATATCGTCTCTGCCCACCAGAAGGAATTGGAAGCAAAAAAGGAAGAGTAGCTTTTTTTGAGGAGCGACAGGCCGGTCGCTTCGGCAACTTGACAAATCCTGAATATACCTTATAATTTCTATCAGTAGTTTCATAAATATTCTGGAGAGATTGAATGTTCAATTGCATGTGTCTGAGGCGGGGATCGTAACCACCGCCTCTTCTTACAAATAAATTCAGCCAACGGAAGAAGGACGGTGGGCGAGCCCCCGCATGCGATAGTTGTTTTTCGCATGGCGCCCCGCGCCGTCCTTTTTGTTTGCCCGTTGGCTGTATTATTTATTCTGGAGATTAATAATGATGAAAATCGCAAATAACGTTGTGGAATTGATTGGCAACACTCCGCTCGTCCGGCTGAACCGGCTGACGGAGGGTGCGCAAGCCGAGGTGATTGCCAAGCTGGAGTACTATAACCCCGCCCACAGCGTCAAGGACCGCATCGGTGCAGCCATGATCGCAGCTGCTGAAAAGTCCGGCGTGTTGACCAGGGACAAGATCATCGTCGAACCCACCAGTGGAAATACAGGCATTGCCCTGGCCATGGTTGCAGCGGCTAAAGGCTATCGGTGCGTGCTGACCATGCCTGAGACGATGAGCAAGGAACGCCGCATGTTATTGCGCGCCTTTGGGGCAGAACTCATCCTGACCCCCGGACCAGATGGCATGGCTGGAGCCATCCGTAAGGCCGAAGAAATGGCTGCTTCAGATCCGAAGTATTTCATGCCCCAGCAATTCAATAACCCGGCCAACCCCGAGGTCCACCGCAAGACGACTGCCGAGGAGATCTGGCGTGACACGGATGGTAAAGTGGACCTCCTCGTTGGCGGCGTGGGCACAGGCGGCACGATCACCGGTGTGGGCGAAGTACTCAAATCCCGCAAACCGTCTTTCAGGGTGGTTGCCGTTGAACCGGATGCCTCGCCTGTCCTTTCCGGCGGTCTGAAAGGTCCGCACAAGCTCCAGGGCCTGGGTGCAGGTTTTGTCCCGGCGGTATTGAATACCAAGATTTACGATGAGATCATCCGCGTCAAAGACGACGACGCCCTGGAATCCGCCCGCCGCATGGCAAAGGAGGAAGGCCTGCTGGTGGGCATCTCCTCCGGCGCGGCCACCTGGGCGGCCCTGCAGGTGGCGAACCGCAAGGAGAACGCCGGGAAATTGATCGTGGTCATCATCCCGGATTTCGGTGAGCGCTATCTTTCGACGGCATTGTTCGCCAACCTGGCAGATTAGGATAATATATGAACACAGAACAAATTGCTTCCGTTCCGCTGGTAAGCAAGCCATCCAAGCGTTCTAGCTTCATCGCTTCCATTCGCAAGGATCTGAACTCCGTTCTGGAACGCGACCCGGCAGCCCGTTCCCGCCTGGAAGTCTTCCTGGTATATCCTGGTTTGCATGCCATCTGGACACATCGCATCACCCACTGGCTGTGGACGCACAAATTCAAGTTGCTCGGGCGCTGGCTCTCACAGGTTGCCCGTGACCTGACCGGGGTCGAGATACATCCGGGCGCTACCATAGGCCCCGGCTTTTTCATTGACCATGGCATGGGTGTGGTCATCGGCGAGACCGCCGAGGTCGGCACGGATGTCACGCTCTACCACGGCGTAACCCTGGGTGGGACGAGCCTCGAGAAAGGCAAACGGCATCCCACCATCGGAGACCGGGTCGTTATCGGCACAGGCGCCAAGGTACTCGGCGCAATTACCATTGGCGACGACAGCCGCATCGGCGCCAATGCCGTGGTAGTCAAATCCGTCCCAGCCAACTCGGTGGTGGTCGGCGTACCCGGACAGGTCATCAAACGTTCTCATCCTCACCACCAGGGTGATGCGGCTGATCTGAACCACACCTCCCTGCCGGATGTAGTCGGGTTGTCCCTGAAGCAATTGCTGGACCGTGTGGATGCCCTGGAGACCCGCCTGGACGGCCATGCAGTCACAACGGCGCATGTGCATCCGCCCATAGGAAACAACTGGGCCGGCGAGGACTTCTCGATCTAGGAATTTCTGACAAGTCTATTCAGACTTGATAATCTTTCAAACAGAATACTATCAGACCAGGAGACTTTTAGGTCAGAAAACCATCCGACTATAAGTCTCACGACCATTAGATTTATAATATGGTTATGCTCACTGACCTTTCGCGTGAAGAAATCCTGCGCTATTCGCGCCACCTGCTTATCCCCGAAGTCGGGTTGGATGGACAGCGAAAGCTGAAGGCTGGCTCCATCCTTATTGTCGGCACCGGTGGTCTGGGTTCGCCGGCAGCCCTATACCTTGCAGCCGCAGGAGTGGGCCATCTCGGCTTGGTGGACTACGACGTGGTGGACGAATCGAACCTGCAGCGGCAGGTTATCCATGCGACCGGAACGATCGGAAGTCGCAAGGTCCGATCTGCACGCCAGCGTCTCGCCGACCTCAATCCGGCCGTCCACGTGGATATATTTGACGAGCCCTTTACATCGGCCAATGCGATGGAGATCGCCGGGCCGTACGATATCATCCTGGATGCCTCGGACAACTTCCCAACCCGCTACCTCACCAACGACCTGTGTGTGCTGAAGGGCAAACCGCTCGTTTACGGAGCAGTATTCCGCTTTGAGGGGCAGGCCAGCGTCTTTGATGCACGCGTGGGACCCTGTTATCGCTGCCTGTTTCCAGAGCCGCCTCCACCAGGTCTGGTGCCTTCTTGCGCGGATGCGGGTATATTGGGCGTGCTGCCTGGGACGATTGGGACGATCCAGGCCACCGAGGCCATCAAATTGCTGTTGGGTATCGGGGAAAACCTGGTCGGCCGCCTGCTCCTTTACAATGCCCTAGATATGTCCTTCGATTATGTCAAGTTGAAGAAGAACCCTGCCTGTAAGGTCTGTGGACCCAAGCCGGAAGTGACCGGACTGATCGATTATGATGCCTTTTGCGGCGTCCCGGGTTTGGGACACGACGAAGGCTCAGCCGGGTTGAATTGGGATATTACCGCCACCGACCTGGCAGCACGGCTTCGGCGTACCGAGAAGATCCGCCTGATTGACGTACGCGAGCCGCACGAAGTGGCCATTTCGTCCATCCCGGGGGAGGAACTGTTTCCCTTGGGACAGCTGGCTGCCCGGCTGTCCGAGCTGGACAGCGCCCAGGAAATTGTGCTGTTCTGTAAAACCGGTACTCGTTCAACACGGGCTCTGGAATTGCTGGTCAGCGCCGGGTTCAGGAAGGTCAGGAACCTGCGCGGCGGGATCAACGCCTGGGCCAGGGAAGTGGATCCGAAACTGCCAATATATTAGGCAATATTATATTATTGTGAAACCACGCCATCGGCGAATAAAAAATACGTAAAGACAGTCACTTTCGAAGTGATTGTCATTTTATTTACAAGGTAGTATGGGATATGTGCTGCCCCCGTGTGGGAAGACCAGCACCTTGGCTTTGCGGGGGAATTTACGTCTAGCGTAAACCAATCCGGCATCGAGGCTCTCCACGAATGTGACGAAAGGTAGATTTGTGCGTGTTTCCGCTGGGATGGTCGGGGCGTAGACCAACAGGTCGCCGCGCCGCATGGCTTGCAATGCAAAATACAGGAAGAAGCGGTCTTCTTCGCCCATGCCTTTCAATTTCAATCGCGGCACTAAAAGCAGGAGCAGTGGGGCAAGCAGCTTGAGTGCTTTTCGTCCCCCCGGCAATTTCCGATTGGCCAGACCAAAGACGCCTACGCCTTCCTCCGCCCGGATGCAGGTAACCATCACACCGCCAGGCCGCAAGGCCCGGACGGTATTGGCCAGGGCTTTCACCCCCTGGCGCAAATCCTGATCCATCGGGTGGGAATTGCTGATGACCACGTCCGCCAGCGCCGGGATGGCCGCGCCGTAGATCTGGCTGCTCGTGCGAACACCTTCCCGGTGGGCTTGGATGGGATGCCCACACACCACCCGGAGGACTTCCAATTGGCAGTTCAAGACCGTGTTGACGATGAAGACCGGCGCATTGAGCATCCCGGCAGCCTCTTCCAGGTCCAGACGCATCGGGTTTGAATCGATCGGCTGGCCGACGCTGTTGAAGGTGCCAGGGCGGCAGTTGAGTGAATGGTTGTGGGCGATGGTTGTCCGTCCGGCCACGCCTGGGACCAGGTTCTTGTAGCCGCCGCCGAAGCTGGCGATAATGTGCGGTTCGATGCAGCCAATGGAAATGATAAGATCAAACTCAGCCACCACCTTGCTGATGAAAACCGGTGTGCCGCGTTCGGTCGTGCCTAAATATATCAGTTTTTCCGGCGAGTCGCAGTCGTGGGTTTCCGAGCGCAAGCCGGAGAAAATATTTACGCCAATACGTTGGGCGATGGCAGCCGCGCTCATTGGATGATGGACTCCCGTGGCCGGGATGAGCGTGATTTGCTCCAGGCTGGCGCCGCCGTGCTGGATTTCCGCCAGTACCGCCGGTAAGATCAGATCCACCGGTGTTGGCCGACTGTCATCGTCGACCACCAAGGCGATCTTCATCCCCGGTTTTGCCAGGTTGGACAATCTGGGTAGACCGATGGGTTCCGACAGGCTGCGTTCGATTTCCTGGTGAATATCTTCGGGCGTGGTAATGTCGCAGGGCTGCATTAGACCAAGTAATTCCCAGCCGCTAGGCAACTCCATGGAAAGCATATCATTTCCCCAAGGGATTTCGATCGGAATGTCAGGGGCTGGATTCTGCATTTTCCTCCCTCCTCAAGACTTCGCTCCACTTGATGCCTTCACGTGTCATGTAATATGCACCCACAAGCGTGATCGGAAGCCAAAGCGCCACGTGTAACACGATGGTATATCCGGCTGCCGTCGCCTGCTTCACGCCGTAGGCAATCAGCACGGCGATACCGGATGCATCGAAGGTGCCGATATACCCCGGCGCGGCCGGGATGATTGTGATCAGGTTGACGATGCCGTTCATCAGCATCAACGCAAAAAAGCTGACGTGAAAATTGAAGGCGTGCATCACGAACCAATATTTGCCGGTTTCCAGCAGCCAGATGACCACTGAGGTTACGAAAACCATCAAGATGTTGGCCGGGCTGCGCAGGGAGGCCAGCCCATCCAGGAATTTATGCATGATGCCGGAAACCTGTCCGCGCCAGCGCCCGGGTAACAACCGGTCAATGAACCACTGGCCGAATCTCGCCGTGACCAGAGGAAACATGGCTGCCAGCAGGAAGATCAGCAAAATGAGTAAAGCCAGAATGGTGCCGATGATGGCCACCTGCTGGATGTTCCCGACGAAACCCGAACTTCCTTTCAACCTGGCCAGTTCCGGCAAATTGACGAAGACGAATCCCAGCATGACCACCGCATCGAAGAATTTTTCGACGATTATGGTTGCCAATGAAGCGGAAATCGGGACGCCTTCACGGCGCTTGAGCACCACGGCCCGCAATACTTCTCCGGCGCGCGCCGGGTAGATGTTATTGCCCATATAGCCAATGCAGGTGACCGGGAACATCACGTATGTTTTGATCGCCTTGATCGGCTTGAGCAGGTAATGCCAACGCCAGGCGCGTGCCCATACGGCGACGAAGTATACCGCGATGCCCGGCAGGATCCACCAATAATCGGCAGTCCTGACGGCCTCCCAAAAATCACCTAGATTCAATTTGTTAAGCGCCCACCACAGGAAAGCTGCGCTGATCAACACCCCGAGCCAGAATTGCCATCTTTTCATGGTATCAATTCTACCATGCTGCCGTTAGCCATTTTCCCGATTCATGCTAGAATTACACTGATGGCCGAATCTTCGCAAATAATTACAAATCCGGAACGTATCGAGTTCTTGCGTCGTATCCATCTCTTCTACCAACTGGAAGATGATCATTTCGATTCGGTCGCAGGCGCTGCCTGCGAAAGGATTGTCCATCCCGGAGAGATTATCATCCGGCAGGGGGAAACCGGGGAAATGTTTTTCATGATCTATAGCGGAAGTGTGCAGGTTACCCGCAAGGATCCGCATGGTGGGGAGGCGCAGAGGAAGCTGGTGGCGGGAGATTATTTCGGTGAAGACTCCCTGCTGTTGCACCACCGTCAAAATGCGACGGTTAGTGCAGTGGAGGAGTCGGTACTGTTGGGGCTATCCCAGGCGGATTTCAACCAACTAATAAAGAAGATTCCGCAATTAAAGGCTAATCTTGCTGTCTCGATAACCAGCCGGCGATTGGCCCGCAGCATGCATTTTAAATGGTTGCGTGAAGAGGCTGGCGAGGTAATTTATTTCCTGGCGCGTAAACACCCTGTTTTGCTTTTCCGGGTTTTGACCCTGCCGGTTATCCTGGGGATGGCTGGCATCATGGGAATTCTGGTCGGTCTCCTGGCAAATATCCCGGTTTTGCTGTGGGCTTCTGTTGCCCTGCTGGGTTTCATGATCAGCCTGGGTATTTGGAACGGCGTGGATTGGGGGAATGATTATTATATTGTGACGAACCAACGGGTGGTCTGGCTCGAAAAGGTGGTTGGAATTTACGACAGCCGCCAGGAAGCCCCCCTTTCCGCCATACAGCGCATCAACGTTCAGACGGAGCTCCTGGGGCGGCAGTTGGATTACGGCACCCTGGTCGTGCGTACCATCGTTGGAAGTACCCTGACCTTGCGAAACGTCAACCATCCCTATCAGGCCGCCGCGTTGATCGAGGAACACTGGAAGCGTTCGAAGCTGGCTTCCCGCAGGATGGAGGAATCCGCCATGCGAAAGGCACTGCACGAGCGTCTGATGCCTGATCCGGCTGAACGTGTGCCGGTTGCGGAACCCTCCCTCTTTCAACCGGTCGATCCGGAGACAAAAAGCCCCATTGAAACCCATCGCGGCATTGCCAATTTCTTCCGCGTCCGTTTCGAGGATTTAAGCACGATCACCTATCGCAAGCATTGGGTTGTTCTGTTGGAAAAAATCTGGCTTCCCAGCCTGTTCCTGATGGCGCTATTTGCCGGCCTGGTCTTGATCATTCACTCCGCTTTAACTTCTGTCCCGGTGTTCTTTAAGAATTCAGGCGTGGAGGCCCTCCTGGCGGTCTGGTTGCTGCTGGTTGCGGTCGTCCTGGCATGGTGGTATTACCAGTATTTGGATTGGAGCAATGATATTTTCCAGGTCACTCCGGACCAGATCCTGGATATTAACAAGAAACCGCTCGGCCAGGTTACCAGTGACATCGCATCGCTCGATAATATCCTGCACCTGGAGTATGAGCGTAGGGGGATCCTGCCGGTGCTGTTCAATTACGGGAATGTCTATATAACGATTGGCGGCGGCAAGGATATGACCTTCGAGGACCTCTATAATCCCTCCGCCGTCCAGGATGATATCGAACGACGCCGGCTGGAGCGGATCACGAAAAGGGAACAGGTAGCGATCGATGCGGATCGCGAGCGCATGGCAGACTGGTTTGCGGCTTACCATCACAGCCATGAGGAATTGGGACAGGCTGAAGCAGAACAAGCCAATTCCAGTGAGCCCGGCGAAAGCGACCTGCCGGATGAAAGTGAAAGCGGAAACTTTTAGCGGTTGGAAAATGGCGATTGACGTCGCTGTTCCTTTGGTTTAGAAGAAGCAAAATGACGATCAGACAAATCGTTACACTCCCGGACCCGGTCCTGCGCCGTAAAGCCAGACCGGTCACCCGCTTTGATCGTGAATTGCGGACCCTGATCGATGACATGATCGAGACCATGCGCGCAGCCCCGGGTGTTGGGCTGGCGGCCCCGCAGGTGGGAGTCTCGCTGCGTGTGATCGTGGTGGAATACGCCGAGGATGAAGAGAAAGAGGACGCCCCCAAAAAACTGTACGTGATGGTCAACCCGGAGATCAAGGTCGTATCCGAGGAGACCGAAGAGGGTATAGAGGGCTGCCTGTCCGTCCCAGGCTGGCAGGGCGAGGTGGAGCGCGGCCTGAGGGTGACGGTTAAAGGGCAAACCCGCCGGGGCCAACCGATGAAGGTCAAGGCCAAAGGCTGGATGGCGCGCATCTTCCAGCACGAGATCGATCACATCAACGGCGTCGTCTTCACCGACCGTGCTACGAAGATCTGGAAACCGCAACCGGAAGAGCCGCCGCTGGATAACGTGTAAACGTGCCAATGTATGAACTTGTAAACTATCAATGTACCTGACACATCTCTCCCTGACCAACTTCCGATGTTTCGCCCGCCTGGATATGGATATCCCCCGGCGGGTTGTTTTGTTGACCGGAAATAACGCCCAGGGCAAGACCAGCGTGCTGGAAGCCATCTATTTTCTGGCGGCCTTCACGTCATTTCAAACCCATACCGACCGCCAACTGGTCAACTTCATCGAGGCCCGCAAAGAACTGGCAGTGGGACGGCTGGTGGCCGAATATACGCGCGGGCCGATAAAACACAGGCTGGAGGTCCGGCTGGTGCTGGAAGCCGTCGGGGCCACCAGTCAGCGCCTGCGCAAGGAAATCCTGCTGGATGGCGTCAAGCGCCCGCTGGCGGAAGTCATCGGGCATTTCAATGCGGTCATTTTCGTGGCGCAAATGACGCAGATCATCGAAGGCGGACCCGACCATCGCCGCCGTTACCTGAACCTGGCACTGGCGCAGACCGTGCCGGGTTATGCCCGGCAGTTGAGCGAGTACGGCGAGGCGCTGACTCAGCGGAATGCCCTGCTCAAGCTGCTGGCTGACCGTGAGGGTGACGCCACGCAGTTGGATTTCTGGGACGATTCCATTACCCGCACCGGAGCGGCCATCATTCTAGGACGCATCCAGGCTGTCCAGGAGATCGAGAAGCTGGCCGCCCGCATCCACCAGGAGTTGACACATGCTGCGGAAGTGCTGCGGCTGCACTACCAGCCTGCCTATGACCCACTCTCGAAACCGGATGGGCAGATCGCGATGGCGCTCAAGACTCCGATACAGCGAAACGGCCTGAGGGAAGAGGACATTCGCCAGGGATTCCTGGAAGCGTTGGTGCGAAATCGGGCAGAGGAGATCCAGCGAGGGGTTACGGTACTGGGTCCGCACCGGGACGAATTGCGCTTCCTCGCCAACGGGATCGACCTGACGGATTACGGCTCGCGCGGCCAGGTACGTACTGCCGTTTTGGCGCTCAAACTGGCCGAGATCGAGTGGATGAAAGCCCGCACCGGTCAATGGCCGGTGCTTCTGCTCGACGAAGTGTTGGCCGAACTGGACACACAGCGCCGGTTGGATCTGCTCAATTATGTGGATAAGATCGAGCAGGCCGTGCTGACCACCGCTGACCTGAGGTCCTTTGCACCGGATTTCGTCGAGAAGGCTGAGATCTGGCAGGTGGAAGCAGGCAAGGTGAATAAGAAGTGAAGGGGGAATAAAGGGTAGTGAGTAGAGAACAGAGAACGATTTGGAGGTGAGGCAGGCATAACGCGCCTTGCACCTATAATAAAAATAACCGCGCATGCGCCTGGCTCGGAGGAGTAGCGAGCAAAACAGCTCCGCCCAAACAATGAAAAACAATAACGAAGTGGCAAGGGGAAAAGTGAGCCGGAAAGTATAAGTTACAAGAAGAAGGAAATGAGAAGGAAGGAAGCGGGCATACAGGAATAATAGAACATAAATTCTAAGAGGATTGTAAAGGCAAAAGAAGTGAAGAAATGGCTGTGAGGCGCAAAGCGCCCCACAGCCATTTTTATCGCACCATTCTCCCATCCTCAGGAGAGAGGCTCCCTGATCCCAAGGTTTTTACGAATTCTGAACACCCCAAACTCCGATTTTGTGGAAATTGTGTACCCTGAGCCTTCATCCGTTGACGTCAAATCTTCACAGTGATATTATAAAAAGTCCGATTCTCTTTACCAGTAGATAAAGAAGGTGAATTATGAGTAAAAGGAAAATTCTATTTGAATTAATCGGGATCAACCTGGTCGCGGTCCTCATTCTGACATCCTGCCAAAGCGCCACAACCGTGGTTGCTCCCACCGCTACGCTGCTTGCTCCGGCGGCTCCGGCAAATCAAACCATGCCCATCGCCACGGCTACGTCTGCTCCAGTTGCAACGAATACACCCGCTGCGACTGCCACAAACACACCCGCTGCTACTGCGACAACCGCACCGGCAGCCACCAACACGATCCCACCCACTGCACAGCCTGGAGCGCAGGTTATCCCGACCATGAATGCCTATTGCCGAAAAGGTCCAGGCACGGGCTACTTTGAAATCACTTTCCTGCAAAAGGGAACTGCTTACAATGTGATCGGGCGGAACGGCCTGAACACCTGGTGGCTGGTCCAAACATCGGGGAACAGCAATTGTTGGATGGGCGACCCGAACGCCAGCAAACAGGGACCCGTGGACCAGGCCCCGGTCGTGCTGGTCCCGCCTTTGCCGTTGACGCCCTCCACATTTGTTTACACACGCACCTGTGATCCAACGCTCCATACCATGAAAGTCTCTTTGGAATGGACAACCGTGGATAACGTGACGGGTTACCAGATCTATCGGAATGGCGAACGGCTGGTAGCAGTTGGAGTAGGTGTGACATCCTATGAAGATAATGCGCCAGGCGGAGCGGATCTGGTGTATGAATTGGAAGCCTTCAATGATTACGGGGCTTCAGCCAGCATTTCGACGGATGTTGCGGCATGTGATTAGTCCATCCGATTATTGAGTCCTGAAGGCCTGCGGGTTCTCCGAATTCCGGAGGCCTCAGCTCCAAAGTGCCTCAAATTACCCTACAAGATCCCAGAGCGGACGGCGATAGACTGTAATAGCTGAAGGTGGGAGAGCTGTATTCCAATAACCGTTCCCAGCTCATTGATCTGATTATGCGTCCTTTCCACCCAGACCAGCCACGAATTCCAGCAATTCATGACTATCCTGCAGCCACGCCATGGGATTCGTAACGCGTTGCATGTATTGGATCACACCATGTCGATCCACAACCACTGAGGCCGTACGCTGGAGCCCGAAAATGGCCCTTTCCAGATCGTAGCGGTGATAGATGGCACGGTCCGGATCGGCAAGGATCGGGAAAGGTACGTGGAGCAGTTCTGCATAGCTGCGGGCACGTACAATTGTGTCCCCCAGGATCACGAGTATCTCTGCACCGGCCGCCTGAAAATCTTGGTTGAGTCGCCCCAACTGGGCGACATGGTAACGGCACTGTGCTCAGATATATTCGCGCACAAAAAAGAGCACGACCAGCGATTTATCCCGATAATCCACCAGTCCGACTTCGCGACCTTTACTTGCAGGTAATGTGAAATCAGGCGCCATCGAACCGACGTTTAGCTCATCACCCATGGGAACAACCCTCCTTATGAAACTTGATTAATTATTATAAAGTAGATTAACCTTTCGGAGAAATAAATTTGACCCGGCTATGCTCGGCCCGATGTATAATGTTTTCATTCATCTAAGTAGGACCGGAAGGGACTGCTTATCAAGCCTGTTTTTGGAAAGGAGGAATTTATGGCTCTCATAAAAGAAATAATCCATGCCCTGCTGGTAGTCCAGCCTCCACACCCTATTTTCGTACATTTCCCGATTGCCCTGATCAGCGCGGCCCTGTTCTTTCTGCTCGTTGCTTGGTGGCGGAAGAACGACCTTTTTGAAAAGATCGCCTTTGCGAACATCTCCCTGGCGGCTGTCAGCATCCTCGTGGCCGGCTTTTTTGGCATTCGTGACAATTTGGTGCTTTTCAAAGGCAATGCCCCCAATTACATCGCAAAAATCGTCATCGCATGTATCTTGTTCGTTTTGACCGGCGCGATCGCCATCCTGCGCTGGCGCAACCCGGATCTGTTCCACAGCCGCTATAAAGCACTGTATATTGCAGCCCATTTTGTCGCCTTTGGGCTGGTTGCCGTGCAGGGATTCTTGGGCGGCATCATCGTGTACGGATTTTAAAGACAAACAAGAAGTACCTCCTGTTCATCTTTTGTACAGGAGGTACTTTTTTTGCTGTTCCGGGATTATCTTAGTCTTCAATCCTTATTTCTGCACTCCTGCTAGCGTGATCACAAACCAAACACCCTGTACGTTTTCACCGGTGGTATCACCTGCGGCCTTATCGCTGACATAGTAGTACAGCGGCCAGCCATTATATGTAACCTGCGTGGTCCCATCAGTACGGTTGGTGGTGCCCAGCAGTGAGGCGGTCACACCCGTTCCGGCGACCGGCGCACCGGTGGTCAGCAAAGGCGGCCAATACCCAGCACAACCTCCATAGCAATTGCTGGTATTGGGTGTATCCTTGGTGTAGAGATACAGGGTCATCCCTTTCGAATCAACCAGGAAGGAACCGAGGGTCGAATTCTGACCAACATTCACCACGGCGCCGCTGCCGCTGCTCGAGCTCGCGCCTGCCATTGCGGGTGCTGTGATGATCGTCTTTCCGCTCGGATCAATGACGTACCAGACACTCTTCACGCCCTGGCCCTTGGCATCGCCGGCGGCTTTGTCACCGGCAAAGTAATAAAGTGGGAGGCTGTTATAGGTGACCTGCACGCTCCCATCCGCGGTGTGATGGTGCCCAGCATGGAGACCGTCACACCTGCCCCGGCGGAGGCCGCACCATTGGTCAGCAAGGGCGGCCAGTTCGTAGCACATGTACCACTACATGTGCTCATGTTGGCGGTGTCATTGGTGTATATATACAAGGTCAATCCCTTGGAATCCACCAGGAAAGACCCCAG
This sequence comes from uncultured Chloroflexia bacterium, assembly GCA_963806575.1. Lineage (GTDB taxonomy): Bacteria > Chloroflexota > Anaerolineae > Anaerolineales > Villigracilaceae > UBA877. The sequence goes on along the minus strand of CAWDYX010000013.1, from coordinate 218,941 downwards.
GTCGGCATTCTGACCGACATCCACTGCAGCCGGCCCGCTGGGAAGGGCAGCCGCAGGGGCGACCGTCGGCTGGCTGATCGCCGATACGACCGGTGCCAATGTGGCCGTTGGGGGCAGCGGCGTTCCCGATGCACAAGCAGACACGATTAATGCGAGAATTGTAAAGCTTGGAAGTAAGAGTTTATTTTTCATACAGATCCTCCATATCAAAGTTGCTGGCATGTAAGTGCCAAAGAGAATATATATGATAAATTTATCAAAAAAATATAAATTATGCGTTAATAGATATTAATAGTCTGATTAATAGTTTTACAAATGAATATTCACTGCTTCTGAACCGATCCGCAGAAAGTTTTGTTGAGAAACCCTGAAGGTTTATAATATTACAAACATCCTGAAGTCATCCCATCAAATGTCACAGGTGGCATTGGTCTACCCCTACTTCCGTACGAGAGTACCCACTTAGTTGCTATTTGCACCCCTGGGGGTGGCCTATATGGCTGCCCAATTGCACGCAACCGGGATCGAAGCGAAGATCTTCGATTGCACCTTCAGCACCTTCGACCAGAGTAAATTCTCCCTGCAGGTCCACCAGCCAGGTATCGTCGGTATCTACTGCATGGTCAACTTAAGCCGCAGCACCTTCCGGCTGGCGGAAATGCTACGAGCGGACCTGCCGGAATGCCTGTTGGTGGCGGAGAGGCTACGAGTGAGAAGCCGCCTTGAGCAATGAATTGTCACGAATCCAGGAAGGTATGTATTACTGAAAAAATGAGAGCGAACAGGCGCAAAGCCCTGCTCGCTCTTTTTTTTCATTTTTTTCCTCACCCCTATGAGTAGAAGACCTCGCTGTGTGACTTCATCTCCTCTCCATCATAAACAAACTTTGCCGAGAAAAAGCGGCCCTGCCTGATCCAGGGCAGGAAGATGTGGTCGCTCGGCCAGAGGGGTAGGGACTCGAGTTCATTATCGGGGATCCATTCCAGGTAGCCTTCCCCATTCTCCTTCAATTCGCCGCTGAAGTCCTGCGCGGTAAAGACGAAGACGTACCAGTCATCCCCTTTGAAGCCGGGAAATATAAGCAACCCGACGAAGCGCGGATCCTTTAACTCCAGGCCGGATTCTTCGCGTATCTCACGTATCACGCACTGCTCCGGGCTTTCACCCGGTTCGAACTTGCCTCCCAGCCCGTTCCATTTACCCGCATGAATATCGTCTGCCCGTTTGGTGCGGTGCAGCATCAGTGTGCACCCGTTTTGTTGGATATAACAAAGTGTGGCGAGGATCATGCCTCGGTTTTGGCCTCCTGCCGGCGGGCGGCAATTTCGAGGCGCACCTGGGCGTGACCCAGGCGGTTGAGTGGGTAGAAAGCCGCAAAGGCAATACCTGCCAGCAGGAGCAGGGATGGCGTTGGCCCCATCAACATGCGGATGGCCAGCACAGCGGAAGGCTTCTGGACAGACGCGTTGGAGACATAACCCGCTCCAATTTAGGACCATCAGGGTGGCTGGGACAACGGCGGCAGATGTGATCTTTTTCAGGAATGTGACCATGCTGTAAAAAATGCCTTCATGCCGATGGCCGGTGGTCAATTCATCTATTTCCACAGCATCCGGGATGATGGCCCAAGTCAGCACATGGATGGCGGATACACCTACTCCAGCCAGAGCGGACCATGACCAAAACGATTGGAAAACCCACGGATGGGCGGAGCAGGATCAGAGCACACATGATCGCCGAAAGGAAGATCATCCCCGCAATATAAGCTTTGCGTTTATCGGTCTTGCCAGAGATCCAATTCCAAAGAGGCAATACCAAAAGTGCAGTGATGAAAATAGCGCCCATGATATAGTCGCTCTGGGCTTCAAGGTTCATATAGTATTTCAGGAAATATAAAATGAAAACCTGTATTACGTCCACCGCCACCCATGTAAAGAGGAAGATCCCGGCCGCGAACATGAATGGTCGGTTTTTATAGACCGCCTTGATGGAATCACGGATGCCCGCCTGGGATTGCGTATAGTATTCAAGTCGTTCGCGCGTCCCAAAGAAGGCCAGCAATGGAGGTATGGCGCAAATGGCGCCGAAGAGGAGACCCATCAGCATCACGCGGGGGCATTTGCCGGGTGCATTTCGCCAATGATGATTAAAGGAACGATGAAGGCAACCAGGCTGCCAATAATGGAGAAGCCCATCCGGAACATGGTCAGTGAGGTGCGTTCGTCATAATCCTGGGTCAGCTCGGGCGTAAGGGCGAAATACGGCATGGTGATCATGGTGTAGAAAGTATCGTAAAGCACGTACGCGAGGGCGAAATAGGCTGTCAACAGGATTGGGTTACTTGTGGGTGGTCTAAACCACAACATGGCAAATGTCAGTCCGAGGGGGATGGCCCCGAAGAGTAGGAAGACCCGCCTCCGCCCCCAGCGGGAGCGTGTACGGTCAGTAATGTAACCAAAAAGCGGGTCATCGACTGCATCCCAAATACGACCGATCAAGACAGCCAACGCGGCATTGGCGAGGTCTCAGCCCCACCACATCGGTCATAAAGATAACCCAGAGTATTGACATGGTGGTATCGGTGAAGGAAAAACTGAAATCGCTTACGGCGTATAATACTTTGGTCAGGGTGGCAAGGCGATCTTTGATGGCGGTGGTCATGGAATATGACGCTCCTGGTATCTGGGATGAAGTGCTATGAGATAAAACCCGCGTTCTGGGTTTCGTTGTGCAAAGGGTGTGGCAATTATACCTATTATTCCTAAAAAGGCCGCCGAAAAATTATTCCTGTGGCCGCGCATCTCCCAGGTTTCCGGGCAATTCCTGAAACAACCATGATGGAACGGAGAGAATGTTATAAAATATAGGAAACGATCAGAATAAAATCATTTGCCACCTATTCACATATCCAAAAATCCTGTGCCCAAAAATCCCCTTTTATTTGCCAATATATCGGATGCACTCCTGAACCTGATGTCAGGCGACACTGACGTTATTGATGGATTCGAGGTGGGGCGATGGCTTTCGATCGAACAGATTTCCGAATATCGCCGAAAATTCCCGAACCTTCGTTTCTCTTCCACGGCAGCAACATGATCGCCGAAGTGGGCGAAGGCACGGGTGTTGAGCAACGCATCCAGGAATATCTTTCCGCTACAGGCAGTGCATGGTTCTCGGTACATCTGATGATCTGGCAAGCCGGGGAGATGGAAAGGTTGATGGACGGTGAGCGCCTGCCATTGCCAGACCCAGACGCAGCCTTGGAACTGCTGCTCAGCCGTCTCGAGCGAGTAAAGCGATTGATGGCGGTCCCCGTATTGATCGAAAATCTCGAACCGCTGCCTTTTGAGGGTTATGACTTCTGGTCGCAGCCAGATTACATCCGTCGGGCGCTTGATTGCTCCGGTTGCGGTTTCCTCCTGGACATAGGTCATTTGCGTGTTGCGGCAGAACGAATGGCGATGGATGAAAAACCTTATCTTGATCAACTCCCGCTCGAGAAGGTGGTGGTGGTGCACGTTAGTGGTCCCCGCCGCCGGAGGGGACGACTGCTGGATTCGCACGAGCATATGCAGGCAGCGGATTACCGGCTGCTAGAGCATGTGATCTCCCGGCAGGAACCGCAGGTCGTCACCTTGGAGTATACCCAAGACAGGGACCACCTTTCCCAACAGTTGAGTCGTCTTCGCAGACTACCGGGCTTGGATTCTTCAAGACATGAAAGGCGGAAGAAATGAACAGTCGGGAGCGTTTTCTTGAAACCATGCGGTTTGGTCACCCTGACCGGGTGCCATATTTCCAGGAGGGCATCCGGGATGAGGTATTTCAGGTATGGGGCAAGCAAGGATTGAGCTCTGCGGCTGAATTGTCCGCCATGTTCCCAATCGACGGGCGCGAAGAATTGGAAATCGATGGATATCCACATCCTGGATTTCTGCGCTGGCCGAACTCGGTATCCGGGTTGAACGGTTTACGGCGCAGGTTGAAACCGAACAATTCCCGTCTTCCGAGAGGATGGCGGAAAAAGAAAGCGTTCTGGCACGCCAGTCAGGATGTGTTGATGATGGAGGTTCACCACGGTTTCTTCCTGAGTATGGGGGTTAACGATTGGAAACGATTCCACCAAGTGATCGAAGCGCTGACCGACAGGCCGGATTATGTCCTGGAAATCATGCAGATCGAGGCGGAAATGGTGGCAATCCTGGTTGAGCGATTCTTATCCGAAGTGCAGATTGATGCGGCGATCTTTAGTGAGCCCATTGGTGGAAATAATGGCTCGCTGATTTCGCCGCGCATGTACGAGAAGTTCGTTCTGACCAGCTACGTCCCCGTGCTGGAAATATTGAAGCGCCACGGCGTGGAGATCATCATAATGCGGACGTATGCCAATGCGCGCGTGCTGATCCCGTGCATGTTGAAATTTGGGATCAACTGCCTGTGGGCCTGCGAGACGAATGCCAAGGCGATGGACTATCGCTCCATCCGCAATGAGTTCGGGCGTGACCTGCGACTGATTGGGGGGATCGACCTGGATGTGCTGCGGGAGGGTAAAGAGGCCATCCGGCGCGAGGTCGAAGAGAAGGTACCGCCGCTGGTGGAGCAGGGTGGTTACGTACCGCTGGCGGATGGGCGGGTTCGCACGGATATCCCCTTCGAGAGCTACGTATATTACCGGAAATTGCTGGAAAAGGTCACCCACCCGTAGGGGGATTGGCCCAGGTCTGATGATCTTTCAGGAGCAATTTGCCGCGTGCAATGACGGCAGGCAGAAGCTGGCTGTATTCACTTTCCTTTTGTAATGCCCCGGTAAGTACCGGCGAGGCGAAGGAAATATACGGTGATTGGCGGAAAGTGCCTGGAAAGAGTAACTGGGTCATGACCTGGCCAAACTCGACCAACCGGCGGCGCTCAACCGGGTTGCGGCGTAGATGGTAAAGCAGGCTGTGGCGCCATTTCGGCGAGACCACATGGCTGGTGATGGTGATCAATACCTTTACTTCAGGAACCACCTTCAGGAACAGCTCAATGCTGGGACTCCACTTCTCGATGATCAAGGGGGCATCATCGTAAACGGCCGGATCTGGGTCGATGTGGCCGAATCCGTAAAGCAGAACAGCTCCGCCGGACTGCAGATGACGGATAGCCTGTCGGACTGCCACCGTCCGGATATTTACATCCAGTTCTGAAGTGAAAAAGAAATGTTTGTGAGCATACGGTAGATTCTTAAGAAAGGGAATATCCCCCGAAATGATGCACAGATCGTCCCGGCGTAATGTAGAGGAAATGATAAGGCTGTCGTAAGTCCCGGGATGATTAGACAGGACCAGCAACGGTCCGGTAGAGGGGATATTCTCCTGCCCGCGCGGTGACCTTGCGGATGAAGACCTGCAAGGCGTTTTCCATGGCTATCGAAAACCCGAACCGGGTAATATCCTGGTCGAATTTCTCGCCGATCCGGGCCAGCCGGTCGGTGACCGGACGGAATAAGATCCAGACCAGTTGCTGTGCCAGGGGTGAGTTGCGGTAACCGACCGATCCGGCGATCTCTACCACCAGCGAACGACTGAGGGCCTTTGTTTCAGTGTCCATTCATTTTCCGGCTTTCGCCCGGATCCAAGTGATATGGTCTGCCAGCAGCGTTTTACCCCTTACGATGACGGCTGGAAGGAAGCGGTCGTTGCCACTTTCAAGGCGGAGTGCTTCCGCTTTGACAGGCGGAGCGATGCTCATGGATGGCAGGATACTTGGTTTTCCGGGGAAAAGGAGTTGCGCGATCACCTGTCCGTACTCGGCAATCCGACGTTTCTGCCAATCAATCCGCCGCAGCCAGGTCAGCGGGGAGTGTGCCCATCTTGGCATGACAATGCCACTAACGATGCAGATGACGACCTGTGCCCGGGGGACTTTTTTCAGAAAAAGGTCGACGGAAGGGGACCAATTCCCTATTTCTTCCTCGACATGCGGGTAAACCTCCGGGTCGGGATCAATCAAGCCGGTTCCAAATAGCAGCAGTGCGCCACCCCCCTGCAGGTGGGCCAGTCCCTGGCGTGCCGCAGCCATCCGGCTCCCTGGTTCATCAGAGGCATAGATCATATGTTGACTGGCATTCTTCAGGCTCTTTAAGAATGGCGTATCGCTGGCAATGATCTTAACATCCCGCCGGTTGATTTGGGATGGCACGACCAGGATGTCATATGCGCCGACATGGTTGGAGACAATCAGGAGCGGGCCGGAGGGTGGGATGGTTTCAGCGCCACGCATGCTTACCTGCTGTACCCAATGACCTGCCATCCAGCCGGTCGCCGCCGGGAAGCCTTCCATGGCGATTTTCCGGTCGGTCAGGACACAGATGGCGGAAAGGCGGGTGGTGATTCCCCTGAAGAAAAAATCAAACAACCGATGCGTCGCAGGTGTTCTTTTCACGCCAAAAGCAAGGATGATTTCATCGACAAGATAATTGCTCAGCGCATGGATTTCTTCATCTTCTATAAGCATGCAGGAATGCTCCTACCGAACGATAACACTGGATCCGCCAGAATGATTTGTCGGATAAATGAAAGTACGAAATGGAGCCAATGGAAATTATAATGTAATAAATTCCCTGACGAGTACCTGAACAACAATGCCATCTATCGACCTCAACAATCTTAAGGAATATCGGACCCGGACCTTCCGCGTAAGCCCCAAGAGACGCCTCAACACACCGGAACAGGCGCTGGATTTTGTGAACGAGCGTGGCTTCGTTTACTTCTGGCCGATCAAGGGCATCACCCTGCCAAGCCTGTGGGTGGCCACCGCTGGCGACCGGCCGGTCCCAGATAATCACGATGATCCTGGTAATATAACCTGGGACTGGAAAGATAGTTCCCTTGGCAAGCGGCTATGGTATTACGGCAAAATCCTACGCCGCAAGGCGACGTTCATTTCCCTGGAGATTGCACCTTATTTCTATGCCCTCTCCGATAACTATGGCTCGCCCGAGGAAGATTATTTACTGGCGTACGAGGAAGGCCGCCTGACACAGGCCGCCAAACAAATCTATGAGACTTTACTCGACAAAGGCTCGCTGGACACGGTCTCCTTGCGCAAGGAAGCGCGGCTGTTGAACGCCAAGGAGTCCGTCTTCAACCGGGCTTTGGAGGACCTGCAAAAAGATTTCAAAATCCTGCCAATAGGGGTTGCCGAGGCAGGTGCCTGGAAGTATGCCTTCCGGTACGAAATCACGGCCCGCCACATGCCCGAACTGCCGGAAAAAGCCCGTCCGATCGGCGAAGCCGAGGCACGCCAGAAACTGGTGAAAGTATATCTGGCATCGGTGGGGGCGACGCAGATGCGGGAGGTGGTCAGGCTTTTCGGTTGGCCGCCTGAACTCACTCAGAGGACCACTTCCTGGCTGGTGGAGAATGGTCTGATGAGAGACGGTCTATCTCATCCGCAGATGAGTGGGGAATGGATGGCATTGCCGGAATTGGTTAATATGTCCTGAATGATAGGCACAACCTATACGAGCACTTTGCACGCTCATTCCCAGATTTCGATTTCTTATTCTACGTAATGGACGGATATTTCGTAAAAATGAAAAGATGGTGTGGGCAGGGGAACTGAGGTTGTTCGAAGTATTCACTGTGATAAATTGAACAGAAGTCCGGACGGTGGAATTGGAAATGGAGGGGTAATTCCTTTTGAGACGAAGTACCCTCTCATGTGAGAATTGGAATTTTAATTTCCAATGGGTGATACCAAAACTGTAAGGATATCTTGATTTTAATCTGTTCTTAATCTACAATACAACAGGTTCGGGAGAAGAGGAACTGGCTTTTGCTAGTATCCTTTCGAGTCAGACCTGACGTGAACGAAAGATAGATTTCAATTCCATACCAACGCAACATGCTTTGAAAAAGCCCTTGAGGATCTATGAAAATCCTGGCTTGCGTAAAATATGCAACACCCTTAATCGCCTCAATTCTCCTGAGCATGGTGATGGCTACGAAATCCGCGCAAACCCCGGCGGTTCCGGCTTCGTGGGGGGCTTCTTCCAACCAGGCGAGCGGTGTTTCACAAGCGCATAAGATCAGCAATCCGGCCGCGGTCTATTGCACGGACATGGGATATGATTACCAAGTGGTCGGAGACGAGGCGGGCGGACAGACCGATACCTGCAGCATGCCGGATGGAAGCGTGTGCAGCGCCTGGGATTTTCTGGAAGGGAAGTGTGGGCAAGCTTATTCCTACTGCGCCAAGCACGGGATGGGCGAGCGAACGGCAACGGATGGCAAGAATGCTTTCTCGCAAGAGTACGCAATTTGTGTGGACGCGCGCGGAAAAGATATCGGTCATGTGACTGAACTCGACAACCTTGCTCCCAAGTTAATACACTGTGGGACAACAAACGAACCGACGCCTGTTTCCTCCAATTCCCCTGCCGCCGCGCTCCCGGCCCTGCCCGACTCCAGACCGCCGCTGGCCCTGACCGGCACGCCACCCACCTCCTGGGATTGGCGTAATGCCAGCTATAATGGCATCAGCGGGAATTGGACCTCACCAGTGAAGAATCAGGGCAGCTGCGGTTCATGCTGGGCATTCGCAGCGGTGGGCCAAACCGAGGCTGTGCTCAACCTGGCTGCCAATAACCCTGCCCTGGACAAAGACCTGGCAGAAGAATACCTTGTTTCGGATTGCTCTACCGCCGGGACTTGTTGCGGCGGCTGGCACTCTTCAGCCCTGTATTTCATCGAGACCAATGGCATTCCCGACGAGGCCTGTTTGCCGTATGTCTCGGGGACCTGTGGGTGTAGCGGGACTTGCAGCCTCAAATGTAATTACAGGAGTGGTGGAAATTGCGCCAACTCTACCTGTTCCCAGCGCTGCAGCAATTATGCCAGTCGGTTATCGTATATTGATTCTTACGGCTCAGTGAGCAGTAACAGAACAGCCATCAAACAAGCTCTAATCACCTATGGCCCGCTCTCAGTTGCCATGGACGTGGCAGAGGGAGATAATTCTTGGGATAGCGATGTGTTCAAGTGTTCAAATCCCCCAAGCGTAGATCATTCCGTGGTGATTGTGGGCTATAACGATTTAGGTAGTTACTGGATAGTGAAGAATTCGTGGGGATCCACCTGGAATGGGAACGGCTTTTTCAAAGTAGGTTATGGACAATGTCTCATCGAGGATTATGTATATTATGCCCATGCTGCGCTTGTTCCCGAGATGAACAACCACATTTTCCTGCCGGTTGTGACCCGATAATGAACATAATGGAATTGGGGGAATCCATAAGGTACTTAAGAGTCCTGCAAATTGGGTATTGACTTTCATTTCCATTTTTGCTACAATACTTACATGATGTAAGTAATAATTACATTGTGTAAATAACCAAACCTTAGATACATTTGAGGCTGGATGTCGTACCCGCTCACGATCACTGCTTCAGCCATGCGTGACATCAATCGTTCGGCCATCCTGGAGATCATCCGCCGGGAAGGCTTGATCTCTCGGACGGCGATAGCCGAGAGATTGGATGTCAGCCTGCCGACTGTCATGCGCATAGTCGATGGATTGGTGGCAGAAGGCTTTGTCCGACCGCATGGCACGACCGAATGGAGTGGTGGTAGACGACGACCGCTGCTTGAGTTCAACTCTGACGGATTTCTCGTACTCGGTGTGGATATGGGGGGGACTAAAATGTATGGGGCTTTGGCGGACTTAGGTGGCAACATCCTTGACGAGGTAAATATCAGCCGGCATGGCACTTCGGGGGAAGACAGTTTCAATTACCTGATCACATTAATCGATAAATTATTGGCCAGCCCGCAGGTGGAGGGCCGGCGCGTTCGTGGGATCGGGGTGGGAGCACCGGGCGTCACCCTGCACAAGCAGGGTATCGTCACATGGGCTTACACCTTACACTGGGATAAGTTTCCGCTCAAGGCCAGGCTGGCGGAGCGTTACAACCTGCCTATCATAGTGGATAATGATGTGAACCTAGCGGCCCTGGGAGAACTGTGGTTCGGGGCGGGTCAGAATGTGCAGGACATGATCCTGATCGCCATTGGAACTGGCATCGGCGCAGGTGTAATCATCGATGGAGCCCTATACCGCGGTGCGCAGGAAGCCTCCGGCGAGATCGGCAACATGATCCCAGGCCGGGAATTCCTCGGGAAGAACTACCAGGATTTTGGCGCGCTGGAAAGCGCCGCTTCCGGGACCGGGATCGCGGCGCGGGCACGTGAGCTGCTAGGATCCCAACGCAGTCAGGTGGAACTGGCTGAACTGACGGCGGAGGATGTTTTCGAGGCGGGCCGCAAGGGTGAAACCTGGGCCTGGACCGTGATCAACGAAACGGTGGACTACCTGGCGATTGCTATTGCCAACCTGGTTGCATTTTTCGATCCTGAATTGGTCGTGCTGGGCGGAGGCGTTTCTAAGTCAGCGGATATGCTCATCGCACCAATCCTGCTCCGCATGAACGGTGCGATCCCCAACCCACCCAAATTGGTGGTGTCGAACCTGGGATTGCAGGCGACTGTGATGGGCGCGATCACCAATGTACTGCACAATACTTCGAATTTCTATGTCGTTCATAAACTTTCATAAATGATGAAGTTATTCATAAATAAAAAGGAGGTGGTTTCCGAGGAAGACTTTTCATAGATGATATTTATCTCTCTAACCATTCAGATCATACGAAGGAGAAGAATATGCGTACCATGAATAAGATATTGATGGGGATGATCACATTCATTCTGGTTTTAAGCGTGGTGGGTTGTGGAGCCAAGACGGCTGTTCCAGCCCCTGCGACACAGGTCCCTGCCCCCGCAACCAGTGCACCGGCTACCACGGTAAGCGCTCCCGTTACCATCCACGTGTTAACCATGGACCAAGCTGGTCTGAAACCGGCTGAGATCGACCAGATCGTGAAGGATTTTGAAGCCGCAAATCCGGATATTACAGTCGTCATGGAGTATTTGGGCTATGATTACGTACATGACAAGATCGTGACCGGAATGGCTGCCAAGCCGCCAGCGTATGATGCTGCCATGATTGATGTGATCTGGCCGGATGAGTTCATCAAGGCCAATTACCTGCTGGATGTCACCAGACCGCGTCACCCCGGACATGAAGACGAACATGTTCCCGGCCTCCTGGAACGGTGTGACCCGCAATGGTAAGGTCTATGGCATGCCCTGGTTGATGGATGTGAAGTACTTCATGTACAACAAGGACATGCTGCAGAAGGCGGGCATTAGTGCGCCTCCCACCACCTGGGAGGAACTGGTGGACCAGGCCAAGATCATCAAGCAAAAAGGGCTGGCTGAGTTCCCGGTCATCTGGTCGTGGAATCAGAAGGAAGGCGTGGTGTGCGATTTCACCGTGCTCCTGTTCGGCAACGGTGGCAGTTTCCTGGATGCCAACGGCAAACCGGCCTTCAACAATGCCAAGGGCGTAGAAGTTCTGACCTGGATGAAACAGACGCTCGATGATGGTTTATCCAACCCGAGCTCGATCAGCTCGGATGAACCTGCAGTCGAGTACGGACTTCCTGGCCGGCAAATCCGCCTTTGCGGTCAACTGGCTGTTCCAGTACAGCGACTCTAATGACGCCACCAAATCGGAGATCGTCGGTCAGGCTGCTTTCGCTCCCATGCCGGTGTTCGCAGCCGGTGCGGCTGCCGGAATTAAGGGCTCCAGCGTGGATGGCTCCAGCTCGTTCGCCATCATGGCCACTACCCCCTATCCGGATCAGACCTGGAAGTTCCTGACCTATCTGTCCAGCAACGCCGTGCAGATCAAGTATTCGGCTGAGATGCTGCCGGTCTGGCAGAACGATTTTCAGGGGGATGCCTTGGCCAAGCTGGAAGCTGCCGCCGCGACCAACCCGGTCACGGTACCAGCTTTCCTGGGACAGTTCCCATTCGCCAACGAGCGCCCGACGGTCCCATATTATAACGAGGCCTCCGCTGCGCTCCAATTAGCCATCCAGGAAGCGTTAACGGGTGTAAAGACCCCGCAGCAAGCCCTGGATGAAGCCGCAGCCACCTGGGTCAAGTTGGCGGCTGGTCAATAAACAATAATTTGGAGTCATTGCGAGGTGTTCTATGCCGAAACAATCCCCATAAAATTGCATGGAGATTACTTTATGCCGGACTCCGAAAAACAACGCGGCTGACAAGCACCGACCCTAGCAACGATATAGTAAAATCATGGGTGGATTTGCTTTCCAATGCAAATCCACCCATGATTAAATAAATGACAACGAATTCGGCTATTCATTCAAGACAACGGCTCTCTTTGCGAGCACAGGACGCCCGAACTGGCTGGCTTTTGATCATTCCTAGCCTGGTGGTGATCCTGGGTATAACATTGTGGCCGATTATCTATACATTTATCCTTAGTTTTTTAAGGCGCCTACTGGCCTCCATCAGGTACGAACCTTCGTGGGCCTGGGCAATTATCTCGACATGATCAAGGACCAGACTTTCTGGGAAACCATCGGACGCACAATGTATTTTACGGTTGTCTCAGTGGGCCTGGAAATGGTGGGGGGAATGGCAATTGCCCAATTGATTACTTCCCATCCCTGGGGGTGGAAGGTACTGCGCTTCAGCCTGATCATCCCCTGGGCAGTCCCGACGATTGTTAATGGCGCGATGTGGCGCTGGATCTACAATGCGGATTTTGGGGCTTTGAATGGCCTGCTGATGCAGTTGGGGTTGATCAAACATTATGTCCCCTGGCTGACCCTGCCCAACATAGCCATGCCGCTGGTTATCCTGGCGGATGGCTGGCACATGATGCCATTCGTGGCGCTGATATTACAGGCAGCCCTGGCAACCCTGCCCATGGAACTCGATGAGGCGGCTGCCGTGGATGGCGCGAATGCCTGGCAGCGTTTCTGGAAGATCCGCATGCCCTTGCTGCGTCCTGCCATCCTGGTTGCCTTGATCGCCCGTACCGTGGATGCCTTCCGCGTGTTTGATATCGTTTATATCATTACCAATGCTGGGCCGGCCAACAAAACACTAACGATCACTTATCTGACCTACTTGAACTCTTTTCCCTGGGGAAAACAGGGCACCGGCGCGGCCCTGTCGTTCCTGATCTCATTCTTCACGATGATGCATGGCCCTGATCTTTATCCGATGTCTTATATCGCCCGGAGGAGAACCAAGGATGCACTTCCGTAAACTCCTCCGCAAGCTGTTCGTTATTTCTTCTGACCCTGCCGGTTTTCTTTTTTATTTTCTTTCCCGTTCTCTGGCTGTTCAGCGCCAGCCTGTCCACCCAGGCGGAACTGTATGCAGTCCCCATTCACTGGATCCCGCAACACCCGACCCTGATGAATTATCTGGATATCATCTTCCCCAGCCTGGCCACTTCATCTGTACCGCGCACTTTTGCGGTGGCCATATTAAATTCCGTAAAGATCGCTTCCGCAGTGACAATCCTTTCCATCATTATTGGTAGTCTTGCAGCCTATGCACTGGTACGGATCCCCTTCCGGTTCAATCGTACCATTCAACTTGGAATTATTGCCACGCGCATGATCCCGGAAGTTTCCCTGATCCTGCCGCTCTTTATTATTGCTTCCAGTCTGAGTTTGATCAATAAACCGATTGTCTTAATTGTCACCTATATGAGTTTTGCCCTGCCGTATGCCATCTGGATGATGGCGGCTTTCTTCCAAACAGTCCCGATCGAACTGGAGGACGCTGCGCGCATGGATGGTTGTACCCGCCTGGGCATTTTATTCCGAGTGGTAATGCCCATTTCCGTACCAGGGTTGGTCTCCACGGCCATGTTCACTTTCCTGCTGGCCTGGGATGAATTCTTCTATGCCCTGATCTTCACCAGCACCCTGGCATCCAAAACGGCACCGGTGGCCATTGCAGAGTTTGTCGGCCGGTATGCCGTAAACATCAATGGCATGATGGCAGGCGGAATCATTGCAGCACTCCCCCCCGTTCTCCTGGCGTTCATTTTCCAACGTTATATTGTCAGCGGGTTGACGGCGGGGGCGGTAAAAGGTTAACTTTCATAACCCTGGAAGATCAAAAAGACCGGGATAAGTTCATTCCGGCCTTTTATTAATTTCACCCCTTTGGGTGTTCCCTTTTCGTGACGACTTAGCAAATCCTCGGCAATAGCTCCCCCGCAGGTACATCCACCACACGCAACCCGCCGATGGTCGTTTTGGCCGTAACCAGGCCGGGATGGGCCTCCACCACCTTGCCGATAATTGCAGCTTGTCGGCCGTACTCATGCGACTGCATGGCAGCCAATACCTGCCCGGCGACTTCACCTGGAACGATTGCCACCAATTTTCCCTCATTTGCGACGTAGAACGGGTCCAAGCCGAGCATCTCGCAGGCCGCGTTTACCTCAGGCCTCAGCGGCACTTTACGCTCATCGAATTCGATGCCCACTTTGGAAGAACCGGCGAGTTCGTTCAGCACGGCTGCCAGCCCGCCGCGGGTGACATCCCGCAGGCAGTGAATCTTTCCCGCCGCGATCATTGATTCGACCAGCCCGTACAAAGGCACGCTATCTGATTGGATTTCAGTCTGAAAAGTCAGGCCTTCGCGTACTGACATGATCGCAATCCCGTGGTCACCGATGGTCCCGCTGACCAGGACTGCGTCGCCAGGACGGGCATTGGCCGGGCCAATATCCAAGCCTGCGGGGACGGCGCCGATCCCGGAGGTGTTTATATATATCCCGTCACCATGGCCCTTTTCCACAACTTTAGTATCACCGGTGGCGATATTCACGCCGGCTTTCTGGCAGGCCTGTGCCATCGCGGTCACGACGTTGCCGAGCGTTTCCATAGGCAGGCCCTCTTCCAAGATGAAACCCGCCGAGAGAAAGAGTGGTTTTGCCCCGCGCATGGCCAGGTCATTGACGGTGCCATAGATGGCCAATTCGCCGATGCTCCCACCGGGAAAAAACAAAGGGCTGACCACAAAGGAATCGGTTGTGAAGGCGAGCGACGAGTTAACCAGGAACGCGTCGGCGAGTACAGTGGAATCGCCCATTTGACCGAGCCATTCATTATCGAAAGCAGGAGCGAACAGGTGCTCGATCAAGTCGGTCATCATCCGACCGCCAGATCCATGACCCATCACAATGGTCGGGTAGTTCTGCAGAGGGCGCGGGCACGTCCAGCCGAGAAGATTGAGTTTATCTGTCATCGGACCTCACCGGCAACCCCTCTTGCAAAGGAGAGGGGAGACGACCATACCGGTAATACGCTGCGCAGGTACCTTCAGATGAAACCATCGTCGCGCCGAGTGGCGTCTGCGGGGTGCATTCCCTGCCAAAAGCCGGGCACTCAGCAGGTTTTTTGCGTCCCTGAAGTACCAACCCGCTGATACACAGGGGGCTTTCGTGTGCTTCGATTGATTGAACTTCCGGGAAGCGTCGCTCGGCGTCGAAGGTGGCAAATTCATCCCTCAAGCGGTAGCCCGATTTGGGGATAATGCCGATGCCCCGCCAGGCCCGGTCGGTCATTTCAAAGACTTTCAGGATGATGGCCTGCGCTGGCTGGTTGCCTGCGCGCGTAACTGAGCGGGCATAAGCATTCCGAACGCGGTACGAACCGGCTTCCAATTCACGAACACATTCGAGAATGCCGTGGACGATATCGACCGGCTCGAAGCCGGTCACTACGATAGGAATATTATATTTCTCGGCGAGTGGCTCATACTCCCAGAATCCCATCACGGTGCAGACGTGCCCGGCGGCCAGGAAGCCGTCCACCTGCACATCGGGAGAATCCATCAATGCGGTAATTGCGGCCGGAACGGTCACATGCGAGACCAATACGGCGAAATTGGGCAGGTTTTGGGCCCTGGCCTGAAGCACCGCCATGGCGTTTGCCGGTGCAGTCGTCTCGAAGCCGATGGCGAAGAAGACGACGGTCTTCTGAGGATTTTCCCGGGCAATCTTGAGGGCATCCAGCGGCGAATAGACAATGCGAACATCGCTACCGGCGGCTTTAGCAGCAAACAGGTCACGTTTCGATCCCGGAACGCGGAGCATGTCGCCATAGGAGGCGAAGATCACATCAGGGCAGGAAGCCAATGCGATGGCCTTATCGACCAGCTCGAGGGGCGTCACGCAGACCGGGCAACCAGGTCCGTGGATAAGGTTGATCTCAGCCGGGAGCATCTGGTCCAGGCCGGATTTGATGATGGAATGTGTCTGTCCGCCGCAGACCTCCATCAACGTCCACGAGCGGGTAACCGTTCTTTGTATATCGGCGAGCAGTTTCCGGGTCAGATCTCCATCCCGGTATTCGTCGAGATACTTCACGCGGCCATTCCTTCTTCCCCTAGTGCATCTATCTGCTTGAGCAGTTCCATCGTTTCCATGGCTTCCTGCTCGTCAAGGATGGACAACCCAAAACCTACGTGGACAATGGTGTAATCACCAAGTTTGACTTCGGGCAGGTATTCCATGCAAGCTTCCTTGACCACGCCCCCAAAGTCAACTTTGGCCATTTTCAAGCCATTGGTTTCGTATAGTTCAATTACTTTCGCGGGTATTCCGAGACACATAAGGCACCTCTAAGAGCTTGGCCGGACACAAAGTCCGACTCTACGACTATTCTTGGATGTGTTCGTGATGATCGCTATCCGTTTCGATTTCCAAACTCGAGAGATATACTCCATTGCCGCCGGTGACGGCGACCGGGAACGCGCCGCAATGGGGGCAATCAGCAACCATTTCGGTTATTTCGAATTCCTGGCCGCAGGTGTTGCACACGGCGGTGCCGGGAGCGGTGGCGAATTCCAAGGCTGCACCTTCGGCAATCGTACCGGGAGCGAGGGAATCCCAATAAAACCGGATGGATTCCATCGTGGCATCGGAAAGAGCTCCAATGGTCACTTTGACGCGAGTGACGCGCCGGGCATCGGCTTCCCTGGCGTGGATGAGGACGTGCTCAAACAGGTCTTCAGTGAGTGCACCTTCGTGCATAAAAGCCTCAAAGATAAGGATTCCGCAGAACAGGCCAATATCATACTACGGCATTGCGTTATGTCAATCCCTGGTAAATGGAGAAAGATAACCAATTGTTAACATCGAAGAAAAAGTATGCCTGTATAATGCAGGAAACTTATCTTCGCAGGCAGGGTTTTATCCACAGAATAACATCCGAAAAGGAGATCCCATGGCTATTGCTCAGACAGGAACCCCCAGAATAAACGACAAGCGCGAAATTTTCGGGTGGGCCATGTACGACTGGGCCAACTCGGCCTTCAGCACCACGATCGGGACGGTGTTCCTGGGTCCCTACCTGGCTAGCCTGGCGGCGAAGGCTGCCAGCCTGAGTCCGGATAAGCTGGCGCATTTCTTCGGCATCCCGGTTGCCCCTGATTCATTTTTCCCTTATTGCATTTCCCTTTCGGTCCTAATGCAGGTGCTCTTTCTACCCATTTTGGGAGCGATTGCGGATTATTCGCACCGCCGCAAGCAGATGATGCAATTGTTCGCCACCATCGGCGCCGTTTGTACAATCCTGATGTTCTTTGTAACTACGCCTTTGTGGTGGCTGGGCGGAGTGCTATTCTTCCTGGCCAACCTGGCTTTTGGCGCCTCGATTGTCTTCTACAATTCCTACCTGCCAGACATCGCCTCGGAAGACCAGCGAGACCGGGTTTCGTCCTACGGATGGGCGATGGGGTATTTAGGGGATGGTTTGCTGCTTGTGTTGAACCTCATTTTGTATATGACCAGCGACAAGATCGGCATCCCGAAAGACCTGGCGGTACGCATCAACCTGGCTTCGGCAGGCATCTGGTGGCTGACCTTCGCCTTTTTCACCTGGACGCGTCTGCAGGCCCGGCAAGCTGCCAAGCAATTGCCGAAAGGCGAGACGTATGTCAGGGTGGGTTTCAGGCAGTTGTGGGGCACGATCAAGGAAATGAAAAATTTCCCCGAGACGCTCAAGTTCCTGCTGGCGTATTTTCTCTATAATGACGGAATTCAGACCGTCATAGCGATCTCATCCACCTTCGCAGCCGCGCCGCTCATCCGCGGCGGAGTGGGCCTGGACCAGTCCACCCTGATCATCGTAATCCTGATGATCCAATTCATGGCGTTCTTCGGTGCTTTGCTTTGGGGAAAACTTGCAGCCTGGTTCGGGGCCAAGCGCTCGATCATCTTGAGTCTGGTCATCTGGGCGGGTGTGACCATCTACGCCTATTTTGGTTTGAAGGGACCCAGCCGTGTGGCGGAATTCTTTGTCCTAGGGGCTTGCATTGCCATCGTCCTAGGCGGCTCCCAAGCGATCAGTCGCAGCCTGTACGCCCAAATCATACCGGCCGGGAAGCAGGCAGAATATTATTCGTTCTACGAGGTCAGTGACAAGGGGACATCCTGGTTTGGGCCACTGCTGTTTGGCCTGGTGAATCAGCTCACCGGCAGCCTGCGCCCGGCGATCCTATCGCTGATCTTTTTCTTTGTGGTAGGATTGTGTATCCTTCCATTAGTAAATGTGAAGAAGGCAATTGACGATGTAAGGGCCTTCGAAGTGAAAAGTGCTTCCATTCTTTCGGAGAAATAGACTGGATGACGAGATATTTCGGAAATGGGTACTGTATAATCTCTCCTCATCCGCAGATGAGCCATGAATGTAAAAAGCAAATTTGACACCGAAGATGAAAATCCAATCAACCAGCGCAGCCAGTACATGCGGGGAGGCTGCGGCACTCCCTTCAGCATGATCTCCGGATCGACGCGCCTGGATGTGAGCAATATCCATGCACCGAAATTCATCCAGAGAATATTCCAGGCCATGGGTTGGAAGACGGAACTTGATCAGCGGATGGGGGACTAAGGATTTTTTTAGTATGATCGGTTTGAAAAAGACAAGGCAAGCAAGTACCGACCCTTGCAATGAAAAATGTAGAGTATGGCCAAGAAAACCGACCATACTCTATGTATTACAGTGACTTGAACCAGCCCGCCATTTTTTCCAGGCTTTCCCGAAGCACATCCATAGAGGTGGCGTAACACAGGCGCAGGTAGCCTTCGCCGCAGGAGCCGAAATCCGACCCAGCCAGGACAGCCACGCCCGCCTCATCGAGCAGACGAGCGGCGATCTCCCTGGAAGTCAGGTTGAAGGATTTAACGTTGGGGAAAACGTAAAACGCGCCTTGCGGGACCTGGCAACTGACTCCCGGGATGGCGTTCAATTCCGCTACGATAAAGTCCCGGCGGCGTTGGTACTCGGCAACATTTTCTGCGACTTTTTCCTGCGGACCGTTGAGCGCTTCCACTCCGGCGATTTGCGTGAAGGTGGCGGTACAGCCAATGGAATGCGTCAGCAGGAGTTCCACACATTCGGCCAAGAGCTCAGGCATTACCATAAAGCCAAGCCTCCAGCCGGTCATGGCATAGGTCTTGGAGAAACCATCCACGATGATAGTGCGCTCGAGCATCCCGGGAAGTGCGGCGATGCTGGGCACATGCAGGCCGTCATAAGCAAGTTGCGCATAGATTTCGTCGGACATGATCCAGACATTGTTTTGCCGGGCTTTCTCTGCGATATGTTGCAGGTCCCTCAACGGTATGACTCCGCCAGTGGGGTTGGCCGGAGAATTCAACACGATCAATCGAGTTTTTTCGGTGATAAGGGCATCGAAGGCTTGCAGGTCGAACGAGAATTGGTTCTGTTCGATTAAAGGAACCGGGACGGGAACTCCACCTGCCACCCGGATCATAGCCGCATAGGTGGGGAAGCCGGGGTCCGGGTAGAGCACCTCATCGCCGGGATTCACCAAGGCAAGTGTGGGAAAGAAAAGCCCTGGCTTGGCACCAGGCCCGACCACAACGCGTTCCGGACCAATATTCAGACCGAGCCGTCCAGAAACGGATTTAGCGATGGCGAGGCGCAGGGCCGGCATTCCGCCCGGAGAGGTGTAGCGAGTTTGACCTTTCAGAATGGCATCGACACCGGCCTGGCTGATGTTGGGGGAGGTGGGGAAATCCGGTTGGCCGAT
This sequence comes from uncultured Chloroflexia bacterium, assembly GCA_963806575.1. GTDB lineage: Bacteria > Chloroflexota > Anaerolineae > Anaerolineales > Villigracilaceae > UBA877. The sequence goes on along the minus strand of CAWDYX010000013.1, from coordinate 198,935 downwards.
CTCGAGATGCAGGATCTTCCGGCCCTGAGCTTCGAGCGCCTGGGCATGCGCGAGGACAGCGTAAGCGCCCTCGGCTTGGAGGAATGAAACTCGTTCTGTGAACATGTCAGATATCCTTTCCAGCGGCATGGGCGGGAATTGCCTCTATAAAAAAAAGCTTAAGCAGGTATTGGTTACTCTTAGAGGCAAACAGCTTGGTGGTAGGTTGCCCCTGCGAAGTTGGTAGCTGTTCGGATGGCAAATGGGTGGCGCCCGTCGCTCAATCCAGGACTTTAAACAATCCTGCCGGATTGGCCCCCATCAGCCCGGCATTGAGACGGCGTTCGTCCACCAGGTTAAGATCCAAAGCCATTTCGTCATTAAGGATGGGATAGATGCGGTAGCGGTCCATGCCATCGGCGATAGTATCCAGGCTTGAATCGTTGACCGTCCAATCCAAGTAGTCGAAGGTTTTCAAGGCGATCGGGCCGCGGTAGCCGCGCAGAGTCTTTTCACCTGCGGTATTGAAGAAGTCCTCGAAATACGACATGACCAGCTCGCGCAGGCTGCGGTAGACCGGCTCGCGGTAGCGCAGACCGGTGAAATTCGATTGGGCCACGGCACCCCAGCAGCCATGTTGTTTGAAAAGCGCCAGGAGATGATCGTCGTCGCGTTCGTTCGGGATGAGTTCGAGGATCAGCGGCGGGTAACCGATGCGGCGTAATGCCATCGCAGCGAACAGGGCCCCATCGAAGCAGTGGCCTTTGCGGTCCTGCAGCAGACGGAGCGGGCAGCGATAGAATTTGTCTTCACTATAAGGGATGGTATTCAGGAAAGCCTGGATTCTTGCCGGAGCATCCAGACTGAATAAAAGCTGCCGTTCCGAAGGTTTCAGGAACACCTCCAGTCTATGAATCGAGCCGTCAGGTTCAAACCCCAAGCCGGTTTTCATACTGTGAAAATACCCCCGCGTTCGACCAATGCATGATGCACATCTTTTTTCAGCTTGCTAGCGCGTTTTTCGAGATTCTCCAACTGGCCTAAGAGGTCATCGCCAGCAGTCTTGTCACTCAGCCCATTGATATTGATACGAACGTTATAGCCTGCAGAGACCAAGGCAGCCTGGGCCAGCGCAGAGGCGGACGCTGCATCGCTAATGGTGTTCAGGTTGCCAAGGGCTGCACAGCGCTCAGCCAACGCCAAAACCGCCACGGCCTTCTGCGCGACTGCCAATGGCACCTCGGCAGCGTGCAGGGTGGCCTGTTGGATAGCCGTGAGACGAGAGCCCTTTTGCGACAGACGACTCTTGAGGAAGTTTGAAGGCATCCAGTACGGCCTTGAAGGCGGTCGAATTTGCCTCCACGGCCTCGGTCAAATCCCGGCGCAGGCGTTCGGCCTGGTTCAGGATTTCGTTCATCTGTGCCTCGACCACAGCGTATTTCTTCCTGCCGATTGTCAGCCGGGCCACCATGGCTACCAGCGCGGCGCCCATCGCTCCGGCCTGTGCGGCCGCCGAGCCGCCGCCAGGAGTTGGGGTTGCGGCTGCCAAGTCATCGAGGAAGGTACCATCAGAGGCATGCTCCGACAGCTTGGCAGCCTCGAATAATTGGTGCTCCAAAATCTGTGTGGGTTGGAATCCCTCCAATTGCAGGTACCCGACTGCCGCGTCAATCAATGCGTCCTGAGGGATCAGACCAATCAGTTCACTATGGTGGATCTTGGTCCCGTGCTTCCTGGCTTCGCTGCGGATTGCCTCCACCACACGCATGACGGAGGTCTGATGAAAGTTCGTCAGGTTCATTGAGACCTGAGCCCGGCCTTCCACCAGCATCCCAAGCGCTTTTACGGAAAGGAGTCCGCCTGAGGATTGGCGGATCTTCTTAGCAATGGCTTTGGCAACGCTGACATCATCGGTCGTGAGATAGACATTGTAGGCGATGAGCGGATGGCGCGCCCCGATGACGGTGGCTCCGGCGGGTCCAAGTCGGGCCGGGCCGAAATCCGGTTGTCTTTCCGGATTGGTTTCAATTTCTGCCTTGAGGCCTTCATATTGCCCGCGGCGGATATTCTCTAGGTTAATACGCTCGGGGCGGGTGGCGGCTGCTTCGTAGAGGTAGACAGGTATGTTCAATTCCGTGCCCACACGTTCGCCCAACCTGCGCGCCATCTGGACGCAAGTCTCCATGCTGACGCCCGAGATTGGCACAAACGGAACCACGTCCGTTGCACCGATGCGCGGGTGGGACCCAGTATGCTGGTCGAGGTTAATCAACTTGGCGGCAGTCTGAATAGCCCGGAAAGCCGCCTCTTCGACTGCCGCAGGCGGGCCGGCATAAGTGATGACGCTGCGATTATGATCGTTATCGGAACTATGGTCCAGAAGGGAAATTCCTGCCACGCCGGTGATGGCGGAAAGGATGGCTTCAACCACTTCCGGGCGACGGGCTTCAGAAAAATTGGGAATACATTCAATGAGTGGATTTGGCATGTGTCTCTCCAAAGAACGCCAGGATTATTCCTGAATGGGAAGTGAACAAAATCATCAAGAGCGGCCTTAAAATTTCTTTTTGATCCGCAGCGCCTCGTTCCAATGGATGAAATTATGCCGCGTGGGCGGCATCAAAAGCAAGCCAGCGATGGTGAGTCCGCTCCAGTAATCCAGTAAGCCACTGGCTGCCTCAACCACGGCCCCTTCGCGCGCAATTTGTTGAAGACGGTTTGGTTCCACTTTCCTTTTTATCTGCTCAGGCAAGAGCTTTAGGGCAATTTCACGCGTCCGACGTCCAACCGACAGGCGGTACGCCCGCAGTGTCTCAAGATTTATATCCTCGCTAAGCTCCATCACAGCGGTGGTTGTCATTGCGTTGCCGGTGTCCCGCACGGAAATCTGCATTCTCTCGAGCCAGTTCTCCCGAAGCAGGACTTGCGGGCTTCCGGCCACCAGCAGGTTCATCGTAACATCTTCGATGCGAGTCATGTGCCAGAGAACCCAGGCCAAGGAATGAGTACATTTATTGGGAATCAGGCGCATTTGATTTCCCTTTACACCCTCCAGGATCTCATCTTCAAAAGACCACAGACCGGCGTGAGACATATCCGCAGCGTGTACCATCGCATGCTGGCTCAGGAACAATTCCATGGCCTTCTGGTGACTATCGGTACGAGCGAGATTCTGGCGTAACTCCTGCTGCTGTTTGTTCCATGATTTTCGATCAGGATTCATCATTTTCTTCTCCAGCACGTTGCCTTGCAAAAGAAGGTGATTTAATCGTCTTCCAGATCTTCCTTTGCCTTACCAGGATAATGGTTGGCGAGGGCAGTCTTAATTTCCGCTTCCGTGTGCCTGTTGCAGGCCACCAAGGGCCAGTACGAGTCCATCACCCGGTGACCACCGGGGCTGGTCACCGTACAGTCAACCAACCTGCCAACGGGATCGTAAATGACCAGCAGATAATATATCCTTCCACACACAATACATCCATGTTGTTCCGTAGCAATTGAGTTTTCTGACATGTTCTCCTTCGGATTCAAGGAAATACTTCGAGGGTGTATTGATAGTGCTGCCATGATAACCAAATTATGACTGGGTCATTTTTTTCGCCATCGCGATTGCTCCCAATATGGCGGAGCGTTTGCCCAGGCCGGGTGAGACGATATACTCGTTCAGTGATCCAGTCATGACCGGTGAAGCAATATAGCCGTTCAGGTCTTCCCGTACTTTTTGCCGGATAAGGGGGAAGAGTTGGTGGCGCTCCATTACCCCACCACCCAGCACGATACGCTGTGGGGATAGAAGAAAGATGACATTTGCCAGAGCATGAGCGATGTAGTTCGCTTCCAGTTCCCAGGCGGGGTGGTTATCCGGGAGCGTATCTCCTGGCTGACCCCAACGGTTGCTAATGGCCGGTCCATTTGCCAAGCCCTCGAAGCAATCGCCGTGGAAAGGGCAACTTCCAGGGAAGGGATCCTTTTGCCGGTCGTGCGGGAGGCACATGTGACCAGCTTCGGGATGCGTAAGGCCATGAACAACCATCCCGTGGACGATGACACCCGCTCCGATGCCAGTCCCGATGGTGAAATAGACCAGCGAATTGAGCCCCGAGTTTTCGGGGAGCCAGTGGTACTCACCGAAAGCCGCCATATTTACATCCAAGTCAAAAGCCATTGGTATGTCAAAATGCCGGCGGAATCGCCCGAGGATATCGGTATTGCTCCAGCCGGGTTTGGGAGTGGCGGTAATGGATCCAAAGTCAGGAGAGGCAGGGTTCAGGTTCAACGGACCAAAAGGAGCCAAACCGATCGATTCCAGCGTGTATTTCTTAAAGAAATCGATAGCCAAGTCAAGGGTTTCATCCGGTGTGGTTGTCGGGAAACGGGTCTCGTCGATGATTTTGTCCGGTCCTGTACCTACTGCGCAGACGAATTTGGTCCCGCCGCCTTCCATGCCACCGAATAGATTTTCCATAGGTTTATCCTCATTAATACATTTGTGAGGTCAATGATCTTCCGGCAAGGGAAATTTCCCTTCGGATAATATAATTTTCCTTCACATTTGGGATTGCTTACCCTTCGGGTTTATTACGCGATCGTTGCCTTAGAAAAGCTCCTCGCACCTGTACCTGCCCCTGCCGTCTCGCACCGGCGTGCCGCCGGTGCGTCCTGGCGGTCAGGCCAGAACGGTGTCCCGTCCCGCCTGCACCTGTGGCGCAGGCACAGGCGGGCCAGGGACGGGGCGGTGCTGGCGCAGGCAATGACACACATTAACTCGATTGTAGCAGAAACTGGTAGAATCCTGCTATGTTTCCATGTAGATTCCTGAATAAATGCGTACCTTTATTTGCTGTGGTGGCACTTGGGATGAATTTGAGCGCTTGTAAAACTTCTCAACCATCCGACCTTTCCATCACACCTGCTTCCATCTGGGCCGTGGCTTCACCGCCTGGCGAGGCCGCGGAAACTCTTGACACTCCCACCCGTTCTTTCACGATGCCCCCCACGCGTATACCCGGCTCACCTGTCCTAACTCCCACGCCGGATGCTCCCCATTACCAAGCCGATGCGGCAGGTGGTCCACAAACGTATGTAGTCCAACCTGGTGACATGCTGAGCGCGATTGCGCAGAAGTACAGCGTGAGCCTGCAGGCGCTCGCCCAGGCCAACAATATCGCGGACGTGAATAAGTTGAAAGTTGGCGAGACGCTAACCATCCCGGTCGTGCCAGCCCAACCGACCGGTCCAGCTTACAAAATAATCCCGGATTCGGAACTGGTCTATGGTCCGCTCAGTGCGCAGACGGACGTGGGTGCTCTCATCAGCAGCAAAGCTGGTTACCTGGCGAATTACAGCCAGGTCGTGAACGGAGTGACCCTCTCCGCCGCCCAGGCAGTAGTGGAAGCCGCACAGAGCTACTCTGTCAACCCGCGCCTCCTCCTAGCGATATTGGAATATCGTTCCGGCTGGCTGACGAAACCTAACCCCGATCCGGCGCTGGATGAGCAGCCTTTTGGTTTCTATGATGACTGGTACCACGGCCTGTTCCGTCAACTGGAGTGGGCGGCGATCCAATTGAATAGCGGATATTACGGCTGGCGTTCCAAATCAGTCACCAAATGGGTATTGTCAGACGGTTCGGTCGTTCCGATCGACCCGACCATCAATGCCGGGACGGCCGGTGTACAGAATTTCTTCGCCCAATTGGACGATTACTCCACCTGGCTGCGGGATGTATCGCCGGGAGGTTTCTTTGACACCTATTACGTACTTTTTGGCAACTCTTTTGACCTGGCGATCGAACCGCTTGTCCCGACGAACCTGACCCAGCCAGCTTTGCTCCTGCCGTTCGGGCCGGGCGAGACCTGGTTCTTCACTGGCGGCCCGCATCTGGCCTGGGATACCGGTACACCCTTCGGCGCGCTCGATTTCGCACCACCCGGCGACGACCAATGCGGCGGTGAATCCGATGCATGGGTCACAGCAGTGGCAAAGGGCGTGGTGACACGCTCCAACGATGCCGAGGTCATTCTGGATATGGACGGGGATGGTAATGAAGGCACCGGCTGGGTCATCCTTTACATGCACATTGAAACCCGTGACCGGGTTCAGTCCGGCACCATCCTGAAAACCGGTGACCGCATTGGGCATCCTTCCTGCGAGGGGGGCATTCATACCGGCATACATGTTCATATCGCCCGCAAATTCAATGGCGAGTGGCTGCCAGCGTTCGGTCCGGTCCCGTTCAACCTGAGTGGCTGGGTTGCTGCCGGAACAGGTGAGGAATACGTAGGCACGCTCACGCGCAACGGCGTGGTGCTCCAAAACTTCGATGGCACCAGCACGGTCAACCAGATACAGCGATAAATTTTTGCATTCTTAGCACTCTCTCATCATTACACTTTGGTCGCTGGAGTATAATCTTCCGCTGATGAAACCGACTTCGTTGCTTACAGGTAGAGTGCTTGCTCTGCTCCTTGTTATCGGCGTGCTCCTCTCTGCCTGCAACAGTAAACTGTGGGGAACTTACGATCCATATCTGACGCCCTCTCCTTCTGCCACCGTCCTTATTGCCTCCAGCGCTGTCCCCACCTGGACGCCTGTTCCCACCCTTGCCATCACACCCTTGCCGGCCGTCAGCCCTACACCGACGGTCACCCTGCCTGCCAGCACTCCCTCTCCCACAAGCGTGACCGGCGTGCCGGGATCCACTATATTCTATACCTCCCAATCGGGGGACAGCTTGAATGTCGTCGCCATTCATTTTGGCATCCGGCCTTCAGATATTCACGCCTCGGTCCCTCTATCTGCCACTGGCTTCATTAATCCTGGCACGCTCCTGCTCCTTCCGGCGCCGCTTTCCCAGATTCCCACCACTCCCTCCCGGCAGATCATCCCCGATAGCGAACTGGTCGATTCTCCCAGCGCAGTTGGTTTTGATATCGACGCCTACGTGAATTCCGCCGGAGGTAGGCTGAGTACTTTCAGTGAATATATGACCACAGTCGGCAACATCTCCGGAGCGGAGGGCGTCAAGCGGATCTCCTTGGGAAGCTCTGTCAGTCCACGCCTTTTGCTGGCCCTCATAGAGAGTTACACCGGTTGGGTACAGGGGCAGTCGAAGCCGGGCCTGGACGAAAAATATCTGTTTGGATACCAAAATCCGGCCTACACAGGACTGTACCAGCAAATGCGATTGGTCATTGAGGACCTCCTGACCGGTTATTATGGCTGGCGCGCCGGCAAGCTCAGCGAACTGACTTTTCCGGATGGCACCAGCCTGCATATTGCACCATCCCTGAATGCGGGCAGCGTTGCCCTGCAGTATTTCTTCTCCAAGCATCTCAACTATGCCGATTGGCTGCAAGCAATTGATCCGGATAGCGGTTTTTTGGCTCTTTATAAGAGTATGTTCGGTGACCCTTGGGTTCGCGCAAATGAGCTCGGGCCGCTTTTCCCGCCAAATCTGAACCAGCCAGTCTTCACCCTGCCTTTTGAGGTGAATGTTCCGTGGACTCTCATTGGCGGCCCGCACCCGGCCTGGGAGGCCGAAAGCGCCTGGGGCGCACTGGATTTTGCACCTCCCGCGGCTGTCTCGGGTTGCTTCGAGTCCAGTGACTGGGTAGTGGCTGTCGCGACAGGGCTGATCGTCCGTTCCGAAAGCAGCTACGTGGTGCTCGACCTGAATGGGGATGGTTTTGAGCAGACTGGTTGGGTCATGATCTACCAGCATGTCGCCACCAAGGATCGGGTCCCGGCTGGTACCAGAGTGAACGCCGGCGATCACATCGGCCATCCCTCGTGTGAAGGTGGCACTGCTACAGGCACGCATGTCCACATCGCCCGTAAATACAACGGTGAATGGGTTGCGGCAGGGGATCCCCTGCCATTTGTATTAAGCGGCTGGACCGCACATGCTGGGAACGCTCCATATGAAGGAACACTCACTAAAGGCGATCAGATTGTAATCGCCAGCCTGGTAAGCGAGCATACTTCTCAGATCATCCGTAAGCCGGGTGAGTAAGCTTCCCGTGACCCTTTATAAAAAGATCTTCCTACTGGTTCTGGTTATTCCCCTGGCTGCATGTATTCCGCAGGGTCCCCGGGACTTGACACCTGCTACACCTTCACAGACGCCTACCGAGGGCCCGACCTCCACTCCACTCCCGAAACGCCCGGAATATGACCCGGGCGAACTAGTGGATTACACTGCCCAGACAGGGGACACACTTCCGGCACTGGCGGCCCACTTCAACACAACCATCGCCGAGATCCGGGCGGCCAACCCGCAGATTCCCGACGACGCCACCACCATGCCGCCCGGCATGCCGATGAAAATCCCAATCTATTATTTACCTTTCTGGGGGACACCGCTCCGGATCTTGCCAGATAGCCAGTTTGTAAACGGTCCTTCTACCAACGGTTTCGATACCGAAGCATTTGTTTCCAGTCATCCCGGATGGCTGAAGGATTATCGTGCCTATGCTGTGGGTGCCAGCCGTTCCGGGGCCGAACTGGTGGACATGGTAGCAGTCGACTACAGCATCAGCCCGCGTGTTCTATTGACGCTTCTGGAGTTTCAGACTGGTGCCCTTTCCCAACCTGTTCCGCCCTCCGGCGATTATCCGCTTGGCGATGTGGATTACAACTCTGCAGGCCTTTACCTGCAGCTCATCTGGGCGGCGAACATGCTGAATGTCGGTTATTATGGCTGGCGCACCGGCAGCCTGACCGAGATCCAACATCCCAATGGCACCATCGAACGCCCGGATCCCTGGCAGACGGCTGCGACTGTGGCTTTCCAATATTATTTTTCCCTGAATACGTCTCTTTTCCAGTACACACGCGCCACCGGACCAGACGGCATTGTGAATGTGTATCGTGCCCTGTTCGGTAACCCGTTTGCTGCGAATGCAGACCTGCCGCACATCCCAGTCAGTCTAAAACAGCCAGATCTGGGTTTTCCTTTCAAGGATGGAGAAACATGGAGTCTCACCGGTGGTCCACACGCTGGCTGGGGGACTGCCGAACTCCAGCCCTGGTCGGCACTCGACTTTGCGCCACCGGTTAAAGGTTGTAATCCCTCCAATAATCCAGTGGTGGCCATGGCAGACGGGGTTGTTGCCCGTTCGGAGACAGGCGTGGTGATAGAGGATCTAGATGGGGATGGAAATGAACGGACCGGCTGGGATATCCTCTATTTGCACATTGCATCAGAAGGACGCGCCACGGTTGGCCAGAAACTGAGAAGGGGCGACCCGCTTGGTTTTCCCTCCTGCGAGGGAGGCGAAGCAACCGGGACGCATGTTCACATTGCACGCAAATACAACGGAGAATGGGTGCCTGCCGATAGTGCCATACCGTTCAACCTGGAAGGCTGGATTGCGCATAACGGCGATGCAGCATATCAAGGTAGCCTTACGCGCGGTAGCGAAACGGTTATAGCTTGTGTTTGCTCAGATGCAGCCAGCCACGTCCTTGCGGGAAAATGAAGTTGTAAGAAGGAATAAGGGAATACGGGAGAAGTTAATCGGCTAGAAGTAAAAAGGGAGAGAGAAGAGACAAGAAGTCGTATATCCCGAACGCTTGTGTTGAGATATTCATTTGCCTAAATTAGTCTTCCGATGAACTATCCATATTTTCCGGTCTTTATTAGCTGGTGGTCTACCGCACCATCTCCCTCATAAATCTCGTAAAACGACTCCATCGGCAGCACCTTGGCGAGCATTGCATGGGCCGGGCAATATCTCGTTGTAGATAATTCGATAGCCCGCCGCACAGCCAGCTCTCCCACACTATGACCGGTGACCAGGTAGGTGATGAGGGCATGCGTGAACACCTTCGGGTGCTCTACCGCCCGGTCAGCATGGACTCTTACTTCAAAGGCGGTTACATCCTGTTGCTTTTTCCGGAGTATGGAAACCACGTCCATGGCTGTGCAACCCGCCAGGCTAACGGCCATCAGTTCCAAAGGGCGGAAGCCGTCATTGGAACCACCAATCTCCAAGTCCGCTCCAAGTGGAACTTCAAAGCCAGAATCAGAAGTGCCGCCAAAACTAAGACCCTGTTGCCAAATGACCGTCGCATCCATTTCATTTCTCCAATAGTGGGGTGACATATTTTTCCAAGGTAGCCTGGTTGACTGGTCCGGTCCAGCTCATCCGAATGATACTTTGCCGGTCAATCAAGTAGGAGCTGGGCAAATTCCAGTTTCGAAAAAAATCCAGTGCAACAGCATGCGGATCCAACCAGACAGGGAATGTCAATCCATGCTGCCGAACAAATCTGGTAACAACATCAGCGGGTTCTCCTGATTCAATCGCGATAAGAACCAGGTCTTGATTGATATGAGCCTGATAGTAGGCCTGTAACTCAGGCATTTCGGCCAGGCAAGGAGGACACCAGGTGGCCCAGTTGTTGACTAGAACCACTTTCCCATGAGTAATAACGGATGAAACAGGATTGCCTTGCAAGTCAGTCAAGGCCAATTGTGGAAAGTCCTGATTCATAATAACCGGTGGGAGAATAAACCCGGCGCTTTCGAGAGCAGTCTCCTGTTCATGAACCAGCAATTGAATAATCACTGCGCCAACCAGGAAAATCCCGATTGTAAGTAGAGTGAGTAATAGAGGCGTGCGTGATTTCGGTTTTCTGTCAGACATCTACTAATAACATGCTGTCACGATCCAAAACCTGTTGAACAGCTACACCCCTGCGCCGCCATCGAAGCCAATCCAAGACAAGACATTTCAACTCGAGCAAGCTTATGTAGTCCAATTTGCACTATAGCAATTGGGATTAGGCGCGCCGGTCTCGAATGGATCTGGTAAACCAGTCTGAGACCCGCCGGGCTGTGTGAAGAGGATGTTTGAATCTTACTATCTGTCAAAGCTTTAACTCTGCAAGTAATCTTCCAGATTCAGGGTTCGAAAAAGTTTCTGGCGGAATGCTTCGTCGATTTCAACCGATTCTTCAGCAGATTGGTGGTAGAGAAGGATGGTCTTGCGGAGAGTATCCACCACAATCCGGCAATTCTGGCATTCGGCGACATGGCTTTCAATTTCCCGGCAGAGTTCTTCATTAAGATCGCCATCCACGAAGTCAGATAGTAAGCCCAGCAGCGATTTACACGTGGAATTATCATTTTCGTCCATACTTTGCTCCTTTGTTGAGCCGTTCACCAAAATAGCTGCTCAACTCTTCCCGAAGTCGCAAACGTGCACGAAGCAGGCGGGTCTTGACGGCAGTCTCACTCAAACCGAGGGCCTGGCTGGTCTCCTGGATGGAAAGGTTTTCGATATCGCGAAGTACAAAGACAATCCGCAGAGTCTCCGGAAGGTTTTGGACGGCACGATCCAAGGCGGCACGCGATTCGGTTGTGAGAAAAACGTCCTCCGGCAGGCAACACCAGTCGGTAAATTGTACAGGATCTAAAATCCGGTTGTCTTCTTCCTCCGGTGCCATGTCGGTGAATGTGGTCTCAGGGCGTCGTTTACGCAGCATCATCAAAGCTTCATTGGATGCAATCCGGTACAGCCAAGTCGAAATGCTGGAACGACCTTCGAATTCTCCAATGTGTTGGAATGCCTTAATAAATGTATTTTGGAGCACATCCTCAGCGTCTGGTCCGTTACCAAGCATCTTGAGTGCCAACCGGTAGAGAGGACTGGAAAAAGCATCAACCAACCGGGCAAATTCACGGTGGTCTCCGGATCGCAAGGCATCGATGGATATCTCAGTCCGGCTGTTAATCATTAGATGATTTCCTCATGCGAAAGTTGCTGGAAACATCACCCCAATACGGGAACGAGGATTAAAAGACGATTCTGCGCCCTTCGGGCATCCCTACAGGTTACGCCGCGCAGCTATGCGATCGCTCGCAAACCTTCAACGTTTGGTTTTTTGGAGGATGAGGTTCCGGGTAGAGTATACACGAAACTTGTCCATTCCATGACAAAACACACGGACGAATGTCTTGTCTTTTAGGATGTTTGCCACTATGAAGGTTGGGCAGGTTTGGCTAATATCCTAATATAGTTATGAATCTCGAGAAGTATAGTCATCTTGCTTTCTTCACCGGACTGTTCGCTGCAGATATCCAGTTACTGGCACCTTATTTCGCGCCGCAGACATGGGTGGCGGGAACTGTCATTTTCGAGCAAGATGATTATGCCGAGTATCTTTATCTTGTAGTAAGCGGAGAAGTCATCATACGCTTCAAGCCACACGATGGACCAATCATGACCGTGACGCGTGTCCAGCCTGGGGGCATCTTTGGCTGGTCGGCGGCCATGAATAATCCGGCCTATACTTCCGGCGCGGTTTGTTCCCTGGACAGTGAAGTCCTGCGTATACGAGGGACCGACCTGCGGGCTATCTTTGAAAAACATCCAGAACTGGGTAAGATCATCCTGGATCGACTGGCAGGTGTCATAGCCGAGCGAAAGCAAATCCAGCAAGGGCCGGTAAGCTCCTTTCTGGCGAGTGGGATGCACCAACCGACCAAGAACTGAGGAGGAGCCATGTCTGAGTTGAAAATGGATCCGAAAACCGAACTGCAAATGAAAGCGCTGGTCGAACAGTTGAGCGCCTATATCGAGACCTTTCACGGCGGTTCCGCCGAGTATGTTTCGTTCGATGGGAATGTGCTGAAAGTACGCCTGGGAGGGGCGTGTCTGGGCTGCCCGCTTTCCCCTTCCACTTTGCATGGCTGGGTGGAAGGAACGGTAAGGCAGTTCTTCCCAGATATTGAACGAGTGGAGGAAGTTAAATAATCGAGGCGCAAAATATCAAAAAAAGGATTCGCGAATTTTGTTCGTGAATCCTTTTTTTTAATACATAACAGCTAATGGGACCGGAATGCCGAAACGACCATGACTGCGCCAGCAACGAGCAGAAGACCAATCCAAATAAACTCCGTTGCTCCTACGAAAGGTGTGCCGAGGAAGAAGCCCAGCAGGAGCAGGACTGCGGCCGGGATGAAAGCCCATCTCATTTTTGCCAGAAGGGCCACCAAAACAAAGGTGATTCCCAGGCCAACGAAGAAAACACCCCCAGAATCCACCACTCCATAAGCCTCGCTCATCACTGAGGTGACACCCAGGGTGAGAAGTACACCGCCCGGGATGATGGCCCACCAACGCGCAGGCCTTGTAAAATAGATGGCCCAAAAGCCCAGGCCAATCCCGCCGAGGAAAGCCAATCCGCCCCAGCCGAGACGGTCAAGTAGAAGAGTCGAAGCGGCCATGCCTCCCAGTGTAAAGCCGGGGATGGCGGCCCACCATTTGGAACGGTCGGTGAAAAACCAGAACAGGAAAATGGCCGCGCCGACAGCCAAAATACCGGCCCAGAAGAAATTGGTAGCGCCTTTAAGTAAGCCGGTCCGGTCAAGCAGCATCAAGATCCCACCCAGGATCAATACCGCACCAACGAGGATTCGGTAGTCGATACGCTTCATTGCAGGCTCCTTATCTGTTGTTATTTAATATTCACTGAGCCAACACCGGTATCGATGGTGATATCGAGGCGATTCGCCGCCGTCGCATAATCCGGGGATTGGTAGAGACCGCCATCCAGACGTGGGAAGCGGTTCGAGTCGACGTTGATCGATGCAATACCACTCTTGATCTTGATGCGAGCCGCCACTCCGGAGGGGATGTGAAGATTTAGAGAGGCAGCTCCTGAATCAATATCCACACGGGTATTACCGGCGTTGGCGGGCAGGTTCACTTCCGTACTGCTTGCGCCGGTATTGATATCGAGGTCAACCACTTTCAGGTCCGTCAGGTCAAGCGTCGAGGCGCTTGCCCCGCTGTCGATTTTTAAATTGAGAGGAATATCGCCATTTAGACGGATATCCCAGTCCAGGCTTTCACCAGGGAACCAGGACCAGAAATGCGGGAAGTTGCGGACCTTGACCTGGAGTTGGTCACCCTCCAGGATTGACTTGTAATCCACCTCTGAGCCGAAAGTGCCAGTGAGCAACTCTGTAGAGGAGGCTCCAGCCTGGATATTCAGCCGGCCTGCTCCATGGTCCAGCTTAATGCGGGCGCTGTGAGCGGTTTCCAAAGGAATGGAGAGCTTTTGCCCAGTTGAGCTGGATCGCCTTCCAGTAGAAGCACCGATCAGCAACCACAGGCCAAAGAGGATGACAATCACCGGCCAGAAATAACCGAAAATATCGCCTTTAAGCCAACCCTGCTGACCAAAGAGCAGCAAGGCTGCCAGGACGATGAGGACGATGCCCCAGAAAAGACTACCGCGTAAACGCATGGGATTCTCCTTTTCTATTATTTACGACGCAACAAACCGCGCACAATCAGCCAGATGCCACCCAGGAAGAGTAATGCGATCGGCACATACATGCTGTAAAATCCGAAGATGTTCCAGGCATGGAAGAAAGTGCCGAAAATGACAAAGAGGACTGCACTGAAAAGTAGAGAATTCAGCCCACGGCGGACCGATGATTTGAAGTCCTCCCCAAGGATACCCGCCAGGAGGCTTCCCACCCCTACCAAACCAGGGATGAGGGTCCACATATAAGCCCATGATTCCCAATTCCCAGAGGCGTTCTGATAATACAAGATGCAGCCAATGCCTGCCACAAGACAGGCCGGCACGGCCATCGCAGGTGCACCTGCCAAGAGCCCAATGACCAGCAATACTGCTCCCGAAAACACCACCCACATGGGCCAGTCAAATGCAGGCAGGCGGAGGATTCTTGCCAAGTCAGGGTTGATACGGGTGGCGATCAGCCAACCTGCCACCAGAATGAGGATGACCCCCAAAACCAATTGTGTTCGATTTCTCTTTTCCATATGCATTCTCCTTGAAATGAATAAGACCTATTATGTATGTACGCCGAAGGCACAAAATAGTTACGTCGAACTTGAAAGTCTTCTGATGAATAGATCCATTCATTCGATATTATATGGCAGGTTGTGCAGCCTGCGGCTATCAATTGGTTGAAAATCAGCCATCAATTGCTAATAAGGGATGGATCGTCTGGCTGCCTGGCTTTTTTCCTCGTGCTTCTTTTCCGAATAAAGAAAGGCAGGTTCAGGAACAGGAAGTTGGCCAAGAGGGTCTCCAAATGCCAAATCCCGAACAGAACAATTGGCTTACTATCTTACCTGTATGCAAATTAAAGGTCAGGCTCATCAATTAACTTAGACCTTGAAGAATGCCCTCACCAGATAAATCGTCCCGACCAGAAACCCGAGGGCCACGACCACCCAGCGCAAAGTGGAAGGCCTGATCCGGCTGGCCAATCGGCCACCCAAGGATCCGCCCAGCAGGGCACCGCATGCCATGACCAAGGCGACTGTCCAGTTGACTTTTCCGGAGAAGGCGAATAGGACCGCGGCAGCAATATTAGCCGAAAAGGCGATGCTCTGTTTGAGGGCGTTCAGGCGGGTCAGGTTATCGTTGAGAACCAACCCCAGCACCGACAACAGGATCACACTCAACCCGGCGCCAAAATATCCGCCATAAATGGCCCCCAGGAAGACCGGCAGAAAGGTCCAATATTCCGGAATTCGGCTGGTATGTCCCTTTTCCAGCCGGCGAGCCAACCAGGTACGGATAGGGTTCTGGATGCAAGCAGGGTGGATGCCAATAAAATCAGGAATGGCACAAGATTGGTGAAGAGCTTTTCGCTGGTTCTAAGGAGCAGGTAACCCCCTGCCAGACCACCCAAAAGACCGGCTGGCAGGACGATCCAGAGTCGTTTCTGTTGATCCTTCAAGTCTTTGGATTGAGCCAGCGTCCCGCCTAAGAAACCGGGACAAAGTGCAATGGTATTGGTGACATTGGCTGATACAGCCGGAAGCCCAATTGCCAGAAGGACGGGAAATGTGATCAGGGTTCCACCGCCGGCCAGGGCGTTGATCAGTCCGGCGGCGATGGCGGCAAGTCCAGCGAGAAGGTAATGGGGGAGGGACATGGGAGGAGGAAAGTATTAGAGATACTTAGTCGCGTGGTTGAAAAGTCAGATAGTTTTCTTGCCTGATCATTTGAAGGGCATTTCGGGTAGAGGTGCCAGATATGCCAGTCGTGTTTGAGAGTGTAGACTAGATAGACTTTTCAGACTTCTCTGTTCTATTTTCGCCCAGGTGTCCTTCAAGGTTACCGTCCGATTAAAGACCAGTTTGCCGGGAGCGGAAGCCAGGTCAGCACAAAAATAGCCGGTTCGCTCGAACTGGAATTTGTCTCCGGCTCTAGCTTCAGTCAGGGAAGGTTCCAGGAAGCAGTCCGTCAGCACTTCGAGCGAATTCGGATTGATAATGGAATTGACATCGTCGCCCACATCCGGATTCTCGGCCGTGAACAACTGCGCATAGAGCCGCACTTCGGCTTTGACCGCATGCTGCGCTGAGACCCAGTGGATGGTGGATTTTACCTTGCGCCCGTCGGGGGCGTCGCCGCCGTGCGTGGCCGGGTCATATGTGCAGTGCACCTCGGTCAACAACCCTGTAAGCGGGTCATGTGCGACACTGGTGCATTTGATGAGATAAGCATAGCGCAAACGGATCTCGTTCCCTGGAAACAGTCTGAAATATCTGGGAGGTGGGGTTTCGCGGAAATCATCCTGTTCTATATACAGTACTTTAGAGAACGGCACTTTGCGCGTCCCGGCGGTATGGTCTTCGGGGTTGTTGATGGCGGTCATCTCTTCCACTTGCCCGTCAGGGTAATTATCAATGACCAACTTGAGCGGGTGGAGGATGGCCATGCGACGGGGGGAGCGCTTGTTAAGATCATCCCGGATGCAGGAGTCAAGCAGGGCCATGTCCACCCAACTATCGTTTTTAGTTTCGCCCACTATGGCAATGAAATTCTGGATGGCTTCCGGGTTCACTCCGCGCCGGCGCAGGCCACGCAGGGTGGTGAGACGCGGATCATCCCAGCCGGTCACCACACCTGTCTCGACCAGTTTGCGAAGCTTGCGCTTGCTCATCATGGCATAGGTCAGGTTCAAGCGGGAGAATTCAATCTGACGAGTCTTGAACTCACCCAATTGCTCCAAGAACCACTCGTAAAGCGGACGATGGATGATGTATTCGTTCGAGCAGAGCGAATGGGTAATACCTTCCATTGAATCGTTCTGGCCATGCGACCAGTCGTACATCGGATAGATACACCATTTATCACCGGTGCGGTGGTGGGGGACACGCATGATGCGGTACATGACCGGGTCACGCATAACGAGATTGGGATGAGCCATGTCGATCCTGGCGCGCAGAACCCGACTACCTTCGGGGAATTCTCCGTTCTTCATGCGTTCGAGCAAGTCAAGATTTTCTTCGATCGAACGGTTCCGATAGGGTGACTCAACGCCGGGTTTTAAGGCAGATTCGTTCTGGCTCCACTTGGTACCACGCGGAAGCGTGCCACGGCTGGCGTTCATTTCTTCGGGCGACTGGTCATCCACATATGCCAGGCCTTTCTTTACAAGCCGGATAGCCCATTCGTAGAGCCGGTCGAAATAATCAGAGGCAAAGGTCACTTTGATCCAGCGGATGCCCAGCCATTGACAATCTTCTTCGATGGCATCGACGAACTCGGTTTCTTCCTTGGCTGGATTGGTGTCGTCGAAGCGCAAAATCAACTCGCCGCCGAACTCCTTGGCAGTGTTATAGTCAATCAGGAAGGCTTTGACGTGGCCGATGTGGAGGTAGCCATTCGGTTCCGGTGGCAGACGGGTACGGACGTAGTTGAACCGTCCCGTTTTCAGATCCTCAGCAACGGCTGCGAGGATAAAATTGGCTATTTTGGGTGTTTCGGTAGAGTACATAATATGTTCCTCTTCGGTAGCATTCCTGTTTGGTTATTATAACAAAGGTAGGGCGACCGTAATGATATTGAGGTAAAAGAAGTTATCCATGAAAAGGTGGCCGGGAAGGCGGGAAAAAGGTGAAACGCGCACCCATATATATTGAAACGACGAGGAACGATAAAGGGGAAAATGAAGTAAAGAGATATAAATAGAAATAAGAAGTGAAAAAAAGTGAGAGGTAAAAAGAAAAAGGCGGAAAGCAGTAGATCGAGGTTTAGAGGGTAAAATTGAGGATAAATCTTGAGCCCATACCATTAATCGCGAGGTGGAAAATGGAAGATAAACATAGCAACTTTCCCGGTATATACTTCAATAAAGATACCGTTCTGAAACTGGCCTCGGCCGGTAAAGTTTTTTCCTGGATCGTTGGAGGGTTTTATGTGATCCAGTGGATGGTGCAAGTCGGAACATTCTTCGTTCAATTTTCGCGGGGTTTTTGGGTGGGTCTGGGCTTCACTGATATCCTCCAGAACATTCTTGGGGTTTTCGAACAACCCTTGCGTGGTCTGGTGTATTTCATAGTTTTGCAAGGCGTAGCTCAAGCCTTATTGATGTTCATGGATTTGGAAGATAATACCCGTCGAGCGGCGCGTGGGTTGAAAGAAAGCCAGTAATTGCGGGTTTCCTTTGTTGCCCTGTTCCAGAATTGTTGTATAATTGCGGCGATATGAACGCTGGAAATTCCTTCATTTACTATTATTCCCATCTTTAGAACGCCGTTGCGGGTGGGGAGAACGCGCCTGCCGCAGCGGGCGCGTTTTTATTTTCGAATGTGCAAATTTGGAGACCATCATGGACATAGACGAGCAAGTCACCTTGTTAATGCAGGGCACGGAATATGGCGACGAAGAATTGAAAAAGGCCATGACCGCCGATCTACGTAAGAGGCTGATCGAAGCCGAGGAAGAAAATCGTCCGCTGCGCGTCTACTGCGGTTACGATCCAACCTCGACCGATTTGCATCTCGGCCACACCATTACCATGCGCAAGTTACGCCAGTTCCAGGATCTGGGCCACGAAGTGACTTTCCTGATCGGCAGTTACACCGCACTGGTGGGCGATACGTCGGACAAGAACAAGGCGCGTCCGATTCTGACCCAGGAGCAGGTAGCAAAGAATGCCGAGACATACGCCGAGCAGGCCTTCCGTGTGCTCGACCGGCAGAAGACGAAAGTCCGTTACAATGGAGAATGGCTTTCTGAGTTGTCGCTGGTGGATTTGATCCGGCTGGGGCAAAACTTCACCATCCAGCAGTTCCTGGTGCGTGAGAATTTCGCCAAACGACTGGAAGCCGGCGAACCCATCTACCTCCACGAGACCTTTTACGCCTTAATGCAGGGGTACGACGCGGTTGCAATGAAGACAGATGTGCAGGTAGGCGGCACGGACCAGTTGTTCAATATCATTGTGGCCGGACGCAAATTACAGGTTGCGCTGGGCCAGAAGCCGCAAGTGGGGGTGATCTGCGGCATCCTGCCGGGAACGGATGGCATACTGCGGATGTCCAAATCGACCGGAAACATAATTCCGATCAATACCACTGGCGCGGATATGTACGGCAAGGTGATGAGCGTACCGGACGAGGCAATGGGCAAGTTCGCCCGCCTGGTGACACGCTGGCTGCCGGCCGAGATCGAGACTCTGGAGAAAGATGTGGCTTCCGGCAAACTGCACCCACGCGATGCCAAGATGCGGCTGGCGCATGAGATCGTTTCCATTTTCTATGGGGAAGCCGAGGCCAGGACTGCTGAAGAGGCTTTTGTCGATTTATTCCAAAAGAAAGATGTTCCTGAGGAGATGCCGGAATTTGCCCTGCAGCCGGGCCAAACCGTATTGGATGTTTTGGCTGCGGCCGGTCTGGTGTCGAGCAAATCGGAGGGGAAGCGGATAGTCGAACAGAAGGGTGTCAGGTTGGATGGGGAAGTGCTGGAGATATTCGATGCGGACTTCCCGCACCCAGGAATCCTGCAGGTTGGAAAACGAAGGTTTGTGAGAGTAAAATAGAATAAATATTAACACCCCAAAGTAAATTATTTTAGACGATTCTCCGGAGAAAGACCCCCATACCACCCCCTCCCCCGATTCGGGGTGAGGGGAATTTTATCGAAGGAAGGGGTGCGAGCAGGCGTTTTGCATCGCACACATCCCTTTTTAGTTCCCTTCCGAAACCAATGGAGGGAGATTGCTTCGCTCCGCTCGCAATGACAATAGCAATTTAAGGCTGCGTGGCTGCCACAAGCAACTGCTGACCGATATAGGAGGCCCATTGCTGGTTAGGATCCTCGAGTAAAACCACAACTGACAATGGGATGCCCTGCGAATTGGGCAGCGTACCTGCCAGGGACCAGGAAACGATCTTATTCCCCTGTCCGGCGACTCCGCTCCATTGCCAGAAGGGCAGGCCCTCGACCATAAGGGAACGGGCGGCAGACTCCGCTTCGCCTGACGAAAGCACTTTGACCGGGTTGCTCAGAGCAGGCAGCACAACCCAGCCCTGCGCAGGCGTTTTGACTGCCATTACCAGGCGTGGCGCGGGCCGCACCCCGCCATTGCTAAGTGCGGCAGCACCGAGCGCCGCTTGCAATGGACTGAGGCGCAGTGGACTGCCTGGTGAGACGGCGACCGCAACCGGCAAATGCAGTTCCGGGGTTGTATAAAAGCCCAAAGCCGTGTATAGCTGCGTGTCATTACCGCCGGACAGGCCTATGGCCTGCAGCCAGGATTGCATGGCTGCGCCAGGTGGATAAAGGTCCTGCGCAGCGCGGTCCAGAAGAGGGGATTGCGGATCCTGAAGCAAAGCAGCCACCTGTTCGCTCAGCCGGTTCGGATCAAAGGTGGGATGGGAGGCGAGCGCCAGGATTTCACCGCTTTGCGCATTCAGCATGACGATAGCACCGGTGCGATTTATCAGCAAGGCATCCGCGCGTCGTTGCAGTCCAAGATCAATACTCAGACGAATATCCAGGCCGGGCGGCGGCAGGCCGTAGACCAGATGGTCCCACCAGATGGTGCTGGCCGGGTTCCCCTGCAGGCCGCGCAGCCAGGGATCGAGACTGGCTTCCAACCCGGCCTGACCATAAACAGGATCGGTATATCCGGTTACTGGAGCCAGGTCAGGATACAGATACGTGCGGGCATAATTGCCCGTTTCGCCCTGGGTGAGGTTGATCGGTATACCAGCCCGGTCGAGCAGGCTGCCGCGCTTCACGTAACGGTCAGCAATCGAACGACGGGCGTTATCGGTTCGCTCCAAAAGGTCGGAGCTGCGCCAGACAGCCCACCATGCATTTGTGATTGCCAATGCGAAAAGACCCAATCCAATCAGACCGGTCAGAAGGAGATAGGGTTGGGGAGATGGAAGCGGTGCAGGCTCATCCTCGGGTTGACTGGAGATGAACAAGAGGAATAGTAGCGCCAGGAACGAAGTCAACAAGGATGAGCCCCCGTAAGAAACAAAGGGCAACGTCACACCGGTAAGCGGCAGCAGGCGGATGTTTCCGCCGATGATGAGAATAGATTGTACGCCAATGTACGCCGTCAGACCGGCAGCCAGAATGCGGCGGAAACTATCGGGTGCGCGCAGGGCGGTCCGCAGGCCGCGGGCAACGAAAAAGCCAAGCAGGGCCAGCAAGCCGAGGGTCCCGACCAGGCCGGTTTCTTCGGCAATCGCGACAAAAACAAAATCGGAAATTGCCACCGGGACCAACCCAGGACTACCCATTCCAGGTCCGCGGCCGGAAGTGCCTCCGCTGGCAACCGCCATGAGAGATTGCACGATCTGGAATGAGCGCCCGGACGGATCGAGCCAGGGGTTTATCCAGGCATCCACACGCAAACGAACCACGTCGAAGAGAAAATACCCTGCGAACCCAGCAACCGCCAGCCCAACCAGACTTATCAGGAGAATACGTTTTTTCCCGGAGGCGACGAACAGGATGATGGTGTAGAGGAAAATGAAAATGAAAGCGGTACCCAGGTCACGTTGGATCGCAAGGAGCAGCAAGGCCAACCCCAGAACAACCACGGTAGGGGCAAGAAGAGCTACCGGACGCAGGCTAAGCGGCAGGCGATCAGCCAAATAAGCTGCCAAATAGACAATCAACAGGAGTTTGAGCGGCTCGGAGGGTTGGAGGTAGATCCCGCAACAACCGAGCCAGGCCTTTTCATAGCCGCCGCCCGGGTCTGTGCCAAAGACAAGTGTGAGGGCGGTCAGAAGCAGACCGCTGGTCAGCCAGATATATTTGTAGCGGCGCAGGAAACGTAAATCGGGGGAGAGGCGCAGGCCGAACAGGAAGACCAGCCCACAAACCAACAGCCAGGCCGTCTGGCGGAAGCCAAAACCCGGCAGGAGGCGATAAATGGTAAGGATTCCCCAGCCGGTCAGCAAGGACGCCAAAGGTAATAAGTATGGATCGGCTTCGGGAATGCGGCGGGTTGTCAGAAAATGCGCCAGCAGGAACACGATGCACCAGACGCCAAATGCCAACCAATGCGACCAGCGATATTCCACATTCCAGGAGCGAGCACGCGCAGCCGGAGCAAGGCTCAAGATGAGGGAATAAAGAAATAGAAAGACGGCCGCCAGAGCCAGCAGGCGAGCCTGGATTTGAGAATGGGAGAGGGTGATCGAGCGAGAGTGCAAAGGAGTTGGTGAAACGCGGGTGAAGGGAATTTAATATCAAGTAAACGGGAAAATTGCTTACCTGCCAAAACCACAGGTACAGGTCGCACACCGTCCTGCGTACGGTGCACCTGTACCTGCGGTACTGGCGCAGGCAGGCAAGGACACCTCGCGATGCGCGTCGGTAGGGGGTGTTATTTCAGGTATTTTTTTACAAGCAAATCCATCTTTTTGCGCGTCTCCGGCGGGATGGCGCTCGGGTCGGTAATCAGAGCGGTCGCGAGCGCATTTTCACAAGTACAGGTACGTTTCCGGGACAATTCCTTCACCAGAATGCGGAGCGCCTGCTGGGCAATCTCGGTATTCTGATTGAGGGTTTTTATGACCATTTCCACAGTGACCGGGGCCTCACTAACATGCCAAACATCATAGTCGGTGACATGGGCCATGACGGTGTAACACATCTCGGCCTCACGGGCGAGGAACGCTTCGGGTGCGGCCGTCATGCCGACAAGGGACATGCCCCAACTACGATAGGTATTGGATTCAGCCTTGGTAGAAAAACGCGGACCCTCAATGATGATGAAAGTACCGCCGTGATGGACGGTTGCGCCGGTTGCCTTTACGGCGGATTCCAGCGCAGGTGAAAGGTCCGGACAGAACGGGTCGGCGACTCCGATGTGCGCCACCAATCCCTCACCGAAGAATGTACGTGGACGGTCACGCGTGTTGTCAAAGAGTTGGTCAGGGATGACGATGTGTCCGGGTGAGTAGTCCTGTCGAAGAGAGCCGCAGGCGTTGATGCTAACAATGCGTTCCGCACCGAGGGCTTTCAGGGCATAGATGTTGGCCCGGTATGGAACCTCGGTGGGAGTAATATGATGACCAAGGCCATGCCTGGCCAAGAAAGCAACACGTTGACCTTCAAGGGTCCCGACCACGATCGGAGCTGACGGTTTCCCGAAAGGTGTTGAGAGGTCGTGTTCCTGAGTGTCGGTCAAGCCTGACATGCCATAGAGGCCAGAACCACCAATAATAGCGAGAGCAATTTTTTCAGCCATGGGAAAATCCTTTCAAGGTGAAGGGACCAAAAGGACCAAATGGATCGGAAGTATCAGTCGTTCCAAAGCCTTCATTGTTTCATTTGGGATTCTTAGGTGGAGGGACCAGGACGTTTCCGGTCAACGCGATAGTAAATGATGTCCCACCGCAACGAAATTCATCGCCTGAGATAACCACGGTTGGCAAGGCAAGTTTTTCCTGGTTAATCAGTGTACCATTGGTCGAATCCAAATCTTCCAACCACCACTGGTTGTGATGGTAGCGTAGACGGGCATGACGGGCGGATATGGCATTGTCTTCCACCGGGCATTCGCAGGCAGGGTCACGGCCGATGGTCACCTCCGCGTGAATGAAACGGCGTGTTTGTGTGGCCTGATCCTGGCGGGTGTAAGTCAAACTTATGGGAGGAATATTACGAGACGCCAATAGGGCGCTCTGTAATTTTATGTCACGCCACATACTAATGAAAGCCCATACCAAGAATGCATACAGGCTGATGGTCAACAGCAGGCGCAGGGCGAGGACGACAGGTCCGCTCATTTGGTGGGTTCGTTATCTTTTCGGGTTGTGCCTGTGGAGTGGTCGATGGAAATGGATGCGCCAGGTTCAGTCTGCTCTTCGTTGGGAGCGCGCTCGACGGGCAAATCCTGACCGAAAATGAGGCTGACACCCGCGAGTGAAATAACGTCCCCGGGGGAGAGGGTCGACTGGTTAACACGGTGACCATTCACAAATGTACCGCCACTTGAGTTAAGGTCAAAGATAACGAAGCGATCTTTGACATAACGCATCTGCGCATGGGAGCGTGAGACGCGCGGATCGTCCACGACAACGTGATTATCCAATCTACGACCGATATTGATGACAGAACGGTTTAGTGGAAAGATCTGGGTTCCACCTACAATCAGAAAAGCGTTACCGGGGAGCGCTCCAGCAGCAGGAACGGCCATTATCGCCTGTGAACCTCCCCGAGTCTCGGCAATACTATCACCACTAAATGATGCGACAACATATAACTCGTCCGCGGACATGCCAATATCGGCTGAGGTAGTCACGGTAGGCTTGATCGAAAACCGGAACCCGGCTTCCTTACCGGCGGCATGGACGGCGTTTGCAAGTTCTTTTAGCAAGCCGGGTTTGGCATGCCAACGAGCCAAAGTGGATGGATGTGCGACAATGCCATAGAGATTTGGAGCCTGCGTAACTCCAGCCTCTTCCTTCAAGTGAGTGTGCATCGCGATCGCCAGCTGCTGGGCGATCCCATCCTCCACCTTATAACCGGGTAAATGCTTTACCAGGTGAACTTCGAGCAGTGCCTGCAAGCGTGATTCGAACTCATCAAGGGCAGCCATACCGGCATTATTATAGGAGCGAGAGGGGGATTATGCAAGCCTGCCTTCAGGAGACAGGACTTTCATAAAGTCTGAAAGTGTTGGAAAAGTCTGAAAGTGTTGGAATTCCCACCCCAACAGACTACGGCTATGTAAAAAGCAAGCAGGGTAAAAGAAATCGCAGCAGCGCTGCGCTCGAGAGCTTATACCGGCTGCCCGCAGTTCGGGCAGAATTTTTCGTCATGCAACAAAACATAGCCGCACTTGGTGCAGGCCTTTGGTTGTTCCTTACCTAGCGGTGCACCACAGGCCACACAGGTTGCTTCCCCGACCGGATTTGCCGCTCCGCAATATTCACAGGTTAATCTAGTGAGACGTTCGGATAGCTGCTGGCTGGCTCCAGTTGTTTCGACAACCTTGGTGACGATCTGCCAGATCTTTTCATTCAATTGCAGGTTGCTGACGTCCTGGGCAATATCATCCAGCCGGCCCAGCAGGTTGAATGGATTAATCAGCGCTGCTATTGCCGTTTGCCCCAGGCTAGCTGCAACTCCCAACCATTGTTGCTCACCCACCTGGACCATGACCCCGTCTTCTATTTGCTGGAGGTTGACGGTCAGAGCAGTTTTTCCGCCCGAATGAGCCCATTGTGATGAGGCAATCTGAACGGTCAGGTTATTGCTCTCGCCAAGCACCTGGGTTTGGGTGTTGCCCTGGTTGAATTCGGCCACCAGTGCCTGGGCAAGGTCAGTGGTCGTAATATTACCGTGGAATACGCGTCTGTCCATATTTTTTTTTGGATTATAATCGTTTTGCCCAATTGGGCAAATAGTCTATCATATTTACGAAGGATATCCCCCCAAAGTTGCGACACTTCGTTTTTTATAAAGCTGTATATTGGATATTCCTGATCCCTGGAATTGCAGCCTTGTTGTTGACCAGTCCAATCTGGAATCCCTCAGCGGCCCAGCAATTGCATACAGCGACTCCCAGCACGAGCACAAGCGCGACACCCTCAGGTGCTTATATTACGGTAACCTATATAGAGCCGATCAATGTACGAACCGGTCCGAGTTCCTTCGATTACCCAGTGATCGGATCCATCCCGGTGGGTGGAACGGCTGCCGCAATAGGACGGAGCCCAGCCGGGGAATGGATCCAAATCCTATTTCCGGGTGGACCGCGAGGAACCGGCTGGGTATACGCCGCGAATGTGTCCCTTTCGCCGGATGCTCTGCTCCCAATTGTGGAACCGCCGCCCACACCAACACCTTTGATGACACCAACGCTCAACCCGACTTTTGTGGCCGCATTTCAGACTTTGCCAACCTCCACGCGCCTGCCGACATTTACACCTCCACCTTCCTTGGTAATGCCTACTTTTACGAATCCCGGCAACCCTTCTTCCGGACGAGGCATAACATTGTGGGTGGTCATAGTCCTGGGTTTGATCGGCATCGTTGGGATCGTCTTTACTTCATTCAGACGCCGATAGGTTTGGAAAGTACTTCGTGAGACAGTATGAATTTTCGAAACACCTCTAAGAGGTTTTGGATAAGGCTATTGATTGCAGGGGGGATAGCAGGAATGATGACCACACTGGGTTTGTTCAACTTTCCGACAGAGAAGGTGTACGCCCAACAACCTACCGGTTCGATTCCAACGGTTACTGGGACTCCAACCGGTCCCTTGGTAACGGTATATTCCGACCAACTTTTCATAGATGTATATGCAGGTCCAAGCTCATATAATTACGATCCCATTGGCATTTTGGCTTCCGGTGAAAAAGCAGAAGCGTTGGGTTACAGCCAGGATGGGAATTGGATTGAAATAGTATACCTGGGTGTTCAAGGCGGTAAAGGGTGGATCTATGGACCCTTCGTTTCGATTTCACCCGGCATTCTGCCAAGAATAGCCGCTCCTCCTACCGCGATTCCGCGTACCACTCCGACACTCGATCCCACCTCTGTGGCAGCCTTTGGATTGCAACTGGAACCGACCCACCTACCTACATTCACTCCACCTTCGCCCTTGAAGCTTCCGACGTTCCCACCGAATGCGAGCAGTGGGACCAAAGTGCCGTTTGGCCTTGTCATCCTGATTCTAGCTTTGATCGGAATCCTCGGAGCTGTGATCTCGTTCCTGCGCGGAAGTCGTTAACCCAGCTCCGATAAAGATAAATGAGAATAGGGTGATAAAATACCGAGGCCGGGATTGTCCCCGCCCCGCTTTTTTTTAGTTTTCGCTGGCTCCGCAACCTCCACCTTCACAGGAACAAGCTGGCGCAGTGTTGGGGTTGTCCACCAGGAATCCCTTGCCGCGTTCATCATCAATATAATTGACTGTGGCGCCGTTCATGTACTGCAGGGAACCTCCATCAACGATGACCTTCAACCCTTCACTCTCAAAGACCGCGTCCGTCTCGCCGGGCTTGTTCTCAAATCCCATGCCGTATTGAAACCCGGAGCAACCCTGGCCGGAGATGAAAACCCGCAAGGCATATCCATCGTCCAGGTTGCGCTGCTTGAGTAATTCGCGTACGACTTTGGCGGCGGCAGGGGTGAGCGAAACAGTTGTAGTTTGGAGCAAAGTTGTCATGGCTACCTCTATTTAAAAGTCGACATATATTATCAGAATTGGATACTCCTGTCAAACTGAGAATTCCAATCTGGGAATCCGGATGATTCAGGCTCGAGCCTTCCTTTTTTCCTGATTAATTATTAGAGAGGGAAGAATTATGAACGACGCTACCAAACCTGTTTATAGAATCACCGACCTGGCGACCGACGAACGTCCGCGCGAGCGACTGGCACATCTGGGCCCGCAGGCGCTGGCCACCTCGGAGCTACTCGCAATCCTCCTGCGCGTTGGTGTGAGCGGTGAGAACGCCGTCCAAGTGGGTCAGAGGCTCCTGAAAAATTTCAATGGAATTTCAGGACTGCAGCGTGCACCGTTCGAGGAGTTATGCAACCAGCATGGGATTGGCGCGGCCAAAGCCGCACAAATAAAAGCCGCGATTGAATTGGGTCGTCGCCTGGGACTCGAAGCCCCGGATGAACGACCGGCAGTCAACAGTCCTGCGGATGCGGCGGCATTGGTGGTTTACGAGATGTCCGCGCTGGAGCAGGAACACCTGCGTGTCATCCTGCTCGATACGCGCAACCGGGTGCTGGACATTGTCGAGATCTATAAAGGTTCGGTCAATTCTGCTCAAATAAATGTTGGGGAGATCTTCAAGCCGGTCATCCGACGCAACGCTCCAGCATTAATTGTCGTCCACAACCACCCCAGCGGAGATCCAACGCCCAGCCCCGATGATATCGTTGTGACGCGGGCGATCGTCCAGGCCGGAAAACTGCTGGATGTGGATGTACTGGATCATATGATTATCGGGCAGGGCAGGTGGGTATCGTTGAAGGAACGGGGGCTGGGATTTGGATAGGTTAAGGGGAAGAAAAAAAGAACTGCTCAAGGCGAGATCCCCGGAATTCAGAGAAGACCTTGAGCAGGTCAGGTGATGGCTCCCATCGAGCATTATTTGTAGTTTTGAGCCAGGTAGTCAATCAGCGTCTGCTCTTCCTGCGGAGAAAGTTGAGCTCCGTTACTGATCATGTGATCAACAGTCGTTTTCCATTGAGCGGCCGATTTATGAGAAGATTTGACCCGATCCAACGAGTGGCAAACGGAGCAGCGTGTCTGCATGAGGATCTGCCCGCTGGATGAACCGCCGGAAGAGGTTGCGGTGGGGGAACTGCTCGATCCGCAGGAGGCTAAACATATTCCTACCAATACAACCAAGAGCAGAATGCTGATGAAGGGCAATAAGCGTTTGTTCATTTGTTTCGTTTCTCCAGAAGGTGAATTCATTCGATTTTACCTCAAAGAATGTTAGAAACTCATTAGCGCTCTGCAGGAAGTTGCATGAAATCTCCCATGGAGTTGCTTGGGTGATCAGCAGTCATTTCGCTGGCTTCTCCGCAAGGCATGGTCGCAAGCGTACGGTGGTTTGGATTGGGTTGTGCAACGATCCCAATGATTTCGCACCCGCACCAAGCCGGCGATTTCTCAGGCTTTGGGTCTCAAATCCTTTTCGTTTCCAACCAACCCTGCAACGCGACAAACGGGATTGCGGGCGTCTGGTCGCCCTGCCGACCGGTGTTCCAAGTGAGCACCAGTTCCTTCTTCGCCCTGGTGATGCCCACATAAAGCAACCGCAGACGCTCACGCACATAGTCCAGCCTGGCTTGTTGGGTGGCCCGTCCTTCCGTGTACCAGGCATATTCATCACTTGTCTGAAGGGTGTCCAATTGAGCCAGCGTCTCGGCCTCCAGGTTCAGCCCGGCGCGAACGAACCACTTTTCCGAGATATAGTGGTCATTCGGCTGAAGCGATGGAAAATCATAATTGTTAATTGACATAAGGTAGACCCGGTCCCACTCCAGACCCTTGGCCTTATGCATGGTGGTCACAACCACCTTGCCGGCGTGGTGGGACGGGTCAAAACCGGCATCGTCCTCACTGAAACCGAGGAAACGGCGTTCATTACGGGAGATGAGGTTCAGTTCGCCATTCAATTCAGGCAAACGCCATTCGACATGGTCATCGCGGACCTGTCGGAGCACAAGCGCCAATTTATGCGCCAAAGCCAGGTCATTGGGAGCCGTGAACAAATCCTGACTCAAGGTGAGAACCATCTGATCGATCGGAAGGGCGGTCGTACCCTGCCAGCGGCGAAGGACACTCCGGAAATCTTTCAGCTCAACCATCAGGTCAGGAGACACACCTTCTGACTCCAAGTCTGTCAACCAGTCCCGGTCAACTCTCGGGCTGACAAATGTCTCCACTTCTGGACATTTACTTAACAATCGAGCGATCTGGAGCTGGAAATCGTCGTTGGGCAGCCCTTCTTCGGTGCGTCTCCAAGCGAGGTAGGCTTTCGACAAACGGGCAGACGACTGCGGATCGGCCAGGGAGCTGACGATCTCCCCCAGCCTTCCGGCGGCTGCGCGGGTGGAGGAGGTGCTGCCGAGCAGTTCCACGAAGTCGATATTGCGGCGTTTGAGTGCATCGATGACTTCCACGCCACGCTGGTTGCGCGGCACCAGGACTGCCACAGTAGAATCGGCATGCTCCGGCAGCCACTTGGCGATGGACTTTACCACCCCTTCGACCTCCTCTTCGGGTGTGTATTTCTCGCCGATGAGCTTAAGCGCGGTCGGATCATCGGGTGGATTCGGCTGCGGGTCGCCGGCGGGTGTGGGCTGGATATGCGGGATAGTCAACGCATCCCGGACCTCCGCCACCGGATGGTCGTTGTTCACCCATGTGACCAACTGATTTGCCAGGGCAATTATAGAAGGCTGGCTACGACCCGAATTGGGTAGTTGGCGGTAATCGACTCCAGGCTCGTGGATGAATTCGATCAGGTGCCGGGGGGAGGCGGTGGTGAATGTCTCGAAGATGGCCTGGTTGGGGTCACCCACGCGCACCCAATTCCCGGCAGGGCCGACGAGCAGACGCAATATCTGTTCCTGCAACTTGCTAGAATCCTGGGCCTCGTCTTCGAGGATATATGGCCAACGGTAGCGCAGGCGTTCGAGGAACTCGGCGTCGTTCTCGAGCAGGTCGATCGCCAGGCGGATCAGGTCATCGAAGTCCACCGCACCGCGATAGGCCAAGGCACGCTGGTAGTCGGTGTAGATGGCCAATCCCATCTCAGCCAAGGGGAGAGGGGCCGGCGCGGCACTCAGAAGGGCCTGGAGTTTCTCAGGAGTTAAGCGGTTATCCTTGGCGGAACGGATGAAAGCCAGGGCGATAGCAGCCACCAGGTCCGGCAATTGCTGGCGATGCACCCAATCACGCTTGTTTTCATCGAGTGCCGGGTCGAGAAAATCGTTCAAGTCGTAAGGATGCGACTGCAGCCAGGAGGAAGCGGCCTCCTTGCGAATGAAATCGGCTTCACGTTCGTCGAGAATGGCGAAGCGGTCCTCCAGACCGACTGCAGCTGGTTTTTCACGAACGATATCGTGCGCCAGACCGTGCAGTGTGCGGACGCGGTAGCCAAAGGGCATGGGGAGAGCCAGGAAATCCTTAATGCGGGCGGCGAAGTTATCCACGGCCGAGTTGACCAGGGTGACAATCAGGACTTCCTGTTCATCCGCCAGCCTGCCGGAGCGGATGAGTTGGGCTGCCAGGGCGCTAAGGGTGTGGGTCTTGCCTGAACCGGGTACGGCGGAGATGCCCATTTTCCCGCCGGTGTAGGCGAGGATCTGGGATTGGGCGGGACGAGGAGTAAAAGGAAGTGTCATGCTCGAAGGATTCCGATGTGTAGAATGCCAGGTGCCACCGTTTCGTGGATCTGCCGAGGAATTAATCCCCTGGCGGGAATGGTTTTATTTCTTCAACGTGATCCTGTGCTGGGCCACCAGCCGCTTGATGATCTTCTCAAACTCCGGGCGGTTCTGGACATTAACCAGGGGAAGACCGCCACGCTTCGCGACCAGGCCCCGGGGATTAAAATCGACCACATCCTCATAATGGATAATCCGAGGCGGCAGAAAATAACGCTTGATGGTAATCACTTCTCCAAAGCGGGCTTCCCGAAAAATAATCATCGGCATACTCATTACCGTGAAGCCGAAGATGATGGCATAGATTACATATGGAAAGACAGATCGAGATACGAAGGCCATGAAGATAAAGAAAATACAGGCGAGCACGCCGATGGGATAAAGAACCACTGACATGCGGATACGCAAAGGGTATTGTGGTTTGAAGATGATCTCTTCGTTGAGCTTATCGGTTGATGAGGCCATTTGCAATATACTCCCATTTTTCCAATATCGACTGAAAAAGCTTTCACGGGTTCAGCGGAGCGATCAGTGTTCCAATGGCTGGAGCATCCTGCTCCGTGATCAGATGCGGCAATCCATTGTCAATCAATACGGGGAAGTAATCGTGGCTGACCACACCAGAACGGTCAAGGACGACCCGCAGGATGATGGTGGCGTTGACGACGCCTTTGTATTGGTCAAAAACAAAATTGCCCAAGCTGTAAGCGATCAACCCGCCATGATATTGTTCGATCCCTTGCAGGATATGCGGGTGGGAGCCCAACACCAGGGCGGCACCGGCGTCAATGGCAGCGTGGGCCTCCGTGCGCTGGTTGAATGAGACGGTAGAGTTAATTTCGTAGCCGGAGTGGAGCAGGACCACGACCAGGTCCGCCCGGAGTTTGGCAGCGGTTACGTCTGCCTTGATCTGGGACGGATCGGCCCAAGCGATGCCAGGCTGGGTCTGGGTAGCGACCCAGGTACGCGGATCAAACCCTGAATTCTCGGGCAGTACGTCGGCGTAGGCCAGGAAAGCCAGGCGTAATCCATTCCGTTCGATATAAACTGGGGCATGCGCGGCGGAGACGTTTGAACCGGCTCCAACAGTGGCAATGCCGGATTAACTCAAGGCGTTCTGTGTATCAACCAGACCGGCGTAACCGTAATCCATGGAGTGGTTGTTTGCCAGGCTGAGAAGGTCAAATTTCGCCAGGGAGAGCGCCTGGACGGCTTGTAGAGGTGCTTTCAGGGGGAAGGTCTTTTTCTCGGGTGTATCGCTCGCGGTAATGGAACACTCAAGATTACCGACGCGTAGATCAGCCGAATCCAGGACGGACCGTACCCCGGCGAAGATGATCTGTGGACCCTGCACGCGGATTTGGTCCCCAACCGTGCGGGCAAGCATGATATCACCGACCGCGTCCAGTGTGACCTGAAAGGTTGGAGTGGGTGCGGTGGTTGGCGTGAGCGTAGGGGTGGCCGTATCCGGCTGAGTGGGAGTGGGCCGGATCAAGGTCTGAGTTGCGGGAGACGTCGCAGGAGTAGAAGGAATAATTGAGGTGGCGGGTTTGCCGGGAGAACAAGCGCCCATGCCCAGGAGTGCCAGGATCAAAAAAAATGATGCCGCAGGTGCAAATTTCGCAACTGGAGGGTGGTAGCTGCCAGGAAACTTATCCACCTTTTGTTGCCGGGGGATTGCTTCGTCGCGAAGAACGCTCCTCGCACCTGTACCTGCGGTACATCGTCCTGCGTACGGTGCAGGGCTGGCGCAGGCAATAATAACATTATCCATTATTTTTCTGATTTTTCAATTGCATTTTCCAGAGTGCTTTCAACAACGGTCCGCGCTGCTCGAAGCCCGATTCACCCAGATCGCTCAGGCCGAGGTAAACGCTTCCCCGGCAACGACGCAGAAGGCCGGTCACCAGGCGATTCAAAGCCTGCTGATTGGCGGTGAAATCATCCGTATCGGTCCACAGCCGGCCACGTTCCCAGGAACGGCTCAACACATACGGGTGGGTCAGCGGCTGGAACAGCCGTTCCCACCAGCCGCCAGAGCCTACATCCAGCCAGAATTGAACGGTGGCCGGTCGGTTCATCATCAGGAAGGTATGGGCTGGAGCAAGCAGGACCGCCTCGGCCGGCTCGGTTTGCCAGGATTCGATGTATTGGGCGGAAATTACGCCTTCCTGCAGCATGGCCAGGTATTCACGACCGACGTCAATAAAATCGTCGCCGGAAGCCTCCATTGCCTGGCGGAACTTCTGGATGGACTCGATCAGGCTGGAAGCAGTGCGTGCGGCGTCGAAATTGCGATGAAATCCAAAGCCCTTTTGCGAAAGGATCTCTCCGAACAAGCGACGCAGGAAGTGGTCGAGTGGCTCAGCCTGCCCCGAGCGGTAGTTTTCCAGCCACTCCCGAAGAAGCTCGTAGCGCTGACCGAAGACAAAGGTAATACGCTCCTGAACCTCGGAACGGATCAGGTCGAAAGATGATAGTGTGAAATCCCGCTGGCGGTAGACAATCTCAGCCAGCAATTGGGCGCGTACCAGATCCATGCCTTCGATGGCATAGAGAAAGGCGTAGGCCACGTCGAATTTCGTCGGACGGATACCCCCTCCAGGGACGGACCCCCAGCCTGGGTGGGCCAGCTCTGCCAAAGTCAGCAGGCATTGGCTGGCAGGTTCGTCACGTAATGAACGGGAGGGCCGGTGCGATCGCCAGGGGATATCCAATTCGTCCAGACGGCTGCTGAGCGAGAAGCGCAGCGCATCGGAGAGATAGGGAGCGAGGACGACGATCTCGGAAGGCGCAAGGCCTTCTTTTGTGACAAGACGCTGGATCTCTCCGGCCACCCATTCGAGCATCTGCGGGTAAAAACGTGCCGGCGTACCGGGTGGCGGGAAAACCAGCGCGGACAGGCCTTCGGAGGCAACGGATGACGGATGATCAGGAAGAAGCATCGATGTAAAAGCAGTCTCGAGCGCCCGGATCTTTGGGGTGGTGACAAAAGACTCAGAGAGAACGGCGTGACTCTCGCAACCACCGGCCAGCCGCAGGGCAGAATCCGGGTCCGCGCCCAGGAAGCGGCGGTAACCGCCATCCTCATCATGGATGATCAGCGCCGAATCAAATTCAGGCAACCATCCGGCCAGCAAATCGTGCGCCACCGGGATATCTTCCTCGATATTGTCGTAGATCAGGTGACGATACTGGCGGGTGAGGTAGGCGTGGCACTGCGGTGTGCGCCATAGGCGGTTCCAGAAGAGATCCAGCTGGAGTGAGAAATCCAATAGATTGTGCTCCAGGCAATACTCTCGAAAGCGATTGGCAGATGTCTGTGCATCGGCATAGACACGACGCTGGGCGGGGTCGCCGTACCATGCGGCCGACAGTCTTTCACCAATCTCCGTGCCGGGGAATCCGACCGAAGCGGCTTTGTTCAGATTATCCAGCACCTGGCTGTAAAGGCGGTTACGGTCAATCGTGACCGAGGCAAAAAAGCCTTCTTTATCCACAAGCGGGCGGACGATACGGGCCATATAGAACTGCGCCGTCTCCAAGGTAAGGAAAACCGGCGGCTGGTCGGGATGGGCAAATCCGGCGGATTCGGCAACCAGAGGCCAGAACAGATCCACCATGCGGCGCGCCAAACCACCGACCGTGGCGAGTGCCACCTGCCCGCCAGGGCCGAGGTCGGGGAGGCGCAGGGCGGTCTCGTAGGGCGCCTGGAGCGTGCGCTGAGGGGTCAGGACGAGGATGGAATCAGCCGGTACGCCAGCCTTCAGGAGGGCCTGCAGACGTTCAACGCCAACGGCCGTCTTACCGCAGCCAGCCGGTCCGGAGAGGAACGTTTTGGAGGTGAGGGGCAGGTTGGCAATTTCGCTTTGTGCTGAGGTGAGATTCACATGATGAGGGTAGCGGATAGAGGGGGTTTTGTCAACCGGAAAAAGGGAATAAGGGAATTAGGGAATATGGGTACAAGTTAAAAATGGAAAAATGGGGGATGCGAGGGGGGTTACCCGGGGGGACAATCTGCAGAAGTTCCTACCATCGCTACCATGGGTACCATATCTACCACATACCATAAAACATGGTAGATGGTAGGTCAGGTAGCGGTGGTAGGCATGGTAGGCACTTCGCCAGTTTCTTTTTCTTTGGGCAGGAAATAAAAGGTGCTGCCTTCAATGATTTCTTTCTTTATCTTTCCGGCAGTCCAGAGCGCGGCGATCCTTTTATGCGTGTTCGAGTAATCCTTGCCGAGCGTCTTGGCAATGGTTCCAATCGGTGCCTTACCGATTTCCTCCAATACCACCATAATCTCATCATCCGTTTCCCGGCTGCGCGCCTCCCCGGTCTCCCCCAGCGACTGCCAGGCGCAGGTGAGCGGGTCGAACTGCAGCGCCACCTGTACCTGCGGTACTGGCGCAGGCAGGTCGATGTCGTCCAGGTCACGCCCACGCCCTTTCAGGGTGGCGCCTTTGCGGCCCTGCTCGGTGTAGAGCGCCAGCACGCAGTCGGCCGAAGCCGTCAGGCCGGTGCTGCCGAGCACGTCGTCCACCGGGTCAGGGTCGAAACCGCCCGAGCTCTTGCGGGTGTGCAGGATGGCCACAATGGCGAGATGGTTCTGCTGTGCCATCTGCTGCAGCCGGCTGAGGACGTCATCGAAGAGCGCCCCGTCCTTGTTGAAATCCCGGCCGGGCAGGGCCCGCCGGATGGTGTCGATCACGATCATCTGGTACCCGCCGTGCCGGGCGGCCTGCTCGAGCGCGGCCAGCCCGCCCAGGTGCAGCGGCTGGATGGACAGCTCGTATTCGATCAGCGCAAAACCGGGGATGCCCAGCCGGGCGGTGCGGTCCTTCAGGCGCTTCGGGCGGTCTTCCAGGGCGTAATACAGCACCTTGCCCAAATGCAGGTCGCGCTCGAGGAATTTCCCGCCGACCGCCAGGGAACAGCCCGCCTGCAGCATCAGCCAGGACTTGCCGCGCTTGGGGCGGCCGCCCAGGATGGTCAGACCGTTCGGGATCAGCCCGGGGATGGGGCCTTCCGGTTCGGGGAACTCGGCCGCGGCCAGCTCCTCCTGCGTCCAGCGCGTCTTGAGCGGCGCCGGGGCCTGCAGCAGGGGCAGGCTCAGGTCGCAGGCCCGCCGGGCCAGCTCGCTGGCACCTGCCAGCATGCGGCGGCGTTCGGCCATTTCGCGCACCAGCCGGGCGTTGGCTTCCACGTGCAGCAGGCTCGGGTTCAGATAGTGCACCAGGGGGTGCAGGGCGGTCACTTGCTCCCAGCGCCCGGCCTTGACCAGTTCCTTCTGGAGGCTGCCCTCGTCGATGTGGTCGTCCGCCGCCCGGATGGCCTCGCAGGCTTCCCAGACCCAGCGCCAGCGCTGGATGAAGAAATCCGCCGATCTCAACCCGCCTGCACGCTCAAAGGCCAGCTCATCGTAGAGCACGGCGCCGACCAGGTCACGTTCCGCTTCCGGTGCGCTGGGCAGGCGATCTTCGGGCGCCTCTTCTGGGGCGGGGCAGGGCTGAGAGTTCATTGTGTGTCCATTCTCCTGTTTAGGATGTGACAGTCACTTTCTTGTCGGCGATTTATATCCTTACAGGATGCTACGCTATCGCCGACACAGCCGATGGAGGCTGGAAGCCTCCTCGGCTAGCGGGCTCGGGAAGGCCTTAGAAAAATGGCACGGGATGCTGATCAGCCTTCCCGTGCGTGTTACTATAGTAGAACATTTATTCTAAAAAGTCAATGGGGTACTTGGGAGGGGGTCGGGCATATGGCCAGGGTTTGACCCCACCCCGCGGCGGGTCTGGTCCCCGAAGCGAAGCGGAGTGGGAGATGAGTGATCCTTTTCATCCAATGGTAAGGTTTGCGATCTCCCGGGGAAGAATATTTTCGGCTTTGAAAGCCCAAAGAATAATGTAAAAAGCCTTGTATTTTTGTTCCGTCTGTTGTATAACAAATCGTCCTCCCATGACTGGCTTTTTGCTACAGGGCGAGGAGAAGATTCACGATAAATCATCGATTCGGAGGAATATAACCCATGAAACTCAATCCACCAAAGAAAAACACCTTTTGGGCTGCCGTGGTTATCGCAGCTGTCAGTGTGATCATCTACGCAATACATGTAATTGCCCAGAATATCATCCATGTGCAGATTCTCCACCTGCAATTGAGCGCCTGGCTGCTGATGTCGGTGGCTTTTGGTTTGCTTTTCCTGGGCCTGACCCAGAAAGACTTTTGAGTTTCTTTTATTGTCCGGAGTTTGCCTCTGCCTGGACGGCCCACGAAGAAGGCAGATTTTTAATTGTGCCAGCCGTTGACATGCTTACGGCTCGCATGTATAATATCGTCCGCCTCTGCCCCGGCAGGTTGCTGGGGCGTTTGTTTGTATCCCGGCTTCCCCATGTCCAGGCGTAGGGGTCCACTCAGAAGGCAGCAACCAGCCCAGAGTCCGGGCCCGTATCGCAGGGATAGCGGTGAAGCGAAGACCAGGAGTAGAAAATGAAGTATGCAATTGTGGAAAGCGGCGGTAAGCAGTATCGAGCCGTCGAAGGCGGCACCCTCGAGGTGGATCGCCTGCCGGTTGAAGCCGGAGCGAACGTCAAACTTGAACAGACCCTGCTGCTGGCGGACGGGGAGAGCATCACCGTCGGCACACCCCTTGTCAAGGACAGCCCGGTATGGACAAAGGTCATCGAACACTTCAAGGGTGAGAAAGTAACAATATTCAACTACAGCCCGAAGAAGCGTATCCGTGTCAAGACCGGTCATCGGCAGAACTACACCCGTCTGCTGGTCGAGCAGATCGGCGGCACCGAGCTGGCCAGGCCGAAACCGGTCAAGCAGGTGGAGAAGGTTGTTGAAACGAAGGCTGAAGCCGAATCACCCAAGCTGAAGGTTGAGAAGACGGTCAAGGCCGAAACAGTCTCCCCGAAAGCGAAGAAACCGGCAATAAAGGCTCCGGCAAAGACAGGAAAGACAGCTGCCTCAAAGGGCAAGACTGCTCCAACCAAGGCGACGGAAAAGAAACCCGCCAAAGCCGCCCCGAAGCCGGCCGCGAAGAAGACCGCAACGAAAAAGCCTTCCACCGCGAAGAAGATAAGAGAGTGAGGTTGCTATGGCACACAAAAAAGGCGGCGGTTCCAGCCGCAATGGAAGAGATTCAAATGGCCAGCGCCTGGGCGTGAAGAAATATGCCGGTGAGCATGTCCTTTCCGGCAATATCCTCATCCGTCAGCGTGGTACACGCATCAAACCCGGTATGAACGTGGACGTTGGCAAGGATGACACCATCTTTGCAACCATTGAAGGCGTCGTTGTCTATGACGTCATCAGGGGACGCAAACGTGTTAACGTTATGCCGGCAGAGAAATCGCGGCGAAAGGATTCTGAGAAATGAAACAGGGTATCCATCCGACATACTATCCGGATGCCACGGTGACCTGCGCTTCCTGCGGTACCACCTGGACTACCGGTTCGACCAAGAAAGAAATCCGCGTCGAAATCTGCTCGAATTGCCACCCGTTCTTCTCCGGCGAGAGCGCCCGCATGATCGACATTGAAGGCCAGGTGGACCGTTTCTACAAGAAGCTGCAAGTCCGCCAGTCCTACGTGGAGGAAAAGAAATCGCGTGCAGAGGCGAAGGTTTCCCCGAAGCGTACCATTGTGGAACTGGAATTGGGCACACGCCCCACCACCGCTCTGGACAAGGCTGGCATCAAGGAGGTTGGCCAATTCCTGGCGAAATTAGGCGAGGGCGAAGCAGCCGTTCTATCGATCGAAGGCTTTGGGCGGAAGTCGCTGATCGATATAAAGAAGAAATTGCGCTCTCTCGGTTATGAGCTCCCCGAAGCGGTGGAAACTCCTTCCGCATAGGACTTGCTGAAAACTGATAATCAGGTAAACTTAACAGGCAGATGGTTGAAACATCTGCCTGTTTATTTTGGCTTTTGAGGAGAATATGACCCCCCATATCCCCGGATCGGTGGAAGTCATTTGCGGCTCGATGTTCAGCGGTAAAACGGATGAACTCATCCGCCGCCTCCGGCGGGCGACAATTGCCCGCCAGCGTGTGCAGGTTTTCAAACCCGCCATCGACATGCGTTATGCTGTCGAAAAAGTCACCTCCCACGCTGGAAGCGACTTTGCCGCCATTCCCATCGAAAAGGCCGCTGGAATCCGAAACCGGGTGGAATCAGATGTCACCGTGGTTGCAATTGACGAAGCGCAGTTTTTTGATGAAGAAATCATCCAGGTTGTTGAAGAATTAGCAGACAAGAAGGTGCGCGTGATCGTGGCGGGATTGGATACGGATTTTCGAGGCGAACCGTTCGGTCCGATGCCGGTATTAATGGCACGGGCCGAGCACGTCGACAAACTCCAGGCCATCTGCATGGTCTGCGGTGAACCGGCTACGCGCACTCAGCGGCTGGTCAATGGAAAACCGGCGAGATATGATGACCCGATCGTAATCGTCGGGGCAGCAGAAATGTACGAGGCACGCTGCCGCGCTCATCACGAAGTACCCAGATAAAGCAAAAAGAACCTTTATCTGGGCACAGGTACCCAGATAAAGCAAAAAACACCTTTATCTGGGCACAGGTACCCAGATAAAGAAAAAAGCACCTTTATCTGGGCACAGGTACCCAGGCTGGGACACAAACACCATAACAGGAGTGATCATGCAAGACTTCAAAGAAATCATTTCCGAAATATTAATCGATGAAAAAACCCTTCAGAAACGGGTCAAAGAGCTGGGAGAACAGATCAGCCACGATTATGCCGGGCAGGATCTATTACTCATTTGTATTTTACGCGGCGGATTGGTTTTCATGGTTGACCTGATGCGGAAAATAACCATCCCGCATGCCCTGGATTGCATGGCGCTGACTTCCTACGGGGTGGGGGCGCGCGCTTCGACTGGAAATATCCGCATGAGCCTGGACCTGCAAACCAACATCGAGAACAAAAATGTCCTGCTGGTGGAAGACATCGTGGACAGCGGGTATACGCTCTTCCACGTGCTCGAAATGCTGCAGACGCGCCGCCCGAAAAGCCTGAAGGTTTGTGCATTATTGGATAAGGGAGAGCGTCGTGAAATATCCGTCCCGATCCATTACCGGGGGTTCAGCATCCCGAACAAGTTTGTCTTTGGTTACGGCCTTGACCTGGATGAGTACTATCGCAATTTGCCGTTCGTTGCAGTGGTGGATCTGGATAAATATCAACATCCATTTGCCTGAGAAACGCGGCCCGGGTGGCTGAAGGGAGTAAACCCATGCAAGATTATCAAGCGTTTATGGACGAAGTCCTCGTGGATGAGCAGAGCATCGAGAGGCGCGTCGCTGAACTGGGTGCACAGATCAGCCACGACTACGCCGGCGAGGAACTGCTGATCGTGTGCCTGCTGCGCGGAGGGATCACTTTTACGGCTGACCTGACGCGCTTCCTGACCATCCCGCACACATTGGACTGTATGTCACTCTCTTCCTATGGGGTTGGAAATTATGCCTCGAGCGGTAACGTGCGTGTCAACCTGGACCTATTGACCAATATTGAAGGCCTGAACGTTCTGCTTGTGGAAGATATCGTCGACAGCGGACGCACCCTGGCACATGTCATTGAAATGCTGCGAACCCGTGATCCGAAGAGTTTGAAAGTCTGTGTCCTGCTCGACAAGAAATACCGCCGTGAAGTGCCAGTGGATGTGGATTACGTCGGGTTCGATGTGCCCGATAAATACGTATTCGGCTATGGGATTGATATCGACGAGCATTACCGCCACCTGCGTTTTATCGCCTCGGCTGATCTGCAAAAATACGAAAAAGAGAATAAAATCAAGAAATAGGCAGGTGGGAATATGGCGGGAGAAGATGAGAAATTCTATGCCGGCCGTTGGGTCGCCCGTCTACACGGCCGGGTAATCGCCCAGGGCGGCACACCCGAACAAGCCCGCCGAGCGGCACAAAGCCGATACAAGGAATTACCGGAAATCATTTTTATGCAGCCCCTTTGTCCGTTAACATTTCCCCCCATTCTGGATTCCGTCCGTGCGGCCCTTCTTTCCAGGAAGGATGCGCCGGAAGGACCAACCGTCTACCTGGTGGGTGGGGCTGTGCGGGATGCATTGTTAAGGCTGCCCACACATGACCTGGATTTTTCCCTGACGAAGGACGGGATCAAAACCGCCCGGCGGGTCGCAGATGCACTATCCCGTACTGCAAATGGGACCATCACGAAAACCGACTTCTATACGCTGGACACCGAACGCGATACCGGACGGGTCATCGTGAC
Source organism: uncultured Chloroflexia bacterium (assembly GCA_963806575.1). Lineage (GTDB taxonomy): Bacteria > Chloroflexota > Anaerolineae > Anaerolineales > Villigracilaceae > UBA877. Next base: position 157,484 of record CAWDYX010000013.1, on the reverse strand, counting down.
CGCCGCTGACGGATCACGCACGACCATGGACTTCGGCTCCTTCCGCGCAGGAGATCTGGAATCTGACCTGAGGGGCCGTGATTTCACCATCAATGCCATGGCATTGAACCTGAGCGATAACAGCCTGCACGACCCGCTGGGCGGGGCGATGGATTTGAAGGAAAAACGCCTGCGGGCCTGTTCCTCATCCGCCTTTGGGGACGATCCGGTGCGCATCCTGCGCGGGGTGCGGCTGGCGGCGGAATTCGGTTTCCACATCCTACCCGAGACGCGTACAGCCATGAAAAAAGCTGCCGGACTGCTGGGGGACGTTTCTCCTGAACGTTTACGGGATGAGCTCTTTCGCATTTTCGCCGGACCACAACCGGCGACCTGCATGCGTGCTCTCGACCTGCTGGAGGCGCTGGAAAAAATCCTGCCGGAACTTTCCAGGCTGAAGGGTGTGGAACAACGCCCGCCACATGTGCATGATGTCTGGGAACACACGTTAGCAGTGGTAAGCCACCTGGAGTCCATTTTTCTCGCCCTGAGACCCGAATACGACCCGGAGAAAGGCACCGACCTGTTCCAAGGTCTACTGGTTTTGCGGCTGGGGCGTTACCGCCGGCAGCTTAGCGAGCATCTGGACCAGCCACTGACCGCCGACCGGCCTTTGCGAAGTCTGCTCTGCCTGGCGGCCCTGTATCACGATATTGCCAAACCGGACAGCAAGCAAACCGATGCGAACGGCCAGTTACGTTTCTGGGGGCACGACCTGCAAGGAGCCGAAATGGCTGCTGCCCGTGCCCGCAGTCTCGTTCTGAGCAATGAGGAAACCCAGCGCCTGGAAACGATCATCCGAAACCATATGCGCGTGCTGTTCCACACCAACCGGCTGCTCGATGATCGGAAATCGCCCAGCCGGCGTGCCATTTACCGTTTCTTCCGCGATACAGGAGTGGCAGGCGTGGATGTATGCCTGCTGGCGCTGGCCGATCTGCGCGCATCCTACGAACAGACATTGGCTCAGGAAACATGGGCCGCCGCGCTGGACGTCGTCCGGGAATTCCTGGAGAACTGGTACGAGAAGCCGGCCGAGAGCATTGCACCGCCGTCCCTGGTGGATGGTGATACTCTGATGAGTGAATTCGGCCTCCCAGCTGGAAAACGAATTGGCGAGTTAATTGGCGCCATCCGCGAAGCCCAGGCTGCGGGAGAAATAGCCACGCGCGAGCAGGCGCTGGATTTGGCAAGGAAGATTGTAGATGAGATGAGTAAAAGGTAAAGGAAAGAAGTAAATAGTCACTAGTAAAATGTAATTCATGATTTATAAATCATATTGGGTAGCAATAAGAGGAAATGATCCTATCCGTTAGTAACAAGGCTGTCCTATGAATATCGTAGTTTTCGACCTCGAAACCCAGAACCTGTTTGAGGATGTCGGCGGCAGGAGCAATATCGCGGCCCTCAAAGTCTCCTGCGGTGTAAGCTGGTCCTCGGTGCGGAAGGACTTTGCGATATATTGGGAGAAGGACGTCCCGGCGCTGATCGCCGAGTTGAAATCCGCAGGAAGGGTGATCGGGTTCAATATCAAGGGTTTCGATTACGAAGTGCTACGTCCCTACGCCCCCAATGAACGTCTCCAATTCCTGCCCACGCTCGACATCATGGAGGACCTTTTTCGAACGCTCAGTTTCCGTCCCAGCCTGGATGCCGTGGCGCAGGCCACGCTGGGCGAGACAAAATCAGCCAGCGGCCTGCAGGCAGTGGAATGGTGGCGTGCCGGTGAACTAGACAAGCTGGCCGAATATTGTAAAATCGATGTGGATATAACCCGGCGCATTTATGAATTTGGTTGTGAGAATGGATTTGTTCAGTATCTTAGCCGTCTGGGCAGCAAGCAGAAAGTGAAGGTGAATTGGAAATGCTAAAGACCAAGGTCAACGGAGTGTCAATCGCATATCAACGGCATGGAAAGGGCACGCCATTGGTGCTGCTGCACGGTTACCCACTCGATCACAGCATCTGGGAACCGGTTGCAGTCTTGTTGGAAAACGATTTCGACCTGATCATGCCCGACCTGCGCGGTTTTGGCGAGTCGGAGGCTCCGGGAGTTAATCCCACAATGGCCGATTATGCTGGGGACGTGGCCGGTCTCCTGGACCATTTGGGCATTCAAAAAGCTGCCCTGGCAGGTCATTCCATGGGCGGTTATGTGGCCCTTGCATTCTCGCGAGCCTATCCCGAGCGTATGCTCGGCCTGGGACTGGTTTCGTCTCAAACACTTGCTGACACGCCCGAGAGGAAGACATCTCGTTACCAGGAAGCTGAGCATGTGATGGCGGAAGGTGTGAAGGATGTGGCTGAGGGAATGTCAGTCAAGTTGACTGCGGATACGGCTCTTCAAGGCGTTCTGAAAGGACTTATCATGCGGCAACGCCCGGAGGGATTGGCGGGTGCACTGCGGGCGATGGCTGAACGGCCAGATTCAATGAACCTACTGGCCGGGTTTAATTTTCCAATAGTCCTGGTCCATGGACTTGCAGATGGGTTGATCCCGATCGAGCGTGCTGAAAATGTGAAAGCGGCGTTGCCATCCGCGCACCTGACTGAAATAATCAACGTCGGTCACATGCCCATGATGGAGGCGGAGCGACTGACGGCGAATGCTTTGCGAGGGCTCAAATGAAAATACATGACTTACCCCGAATGCATTGATTTCAAGTAATTCTTTGAAGAAAAAAATCCCTCACACGTAATTTATTGGACAACCTTCCCGACAATTGCCGTCTCTTCCAAAACCGGCTCATAGAAACAGCGGCAGCCGTTCTCGTGCGAACAACCCGAATGCGGTAGATGCGGAACAGCCCCTTTTGGATACGTTTTCAGCAACTCATAACAATGGGGGCAAGCGTCAAATGCCACGCTAACGCGTATCGACCTGACACGCGGGTTTGCTTGCATGCGCTTTAGCGCCACCACTGCAGCAGAAAACTCAGCCAAATCGGCTTTACAGTTGATACAAATCGCGGCATCATCGGGGGATGAAGCATTACATTTGGAACACGTCTGCATAGCATTACTCCTGGGTATTTTTAAACGTAGTTTCCATCCGAAGAGTGTTCTTAATACATACGGAAAGCGGCATCCACGCCGCTGAGAGCAGATAATCCAAACAAGATATTATTTTACCGCGCTTGAAAGAGAAAATGCGGGCCACTAGCCCGCATTTTCCCAAGGGAGGAGGGGAGAATTTCAGATTGACACCGCCGCAGAATTGACCTTCAAACTATTCAGGCGGTTTTTTTTTGAAACAGGTCGACGAGTTAGCGTATTTATATGGGCGAGCAGGACTCCGACGGGTACCGGTTTGACCAGGTAATCGTCTGCCCCGGCATCCAGCGCGCTGGCAACCATCCCGGGATTATCGAGAGCAGAGAGGATCAGGATTGGGACATTACTAAAAGAACGAACCTGTATGCAGACCTGCCATCCATCCATGCCAGGCATCATCAAATCCAGGATAATCACATCCGGGGATATTTCGCGCGCCAAATTGATGCCCTCTTCACCCGTATTTGCCAAATAAACATCGAGATTGTGTGTTTTAAGAAGCATGGCCAGGAGTTCTGTCATGCCCGGATCGTCATCTATAACAAGGATTTTTAGCATTATTGGGATCTCCTTGGAATTATTGAATATCATATCATCAAGAAGATTGGATTATCTTTGCAAACTCTTTACAAAATGACAATCCCATTTGGCGACTGTTACAGGGGGGAGTTTGTGGTAAACTTGCCGATTGGCACGTCCATACCAGGAAAATACCTGATATCATCTTTCACAAGCAAGGAGACCAAATAGAAATGGCTAAGAAATGGGTTTATCTCTTCGACGATGTCGCCGAGGCAGAAAAGTACGCCGGTTCATGGGATGGCGTGCGAGGTTTGCTCGGGGGCAAAGGTTCAGGTCTGGCGGATATGACCCGTGCGGGAGTACCGGTCCCGCCAGGTTTCACCGTCACAACCGAGGCGTGCAACGAATTCCGCAAGACCGGCGAATTCCCCGAGGGTCTATGGAACCAGATGCTGGCAGCGCTTAAAGTGGTCGAGAAAAAGGCTGGAAAGAAATTCGGTGATCCAACCAACCCGCTGCTGGTTTCCTGCCGATCAGGCGCCAAGTTCTCCATGCCAGGCATGATGAACACCATCCTCAACATCGGTCTGACCGACAAGGTTGTGGAAGGCATGATCAAAATGACCGGGAATCCCCGTTTCGTTTGGGACTCCTATCGCCGACTGGTTGAAATGTTCGGTACGACCGTCTTCAACCTGGATGACGAAGTGTTCGAGCACCCGCTGGCTGAATATAAGGCCAAGAAAGGTTTCAAGCTCGACACCGAGATGACCGCCGAGGATTGGAAAGCTCTCGTTGCCACTTTCAAGGAAGTCTACAAGAAGAACATCGGCTCTGATTTCCCACAGGATGTTTTCAAACAGTTGGAACTGGCCACCAAAGCCGTGTTCGAATCATGGATGGGGAAGCGGGCTGTGGATTACCGCAAAGCCACGGCCATCTCCGATGATCTCGGCACAGCCGTCAATATTGTGACCATGGTCTTCGGAAATATGGGGGATGACTCCGGAACAGGCGTGGCTTTTACCCGCAATCCATCCACCGGAGACAAGAAAATGATGGGTGAGTTCCTGATGAACGCCCAGGGTGAAGATGTCGTGGCGGGCATCCGCAACACGCAGCAGATCGAGGAGCTTGTCAACAATATGCCGGAGGTCTACAAGCAGTTCATGGATATCACCGGCAAGCTCGAGAAGCATTATAAGGACATGCAGGATGTCGAGTTCACCATCGAGCGCGGCAAGCTGTGGATGCTCCAGACCCGCAACGGCAAGCGTACCGCCAAGTCCACTGTAAAGGTCGCCGTCGACATGGCCAACGAAGGCCTGATCACGAAGGAAGATGCCGTCCTGCGTGTAACCCCTGAGGTGGTAGACGCACTCCTGCACCCGCAATTTGACGAAAAAGCCAAGAAGACCGCGGTCTTCTATGCCAAAGGTGTAAACGCTTCGCCGGGCGCAGCGGTTGGTCAAGTGTACTTCGATGCCGATAAAGCCGAAAAGATGGCCAAGGAAGAAAAACAGGCAACCATCATGGTGCGTCCCTTCACCAAACCGGATGACGTGCACGGTATGATCGCCTCCCAGGGTGTGCTGACCAGTGAAGGTGGTGCTACCTCGCACGCTGCAGTGGTCGCCCGCCAGTTCGGCATCCCATGCATTGTCGGCGCTTCCATGATCAAAATCGACCTTGAGAAGCGTGAAATGGAAGTTGACGGCAAGGTTGTCAAGGAAGGCGAGTGGATTTCTGTTGACGGTACCACCGGGCAGGTGTATGTTGGTAAACTACCGACCAGCGCTCCATCACTGGAAGAGCAAACCGACCTGTTAACCCTGCTGACTTGGGCGGATGAGATTGCCGCCCGCAAGGATATCCGCGTTCTGCCGGATGGTCGGAAGGCACCAGGCGTCCAGGTATGGGCGAATGCGGACTACCCCAAAGATGCCCGGCGCGCCCGCTCCTACGGCGCCAAGGGTATCGGCCTGTGCCGCACCGAGCACATGTTCTTCGAGACCGAACGCCTGCCGATCGTCCAGAAGATGATCCTGGCCGACAGCAGCGCAGAACGAACCAAGCAGCTCAACCTGCTGCTGCCGGAACAGCGCAAGGATTTCGATGGGCTGTTCGAAGCGATGAACGGTTACCCGGTCATCATCCGCCTGATCGATCCGCCTCTGCATGAATTCATGCCCGACGAAGAAAAGCTTTTCGAAGAAGTCGTCACCATGCGCGTCAAGGGTGAGACCGAGGGCTTAAAGAGAAGGAACACCTGCTGGCCGCCATCAAGGGCCTGCACGAATCCAACCCGATGATGGGCCTACGGGGTGTACGACTGAGCATTTACATGCCTGAGATCGTCGAGATGCAGGTACGCGCCATCTTCGAAGCCGCCGCGGACTGTACCCTGCGCGGCATCGTCGTCCATCCCGAAGTGATGATCCCGCTGACCGGGACCGTCAAGGAACTGGAATGGATCCAGCCGCGCCTGGTGCGGATTGCCAAGACCGTGATGGAAGAGAAGAAAGTGAATTTCACCTACAAGTTCGGAACCATGATCGAGATCCCGCGCGCCGCAGTCACTGCGGGCGAAGTGGCGAAACTGGCCGAATTCTTCTCCTTCGGCACCAACGACCTGACCCAGATGACCTTCGGCTATTCGCGTGACGATGCCGAGCGCAACTTCCTGGTCACGTATATAGCCGAGGGCATCCTGCCAAAGAATCCGTTCCAGACCCTGGATCGCGAGGGCGTGGGCAAGTTGATGCAGATGGCCGTGAACGATGGCCGCAAGACCCGGCCTGAGCTGGAAGTGGGCATCTGCGGCGAGCACGGCGGCGACCCCGAATCGATCGAGTGGTGCCACCTTATCGGCAACAACTATGTTTCCTGCTCGCCCTTCCGTGTACCGATCGCCCGCCTAGCGGCAGCGCACGCTGCGCTGAAGTATGCCGGCAAGAAGATCGCGGAAGATAAGTAGGATTAGGGAACCGGCAAGAAGTGATAAAGGAATATGGGAAAAAAGCCGCACCCGGTGAGGTGCGGCTTTTTTTTATGATGGTGTACAATCTATCCAAAGGAGCCCAACATGATGCATTACCCCATCGATACCAGCCGGGAAGCAGTACCCATCCGCCTGTTCAAATCCGATTTCCTGGAATTCTTCACCCATATCAGCCCGGCAGCCATCATCGGTTTATGGCTGCCGATTGTAGCAATCCTGCTCGTCTATGCAGCATTGACAGTTTCCGGACCGGGTGTCCCCGTTTATATCCCGGTGGGTTTTCTCATCGGATTATTTCTGTGGACCTTTGCCGAGTACACCCTGCATCGTTTCCTGTTCCATCACAAACCGACCACGCCGCAGCAGGAACGCATCTTCTTCCTTTTTCACGGCATCCATCATGCCCAACCGCAGGTGAAGACGCGGCTGGTGATGCCTTTCCCAGTCAGCATCCCGCTGGCGGCGGTGTTCTTTGGGTTCTTTTACCTCGTGCTGGCAGTATTGCTCAAATCCCCCGAGTGGGTGGCACCGCTGACCGCGGGTTTCCTGGTCGGTTATCTAAGCTACGATCTGACCCATTACGCCACGCACCATTTCCCGATGCGGAGGGGTTATGCCAAATTCTTGAAACGCTACCATATGCAACATCACTACAAGGATCCGAATACGCGTTTCGGGGTCAGCTCACCCATCTGGGATTGGGTTTTTCAAACACAGGGAGTTGAGTAAAAAGGAGAAAAGATATGGACGCGCTGGAAGCCATCCTGACCCGACACTCAGTCGCGAAAGTCAAACCGGATCCGGTGAGCCATGAGATCATCGAGAGACTATTGCATGCTGCAGTCCAGGCTCCCAACCATCACCACGTGCGTCCCTGGCGCTTCGTGGTGATGACAGGGAAAAGCCGTAATACTCTGGGAGAGGTCCTGGCGCAAGCGCTCAAGAAACAGAACCCGGAATTACCGGATTCCGGGATGGAAATTGAACGAGCCAAACCTTTGCGCGCACCGGTCTTAATCGCAGTTGGCGTGGATAAACCGAATGATCCGAGAGTGCTTGAGATCGAGAATATTTGCGCAGTGGCGGCAGCGGTGGAAAACCTGTTACTGGCTGCGCATGCCGAAGGCCTGGGTGCCATGTGGCGGACCGGGTCGGCGGCGCGCGATCCGGAAGTTAAGCAATTCCTCGGCTTTTCACCAGATCAGGAATTGATCAGTTTTGTCTATATTGGATATCCGGATCCGACGGCTGCCATTACTGAGCGACCGTCTTACGAAGACCGGACGGTCTGGATGGATTGAACACGAGTTTATACTAGCAGGGTTGGAAAATCGGTAAAAACTCTTGGCAGGATAGAGTAGTTGTGCGTGCGGATAATTGCCGGCGCTCATATCCTTCATTGACAGGCCAGTTTATCGATCTCCAGCCAGGCGGTGGGATTTTCCAGCGTACCGTATCCAAGCTGTCCTTGGGGGGTCCAGGCGGCGAACTGGTTGTCAATCCAGATAATCAATCCGAGAGGAGGGCAGGGGGAATAGGGCGTGGAAAGGATCTCACTCCCGTCCACGCTGAAGGTGCAGCCTTCGCTCAACCATAGTATGCAATACTCATGCCATTGGGTGACATCCAGAATGACCCTGACGGCGTCCTGCCGGATGATCCGACTGGCCAAACGCCGCAGGAGGCGTGAGGCTGGCCTAAGTGGTAGTAATGGGAAAGCCAACAGTCCGGGCAGGAACAGAAATGACGGGAAGCGGGGCGAGAGGAATGTCCCGGCGAAGAAACCGTTGGCAGGAATTGCCTTGTTCGAGTTCGATTGAGGACCATCCCGCAAGGAAAGCCAATTTGGGGGGGAGGCATGCATGAACCAGACGGCTTGCGGTAGAGTTGGCAGGCGTCCAGGTTGTCCGCCGAAACCAAGTGAAAGACCGAACGGGTCGTTCCAGAGGCCGAAACCCCACGTACCTGGCAGGTCAGCGTTTGAGAGACGGGCGTGCAGGCGCAGGTTCCAGGGAGGCACGTTCTTCAAACGACTGCGGGGCGTGCGGGCATAATCATCGAGTTGGGCCAGGCGGTAGGTTCGGGGTAACCCGGCAGGTATTTCCAATCGCCAGCCGCCGGTGGTGGGGGAGAGAGTCCCACCGCCAGCCTGGCGGGGAGACAGTTCGAATTCCATCCCCATAATTATACGTGTATAATTGGCACGCACGGAGGAGTTCATGGAGATAACATGGTACGGGCATTCCTGTTTTCGCCTGACCGAACGCGGCATGGCGACGGTCGTTTGTGATCCGTTCGACTCTGAAACGGTGGGATATGAGCCGCTTAAATTAAAAGCGGACATCGTCACATCCAGCCACGATGCACCCGGGCACAATTATCTGAGTGCGGTGAAGGGGTATTCGCATGCCATCACCGGACCGGGTGAGTTCGAGATTGGCAGTGTTTTCATTACCGGCGTTCAGATGGACGGACTAGGCAAGAAGGCGGAGGAAAAGCCGCGCAACACCTTGTATGTTTTCGACTATATGGGAATCACGGTGGCGCACCTGGGTGACATGCGTTCCGTACCACCCCAGAATGAGATCGAAGCCCTCGGGACTGTACATGTTGTACTGGTGCCGGTGGGTGGAGGCGGCGGTTTGAATGCGGCCAAAGCGGCGGAGATCGTCAGTTTACTGGAACCGAACATCGTCATCCCTATGCACTACCACACTCCGGCAACCAAGGTTGCACTTGACCGATTGGACAAATTCCTGAAGGAAATGGGAATGCACGAAGCCGAAACCGTGCCGAGCCTGAAAGTATCCATATCCAGCCTGCCGGATGAGACAAAGATGGTTGTGCTGGATTATCAGCACGAATAAGGCATGGTATGTCTGTAAAATTGATGATGACATGGGATATTGTCCCCGAACACGAGCAGGATTATTTCGAATTTGTAATCGGGGAATTCATTCCGGGCGTACAGCGGTTGGGATTTCAGCCTGTGGAAGCATGGGCGACCATTTATGGCGAGTATCCGCAGATCCAGGTCGGCATCCTGGCGGATGATCTGCCAGGTGTACAGCAAATCCTGCGCTCGGATGGCTGGAGCCAGTTGCAGGAGAAATTGTTTGCATTGGTAAAGAATTTTTCCTACAAGGTAGTCCCAGCGCGTAATGGCTTCCAATTTTAAGAAAAATGGATAACCCCAGGCTGAAGTATTGGCCGATCTTATTCCTGTTAATTTTATTTGAGGGGATGATTACATTAGTTTGGCTTGGGTTGATCCCTCAGGATGCAAAAAATGCCATCCTGCTTGGTTTTTCAACCAAGCGCATCCTGATGATGGGATTCGTCTTCGCGATACTGGCAGGAAGTGCTTTTTTTGGATGGTTTTCATGGCGTAGGCGTGCCTGGCGGGAGAACTGGTTAAACCCGAATCGGAAGCCAGGGCTGTTCCGTTGGTTGACCAATTCCAGCCTGGCAATCGCCCTCGGCCTGGAATTGGCAATCCTATTCTTACGATACTACAATCCTGCACAGTTCGCCCCCGTTTACATTCGCTCCAAACCGTTACTTAGCTTTCTTTGCGTGGCTTGTATTCAGGCTGCAGCCTGGTTTCTTGTCCTGCGCTTCGGACATGATCTGAGGCTATTCTGGCGCCAAATCCTTCTATGGGCCCTGGGATGGGCGGGCATCTCCCTGCTGGTTTACTGGGCCATTTCTCCGGCAGGCAGGGGGGTTCTGGATACATGGTGGTATATCCAGACCTTTGATCCGGTGCGATATGAACGACACGGAGCGGATTACTGTGCTGCGGAATATTCCAGCAACATTGAAAGCCAATATCAAAGGGCTTCAAACCTCAGGTTGAAACTTGTGCATATTGACCGTTCAAAAGCGTTGCTGGCAATCTTTAATAAAATAACGGCAGGGGCAAAGACGAATACCGAAAAGCATTTAAAGCTTTTAAAGTTTATTCAAAAATCCACCTATCACACCAATGACATATCTTCTTATTCTGAAGGGGATTGGGTATATGATCCAATCGTGCTGCTCGAGCTGGGTGATATGTGGTGTACCCAGGGAGCCATTCTGGCTATCGACCTGTTCGGCTCTGCGGGTTATCCCGGCCGTCTGGTTCAACTTGCCAATCATCAGATTGGTGAAATCTATTATGACGGAGATTGGCATTACTTTGATACGGATTCCTTTGGAAATGGGGAAACCGTTTTGGACAATAAAGGAAAAATCCCATCCGTAGCCGAAATGAGCAAAGGGGATTACCAGAAGCTGGATGCACTGCCTGCCTATCAGGAGTCCCTGGTTATGGATTGTATCAGCGACCACCCCGAGGGAAATCTTTTCCCTTCCTATTCCTACTTCTCCAGTCAGGCTTACAAGAAGGATGTGCCCCAAACTTATTACACAGGGCGGGGCAGTCCTTATGCCTTTGAAAACGGATGGAAGGCGGCAGATAAGATTTCTCCCAGCGATACGGTCAAGTTAAATGATCTGCCTGCGATCCATACCCCGACAAAGCCGAGGTTCACGCAGGTGCAATTCGATCCCGCATATACAACCTTGACGGTTTCATTTACGGCGTCCGATCCTGATAACGACCTGGCAGGATACCAGGTATTTATCTCTGCCCATTCGCGCGGCTGGGATTACAACCAGTTTTACGGCGACGTATCCGCTAAGACTTATTGGGCGGATCCAGGCGGATGGAAACCGGATATGTACGAGCAACTCTTCCTCCTTCCACCATCTGAAGAAGGGTTGGTGAAGCTCAGCGCCGATAAAAAACAAGTGGAAATCCCTGTAAGACACGGTACGACCTTATTCATCACGGTGATGGCATTTGATTCTTACGGGCAGAACGTTGGGCGGGTACTTTATCCGGTCTCCAATGAGCTTAAAGTCACGATCCCTTGAGATGGTATTCTCTCTCTGCCCCGCCAATGGATAAGTTCACCAAAAGGTTATTATCCTGGTATACCCGGGAAGGCCGCAAACTGCCCTGGCGCGGCTCCCAAGATCCGTACAGGGTTTGGGTCTCCGAGATCATGCTCCAACAGACGCGCGTCGAAGCAGTCATGCCATATTTTATGCGCTGGATGAAGCGCTATCCAGGAATCCGGGAACTGGCGGCGGCATCCGAGCAGGACGTTCTGGCGTTGTGGGAGGGCCTCGGTTACTACAGCCGGGCGCGCAATTTACATAAGTCGGCAAGAATTGTAATGGAAGAACACGACGGTGGACTGCCACGTGATCTGACGGCGCTGGTCAGCCTCCCGGGGATCGGGCGTTATACTGCCGGTGCAATCGCTTCAATAGCTTTCGGGCAGGATGTCCCAACACTGGACGCCAATATACGGCGTGTTTATGCGCGGGTTTTCAACATGGCCCAGGCGGCCGATTCACCCACCGGCGAAGAAACCCTTTGGAAGTTGGCTGAGCAAAACCTGCCCAAGGGTCGAGCAGGTGACTACAACCAGGCGTTAATGGACCTGGGTGCGACAATCTGCATCCCGAAAAAACCCCGGTGTGACCTATGTCCACTCACTGAATTATGCCAGGCGCGTCGGCTCGGTATCCAGGCAGAGAGACCGGTGTTGAAACCCAAGGCGGTAGTGCCACATTACACGGTCAGCGCGGCGGTGGTCAGGCGGGATGGGAAGGTCCTGTTGGCGAAACGCCCTTCAAAAGGTTTGCTGGGTGGAATGTGGGAATTCCCCGGAGGAAAAATAGAAGAAGATGAAACGGTTAACGCCGGTCTCAGGCGTGAGATCAGGGAAGAACTCGGTGCGGAGATCCGGGTTGGACTCCCATTTGGAATATATCGACACGCCTACACCCATTTTCGAATTACGCTGCATGCCTTTTTGTGCGAATTGAGCGAGGGTGAACCAAGAGCGATCGAAGCCGCCGAGCTTAGCTGGGTGAGACCGGCCGATCTACCCCATTACCCGATGGGGAAGGTGGACCGCCAAATTGCACGGAAATTAATCTCCCAGGAAGAAGAAGAATATGCAAGGCAAGCCTATTTGCCGATAATAACCAGGGGGCGGGAAAGAAAGGGAAACGCACGCATAGACCAAACTGACCTAGAACGATGAGGAAACCTTGAAGAATTCATGATAACTGACGACGAATTTTCGCAGGCACGCAAACGTATGGTTGAAGAACAGATCATGGCACGGGGAATCCACGAGCCGCGGGTGATCGCTGCGATGCGTTCCGTGCCACGCCATTGCTTTATCCCGTCGGAGGATCTGGCCTGGGCATACTCGGACGGACCGCTGCCGATCGGTTTTGGACAGACCATCTCCCAGCCATATATCGTTGCCCTGATGACCGAATTACTCGAACTGGAGCAGGCTGACCGCGTTCTGGAAGTCGGCTGCGGGTCCGGTTACCAGGCTGCCGTATTGGGCGAGTTGGCGGCGGAAGTCCATACCATCGAGGTCATCCCAGAGCTAGCCCAGCAAGCAGAAAAGACCCTGGCGGTACAGGGCTATACCACCATCCATGTGCATACCGGCGATGGAAGTGCCGGCTGGCTGGAGGCCGCACCTTATAACAAAATCCTGGTTGCAGCAGCAGCACCCGAGGCCCCACAGAGGCTGCTTGACCAACTGGCGGAAGGTGGGCAAATGGTCATCCCGGTGGGCAGCCGGAGTGTTCAGCAACTGGAAGTCTGGAGGCGGACCGGCCAGGAATTCAGCCATAAAAAGAATGTGGAAGTATGTTTTGTACCCTTGCGCGGCCGGTTTGGATGGAAGTAAAAGGATAATCGAATGGCGACGATGTTTCGCATGCTATTATTGGGGTGGGGGCGGCCGGCTTGATTGGAGGTCCCGTATATCCTATATCTGGCCTTTTTTAGACCGCAGACGTTTCCGAAACCTAGACTAGCCAAGTGGCAGGGAGCTGCCGCCTTCGCGATCGGGGCGGTGCTACTCTGCGTTCTTTACTACCTGCGTCAAAAATAATATCAGTGAGAAAAGAAAAAGATGTGAAAAAACAGGTCCGGGGCGCACAGCACTCCCGAACCTGTTTTTTGCAGAAGCCTCTCTTTTCAGGCTTTGGTCACTGCCACGAATACCATCGGCCGGCGGCCGGTTTGATTGCGGAGGAGTGAACGTACTGCATCTGTAAGGAGCGTTTCATCATCCAAACCGGCGCCATTTACCAGATCGGTCACTTTCTTCCGGACAGACGGAATGATCGCCTCGGCGTCTTCGGGGGAGATGAAACCGCGTGTCAGGACCTCAGGTTCTTTGATCAGGCGTCCGGAATACTTATCCAGCGGTACCGTGATGAGAACGACGCCAGATCGGGCGAGTTGCTCACGCTCGCGCATCACATCCCTGTCAATATCACCTACGCTTTCTCCTTCCACGAAGACATAGTTACCAGGATTACGTTCGGCCAAAGTCAGTTTGCCTTCGGCCAGTTCCACCACCTGCCCGTTTTCGACGACGAAAATATTTTCCGGAGGAAGGCCGACCTGTTTGCCCAGCTCGGCGTGGCGTTTCAACTGGTGCAGTTCGCCATGGATGGGTATGAAGAATTTCGGCCGGACCAGGTTGAGCAGGAGTTTCATTTCTTCGGAACTGGCGTGACCTGAAACGTGAACTGCCGAGAGAGCTTCGTAGATCACTTCCGCCCCCCGACGCAGCAGGCGGTTAATGGTTTTATTGATGGCTTCTTCATTTCCCGGGATGGGGTGCGAGGAAATGACGATGGTATCACCCATTTCGACGTCAAACTGGCGGTTGGTTCCGGCTGACAGCCGTCCGATAATGGAGGTCGGCTCACCCTGTGACCCGGTACACATTAGCACCACGTCCTTTTTTGGCAGATGCAAGCCCTCATCCAGACTAACCATAGTCGATTCAGGAATATCCAGGTAGCCCATCTTCTGGGCGATTTTTACGTTATCCACCATGCTCATGCCGACGAAGGCCAGCTTGCGGTTATGCTGGACGGCGGCATCCGCCACCTGCTGCATCCGGGCGATAAGCGAAGCGAATGTAGCGATGATGATGCGCCCAGGAGCGTTGCGGAAAACCTCATCCATGGCCGGACCGATGACGCGTTCGGAGGGGGTCCAACCGGGACGTTCGGCGTTGGTCGAATCGGCCAGCAATACATCCACGCCGCGTGATGAAAACTCGGCGAGCTTGGCAAAGTCGGTCGGCCAGTTATCCACCGGGGTCTGGTCGAACTTGTAATCGCCGGTATGGATGACCAGCCCGGCGGGGGTGGTGATACCCAAACCGATGGCATCGGGGATGGAATGGCATACATGGAATGTCTCGATTTGGAACGGTCCGATCCGGAATGTCTCAGCGGCCTGGATCGTGTGCAGGTCGGCTTTGCCTGCAAGACCGTTGCGAGACAGCTTGACCTCGATCAGGCCGCGCGTGAGAGGGGTGGCGTAGACAGGAGCCATAATCGCGCCCAACAGGTGCTGGATCGATCCAATATGATCCTCATGCCCGTGAGTGATGACGATCCCACGGACCTGTTCAGCATGGTCTTGGAGATATTTAAAATCGGGGATAATATAGTCCACCCCCAGCATATCATTATCGGGGAACATCAGCCCGGCATCCACGACGAGGATATTTGAGGCGTACTCGTACGCCATCATGTTCTTGCCAACCTCGCCCAGGCCGCCGATGGGGATGATGCGCAGTGTTTCCTGTTTATTGCTCATTGTTTTTCCTTTTCTGAAATGATTATCAATGGAAACCCCAATTTTCCTGGGTGGGATGGTGGCTGAGCAAGCGGCTCCGCCGCTTGCTCAGCCACCATCCTTCCCTTAATCGGGAAGTCCATGAAACTGTCCCACCCGTTTTTGCATTAATAAAAACACAAAACGCCCTGTGCTTGTGCAGGGGTTGGGAAGAACAGGTGAATTGTGAGAAATCAAACTGCCAAAAGCGGCAGTAAAAGTCTAAATTATTGTTGCCAGTATAGCAGGGCAGGGGTGGATTGTCAAATTGAAGGAAGGCCGAGAGGAATATCGCGTAATACCTGTTCGTATAGCGTTTCATACTGCTGAACGACATGCTCAAGGCTATGTGCCTGGACTTTTTCCAGGCTGGCGACACCCATGCCAGGCCAGCGTTCGGGATGATCCGCAAACCATTCCATGCAACGGGCTGCTTCAGCGACATCGCCTGGTTTGAATAGAAGACCGTTGAGATCCTGGGTCACCAATTCGGGCAGGGCGACAGCATTGGCTGCCAGTACCGGACGGGAACATCCCATGGCCTGCAAGGTGGAAATACTGAGCAGTTCGGCCTCGCTTGGCATGGCGAAGACGTCAATACTATTCAAAACCGATGGAAGGTCCGACTGGGGGATAAAACCGGTGAAATGAACCCTGGATCCCAGACCGAGGTGCCCAACCAGTGCCATCAAATGCTTTTTATGTGCACCTGTTCCAGCAATGACGAATTGAATATCCTTCCGGTTGAGCAAATGCATCGCTCGAATCAATACATCCAGGTGTTTTTCGCGATCCACCCGACCAACGAAAAAAAAGATTTTACGGTCTGGATCGATCCCATAGCATTTCCGCCAGGCTGAACGATCCACCGACGGATCGGGTTTGAAGAGATCGGTATTCACTCCACAGGAGATGGAATTGACCGGCGGTTTCAGGCCGATCGAATTGAGTATCCAGGAAGCGGCTCGGGAGGGGCCCACCACAGCATCCACCCTGTCGTAGGTCTCCCGCATCCAGCGCCAAAGAACCCAATTGAAGGCGGGTTTGATCGAGGAGAGGACCGGTACATAGGGTGCCAGATTTTCGGGCATGAAGTGGTTTGTTCCAACGATTTTGATCCCCAAATGGCGAGCGGAAAGGACTGCATCACGGCTTAGGGGATAATGATCCTGGATATGGAGGATGTCCGGTTGAAAATCGAGGATGGTTTTACGGACGGCCCGGGCTGTGAATAGCGCCAGGAAGGCATCCGGATGAAAGGCCTTCAAGTTCAAAGCCGTCAGGGCTTCGATCCGGACGCCATTGTGTTCCGACCGGTACGCTTTTCCAGCATCGGAGGCGACAAGCGCCAGCACCGCATGGCCTTTTTTTACCAGACCTTCGGCAAGGTTCATCGTGAAAATTGCCTGTCCATGGAAGGCAATGTATTGAGGAGAACCTGCGATGAGGATACGCATTGTGACTCTCGGTTCCCTTTATTTACCCGGATCTTTATCTGTACCATTAATGTTGAGTTGTTTTCGCAATAAGGTACGACCCTCTACGAGCATAAAGAGTACAAAAACCAGGGAAAGACCCAATAAAGCGTATTCCACACCTTTTTCCACACGTTTTATTGCTTCGGTGGCGTAGAAGCCGATCAACACCAATGAGCCAGTCCAGATCATCTCACCTGCGAATAACGATGGGAACCAGCGCCGCCAAGGCACTTTTACCAGGCCGGCTGCAATCAAGGATGGGATCATGAAACTAACTGTGAGTTTTGCGATAAACAAGATCCTGGGAGCGTGTTCGCACATGCCTTGTTCCAACCGCTCGAGCAGCTTTGGATTTACACCCAACCTGCGACCGAAGCGGTAGGCCCATTCGAGTTTTCCGGCATAGCCCAGCAGATACCAGAGCGAGTTGGCGGATAGATTCCCAGTTGCTGCCGCCAAGAATACCAGCCACGGACGCATTAAGCCCGCCGAGGCAGCCATAGCCCCCAGCAGGGTTGCCACAGGTCCTTCGATGGCGACCAACACTGCCAATCCCAGATAGGACCAATTTCCCAGTTGGGGCAATTGGCCGCTTTTCATGGCAAGAATGAAATTTTGAAGCAATTGAAAAAAAGAGGTCATCAGTTATGCCCTCTATCCTTATTTTGCGACCAGCTCCCTAGCCTGCTCCACATAAGCCAGGGATTGGTGGCGGAAATAAGTGTTGTAAAGCATGGCATAGTGGCCGCCCTGAGCGAGCAGCCCGGCGTGGTTACCCGACTCGATGATCCGGCCCTTTTCAATCACAATAATCCGATCGGCGGCTTTAACGGTCGACAGACGGTGGGCAATCAGGATACTGGTCGATTCCACCAGAATCATGTTCAAGGCCTGCTGGATCTGCCATTCCGTGAACGGGTCAATGCTGGCGGTGGCCTCATCCAGAACGAAAATGGCGGGTTTTTGCATCAATACCCGCAGCAAGGCGACCAATTGACGTTGTCCCATGGAGAGCATCGTACCACGTTCCCCAACGAGCGTGTTCAACCCATCTGGCAGAGTTTCCAACCATTCACCGTCACCGATGCGACGGGCCATGGAGAGGATTTGTGAATCAGTCACATCGGGGCAGGCATAACGGATGTTCCCGGCCACAGTGCCGGAAAAAAGGAACGGCACCTGGCTGACAATTCCCAAATTCCGGCGATACTGCTGCAGATTGAGGGTACGAATATCTGTCCCATCTATCAATATCCGCCCGGACTGGAATTCGTAGAAACGTGCAATCAGCTTGGCGAGGGAGGACTTGCCCGCGCCGGTATGTCCGACGATGGCCAGGTTTTCACCGGGCTGGATAGTCAGGCTGAAATCCGTCAGCACCGGTTCGTTTTCGGCGTAACGGAACGAAACGTTCTCAAATTGAATTTCCCCTTTCAAAGCTGGAACATCCAAGCTACCAGTCTGGACGACGTTCGGCTCAGCATCCATCAAGGCGAAGATACGTTCGGCGGCGCTCAAGCCGGACTGGATATTGGACCAAAAGGACGATAGGCTCATGACCGGATCGAAGAAGCGTCCCAGGCTCAGGATGAACAGGTACCAGGCGCCGATGGTGACGGCTCCCTGTGCGGCGCTCAATCCGCCAGCGTAGACGATAACAGCGGTGGCAATCCCACCGACGGAATTCAATGACGGCCAGACCAGGGAGAGAGCTAAACCACGCCAGACGTTAACCCGGTAGGAGGTGCGATTGGCGGCGTTGAAGGTCTCAAAGATACTATTCTCCTGGCGGAAGTTCTTGGCGATGGCGATGCCGCTAACGGTCTCCTTGATGGCGGAGTTGACATCTGCCATGGCCTGCATGCCGCTCTTGGTGACCCGACGGGCCAGGCTGCGGAAGCCGAGTCCGATCCCGAAGACGAATGGAAGAAAGGCGAAAAGCAAGAGAGCCAGATGCCACTCGGTACGGACGATAACGATGCCCAGCAGGATGGCTTGAAAAATCTGGGCGGACACGTCGGTGAGGATGACGACCAGGTTGCCCAGGTCGTTGGTATCGGAATTGATACGGGAGGCAATACGCCCGGAGGAGAACTGGTCGTAGAAGGACAGGTCGTGTTCGACGGCGGCACGAAAGGAGAGGGTACGCAGGTTGAGGATAACATCGCCCACGGTCCGGACGGTGAGACGACGCCTGATCCAATTGATACCCCAATCGCTTACGCCGATGAACAGCACGATCAGCCCGATTATCATACTGGCAGCCAGGGTGGGGTGCCCTTTGAGGGCATCCAGACCTTTGCTGACCACGACCGGCTCTGCAGCGGAAATAACTGCCATCAGGACTGTCAGTAAGACGATGACGGTCACCCGGCGGCGCTGGGCAGTGAAATAAGCGACGATGCGACGCGTCAACTCGCGATCGGGATACTGGCGGTCGTATTGCTCTTCGTTGAGGCCTTCGTAAAAACCCATTTGTAAGCGTGATCAGGTAATAAGGGATTAGGGATCAATAGGACTGATCACCCAATTACCTGATTCCTATTCTCTAAATATACGGGCATAAGTGTCCGAAGTTTTCATCAACTCATCGTGATTGCCAATGGCAGCGATGCGGCCTTTACGCAGTACCACAATCAAATCTGCCCAGCGGATCTGGGACAGTCGATGGGTGATAATGAAAGTTGTCCGGCCTTGGGCGGCGGCGGCAATGGCACGCTGGATCTTATCCTCGGTGGCGGAGTTGATGGCGCTGGTTGAGTTGTCCAGGATAAGGACACGCGGGTCGGTCAGGAAAGCGCGTGCAATGGCCAGGCGCTGACGCTGGCCACCGGAAAGGGTGACGCCACGCTCGCCAATAACGGTCTTGTAGCCATTTTCGAACTCGTGGATAAAATCGTCCGCCTGGGCGGATCTTGCAGCCGCCTCAACCTGTCCGGGCGTAGCTTCCGGTTTACCGAAGGCAATATTCTCCGCCACCGAACGTGAAAAAAGGAAGATATCCTGTTCAATGATGGAAATCTGCGAGCGCAAAGAGGCCAGGTTCCAGTCGCGCACGTCCACACCATCCACCAGGACCCTCCCGGCGTTGGTATCATAAGTTCGGTTGACCAGTTTCATCAAGGACGTCTTGCCGGTGCCAGTCTGCCCGACAATGGCAACGGTCTGCCCCGGCTTTACTTTGAAGGAAATGCCCTGGAGGACCGGTTCGGTTCCCTCAGCCCCGCTCCCTCCAGCCTTACCATCAAAGTCCCCAATAATTCCTGGGGCAGGCGGTAGCAGGCGGGCATCCGTCCCGTTGGGAGAAGGAGGGTAGGCAAAGGTTACGTCGCGGAACTCGATCTCGCCGCGCATGGGATGCGCATATCCGAGAGTGTTCTGATCGAGGTTATTTTCCCGGTTGATCAGATCCAGGATGCGACGTGCGCCGGCCAGCCCGGACGAGATTTGCGAATAAGCCCAGATGGAGGTCCAGGTGGGGAAATCCAGCAGGAGCAGCAAGCCGAAGTAAGCAACCACATCCCCGGTGTTCAGGAGGCCGATCCGGAATAACAAGATGGCATGCACCAGACCGATCGCCAGGGTAATAAAAAACAACAAAAGAGGCAGAAAACGGGCTTCAACATCACCCTGCCGGACGGTATGGTTGCGCAGGAGGCGGGCATTGCTTTCGAAACGGCCGACCTCGGCATTTTCCTGGGCCGCGCCTTTGAGTGTCTCGATGCCGTCCAGGGCTTCGGAGAGGTGGGTGTTCATCACGCCGAACGATTTACGCACGTCTTCCGTGATGGGATCGAGAGTGCGCAGGTACTGGCGCAGGGCAATGAAGTAAGAAACCGTGAAAAGGAGCGGGGCGAGCACGAGCGACCAGTGGTAATGCGGAGCGAAGAAAAGCGGCATGACGAGGAAAATGAGCGAGCCAACCACCAGGTTGACACCGGGACTGAACATATAGTTGACCTCGCGCACGTCATTGGTGGCACGGGCCATGGTGTCGCCGACCGGCTGGAGGTTATGGAAGGTCATGCTCTTGCCGAGCAAGGAAACGTACAGTTCGTCACGGACGTCGCGTTCGACGCGCTGAGCCAGGAATTCGGCCCCAAAATTACGGCCCAGCATGAGGATTCCCCGGAGGAGCTGCGACCCACCCATGAGAAGCGCCAGTGGAAGGAGTACTTTCGTCTCCGGCGGGACCTTGAGCATGGCATTGAAGGCATCGCCGGTCAGAACCGGTACGTAGGCAGACAATGCGGCGTTTCCAACCGCACCGATGAACATGATCAACACCAGCCACCAGTAGCGCAGGGCGTATGAAATTACCCAGCGCACATGGCTGCGACGGTCAGTGGTGTAGTGACGGATAAGGGTGAATTCGGAAATGGACAAGGTTAATTCGTGTTTAGAAGGATGTAAGGCTTCCCAAAGTATGCACGAAATGCAATTCTACCATGAGGGGGGAGAATTGTTGAACAAGCGCATGAAGAAAAATGATATTGTTCACTGGAATAGTAAGGATCGTTGAACAATGATACGGAAAAAGCTCAAAAATAACCCTTATACACAAGGAATCGGTATATTTTTATCCATTGAACGGTCGATAATGGGCACTTTCCTGGGTGGCAGGTCTGACAAGGTTGGTATTATGATGAAATCCAGGTGAGATTTATGCTTACAGCATAAATGATTTCAGGCACTTACACCTCAGGCAGGATTTTCCAACTGGTCGATGAGGAGAGTACAAAATGAAAATTCCAGACCCGGTACTTACTCCGGATATTTCAGACTGGTGCGACCATATCAACACGAAAGAATTTGAAGATGGCGGATGTGGCTCAGTGATCGTCGGCCTGTATCCGGCGATAGACAACAATGGAGCGAAAGTACTTTCACCCATCTCCCGGCAGCATTGCATCGATGTGGCCACCAAAAGCTCAATGGTCCTACAAGCCT
This sequence comes from uncultured Chloroflexia bacterium, assembly GCA_963806575.1. Classification (GTDB taxonomy): domain Bacteria; phylum Chloroflexota; class Anaerolineae; order Anaerolineales; family Villigracilaceae; genus UBA877. The sequence continues at coordinate 135,706 of CAWDYX010000013.1, read as the reverse complement.
ACTATTGGGACGACATCATTCAGGATCCCATCAGTCAAGCAGACTGGGTGATCAATACCATCAAGACTGAAGGCTTACCCATTAAGTGGATCTGGATCGACCAGGAGCAATGGTGGACGGACTGGACGGCCTGGCAGAAAGCCAGAGGTAATTTAATCCCGATGAGCAGTGTCCCGACAGGTGCCCCAACCACCATCAGCACACACTTCGAGAATTTCAACCGCCAATTACACGTCCAGATCCCTCAAAACGGGGTGTATACGAACAGGGGCTTCATATCCACCTGGGCGCCGGGGATGGACACATGGCTATCACAGTACCATTCCTGGGTGCCGCAATACGGCCGACAACCCAAGGAGTCCATGAAAATGACATGGACAAGCCTCAAGGAAAGCTGGTTGCCCAATTACGACATCATCCTTTCAGCGGGTCAGAAACCCGAACTGGTTGCGGGTCATCAATTTACAGGAGATGCCTGCATATTACCAGGTTCGTACAACAAGTATGGCGTGGCGATGGCCCTGGACTTGAGCGTTTTCTCCAAAGCGTTCCTCGACGCAATACGGGCAAGCGACTTGAGCGGCATCCCGACACCAACCCCAACCCCTCAACCTGCGACCGTCGACTATGTAGTCCTTTATGCACGGGTCAACGTGCGGGCGAGTCCATCCGGCAATGGGGTATGGGTGCGGTTTGCCGTGAAGGACGAAGTGCTACATGTCGTAAAGATCGAAAACGGGTGGGCGCAGCTATTGGATGGTACATATATATATGCGGGATACATCGCGGCGATACCGACGACCAACCCAACCCCGGCCCCGACTCCAGACCCTCAACCTGCAAGCGACAACTATGTAGTTCTATATACACGGATCAATGTGCGCGCAAAACCGTCGTCTGATTCAACCTGGGTGCGGTTTGCCGTGAAGAATGAAGTGCTGCACGTCGTGAAGATCGAAAATGGGTGGGCGCAGCTATCGGACGGAACGTATGTTTTTGCGGATTACATCAAGAAAGCCTAAAATTCAATCGAGGAAGTATATGCGTCCGGCGCTTAAACGCCGGACGCTTTATTTCCAAAGGATGGCATTCTGTTTTTCGGAAGAATTAGGAATAGAGAGGGTTATATAGTGAGTAAAAATAAGCCATAGTTATGGTAAAATAGAACCTCTGTTCTGCCTTATACTCAAGCCACCGGAACTTCCATGGACTTCAAACTAAACGCCCCCTTCCAGCCCACCGGCGACCAGCCGGAAGCCGTCCGACAGATCGTCGAAGGTGTACAGCGCGGTCTCAAGCACCAGGTCCTGCTGGGTGCAACTGCAACCGGCAAGACGTTCACGATCGCCTCGGTCATCCAGCAACTACAGAAGCCAGCCCTGGTCATGGCGCACAATAAAACGCTGGCCGCACAACTCTACGCCGAATTCCGGGAGTTCTTCCCGGAGAACGCTGTTTCGTATTTCGTCTCTTATTATGATTACTACCAGCCGGAAGCGTACGTGCCGCGGCATGACTTGTACATCGAGAAGGAGACCGAGATCAACGAGGAGATCGAACGGCTGCGGCTGGCGGCAACAACCGCCCTGTTGAGCCGCCGGGATGTCATCATCGTGGCGTCGGTCTCTTGCATCTATGGGCTGGGCAACCCGGAAGAGTACGGCAAAGGCGTGGTGAGCCTGCGCATCGGCGAAATCACCCGGCGGAATGGCCTGATCCGGCAGCTGGTGGACGGACAGTATCAGAGAAACGACATGGAGCTGCGGCCCGGGACCTTCCGCGTGCGCGGGGAGACCCTGGAAATCATCCCGGCCTATGAAAACAAGCGCGGCTACCGCGTGACCTTTTTCGGAGATGAGGTGGAACGCATCACGGAAGTCAATCCGCTGACCGGCGAGATAATCTCCGAGCCGGAGCAGGTGGATATCTACCCTGCCAAGCATTACCTGGCGGCGGAAGACCGGCTCAAGCAATCCATCGCGAACATCGAGAAGGAATTGGAAGAACGGGTGGCTTATTACAAAGCGAACGAGAAACCGCTCGAAGCCCAACGAATCGAGCAGCGCACCCGCTTCGACCTGGAGATGCTGCGGGAGATCGGGACTTGCGCGGGCATCGAGAATTACTCAAGGCAACTGGACCAGCGAGCCCCCGGCACGCATCCTTGGACGTTGATGGACTTTTTGCCGAGTGATTACCTGTTAGTGATCGATGAGAGCCACATGACCATCCCGCAGGTGCGCGGCATGTACAATGGCGACCGCAACCGCAAGGAAACGCTGGTGGAATACGGCTTCCGGCTGCCTTCCGCCCTGGATAACCGTCCACTAAAGTTCGATGAATTCGAACAGGTGATGGGTTCGACGATCTACACCAGCGCCACACCCGGCCCGTATGAGATGAAGCATGCCGGGCAGGTAGTGGAACAGATCATCCGTCCAACCGGCCTGGTGGATCCGGAAGTGGAAGTGCGCCCGACAAAAGGGCAGGTGGATGACCTGGTGAAGGAAATACGCGCGCGGGTGGAGAATGGGGAGAGGGTACTGGTCACCACGCTGACGAAACGCATGGCCGAGGACCTGGCCGAGTACATAGAGGAACTCGGCATCAAGGTGCACTACCTGCACTCGGAGGTGGAAACGCTGGAACGGATCGGCATCCTGCGCGACCTGCGCCTGGGCGTGTTCGACGTGGTGGTGGGCATCAACCTGCTGCGGGAGGGCCTCGACCTGCCGGAGGTATCACTGGTGGCTATCTTGGATGCCGACAAGGAAGGCTTCCTGCGTTCCGACACGGCGCTGATCCAGACGATCGGGCGGGCGGCCCGGCACATCAATGGGCGGGTGATCATGTATGCCGACCGGATGACCGATTCGATGAAACGCGCAATTGATGAAACCAGCCGGAGGCGTGCCAAGCAGGTCAAGTTCAACCAGGAACACGGTATCACGCCGGTCAGCATCCATAAGGCCATCCGCGACCTGACCGACCAACTGGCACCCAAAGCTTTGGCGGAAATGCGCGGCGAATACAAGGCGGCCGGAAAACGGGCCGAGGCTTCATCGCGCGCCGAATTGAAGAAGGTGATCGTCGAACTGGAAAAGCAAATGAAGGAAGCCGCCAGGAACCTGGAATTCGAGCGGGCGGCGGCGCTGCGGGATGAAATGTATGATTTGAAGACCGTCATGGCGGACGACGAGAGTCTCAAACCGTGGGAGAGGATCAAGTTATTGGCCGGGGAAGATTAATGGTGAGTGATCAGGGAACGGAGAGTAGAGAGTAATGAGCATTGAGCAGACTTCCGAAGTTACCCCTACGGGGACTATGTTCGAAACTTCGGAAGTCTGAGGTTATTTCCGGTCATGTACGGCAGGTCTGAATTAATCTTCGAGAATCAGACCGCCGTGATAAATCAATTCATAGGCTGTCTCACCGAGGCAGGAGATAGATTCCCGCCCGCGGAAGGAGGCTGGCTCGCCTTCGCTGGCATCAGTATACGTGAAGCCTGCATGCTGATATTCGAAACCACCTAGGAAGCGACCTTCGAGGTACATTTTTGACAGGCTGGCCTTGATGACTTGCCCGGCCTGGGCGGGTGTAATCAAGTCGGGGCAAAGAATGCGGCCGTAGTAGTTCATGGCCCAGACAGGTTTTTCCTTAAAATGAACCACTTCTTCGCCGATAAAATCACGACCACCGAAATAACTATCGAGGTAGGACCAATCGCCATCGGAGAATTTCAGGTCATGCGACCCGCTTCGGCAGGGGGGAACAGGTTGACCATCGCCAACATAGGTGGCGGCTTTTGCGCGGAGGATGAAGACGTTGAGTTCTTTCAGGAATTGTTTATCCATAAGGTTCTTTTCTATTTCCGTTATTTAGAGTGCCTAACAAAACCTTGCTTTAGGCGGCAAACTCGCCGCCGAGGACGGCGGCGGGAGCAGTTTTGTTAGGCGTTCTTATCCAGATGAGATTTTACGCTGGCGACCTTTTCGGACATGTTTTGTGAACGGTCTATGCGTGTACCGAGTTTGATCTCGGTGTGAAGGCGCGGCACACCCATGGTGTGCAGCTTTTCGTGACAACGCCGGATGGCGGCGAAGACTTGCTCCCATTCTCCTTCGACATTCGTGCCATTGGCATGCAGCTCGTAAGTCAGGCCGGATTCCTGCAAGATACGTTCGCATGCGGCGATATATTCTGATAGGGATACACCGACACCAATGGGAACGAGAGTAAATTCGACAATGACGTGCATATCAGCCCGTCCCGAATTGGCGGTCACCAGCATCACCAAGCCCCGGCACGATATAGCCGTGCTCATTCAGGTGGTCGTCGATGGCAGCCAGGTAGATGGGCACATCCGGGTGAGCTTTTTGCATGAGGGCGATGCCTTCCGGTGCACCAATCAAACCGACGAATTTGATCTTTTTCACACCCCAACGTTTGACTATACCAGTGGTGGCAACCGCTGAACCACCAGTGGCCAACATCGGATCGAGGATAAGGCAGACGGACACGGTCGGTTCAACGGGTAGTTTGTTGTAATATTGGACAGGTTGGAGGGTCTTCTCATCACGGTACAGTCCGATATGCCAGACCTCGGCGGTTGGCATCAGTTCCCAGATCCCCTCGACCATTCCGAGCCCGGCACGCAGGATGGGGACAAGGCCGATCTTCTCCTTTAGCTCTGCGCCGGTCATGACAGTGAGAGGCGTCTCAATCTGACGGGGAACTGTTATAAGGTCCGCAGTGGCTTCATAAGCCAGCAAAGCGGCAATCTCGCGAACCAGTTCACGGAACTTCTTTGGATCCGTGCGTTTGTCCCGTATTCGAGATAACTTATGAGCCACAAGCGGATGGGGGGAAGCAAAAACGTTGGGCATGGTTCCTCCAATTATGCTCATTATAGCCGACCTAAAGAATAAGGGTTGCTGGGAATTTCCATGGGAAAGAAACGGGGGTATTGGGCGGTCTCCACTCAACACCCCCATTTTATGCCACCTCGTGATGATCTCCAAAGCCTGATTTTGTGGCTTGACGATATGGCCTTTAATGGAGTATTCTATCGGTAGAATCAGGTGGTGAAACCAATGACCTATCGCATTCTTGTTGTAGATGATAATGAAATGAATTTTACGTTAATTTCCAAAATCCTCGGATTGGACGGATACCAGGTAATACTCGCGGGCAATGGGCAAGAGGCAATTCAAACGTATATGCAGCAGACGCCAGACCTGACTGTTCTGGATGTCATGATGCCCGACATGAATGGCTTTGATCTATGCAGGAAATTGCGCGAGCCACCGGTCAATGCTGTGGGACCCATTATCATGCTGACGGCATTGAATTCGGAGATCGAGAAGCAACATGCTTTGAACGCCGGAGCGAATGATATTTGGTCCAAGCCATTTGATATGGAATTGTTCCGCCAGAAGATACGAGAATTATTGGGTTCAGCGGCAGGTTCTTGAAAGGAATTGATTAGGTCTGGAACAGCACACTGACAATCGCATGGCCGCCCAGAGGGATAGTCACGCAGCCGGTTTCGTCAGGTTTCAGTCTGGATAGTTTATTCTCCGCGAGATCGACCAATTCCACATTCGTATATAGCTTCCATGGTTTCAGCGTCACAGTGATCGCCTCGGCGGTGATATTGTAGCCGCGTACCAGCCAGCCGCGACCATCTTCGGCCTGTTTAACCGCCGTAACCACGAAGTTCTCAGGCGAGGCTTTCACAAAAGAGCCAGCAGAAGGCAGGCTGCCGGCATGCAGACCGGTGGTAACTGCCCTTAGGGGAGTCTCAAAGGCATAAGCGTGCTGAAAAGCGGATTGCCAGTTACCGGAGTGGGGAATAATGGAATAATCGAAGACCCATTTGCCAGGCATTTGGGCAGCAGGTGTCTCTAGAAATGGCCCGGCGTGGCCCTTGCGTGTGGAAAAATCATCCCGGGAGAGCCAACCAACACAACGTAAGAGAGTGAGGGCGATTTCGGCATTTCCCAGCGGATTCTTTAAGACCTCAACTTCCGGTAGACCGCAATTGGCAATCATCAACCCGGAACGGCCATCCGAGATATCTGTGAAGGCGCGCTGAGGTACTTCGGGTCTGGGCTGTTCGATCCAGGTGTCGTCGAAGGCCGGGAGTCCAATCTTGCGTTCAACAACTTCGAAATGTCCATCCTGACAGCCGGTCCCGGTGGTGAAAGGGGCGGGAAAATGGACACGCAGGCGGTGATCCCTGGCGTTGTTGGAAAGGGTTGTGCAAATATCCACACGCGGGACACCAGAGGAAAGAGTAACAAGGGACGAGATGCGAATGGCTAGTTTCTCATTCGAGCGAGACTTCCGGTCAGGGGCTAGAGAGACAGGGATAACGAGTTCCAGATCGAGCTGGAGGGATTGCTGGACAGAGCCACCCTCAACGGTGAGGCGTTTCAGACGCGGAGAGGCGAAGCGGTCCATGGCGGGCGGGGAGTAGTTATACTCATCACCGCAATCGCCGCCATCCAGGAAGAGATTCAGACCGGTGAAACGCTGTCCAGAGCGTTTATCCTGCAACATCAAGGTACCGTCCCTGGCCGCCTCGACAACAAAGAATTCGTTCTCGATCCGATAGGGCGGTCTGGCATTGCGTTTTTGGGGCACCAGCGCCTGGAGGAGAGGCAGTCTTGCCAATGGAATCAGTGCTTTAACGAGGGAACTGCGTACCCGCAGAGGTTTTTTTCTTCTTCCAGACGGGGGCGTATCCAGAGTACCCGGTAACCGAGGCCGGGCACCTGAGGGGAAGTGAAGAGGATCCGAGCGGCTGGTTTAGAAAGGACGCGCACTTGGTAGTCTGTAACGGCCGGGTCGGAAAAAAATTCCTCAATCTGCTTCTGCCCGGCCTTCCAGGCGGCCAGGTTGGGCTCACCACCGTCTGGCCATGACAGCATTAATATAGACCTGCGAACCTGACCGCCTGATCCTGACATCCTGGATGGTCAACCCGATGGCACGTCCCTCGCTGATCGAACCTAAGGCAGACTGCAGACCTTTTGCATCCAACACCATCTTGATGATTTCCCGACCTGCGGGATTGTAGGACTGGTGAGGCAAGACTCCGCCGTGCTCATCCAGCAGATCGAACATCTCCACGCCGGGAGGCAATTCCAGAGTGAGGTTGACGATGTCAGTGCGGGTGGATGAAGTCGAATTGAAGATTATGATGGCTGGTCCTTGATCTTCAATCCCCAACACCCCTCCGCCTCTGCGGATTGCAGGCATGGTGGTGGCGGGGTGCTGGGGGGAAGCTGATAGGGATTGCGTATCGATGGCGCCTGCGAGGGCTTCCAGACTTTGGCAGGCAAGTTCCTCGCCAATCTGGTCAACCTGGTCGAAGCGGACTTTCATCTCCTCGTGGACCTGGTCGATGGAACAGCCGCAGATGGAATCATGCGGGTGATTCTCCATAAGCAATCGCCAGGCCTGATTTAGGATTGTAGATTTATGATCGAGGATTTTAGGTTGAGAACCAGTGACATATTCCTGCCAGGTAGTGAAAGGCTCGACCCATTTTGTGAGAAGGTTCTCGCTGGCATGGTTGCGCTGTTTGATCCACATGCGCGTGGATAGCACTCCCGGCAATAAATGCATGCGTTTACAAGCACGCAACTCGCCGGTGACTGTCGGTAGGGCAAGCTCCTGTTTCGAGACAGCCGCCTGGATGGCGGCAACGAACTTTGGCAGGGTCGAATGGAAAACATGAGTTTCTGCCAGCGTCCTGTTGGCATATGTGATCGCCTTGGAGGTGGCAGACGGAGGTTCCATGTGGTCGGTGCCGTACATGATAAGGTAATCCGAGACGACCGAGTGGGCTGCAAGTGAATCTGCCGCGAGCGAGAGGGCGTTTGCAAAAGCGGGCGGGTCTTCAGCGGGGAGGGAGGCCCCGTTGGAGTAGCTGTCGCGTAAATATGCCATCAACACCCGCGAGCCATCGGGTGACTGCCACCAGAATTCGGCCGGCTGCTCATCCAATCCACGCCACAGGCAAGCCGTTTCGATGCCGAAGCCGCGCAGGATCTGCGGCACCTGACCGGGATGCCCAAATGGATCGGGTATATAACCAATCATCATTTTCGGACCAAACTTGCGAGCCGTTCGGTCACCCTGCAGCAGGTTTCGAATGTGCGATTCAGGTCCGACCAGGAACATATCCGGCAGGATGTGCCATGGGCCGATGACGATCCGGCCCTTCTGGATATGCCTCCTAAGGATGGCTTCTTTCTCCGGGCGCATGGCCAGATAATCGTCCAGAACGATGGTCTGGCCATCGAGCATAAAGTATTCAAACCGGGGGTCCTGCTCGAGCAGGTCGAGTACACCGTCAATCAGGTGGACGAGTTTCAGCCGGAAGGATTGGAAGGGGAGATACCACTCACGGTCCCAATGGGTGTGAGAAACAACATGAATATTGCGCATAGTCACTCAGAGGTAAGTTGTGTAAGGATTTCTTCCCAATGAGGGAAGAGCAACATATGCCCTTCGCCAGGGCAGATGGTCAAATGGCTGTTCGGAATGCGGGCAGCAACGACCCGGCCCATCGCCACCGGAGTATCCACGTCCTCGGTGCCATGCCAGATATGAACTGGTACGCGGATTTCCTCCAGACGAAAGCCCCACGGGCGGACAAGCAGGCGCGCCTCCAGGGCAAAGCCGCGCGTTCCCTGACGGAGCGCCTCGGATTGGCTGGCGTAATTGAGCTCGAGCACGCCCGGTCCGTTAAGGACTTCCGTATCAGCCGGGGGACGGTCCCTGGCGCCGCGCTCGAACAGGTAGGCCGGGTTGTCATGACCCTTGCGGTATAAATACCAGATAACCAGTCTCCAGAGCGGCCAGGGTGTGAAGCGTCCAATGTTGGAACCGAGGCGGTTGAGCGGAGTCATTTTTTTCAAGGCGTCCTCGGCGTCCACCGGACCTGCGCCGGATAGAGACCCCGCGGCCATTACGCGCGCGGGCAAGGCATAAGCACAAGCCAGGGCATACGGTCCGCCGCCGGAATGTCCGGCTACGTAGAATTTATCAATGCCAAGACGATCGGCGAGTTGTGAAATATCAGCGGGCCAATCGATGATACGGCGCCCAGGCTGGTAGGTGGAGAGGCCGGAGCCGGGGCGGTCGGTGGCGATCAGGCGCACACCCAGTCGTGTGGTGACCTCGTCCGGGGGGTGGAACAGGCGCGAACCGGGAATGCCGTGGAAGAAGAAAAGCAACTTGCCGCACGGATCGCCATATTCAGCGTAGGCGAGAGTGCGGCCATCAGATAAGGTTAGAATGTTGTCGGATTTATTCAATGGAATCCTTTGTGGAAAGACGGAAAAAAACGTTATGACCCAAATATACATTTCCGTTCATTGTAATTCGATTCCTTACAATCTCACTTTTTCATCTGTCAAGGCCCTGGCTTCCTGCATAGCTTTCACGCGGTTGGTGATCGGGAAGCGGCCGTTCAGAGGACTGAGACGTGCTCCCAAGGCGGTGGGTTCATACATGCCCCAACGTGTCAGCCCGTGGACCGTTCCGGATAGCACCACTGCGCTTTTTAATTCTTCGAGCGTGTCCTTATCCCAGCCGCCAAAGAGGCCGTAAAAGAACATATAGACCGGGAAACTGGGCAGGATGCCTATAAAGAAGATCAACACACTCGTGATCTGGTCACCTTTCCAGATGAAGTTGTTGATCAGTATGAGGACGCCATAATGGGCCGCCCCGGCAAAGAGTGGGGCAACCAAGGATTGCCAGATGTAAAAGCGTTGAGGGAAACAAACCTTGTTGTTGATCAGGTAAGCGGCGATGCCCTTGGAGAACAGTCCAACGAAGTAGGCGATGATCAGGCCGGTCACCTGGAAGCGCGCCAGCAGGATCCAGGCCAGGACCACCCGGATGACCTGCTCGGAGAATACCAGAAGTGATTTAAGGTACGGCTTATTCGCGCCCAATTGAACATTGTCCCCGACCCATGATGGGAATTGGACTGCCCCCCAGATCGTGAGTGGTATGACATAAATGGCTGCACGTTGGAACTCCACACCGGTTGACCCGATGATAAAACGCGGCGCAACGGCTAGCAGGACGGCACCAATGAAGGCACTGGCGAGTCCATTATATTTATACGCCATGACGCTGTAATACTGGCTCAGGATGCGCTTCCCGTTGGAAATGGCCTCCGAAATCGCCGGCATCACGCCATCGTTGAGCGTCTGGGTTACGTTAAACGCGAAGATGAAGTTCTGCGCCAAGCCCCAGTTTCCCCAAATCTCAGCGTAATTAATCAGGCGTGCCTGGGTGATGGCAATCTCCATAGCCTGGCCGAAGGACCAGGCAGCCGAGCCGAGCATTTCAAAGACACCAAACTTGAAACTGGTCTTGACGACCTCCCAGTCAAAATGAGCCAGGAACAGGATGCGCGCATTGTAACCAACCCGCTGGTACAACCACAAACCGAGCACGAATGTCAACAACTCAGCCGCGTATGCGGCCAAGCCCATTCCAAGCAACCCACCCATGGCCCCACCGAAGACAGGATGGGCCTTGCCCCAGGCAAACATGATGGTGACAAAAATGGGTTGAACCAGCATTGGAAAAACGACATTCAGCCCGACCTCGAGCACGCGGCTATAGTCGAGGCGCTGGAAGCCCGTCAGGGCGTGCTTCATCACCTGGTAAAAGCCAGGGATCTGGATGAAGGAATGGATGATGACACTCCAGGCATATAATGCATATGCCGAGCGCGGAGCCAGTGTGCTGGCAAGGCCGACGACCAGCGCCACCTGCACCGCGCCCGAAAGCGCCTGCCACCAGACAAAAACCTGTCCATATTGGATGCCTTTCTTCGGATCCTTGACCCGGTGTTCAGAAAGGTACTTGATGAAGGCGATGCTTGTTCCCATGTCGAAGAAGGTCCAAGCCAGGTTGAAGAACTGGGTGACACGCCCCCAGATACCCAACGCCTGCGCCGAAGGCAGGATATATGAGGGCAGGATCAGGTTTTGGTAAATAATTAATGGGATGAAGAGCACCAGGCCGATGCTCAGCGCGACGAGGAATCCGCTCAGCGGGCGGTGAAAGCCGATGTTTTCCCACTCGGTCGATTCTTCATGGACCTGGAACATGGCACGGTTCGAGACGATCTTATCCAATTCCTCGGGGTGCCTGAGGCTGTAGCGCCGCACGAAAAAGAATGCCGCGAAAGTCGTTACCAACATCAACCCCATGATACCCACCAGGAAATTCCGTTCGGTTGCGTGCGGAACCGGTGAAGCGGGGTAGTCAGCGAAGGAGAGCGGCGTCTTCCCGGCGGCGCGCACTACCAGATGGTAGATCAGGTAGTTGTAATATGCCCATTCCTGGATTTGTGGATTGAAACTATCAACCAGGTACGCATTGAAGATAAAAGCTTTACTGCTTCGCGCTGACCAAAGGACCCACTCTCCATCTTCATAGGTGGTGACCAAGGGCTGGACTGATGACATGGGCGTGAGGAGGTTGGAGCGCTCGCGCACCTGCGGTGCGCCGTTCCAGATGATCTGCTTGATGAGGGGATCATTCACTACGATATTAGTCAGGCTGACGGCATCATTGCGCGGCTCCAGGCTGAGGGGGATTCCGAGAGCAGTCTGCACAGCCTCAGCCTTCAAGTCCGGACCAAGGAAGAGGACAACCCCCGCTCCGGCATCCAACCTGGCTACAACGACAGCCGGGTCTGGAATGGTCCCGTTCAATACGAATACGTCTGCCTGGGAAGGATCGGTGACAAACGCGAAAGTCCCTTTTGGCGCAAGTGTCAATGCGGTATAGACGCTGTTCTTTTCCGGGCCGGCATAATAAAGGCGGATGGTATCGGCAGCAGCAGCCGGTGTGACGAAGCTGAAAACAATTGCCACGGTGATCAGAACGACGAAAAAACGACGCATAGGTCCTCCCTTATTCAGGAACGAGCGGGGGCTCTGATCTTTGACCGAGCAAGAAGCCGGCAATGATTGTAAGGATCGTTCCGGCGAAAATATAAAGTACTGAAGTGAAATGCGGAGGAGCCAAAGCGAAGATGACAAAGTACACCAGGATCGGGGAAATCTGGATGGGTACCTGAGCCACCGGGATAATGTTGCTGGCCTGCGCATATTTGAAGGCGATCTGGTTCTGCCAGGTAATTACACTGGCTGTAAAGGCCAGGATCAGTGCCGCCATGAGAAAAAAGAGATTCTGGACGGGAGTGCTGTGTCCGGCCAGGACGAGCAGGATCAGAGCCAGGAGTGGATTGATCCAGAAATCGGAAAGACAAGCCAGGAAGCCGTTCCCCAAAGCGATCAACAATCCCCGATGGCTGTTGCTCCGGAATGATAGGGTACGGCTGAATAGGCAAGAGAGAAACAGGCAAGCCGTGAACAGGATAATCCGAATCTGGGCGGACCGGTCAGCCAGGGTTGTCCTGACTTGCGTGGCATTAATGCTCATCTCACTCAGGCCGAGGCAAAGAATGCCGAGAATCATCAATACAATCCCGGCTCTCTCGGAGCGGTTCAATTCTTCATGATTGAGACGGACCGATCCAATTGACAGAAGGATCAACCCGGAAGCCATCAGGCCGGGACTCAGGGCCGGGCCGATCAGACTCTGGGCGAACATATACCCAACTGTCCCACCGCCCAAGCCGACCACAAGCCCGACCACCCAGAGCGGACTTCGCAGCAGCCGGCGTATAAAACCCCTGCCGGGATCATCGTGACGGATATCGTTGACGACTTTCTTCTGCAAGAGCTGGCCGCCCTGATTCAGAAGACCGCCAATTATCCCGCAAGCGACGCCGGTTAAATAATGAATGGTCATTTAATATTCGAAGCCGTCGTCCTGGATTGTTTTGGCAAACCAATGACCGCTGTCTTTGATGGTCCGTTTGAGGGTCGTATAGTCCACGTATACCAGACCGAAACGGGGTGCATATCCCCACGCCCATTCGAAGTTGTCCATCAGCGACCAGTGGAAATAACCTTTTATCGGAACACCCTCCTGCATGGCTCGATGAACCTGGGCAAGATGGTTGCGTATGTAGCGGATGCGGCGTTCGTCACGGACGCGACCGTCGAAGTCGAGTCCATCCGGCACCGGGACGCCGTTCTCAGTGACCATGATCTCGCACTGCGGCTGATATTCTTTCCAGATACGCGTCAATATTCCGTAAATGCCTTCAGGATAGATCTCCCACATGCCGGAATATTCATTCCCCTCCGGTTGGATCTGTGAGGCGGCGACGACCGGGAACTTACGGTCGGGTCTCACAACCGTGCGGGTGTAATAGTTCACTCCGAGCAGGTCCAGTGTGCGCATTTTTTCCAAATCGCCAGGCCTGACAATACTGCGGCTGAGAAGTCTGCCGGGGGCGAATTCCTGAAAAGGAGTGGTGCCCTTTAGAAACGGGTCAAGTTGCAGACGGTTGAGGGCGGTATCCACCCGTCTGGCGGCAGCGTGATCCCTTTTTGAGTCGGTTGCAGGATAAACAGGATTCAGGTTTAAGGTGATCCCCACTTTGACCGGCTGTCGGGCGGAGGCGCGAATGGCCTCGGCAGCCAAGCCATGGGAAAAGAAAATATGGTGCAAAGCCTTAAACCCGGCAACCGGATCTTTCAATCCCGGAGCATGGTCACCGCCGATATAACCGGCCATGGCAGAAACCCAGGGCTCGTTATGCGTCATCCAGACCTTGACACGATCGCTCAAGCTCTCAGCCAAGATACGGGCGTATTCAGCAAAGGCGAAAGCGGTATCCCGGTTGGGCCAGCCGCCTCCATCCTGGAGGGCCTGTGGGAGGTCATAATGGTACAGGCAAAGGTAAGGTTCAATCTTATATCTGAGTAATTCATCCACCAAACGGTCGTAGAAATCCAGTCCGGCCTGGTTGACAGAACCAGTTCCTTCCGGCAGGATGCGGGACCAGGAAGTTGAGAAGCGATAGGCATCCAAGCCAAGTTCCTTCATCACGGCTACATCTTCCTTATAACGATGATAATGGTCGACGGAAACATCGCCAGTATCGCCGTGGGCGATCCTACCGGGCGTGTGCACGAACGTGTCCCAGATGGATGGTCCTTTTCCAGCCTCGTTCCAGGCACCTTCCACCTGGTAAGCGGATGAGGCACAACCCCAGATGAAATCTTCAGGGAAGGAAATGAAGTTTGTCACGATCTACTCCAGAGGAAAGAGTGGGTTCCAGGCCACTTCCCAGGCGTGACCATCCGGGTCTGCAAAATAACCGGAATAACCACCCCAGAAGGTGTCGGCAGCCGGTTTGAGTAAAAGTGCACCAGCAGCCAGAGCCTGAGCGATGACCCTGTCAACTTCCTCCCTGATAATCACATTATGCGCCAAAGTCATACCGCCGAAGCGGGCGCGTTCCGGCGGCAGGCAGGCATCCTCGGCCAGCGCGTCGGAAGAGTAGAGTCCCAACCAGGTGCCGTGTAGCTGAAAGAAGGCGATTCCCTCGCCTTCTTTAAAGTTGGTTGGCAATCCGAGACTTTCCCGGTAGAAAGCAATCGACCGTTGTAAGTCGGATACTCCCAGGGTGATAATACTGATTCTTGGTTGCATGGGACAAGGATACCGGATAATCTCTGGACGCGCAAGCGAAGCGATCCTTTCCCCCTGCCCTCTTCCCACAACGAAGAGGGAAAAGAGGCGAAATAACCAGATGCACGGGCACTTGTTTATTTCGCAGAATCATCACAAGTGCAAGCACACTCAAAAAGAAGGCTTGTTCTTGGTGATACAATCAGAATGTTAATGTTATGGAGGCTCGATGGAAAATTCGTTTTTACGCGCCCGTTACCGGCGCATTATTATTTTCTTTGCCGGGGTTGCATTCAATTTCATTTTCTGGGAATTATTCTTATCGCGCATAGGTCTGCGTGGTTTGGCCCGACGGACACGTTCCAAGCGTTATCGAGAGGTCGCAGCGCGCTTCCGTGCCCTGGCAATCCGGATGGGTGGCGTGATGATCAAGGTGGGGCAGTTCCTATCGGCGCGACTGGATGTCCTTCCACCAGAGATAACCGAGGAGCTGGCTGGCTTGCAGGATGAAGTGCCGCCGGAGGAATTTACAGAGATCCGTAAGTTAGCTGAAGCAGACCTTGGGGCACCCCTGAATGAAAAATATGAATCTTTTGATGAAGTTCCCCTGGCAGCAGCTTCACTGGGACAGGTCCATCGCGCCCGCTTGTGCGTGAATGATCCAAAGGGGGAATTTTGCGACGTGGTCGTAAAGATCCAGCGCCCGTTCATCGATCAATTAATCGAGGTTGACTTATCTGCCATACGTCAGGTCGGAGGCTGGTTGGAGCGGTATCCCCCGGTTGCGAAGCGAGTGGATGTGCCATCCCTGATCGAAGAATTTTCCACAACCATCCGTGAGGAAGTGGATTATCTGGCCGAGGGGCGTAATGCCGAGATCTTCAGCGAGAATTTCAAGAACTTCCCGCGTGTACATGTACCACGGGTGGTATGGACACATACTACCCGGCGGGTGCTGACGCTGGAGGATGTATATGCCATCAAGATCACCGATTACGAGGCTATCAGCGCGGCCGGGATCGATAAGGCGGAAGTAGCGCGTGAACTGCTTGACACCTACCTCAAACAAATCTTCGAGGACGGCTTCTTCCACGCTGACCCGCATCCCGGCAACCTGTTCATCACCCCACAAATGAAGCAAAACGAAGATGGGAAACAAGCCTGGCAGATCACTTTTGTAGATTTCGGGATGGTCGGACATGTTCCAGAGACCCTGCGAACCGGCCTGCGGGAAATGCTGATCGCCACAGGACTTCAGGATGCCGCCCGGCTGATACGTTCCTTCCAGACCCTGCACGTGCTGCTTCCCAGCGCGGACCTGAAACAGCTCGAGCAAATGAGTGCTTCGATGTTCGATCTGTTCTGGGGCAAATCCATGGATGAGTTGCGCCAGCTCAGCCCAGAGGAAATGTTCCGTTTTGCGGACCGGTTCCGTGACCTGATGTTCAACATGCCATTCCAGCTTCCGCAGAACCTGTTAATGCTGGGGCGGACGGTGGCCATCCTATCAGGAATGTGCAGCGGTCTCGACAAAGAATTCAATTTGTGGAATCAGCTTGCGCCGTACGCGACCAAATTGGTGTCGCAGGAGGTTGGATCCAATTGGAGAGTCTGGCTGGATGAGGCCGGGAATATTCTCAAGGAACTGGTCGCAATCCCGTCCAAAATGGGACGGGTTTTGAGTCAGATCGAGCGCGGCGACCTGACGGTCCAGGCGCCGACGATAAGTCGGCAGATGACTTATCTCGAAGGAGCGGTGAACCGGTTGGCAGGAAGTCTGGTTCTTTCTGCGTTCCTTATCGGCAGTGTGCTGCTCTACAACGCCGGAAATGATCTATTTGCCGGGATATTTATTGCAGGAGGGGGCCTAACGTTGGTGTGGTTGCTCTTTTTCAGCCGTGGAACCCGACGGCATTTCCACCCATAAACAACAAACCGCCCCGTATCAAACGGGGCGGTATTCGTACCTAGGATTTCTTCTTGGGTTCTTCCATCCGTTCGAGTGAGGCGTCTATCATGCTGCGCCAGGCTAAAAGCATCTCCCTGCGAGCCTTGCGGCGGTGCTCCATGAACCCAGGCGGTAACATGCCTTCGATGCTTTTGTGGAATTCCTCCCGGGCAGCGCGGATATGCTGGCGGGTTTCTTCCGAAAGCTTACCTTCAAAATGTCGATGAAAACGTTCCGTTTGTTCGGCCATACTGTTTCTCCTTACGTAAAAAGATTATAGCGCGGACTCGCTTTTGGAGCAATATCTCAACTATAAGAGTAAAATTAATAATTACTGAATTAATCACCAACAGAAATTCTGACCTGGTGAAAAAGAACAGAACAGTAGAATTCGGCTGCATACGGATTTGACAAGTCGCTTATCAAACAACCTACTCTGGAAAAACAAAAAAAACAGAAAGCCTGGATCATCCATACTCTAGCTGAGAAGGTAAGGTGTCAGAGGAATTGATAGTTCGTTTAGGTTAAAGGAGAAAACTTATGGAGTATCATGCACTTGGTCTGACCGGATTGAATGTATCTGTGCTCTGCCTGGGGACGATGCAATTTGGGTGGACAGCCGACGAAAGCACGGCGCTAAAATCGGTTTTACACCCCAGGTGGCCGCCTAGAAACACACTCCCGCAAATTACGCGGCGCCATTATGAGCCTGGAAGCGGTTTTTGCGGTCCTATTTGGCGGGTTAATCCTGCGGGATACCCTGTTACCGGTTCAAGGCGCTGGATGTATCATAATCCTTGATGCAGTGGTGCTCGGGCAGCTCAAGAATGGTAAAATGAGAGCAAAATGACCGCAAAAATCATCCTCAACCCGTATTCTAACCGCTGGAATGCGCAGAAGCGTTGGCCCGAAGCTGAAGCCGCCCTGAAAGCAGCCGGCGTGGACTTCGACCTCGTCATTTCTGAATTCCCACGCCATATCATCGAACTGGCTGAACAGGCTGCCCGCCAAGGTTTTTCACCGATCATCGCGGCAGGCGGAGATGGGACCATTGGGGAAACTGTCAACGGTCTGGCACGTGCGGCTATAAACGACCAGGCGCCACTCGGCCCTTTCGGCGTCCTTCCACTGGGCTCGGCTAACGACCTGGTTGACAACCTGGGATTGCCAAAGGACCTGGCGGATGCCGCAAAGGTCATTGCGGCCGGAAAGACCCGCCGCATGGACGTGGGTTCCGTCAATGGTTTATATTTTGCCAATAACTCTGCCATTGGACTGGAGCCTTACATTACATTAGTGCAACAACGCATTACCTGGATCAAGGGCATGATGCGCTACCTGGTGGCGGCTGTGCGTGGGATCATGGACAAACCGCTCTGGTCGGCTGAGATCGAATGGGAGGGCGGGAATTATAAGGGACCGATCATCCTGGTTACGATCGGAAACGGAGCCCGCACGGGTGGCGTCTTCTACATGGCTCCGCATGCGGATCTATTTGATGGGAAATTAACTTTTGTATATGGTTTCCGGCGGACACGCCGTGGGATGTTTGCCGTCCTGCCGAAAACGATGAAGAGGGGAGAGGGAAGTTATGTCGAGACGGTCGATATTCATGAGGAGAATTCCTCCTGGATTAAAGATCCACGTGGACAGTCCAACGCCTGCGCATATTGATGGAGAAATTTTTTCGGAATCCATCCAGGACCTGGAATACCATATCCAGCCACAACGACTACAAATCCTGGTGCCATAATGTAAAAGAAGATCGCCCGAATCCCGGGCGATTTTCTTTTTACGTTTCTCAGGTGGGCGCGAAGAGGCTCGAACTCCCGACCTCATCAATGTGAGTGATGCGCTCTAACCGACTGAGCTACGCGCCCGAAGTGTCGGGATTATAGCCGAGGTAATGGCCTTTGGCAAGGTTGCGGGTTATTTGGCGATATTTGTCACTTTTAGTACCTGCAAGCATCTGATAGAATGGATGATGTTGATCTATTTCGAGGTGGTGAATGTCTGATTTGAAAAAAATCCCTGTTTCTTCTGAACCTGCAGCCAGGCATGTCAAAGTGCTGATCCTGGGTTCTGGGCCGGCGGGAATGTCAGCGGCGCTTTATGCAGCGCGGGCAGAACTCGCACCACTTGTGTTATCCGGTACCGAACTGGGCGGCCAGGCGTCCCTGACATTCACCATAGAAAACTATCCGGGTTTCCCGGAAGGCGTGGGTGGCGCGGAATTGGGGGACCTTTTCCAGAAGCAGGCGGAACGCTTCGGGGCAAAGGTTGAATTTGACTCGGCTTACAGCGTGGAACTCTCCAGCCGACCCTTCAAGGTGGTCACGGATAATGGGCTGATTTAAGCGGATGCTCTGATCATTGCAACGGGCGCCAGCCCCATACATTTGAATATTCCAGGTGAAAAGGAGTTTACGGGCAAAGGCACTTCGTATTGCGCCACCTGTGATGGCTGGTTTTTTAAAGATAAAAACGTTGTCGTGGTGGGCGGCGGGGACTCGGCGCTGGAGGAAGGTCTCTTCCTGACACGCTATGTCAGCTCGGTAACGGTCATCCACCGGCGCAGCAGCCTGCGGGCCGGGGCAGTTTTACAAAAACGCGCCCTAGAACATCCAAAAATGAAGTTCATCTGGAACACCATCCTGACCGAAGTGGTTGGGAAGGAGAAGGTCGAAGCGGTCAGGATAAAAAATGTTCAGACCGGCGAGGAGAATCTTTTCCCGACCGATGGGGTGTTCATTTTTATCGGCCACAGACCCAATACGAAGATGTTTGAGGGGCAGGTGGAGATGGAAAATGGTTATATCAAGGTGGATGACCATATGAATACCAGTGTTGCAGGGGTATATGCGGCCGGGGAGGCGGCTGATTCGCACTTCCGCCAAGTCATCACTTCCGCAGGAATGGGCGCAGCGGCTGCAATTGAAGCCACGAAGTTCTTCGAACATGAAAATGGATAAATTATTTATAATGGAACAAATGGGTAGCAAGGTTTATCTGTCCAATTTTGATAGATAGGATAAAAATATGCTTAGAATATGACGAACTATACTATCTATTCAGGCTGGAAACTCGTATAAAAATAGCATACAAGTTCATAAGGAGGATGTATGACCGCGAAAATATCAATCATTGGTGCTGGAATGACCGGTTCGACCACCGCCCATTGGTTGGCTGAACGCGAAATTGCCGATCTGGTGTTGGTGGATATCATCGAGGGAATGCCCCAGGGCAAAGCGCTGGACCTGCTGGAGGCCATGCCGGTAGTCGGAAAAGATGTGTCGATCGCAGGCAGCAATGATTTTGCCTCCACGAAAAGTTCCGATATCGTCGTTATCACGGCAGGTGTCCCACGCAAGCCGGGGATGAGCCGCGAGGATCTGCTAACCATCAATGCCAAGATCGTCAGCGATGCCACGACGAGTGCTCTCAAGTATTCTCCGGAGGCCATCTTCATTGTTTTAACCAACCCGCTGGACACGATGGCTTACCTGGCGATGAAGATCGGCAAGCTACCGCGTGAACGGATTGTGGGGCAGGCAGGCATCCTGGATTCAGCGCGAATGCGAGCATTCGTGGCACTCGAGACAGGTGTCAGTGTGGAAAATATCAACTGTTATGTGATGGGTGGGCATGGCGATGAAATGGTTCCATTGACTCGTCACTCGAATGTGGCGGGTGTGCCCTTACGTGAATACCTGCCTGCGGACAAGCTGGAAACGATTGTCAACCGCACGCGAAAAGGCGGTGGAGAGATCGTTAATCTACTCAAAACCGGGTCGGCTTATTATGCCCCGGCAGTGGCTGTGACCCAGATGGCCGAAGCCATCTTGAAGGATAAACACCTGATCATACCGGCTTCGGCATCCATGCAGGGTGAGTATGGTCTGAAGGATATGTTCTTTGGCGTGCCTGTACAACTTGGGCGGAGCGGTGTGGAAAAGATCATCGAATACAAATTGGATGCCGAGGAGAAGGCCGCGCTGGATAAATCAGCTGCGTCGGTTAAAGAAAGCATCAGTGTGATGCAAGGTCTCGTAAAAATCTAATTCCTTTTTTTTGTAAGGGCGATCCGTTGGTCGCCCTTACGCCATTGGAGGCATATTATGATACTGCATGAAAAGATGGCTGCACAGCTCCCAGCCTGGCGCGAACGCGTCAAGACTTTGGTCAAGGAGCATGGTGATACGGTAGTTGACCAGGTGACCATCGCACAAGTCTATGGTGGGATGCGGGATATCAAGTCCATGGTGACGGATGTCTCTTTTGTGGACCCGGCCACCGGTATCAAGTTCCGCGGCATGGCTATCCCCGAAGTGTTAGCCAAGCTGCCCAAACCGCGCGGAGCCAAAATCCCTTATGTAGGCGGCCTGTATTACTTATTGATGACGGGTGAAATTCCCACGCGTGCCCAGGCCGAAGAAGTGGAAAAGGAATGGGCCAGCCGGGCGGTAGTCCCCGAGTATGTCTTCAAGATGATCCGCTCGATGCCCAAGGAGACCCATCCGATGGTGCTCTTTTCGCAAGCGGTGCTGGCTCTGGAGAGTGGTTCGAAATTCGCCAAAGCTTACCATGCCGGGGCCAAGAAGGACGCTTATTGGGAGTCAACTTTGGAAGATGCCCTAGACCTGACCGCCAAACTTCCAGTCATTGCAGCGTTCATTTATCGTTTGAAATTCTTCGGCGAAACCAAAAAACCCAAATACAGCGCCCGCCAGGATTACGGGACCAATTTTGCCCGCATGATGGGCGTCTCGGATCGCAAGGGCTATGCCGAGCTGGCCCGCCTCTATTTCATCCTGCATTCCGACCACGAGTCTGGGAATGTCTCTGCGCATGCCACACACCTAGCAGGTTCATCGCTTTCGGATGTCTATTACGCCTTCTCGGCAGGTCTGAATGGTCTGGCGGGCCCCTTGCATGGCCTCGCCAACCAGGAATGTCTAGGTTGGCTAATCTCGGTCCGAGATCAATTTGGTGGTGTACCTAGCCGTGCAGACATGCATAAGTTTGCCTGGGATACGTTGAACAGCGGTAAAGTCATTCCAGGTTACGGCCATGCCGTATTGCGCGTTACGGATCCGCGCTTCACGGCACAAATGGAATTTGCCAAGGCGCGTTTCCCGGAAGATACGCTCATCCGGCTGGCCGAACTGGTTTATGATGTGGTTCCGGAGGTGCTTAAGGAACAGGGTAAGGCCAAGAACCCAGCTCCCAATGTAGACGCCATCTCAGGTACATTACAATATTATTACGGCGTGCGTGAATTTGATTTCTATACCGTGCTGTTCGGGGTCGGGCGGGCATTAGGCGTGACGGCAAACCTGGTATGGGCACGCGCGTTGGGTCAGCCGATCGAGCGGCCAAAGTCCCTCTCGACGGCCATGCTGGAAGAGGCTGCCAAGAAGTAAAATAGCCAATAGAAACAGGTGGTTTGAAATAAGCAACTCCCGAAGGACGGTCTTCGGGAGTTGCTTTATCAGGCTTGTTTTTGGTGGAGCAGATCCGCATCCTCAAACTTGACCAATTTTACGATGCGGGCTTTGTCGCGCACCATCCATGGAACAATTTGCCTGGCATGCTGGCGGTTTTCTGCTTCGATGATGGCCCAGGCGCTGTGGACACCATCTTTACAGCCCCAATCGAAATAATGAAGGTAGCCGGCCATTTGTATCTCATTGATGACTTTATCACAATCCTCCTCAGAATGAGGGGATTCAATCAAGTATCGGTCCATATTCGATATCCTTTCAGAGTCCTACACTTCCAGAAAAAGTATTGCAAGTTGTGGCAGAGAGATCGCGCCTGCAAGATGAGCTCATTATATGCCTTTTTGGAAATAATTACAATATTTAGGATAATAATAGGTGTAATTTAGCAAAAAGGATGATAAGCACATGTTGGTGTAAAAAGATCGATATAGAAAGATGTTGCCAGAGGGATAATCAATGCAAGGACCCAGACGGTATGCATAAGTCTCTCAAGTCCCATAACAGTCTCGATAAATGTCTATCGTAACGATTTCTTGCTGCGCGTTTCCTGCAATTCGTTATCCGGGAGACGGCGGTTGAGCAGATCCAGCGATATCTCGACCACCTCACGGGCTTCGTCAGGCGTAGTCGTACCAATCGTGACCATATCCTGGTCGCGGATGGTGTTCCAAACGAAAGCCAGTCCCACAACAGGCAGGATACGTCCTGCAGCCAGCGGTTTGATGGTCATAACGGGTTTCTTTGCTTCCCGGATAATCCTCATGACCCAATCAACTTCCACCTGCATCAGAAAGCCGGCTGAGTTGTAAATCTGGATATAAGTTTCAATGTCCGCGCCCATTCTATCGGCATAGATGACCGTCTCGGGCATGTGTGTGGAGAGGCCGGGAAGCATGCCACGCGCCCGAATCATTCGGGTGTATAGTTCGAGATCACGGATCACACCAGCCCGTCGGTCAACGAGTGCATCGGTCACGGACTGGTGCGGCATGCAGAAAGTCGCACCGAGCTTCGCGCAACGGTCGAAAACTGCCTCGGCCCGATCCACCGCAGGAGCATCGGGATTGAGATCAAATTCGGGCGTGTAGATGCGAATAATTTTCTTCCCGGTGCGTTGTTCTACTTCGCGGAGGGAGTCATCGAGATGTGAAGAAAGCGGAGCCATGACAGCATCAATACCATAATCCAAGAACACGCTCAGCATGGCGATAATGCGTTCACGGGTCTGGTACTCTTTGATGAAATTGTCCTTGGCAAGACTGGTATGAGACCAGCCCAGGAACCAGTTTGATCCAACCAACAGACGCGGCAAGCTCACGCCTCCGACGATTGTGCGAGGAAATTTATCCAAGTTGGTCATGCTTATCTCCTGCAAGCGAACTGAATTCAGCGTCGACGACGGCGGTAACGCCGCTCGCCTGGCTGGGAAGTCTTCACGGAGGCGGGAGTACCGGAAGGCTGGATAACTGGGGCGTGCAGCGTCTGCTGGTAATAGTCATCCAGCAGCATGGTGATGATCGGTAATTCTTCCTCGTTCTCGCCCAGACTGCGGGCAAGCGGGGCAAAACGATGAGAGCGTTCCGTCTGGAGTTTATCACGCAGTCGCAGGCGGGCTTCGAGCAGGGCAGTTGTCCTTTCAGCTACCACCAATTCCACGTCCGCGTCGGAAGGGATGGGGCGCTCTTCAAACTGGATGCTGAACTCCCGGGCAATCCGGTCGAGGGTGACTTTCTCCAACCTATTCACCAGAGAAATTGCCACGCCACTCACCCCGGCTCGCCCGGTCCGCCCGGCGCGATGGATGTAAGCTTCCGTTTCATCGGGTGGTTCGTATTGGATGACGTGTGACAGGGTGGGGATATCCAATCCACGCGCAGCCACGTCGGTAGCGACGAGGAAGCGCAGGGTCCCGGCGCGAACACGGTCCAGTACCCGGTCACGTTCTGCTTGGGAGAGGTCTGCGCTGAGTTCGTCAGCATCGTAGCCGAAGCGCTGAAGGACCACTGATACATAATGAACCCTGGCCTTGGTATTACAAAAAATGATGGCCGAAGCAGGGTTCTCAACTTCGATCAGGCGTACCAGGCTGCGGTCCTTATCCATGCCTTGAACGATATAAGAAATATGCTGCGTATCGGTAACGTGGATATGATCCGTGCTAAGGCTGAGGAACTCGCCATCGCGGATGAATTCGCGGGCTGTGCGCATAACCGTATCAGGAAAAGTAGCGGAAAACATGCATGTATGGACTGATCTTTTAGGAAGGTAACGCTGGACCTGCTGCATGTCGGGGTAGAAACCCATCGAAAGCATCCGGTCGGCCTCATCGTAGACCAGCATCTTGAGATTTTCGAGCGAGAAAGTGCGTTTGATCAGATGGTCCAGCACCCGCCCGGGCGTTCCAACGACAATTTGAGAGCCTGCTTTCAATGCAGAGGTTTGTGATCCGTAACCCACGCCGCCGTAGATTGCCACTGCATGCAGGCCAGTTTCACCGCAGATTTTTTCGGCTTCCGACCAGACCTGGCGCGCCAGTTC
This sequence comes from uncultured Chloroflexia bacterium, assembly GCA_963806575.1. Lineage (GTDB taxonomy): Bacteria > Chloroflexota > Anaerolineae > Anaerolineales > Villigracilaceae > UBA877. The sequence goes on along the minus strand of CAWDYX010000013.1, from coordinate 111,118 downwards.
GCGCGTGGGAACGAGGATCAATGCCTGACAGGCAGGTTGGGCTGGATCGAGGTGAGCCAGCATGGGCAGGAGGAAGACTCCGGTCTTGCCGCTACCGGTGCGGGCCTGGATCATCATATTTCGGCCGGACAACAGATAAGGAATAGTGCGCGCCTGGACGTCCACAAGAGAGGTCCAGCCGGCGCGGGCGGCGGCTTTCTGTAAATCGACCGGCAATTGCTCAAAAGTGATTTCGGAGAGCGGGTTGCGCATTCCGCTAGAGAAAGGAAGGGAAGAATCGTTCACGATTGTCTCGATTCGAGAATAAGGCGATAAATCCAGTATATCATTGACATTGATCGTTTTCTATACCGCCAACAGTCACCCAATACCAAAACTGGCCAGATTTATGGTTAATTGCAAATATGTTAACAAAAAGGTGAATCTTTAGGACCAATACTTGTTCTTTACAGAATCATGATATAACCATACCTGTGAACCTACTCATATGTGAGTAAATAATGTTTTCAAATAACCGAAAATACTATTCTGCTGTGCAAGACTTCCATGATGCCCGCCGAAAAGCCTCCATTCAGGAAATCCTAGCAAGGCTAGCTGGCAAGTCGAGTGAGTTACTTTCCTACGAAGAGGTGGCGGAAAAACTCAAACTAAATGTTCGCACCGAACGGGGTGTACATGACATTCCTCTCAAAGCCATCGTTGGCAGTGTCGGGCGCTATACCGAGTTTTCGCGTAACTTCTTACCACTGAAGAACGGAGACCAGCAGCGTTGGGCACGTGTTAAAGCTGCGGTTGACGATCCGGAAAGCAGCGGTTTACCTCCAATTGAGGTCTACCAAGTCGGCGAGGTGTATTTTGTTCTGGATGGCAACCATCGCGTCTCGGTGGCGCGGCAGGAAGGATTCGAGTTCATTTCGGCTCACGTCATCGAGGTGAAAACAGACGTTCCCATCACGCCGGATATCCAACCGGATGACCTGATCATAAAGGCGGAATACGCTGATTTCCTCGTCAAGACTGATCTTGCCAGTTTGCGTCCCGGAGTGGATTTGAGTGTGACCGTCCCCGGCCAATATGAGAAGTTGTTGGAACACATCCAAGTGCACCGGTACTTCATGGGCATCGACTTTCAACGGGATGTCTCATACCCGGAAGCGGTTGGGCATTGGTATGACGTCGTCTATACTTCCATAACCGAACCAATTCGTGAGCATGGCTTATTACGCTGGTTCCCGGGTCGTACCGAAACGGACATGTACCTGTGGGTATCTGCATACCGCGCCGACCTGGAAAGTAAACTCGGCTGGTCCATCCGTCCAGAGGCTGCTGCGGAGAAATTAGCAGCAGAGGAAAACCCCAGCAGCGACCTCACCGACACCGGAAGCTGGCGGACGGCAAAAATGTTCGACCGGTACACGGACAGGCTTTTCGGAGACATTCTTGTGCCCATACCTGGGATTGATGAAACCTGGCAGGCGCTCGAACAGGCCATCTTGGTTGCCCAAAAAGAGGCCTCTGCCTTGCATGGCCTTCACGTCATTCCTCCCAGAGCGAAAGTGGATGAAGGCGATTTACAGACTATCCAAGCGCGCTTCAACCAGCGCTGCCATGAAGTGAACCTATCTGGCAGTCTGGTGGCAGAAAAAGGGAATATTCCCCGCCAGGTTTGCGAACGAGCTTTACTGACTGACCTGGTTGTCTTGAATGTTGCCCATCCGCCACAGCCGGGACTTTCCAGCCTGCGGTCCGGTATCCGCTCGATCATTTGGCGCTCGGCACGTCCCATCCTAACTGTTGGAGGGAAAATCAGCCCATTGGACAATGCAATGCTGGCGTTTGATGGCAGCTCCAGGGCCAAGGAAGCCCTTTTTGTAGCAACCTACCTGGCAGAGAAGTGGCAAATAAAATTGACGGTAGTGACCATTGCCGAAGAGGGAACCCAATCTGTGCAGGATTATGCGCGATCCTATCTTGATCTGCATGAAATTCAGGCTGACTATCTTGTAAAAAACGGTTCATTCGACATCTTCCTTGAAATAATCAACGAATTCCAAATCAACCTTGTGGTGATAGGAAGCTATAGCGGCACGGCATTGAACGAAGTCATAGCTGGCAGCGCAGTTAATTTCCTTCTACGCAAAGCGGATTGTTCCCTGTTGATCTGCCATTAATCCATTCCAAAAATTGGATCCAATGCAAATAAAGCGCTGGCAAGTTGACCCTCCACTCAGTTCCCAGGCCAATGAATCATTGGTGGAATTTTCCCCCATTCTTAGACAGGTACTCTTCAATCGCGGTTATGCCACCAACGTGGATGCGTGGGCGTTTCTAAAAGGTGAGACGAATTTTAATACTGCCCCGTTCCAATTGACAGGTATGGAAACAGCCATAGCACGCATCGAGTGCGCGGTTGACCAGAAGGAGCCAATTGCCATTTATGGTGATTATGATGTGGATGGCGTCACTGCCACAGCCCTCCTGGTGCAGACCCTTCGAGCCATGGGTGGGATTGTTCGACCATACATTCCCAAACGCTTTGACGAAGGTTATGGTCTTAACACTCTTGCCTTGAACAACCTGAAGGACGAAGGCATCAAGCTGGTAATTACGGTGGATTGTGGCATCCGCTCCCCGGATGAAGCCACTCATGCACGATCCATCGGCCTGGATTTGATCATCTCCGATCACCACCAACCCGCCGAGGGGAATTTGCCTCATGCCTTAGCCATCATCAATCCAAAGCAGGATGGTGACCGGTATCCCGATAAAGACTTGGCCGGGGTGGGAGTTGCCTATAAAATCGCGCAAGCGCTTTTTGCTCAATCCAAGGAAACCACCCCAGATTTCCAACAGGAGGATTTGCTTGATTTGGTTGCACTCGGCACAGTTGCAGATCTTGCCCCTCTGGTAGGAGAAAATCGCACCCTGGTGCGAATGGGTCTGCAAAAAATCCGCGAAACGAAACGCCAGGGATTGTTTTCGTTGGCAGCGGTATCGGATCTTTCTCTGCCGCGTACCACCGCAACCAGCATCGGTTTCATCCTTGGTCCGCGTCTGAACGCGGCCGGGCGGCTGGAGTTTGCCCTGGCAGCCTATGAGCTTCTCACTACAACTGATGTGAAAAACGCAGGAGAATTAGCCCAGCAATTAAACGTGCAGAACCAGCAGCGGCAAGAACTCACCCGCAAAATCCAGGAGGAAGCCGAAGCAATTGCCCTAACGGAAGACCCAAACTCACAGCTTTTATTTGCCGTACATCCCGATTTTAATTCCGGCGTAGTCGGTCTGGCAGCTGCACGTCTAGCGGAGACCTATTACCGTCCAGCCGTAGTTGGACAGGTTCTCAAAGAGGCCACACGCTGCTCCTGCCGTTCCATACCAGAATTCCATATCACAAAGGCACTCGACCAGTGTAAGGATTTGCTTATCCGGCATGGTGGACATGCCGCGGCAGCCGGATTTTCCGTCAGTAACGAAAACCTGGAAGAGCTTAAAATTCGATTGAAGGCCATCGCGGAGAAGCAGTTAGGAGGCCGGGATTTGCGGCAGACCCTGAAAGCAGACGCACAAGTTCCTTTGTCAGACCTGCGGCCAGAGTTGCTCAAGCACCTGGAGGCCCTCCAGCCGACCGGCTATGGTAACCCGGAAGCTGTTTTTGTCAGCCGGAACGTGCGTGTCACCCAAGCACGGACAGTTGGGTCGGATAGCAAACATCTAAAACTGGCCGTGACAGACGGGCACGTCACGTTTGACGCGATAGGATTCCGCCTCGGTCAGCTCCTGGCCGAACTGCCTCTCAATGTAGACATCATCTACACATTCGAGGCCAATGAATATAATGGGAGAACCTCCTTGCAATTGAACCTTAGGGACGTTAAAGCTGCAGGAGTTCCCGATTAATAATGAAACATAAGAAAAATAGGCGAAATGGGCTTCATGAAATCGTTCGATTTACTGTAAGATGATTGTAGACTTTTTCGTGAGCAATCGTGGTTATAATGCCGCTTCAGAATAAATAGTTTTTCCCATCTGCAAAGTGAATAATTCAAGTGCATGGTGTTTTAGTAACCCACATAATGATTATGGAGGAAGAAATGAAAAATCATTTGACAGTTTTGGCAGGGATCGCCCTATTTCTTTGTCTGGTCTTGCAGGCGTGTGGTACCGCCCCAGCCACGACTATGGCCAGCATACCTAAACCAACCGACACTCAACCAGCCCCAACCGTTGCGCCGGCGACCAGTACGCCCACGCAACCTCCAGCTCCAACTCCTACCCCGACCACGGAACCAACCCCCGAACCGACTGTGATTCAACATGTTATGAAGCCAGCGGAGCCATCCTATATTCCGGAGCAGACATTAATCGATTGCACAATTGGGAGAACTTATGTTTCGAGTTTGCCCGTGGTGATCCCCGCAGCTTGTGACAATCCAGCTCTTAGCTTTATTGAACGCCCATTGGTTGCCGATACGCGTACTTATCTCCCATATCTGGATATCGGGAAGGTTCAATTTGGAGCAAATCGCGACTGGATCTTTGCTGGCATAGATGTCTTCGATGCAATCAAACCCACTGGAAGCGGGGACATTTATTATTTCCTTAAACTAGACTTGAATTACGATGGACGAAACAGCAATGTGATTGTAATTTCGGTCAAGAATTTACCACTGGATGCAGTCAATTGGACGGTTGATGGCGTGCAAGCCTGGAGCAACGTGGTTGGAACAATTTCCACCATCTTTGACCAGGGAGTGGGCGCAGACCCTGACCTGATCTGGGCACGCCGCTCTCCCAAAGCCATTGAATTCGCTTTCAAACCTTCGATTATTAATGGCCTTGTTCGATTTGCTTGGACAGCATGGGATTATCAAGGAACCCTCACCCCGACTGATATAGCTTTTTCATCGAATGCTTCAGACTTGTATCAGATTGATAATACTTGTACATGGGGTTTCAACGTGAGTGCTTACGGCCTGATCAATCATTGCATAAAATAATGGCCTATTCGTTAATATATAAAGGTTCAACTCATAAAGAAATAGGCAGAACGAATTTTTATAAAAGATGAGAAATTGATATTGGGCTGCGTCCCGCAGATTCTCATCATTCAACCGGATTGATTTACCCGTACCCGCGGGACATTTTCTGTATCTTGATCGAGGAAGAAAAAAAGACGATTCCCGCGCAGCTATGGGAATCGTTTCCAGTTGGTTAATCCACAAACCTGTATTTCAGCAAAGTCCAAGCGGCGGAAAAGGCATCTTTCATGGTGATTTTCTTTCCATCTGCATAGTTGCGAGGGTTAAATGAAATTGGCACTTCATAAACACGCACTTTCCTCTTAAGTATTTTAGCGGTGAATTCAGGCTCGAAATCGAAGCGATTGGCCCGCAATTTAATCCCTTGCAGCACTTCACGGCGGAAGACCTTATAGCCGGTCTCCATGTCACTCAAGATGGTGTTATAGAGGAGATTGGTTGCGAGGGTAAGCAGTTTGTTTGCAATCATATGCCAGAACATAACCGCACGGCGTGGTCCCCCCAAGAAACGTGAGCCGTAGACCACATCCGCCAAACCCTCTTCAATTGGCGTGATCAATACAGGGTAATCACGCGGATCATATTCCAAGTCAGCATCTTGAATAAGGATTATTTCACCAGTAGCTACGGTGATGCCTGTACGGACAGCTGCGCCCTTGCCCTGGTTCCGCTCATGAAGGATAACGTGGATGCCCTGATGACCATCCCATTGTGCAAGCAAATCACGGGTGCCATCAGATGAGCCATCGTCCACGAGAATAATTTCATGGGCAAGGCCAGAGGCGAGAACGCGAGTTAAAATTGTATGAATGGTCGAGGCCTCATTATAAATAGGAATTATTACAGAAAGTTTCATAGCTAGATTATAAGCGAAATGTAAGACTGAAAGAAACCCCGCGTGCTATAATCAGGAAAATCAACGAGCGGGAGGTTGCCATGACTGTTCTGCCAAGACCTGAAACCACGGTCGCGGGTACGTCTTTTTTCCCACCAGCAATATCCAGACTGGAGGATACCGGTCTATCTTTGCTGTGGCTGCAGGATTTAGCATTGAAAATCTTTTATTATCAGGGATACCTTACCGGTTTTAAAACAGCCGAAGAAATTGCCCTGCCTTTTGCAGGAATCGTGGATCAAATTCTTGAGTCACTCAAGCGCGAAAAACTTATCGAAGTCAAATCCTCTCAAGCGGGTCTGGGTGAAGGCTCGTACATGTACGCCATAACTGGTGCCGGAATGGTGCGTGCCCGCGAGGCTCTGGATCGCAGCCAGTATGCTGGACCAGCCCCCGTCCCGATTGAGATGTATAACGAATCCATCCGTCGGCAGAGTCGTGGACGTGTAGCGATAACCAGTCGGACAATGCGCCAGATTCTCTCTCATTTGGTTCTATCGGAAGAGACCTTTCAGCGACTTGGTCCGGCGCTCAATTCAGGCACATCCATTTTTCTTTATGGTCCTCCTGGAAATGGGAAAACCAGCGTGGCCAAAGCGTTTGGCAACCTTGTCTTGAGTCAAATAATGTATATTCCCTATGCACTTTACCTGGATGGGCAGGTTGTCAAACTATATGATTCGGTCAATCACCAACGAGTCTCTTCGTCAAATTCCACACCGAATGGCACCGGTGGGTTGCGCTCCGGAGGGCGACGTGATACACGCTGGATCAAGATCCGCCGGCCATTCATCATGGTAGGAGGTGAGTTAACACTGGAAGGACTTGATCTCGTTTTTGACGATACGCACAAATTTTATGAAGCTCCATTCCAGGTTAAAGCCAATGGCGGGATTCTACTAATTGACGATTTTGGCAGGCAGCAAGTGCGGCCGCGCGACCTTCTGAACCGCTGGATTGTCCCACTGGAGAACCGTGTTGATTATCTGACCCTTCACACCGGTCGTAAAATTGAAATTCCATTCGATGTATTGGTCGTCTTTTCCACCAACCTGCCGCCGCGTGACCTGGTGGACGAAGCTTTCCTGCGGCGCCTACGTCACAAGATTGAAATCAGCGATCCTTCCTATGAAGATTATCGTGAAATCTTCAGGCGTGTCTCCCAACAGAAAGGCATCCCATACAGTGACCCGGCCTTAGCCTACCTACTCCAGGAATTCTACATCAAACGTAATCGAAAACTACGCGCTTCACATCCACGTGACCTATGCGACCAAATTCTTGACATTGCCCGGTATCAGGCGATTGAGCCAGCCATGGACAAGGAAATGATCGACCGTTCTGCGCAGGCTTATTTTGTTGATATCTAACCATGTGGACGGATATCCCTCGCCCAGCCGTGATTGCACATCGCGGTGATAGGAGGCATGCTCCGGAAAACACACTGGCAGCCTTTAAACTGGCGGCCGAAAAAGGAGCAGATGCCATCGAACTAGACGTTAAATTATCGGTTGATGGACAGGTCGTTGTTCTCCATGATCAGACGGTGGACCGAACTACGAACGGAACCGGTAATGTTTCCAAACTTCCGTTTGCTGTGTTGAAGGGTCTGGATGCGGGGACCTGGTTTTCGGAGCAGTTCCGGGGTGAAAGGATTCCCAGTCTGGATGAGGTTTTCGAAATATTCGGAAAACTCTTAAATATAAATGTCGAACTAACTAATTATGCCACGCCAGGAGATGACTTGGTTGCGAAAGTGGTTGACTTAGTCAAGAAACACAATTTGCAGAACAGCACTTTATTCTCATCTTTCCTTACCCGAAATTTAAGAAAGGCGCGCTTGCTTCTACCAGAAGTCCCACGTGGACTCCTCACAATGTCTGGTTGGCTGGGATTCTGGGGACGCACCTTCAGCTGGCGCAGTGATTATTTTGCCTTGCATCCAACCCTGGCTGATGTAAACGCCGGATTGATCAATCGTGTTCACGCTACAGGAAAACGCATCCACGTCTGGACAGTTAATGCTGAAGAAGATTTAATGAGAATGATCGGTCTGGGCGTGGATGGCATTTTCACCGACATCCCTGGGCTAGCTTTACGCTTGCTGGGGAGAAGCAACTGATCTTTTTGGGACAACTCAAACCGCGCGAATAACAATGACGATACGACGTATCCTTGTGATATTTATAATAATTCCACTAATATTCTCCGTTAGCCCGGCGGCATCCGTGCACGCCGCAGGAGCTTTTCAGGGGAATTTACCGGCGACGCCCGTACAAGAAATGCTAGATAAGATGACCCCGGAGGAAAGGATCGGGCAGTTGTTCTTAGTGGCCTTTAGCGGTCCAAATGCGGACGAGAAATCCCAGATCTATGATTTGATAACACGTTACCATATTGGTGGGGTGGTACTGCGCGCCGAAAATGACAATTTTCTCGCCGCACCGGATACTGTTACAGCCGCTTACCAGTTGGTAGCTCAACTGCAAGATGCAGAAAGGCAAGCTTCGTTAAGCCGGCCCAGCAGCACTCCAGAGGCCGGCACACCTACAGCACTGCCAGCGCCCACAGCTACTCCAGCAAACTACATTCCTCTATTAGTGGGCATTTCCCAGGAAGGGGATGGCTATCCAAATGACCAGATCCTCAACGGGTTGACACCGCTCCCCGATCTGTTGGCTATAGGCGCAACTTGGGATCCGTCTCTGGCAGAAAAGGTCGGTCTGGTAGCTGGTCAGGAATTATCGGCTGTCGGTTTTAATCTTTACTTTGGGCCATCACTGGATGTGCTCGAATCGCCTGAAGCCACATTGTCGAGTGGTTTGGATGCCAACGTGTTTGGCGGTGATCCATACTGGGTGGGGGCGATGGGGAGTGAATATATCAAAGGTTTTCACATCGGAAGTAATGGGCGGATACTAGTAGTTGCCGATCATTTCCCCGGTCGTGGTAGTGCTGACCGCCCGCCGGGAGGAGAACCTGCAACAGTTCGCAAGTCCTTGGAGCAGTTGAAACAAATCGAATTGGCTCCGTTTTTCGCTGTAACAGGAAATGCCCAAAATCCGCAAAGCACTGCGGACGGTTTGCTTGTTTCGCATATCCGTTACCAAGGATTCCAAGGCAATATCCGTTCCACAACTCGTCCGGTCAGTCTAGACCCACAGGCGCTTTCACAGATATTGTCTCTCCCGGCTTTTTCCTCCTGGCACGAGGCTGGGGGATTAATGGTCAGCGATGACCTCGGAAGTCAGACGGTGCGTCAATTCTATGATCCCAGTGGAAGATCTTTCCAATCGCGCCTGGTGGCACTAGATGCCTTTTTAGCCGGCAATGATATGCTAAATATGGGGAATATTATTTCCACTGATGCAAAAGATAATTACACTTCTGTGGTTCAGACGATGGTTTTTTTCAACCAAAAATATCGTGCAGATTCGGCTTTTGCGAAGCGCGTCGACGACGCAGTCTCGCGTATATTGACTGTAAAATATCGCCTTTATGGCAGCTTCGGAGGAGGCGAAGTTACACCACCAGAAACCGGGCTGGCGCAGCTAGATCAGTCCGAAGCCATTACTTTCGAAGTTGCACGGCAATCGGCAACATTAGTCAGCCCGGATAAGTTGGATTTGGAAACAGTATTACCTTCCCCACCAGTGGTAAACGACCACATTGTCTTTCTGACGGATACACGGCCTGGACAGCAGTGCAGTACGTGTAAGGCAGAGCCAATGCTGACAGTCGATTCCCTGCAAAATGCGATCCTGCGTCTATACGGTTCCCAAGCTGGAGGGCAGGTTATAGCCGGGCGGCTGATCTCCTATTCCCTTGATTCACTCACAGCGATCCTTGTGGGGGGTTCCGGAAACCAGGAACTCGAAAACTCACTGCGTCAGACGAATTGGGTGATTATCAATATGCTGGATGCCGAGCCTGGACAAGCGCAGACCACAATCTTACGCCGTTTCCTTTCCGAACGTCAGGACCTTTTACGTGATAAGCATGTGATCGTTTTCGCGTTCAATGCGCCTTATTTTTTGGACGCCACCGATATTTCCAAGGTGAGTGCGTACTACTGCCTATATAGTAAGTCCGCACCTTTTGTGGAAGTGGCTGCGAGATTGCTTTTTCGGGAACTTGCCCCAGCCGGGACATTGCCTGTCTCTGTGCCGGGTATTGGATATGACCTGCTCTCGGCAACAGCGCCCGATCCTACCCAGCTTATTGATCTTTCCCTAGAGCTACCATCTGTACCTACGCCGGAAGCAGGTACCCAGACGACTGTGAAACCAACCTCCACACCGTATTTCCGAGTCGGTGATACCGTTTCGGTACGAACGGGCATCATTGTAGACCATAATGGACACCCAGTTCCGGACGGAACGGGGGTGCAGTTCAAGGTTGCAGTGAATGGTGCAGGAGGGGTTGTCCAACAAATCGACTCGACCACGACCCAGGGAGTTGCAAAAGCTTCGTTCAGTATTGATCGTCCAGGTCTGCTCGAGATAAGTGCCACCAGCGATCCGGCAATCAGCTCGGTTGTTTTACAATTGACCATCACCAGCCAAGGATCGAGTGTGATAGTTGTCACGCCGACGCCAATCCCTGAGTTCACGCCGACACCTACAGTGGTAGTTGTAACAGCAACTCCCACTGCCATTCCTTCTACACCTTTAAATCAAGGATATCCGGGTTTTACCGGCTGGTTGTCAACCGTCCTGCTCCTGTGTTTATATGGACTATTAGGTTTTTGGTTGGGAACCAAGTTCGCAGGGACTGTTTGGGGAGTACGGTGGACAATTTGTGTTGTTTTGGGCGGGTTACTGGCGTATACATACCTGGCAATACGCTTGCCAGGTGCGGTAGAATTTCTTCATAAGAGTGGATGGTCGGGAATGATGGGGGTGGTTCTGCTTGGCGGATCAGCTGGTTTTGGCAGTGCGTATGCCTGGTACCGGCGAGCTAAGGAATTAAGGAAGCGACCAGACTAACGACCAGTAATCCAACGGATGCCCAAAGGAGAACCTGCTCCGTTTTTCCCCGTAAATGATCAAGAACTGAGGCCTTGGAACGAAACTGTACCTGCGGCCGGACAGGTAATTCACGTGTCCCAACCAGGGTTTGGCGAAGTTCCTCGGCTGTTCCTGGCCGATCGTCCGGATGAAGTTCCATGGCCCATAAAATGGCGCGCTCAGTGCGTGGGCTAATGGCTGGATTGAGTTTACGCGGTTGCGGTAAGCTTTCTGGGTGAAGAAACCGTTGACGGGCGTCGACAGGGGGGGTGTTCGTCAGCAAATGGTAGAGGGTGCAACCAAAGGCGTAAATATCACTGCGAATGTCGGTGTGTAAACCATCACCGCCGTATTGCTCCAATGGAGTGTATAGGGCAGTACCGCGTCCTTGAATGACTGTGATGGTCATCTCATCAGGGACGAGGGCTTTAACGAGTCCGAAATCTACCAATTTGAGCACACCGTTTGGAGTAATTTTTAAATTAGATGGCTTGACATCCCGGTGGACGAGAGGAGGAGTCTGGCCATGCAAGTAGGTAAGGGCTTCGGCCAACTGGTTGGCCCAGCCAAGAACATTTTCTTCGCTCAGAAAGGTATTGTTCTGTTTGGTTTCGAGCATCATGGCGCGTAAATCCTTGCCAGGGATATAATCCATGACCAAATAGTCGCGAGGACCGACGGAGAAGAAGTCTGATACCTTAGGCAGGTTTGGGTGATCCAAGCGCGCCAATACAGTGGCCTCATGCAGGAATTGCTGGCGGGCCTCTTTGAGTAGTTTCTTTGGTACTGTGCGGTCGTGCTCGACTTCTTTGAGGGCGCAACGACGTCCTTCCAGACGGAGGTCATCAGCAAGGTAAATATTACCCATGCCTCCCTGACCGATGCGCTCATGAATCCGATAACGGCCGCGCAGTACTTCTCCGGATTTCAGCGCGACAGGCATATACTTCCGATTCGATGTGAACGGGAAAAGGCAGTGAGTGGCTGGCAGTGGTTTCGGCGTTGTGTGCCAGCGATGCAAATCCGTTCAATCTTATTATATTATAAGCGCCTTTTACCCTCTTGTTGTATAATATGATAAGCGAGGATTGAGTAAAGTATGGAAGGGAATCTGACAGAGTCGCCCTTATTGATTGCACAAAATGGTCCACTTAAAGGCCAGCGCTGGACCTTAAACAAGCCTGTGTTAGTTGGACGAGAAGCAACTTGCGAGATAGTAGTTGCGGACAGGATGGTGTCGCGTTTCCATGCCCGAATTACACCCACTCCTGAAGGAATGCTATTGGAAGACTTGGATAGCAAGAATGGTACACATCGCAATGGTGATCCGGTAATCGGGCAAGTGTTGTTGCAGGATGGTGATACTGTGCAAATTGCTCTCGCACAACAATTCCTGTTCCTGACATCGGACGCAACAATCCCCTTGAGCGAAGGCGAAGCCCAGCCTGGACGATTACGGCTGGATATGCGATCCCGGCGGGTCTGGGTAGAGGACCGATTGGTAGACCCACCTCTCTCTGCCCTGCAATTTCATGTCTTAAGTGTTCTTTACGAGAACCAGGGCCAAGTAGTAGACCGCCAGCAGCTGGTCACGAATGCGTGGGGTGAGGAACAGGCCGTTGGTGTTTCAGACCAGGCGCTGGATGCGCTTTTAAGGCGTTTGCGCGACCGGATTGCCATTATCGACCCGGTACATCCCTATATCATTACCGTCCGAGGACATGGCATAAGGCTAGAAAATCCACCAATGGAGTAAATGCAAAAAGAAATAAATAGAAAGCTCCCCGCTTATCGAACCTAGCGGGGAGTTTGCTCATTTCATGCTCTTTTTCATAGTGAATTTGAGAACCATTTTGTAAAGACTACGAAGCTTTTCGATGGTCCGGGCCTCCTCGCCCTGAGGATTGTTTCCCGCCTGTTCCTCGCTACGCGCCAGAATATTGGCAATGATGGAACCCAACTCGGGGTTAATTTCCTCAGAGTGCTGTTCGAGCATTTTGTTCAAAGCGACCTCATCAGGCGCGTCGAGAAGTTCTTCCAGGAGCGTCAATTCAGGTGGGGGGGTACTGGCCTGCTGCAACACAGCGACAATTTGTTGAAGCTTTGGCATGCGCTCTGCATCATTTTTCTGATTGGCTTCCTGGAGGGCCTGGTTCAGCACCTGGACAAAAGCATCATTGATCTCCTGGATGTGATTGGCCGTAGCCTGCTCGATGTCATCTGAGGCAAGCAGGGTTCTAAGAAGATCATTAGCGCGTTTGAATTCCTTCTCGGCGCGCTGATCATACAGGCGGGTGATCTCCAGCAGTTTTTCTCGCAACCCTTCCAATTTCCTCCGTTCGTCACCAACCTTTTTCTCGATTCTTTCGGTTAGAGACTGGAAGAACATATAGTCAAGACCGGGCCGTGTCAAACTGACCAAGGCATTTAGGCGGTCATCGTTGGGGGCTGCAATAAGGATATCGAGCAGTTTTTCGCGGTCGAGGTTTTTTCCAACCGCCTGAAGAGTTTTAAGCGCTTCCTGGACTTCGTTGGCCTGTTCAGATATTTTTCGTCCATAATCCGACTCAGACAACAGTTGTTTCTGGATGGCATCCATTTGGGCGATATATTGCTCCTGACCACTGGCAGTGGCACCATCCATAAGCCGGTTGAAAATGGAGAAAAACTCGGCATCGAGAAGAGCGGCTTCCTGTTTAATCATTTCCGTACGCGCCTCAGGTGTTGGAGCACCGAGCAAGTGCTCGACCAGCGAAACGCGTTTCTTTTGAGCCTGTATCATTTCAGGTGTGATACCATCTGCTCCGAGGATGCGTTCGATGAGACTTTGGTAGGTCAGGAAACCTTGCGGTTGAAGGAGGTAAGCTTTGCGCTTTTCGGGCGGCAACTGATTTGTGACCTGGGTGATGAGTGGGCCAACCAGCCTTTCTTGTTCATTGACCGGCATACCCAATTCGGAAGGAAAATAGGTAAGCAGAAGTTCCTTATCGGAGTCATGATAGACAATCGGGGTTGCCAGCGGACCGGTATAGCCACAACTCTTGCAGACAGCATAGTTGGAGACACCGCCCAGTAATCGTTGTTTGGAACCAGGATCGGATGTAACGTCAAAGAGCTGTTCAATCTGGGCAACGATAGGTTGCCGGCAACGTGGGCAGGCGATTTGCGTTTTTTGTGGGGGCATAGATTATTTTCCGACTTCAGGTTGGATTGTTGAATAATAACCGGCCTATTTTACTTCAAAAAATCAAGCAACTTTGGATAAGTTGAGGCATCCATATACTTAACATCCGTTCAGCTTTCCCTGGCTTTCCCGTGATCAGTACGATTCCCAAAAAACCTCATCTCCTCGGCAGCGAGAAGCAGATATTAGCACCTGAATCTGGTTGCGGGTCCACCCAAATTCGCCCACCATGAGCCTCGACAATCGCCTTGGCGAGATACAGTCCCAAGCCAGCCCCTTTCGTCTTGCGGACGGCTTTGTCGGAGCGATAGAAGCGATCAAATACATAAGGGATGTCGGCAGGATCAATCCCGGGGCCTTGGTCGCTAACGCAGACGATAACCTGTTCCGGCCGGATCTGGCCACTGATGCGGATTTCACCACCGGGGGAGTACTTAATCGCATTGGAGACAAGATTGGAAATGACCTGAATAATGCGGTCCTCGTCTGCCAGGATGACAGGAAATTTATCAGGGAAATCCACCACAACAGTATGATGCTGGGTCTGGGTTCGAAAGCGTTCGGCCAAGCGTTCGGCCAGGGTCGGGAGAGAGATATCGGAAAGGTTCGGGGTCAGCCCTCCGGCCTGGAAGCGTGAAGCGTCCAGTAAATCCTCAATCATGGACGCCAGATGGTCGGCTTCTTCCTCAATGACGGCAAGGCTATCACGGACGATGTTCTTATCCCATTTGGCATCTTCGCGCCGCAGGGTACTGACGTAGCCTTTGATCAATGCAACAGGAGTTTTTAATTCGTGGCTGACGATGGAGACGAAAGTATTCTTGATCTCTTCGGCAGTACGAAATTTGGTGATATCGCGCACGGTAACGAAAACGTTTCGCAGGGCGCCATCCGAGGCGAGCAACGGGGCATAGGTAATGCCAATTGGCAGATTGGGCGGCTCCGGACGTTCAAGGTCACCTTCAACATATAAATAAGCATTGGAGGTCAAAGGCCAGCCGGCAGTCTCGGCCTCTTCAAGGGTCAGTCCCTCAGGACGGCGTGCCCAACGGATTATATCCGCGTGGGCCTTGCTTTGAATGTCAGCGCGCGGCCGACCATACAAGTGTTCAAAGGCAATATTGCAGCGTTCGATGGTGCGGTCGGCGTTGAGGATCAGGATTCCATCGGCAGCAGAATCGAGCAAAGCATCGAGGCGTTGTTTTTCGTAACTCACCTGTCCATAAAGGCGTGCATTGAAGACGGCGATGGCAGCCTGATCAGCGAAGGACTGCAGGAGTAATTTATCGTTGGTCGAAAACAGGTCGGGATAGCTGCGGAAAATAAAGATGACCCCGATGACCTCTCCGTGGGTGGCGAGGGGGATGCCTACACCGTTCAACAACCCCATGCTGGCAGTGTAGGTCAACTCCTTAAGCATCCGGTTGAGTTCGATAAGGTTAAGTTCGGCAGCTTTCTCTTCGGCCAGGAGTGGCTCAAGGTAGCTTAAAAAAGCCGCCGGAATACCGTGGGCTGCCACCACCCGCCAGCCGCCAGCCTCTTTGAGGGCAATAATGCCGGCCTGGCCGGCCAGCATTTCGATGGAGATACGCAGGATGCGCGTCAACAGTTTATCCAGGTCAAGTTCCTGGGTAAGAGCACGTGCGATTTCGAGCAGGTAATCGCGTTGGCGGACGCGGAAATCGGGAAGCATGAGTTAATTTCTGATTTTCGATTGATGATCTATGGTGGATTTGATTTTATCACTTAGGCAAGGCAGACGTGTATGAAAACTGTCTACGGTGCAAATGAATATTATATAAAATCCCCCCAACCTTCTGAAATGGCTTGGGGTGGATTCTAATCGGGGTAGATCTTATTTGGTTTCTTTTTCAGCCAATATCAAGGCTTCTTCGAAGATCTTCAATCCCTCGTCAATTTCCGACTTGGAAATGCTCAATGCCGGGGCGATACGAACGACACTCTTGCCGCAGGAGAGCAGGATCAAGCCGCGTTCGAAGGCCAACTCGATCAGGCGATTGCAGAGTGTTTCTGCCGGAACCTTGGTCTTGCGATCCTTGACGAATTCCACGC
The DNA here is from genome assembly GCA_963806575.1 of uncultured Chloroflexia bacterium. Taxonomy (GTDB): domain Bacteria; phylum Chloroflexota; class Anaerolineae; order Anaerolineales; family Villigracilaceae; genus UBA877. The sequence continues at coordinate 94,915 of CAWDYX010000013.1, read as the reverse complement.
CGATCATCAGGCCGATGCCGCGGACATCACCGATGGAGGGGTGACGAGCCATAATTTCTTGCAGGGCATCCTGTGTGTACGTTCCGACAACCTCCGCATTTTCCAGATATTCGTTTTCTATCAGATCAATGGTTGCCAGAGCAGCGGCACAGGAAAGCGGGTTACCGCCGAAGGTGTTACCGTGCGAGCCGCGCGACCAATCCATGACGGATTTGCGGGCAACACAAGCGCCCAATGGCATCCCGGAAGCGATGCCCTTGGCAATGGTAATGATATCCGGTTCCACATCGAAATGCTCGATGGCCCACCACTTGCCAGTGCGTCCCATACCGCATTGCACTTCATCGGCGATGAGCAGGATTTTGTATTTGTCGCACAGTTCGCGCAGGGCAGGAAAGAAACCCGGAGGAGGGACGATGTAGCCGCCTTCACCCTGAATAGTCTCCACCAAAATGCCAGCCACCTCTTCGGGCGGCAGGATATGGCCCAGGATTTCCGACTCAATATAGCGGACAACCGTCTCTCCGTAATCTTCACCCGACTGACGCTCCAGGACGGGCCGATAGGGGTTAGGGAAGGGGGCGTGAACGACGCCGTTCATCAACGGGTAGAAGCCGCGATGATAGGTGGGCTTACTGGCTGTAAATGTGACTGCGCCCATTGTTCTTCCGTGGAACGCGCCGGTAAAGCCGATGAAGTTCGTCCGTCCGGTATGGTAGCGAGCCAGTTTGATGGCGGTTTCAACGGATTCCGTGCCGGAATTTGTCATGAACGAGACAGCGGCTTCGTGAAATGGAGCGATCTCATTCAGTTTTTCCCCCAGCGTAATCATCTGTTCGTGATAGAAATCCGATGAAATGTGGAGGAATTTTTCAGCCTGTTCCTGAATAGCCTTGACGACCTTTGGATGGCTATGGCCGGTGGCTGTAACAGCAATCCCGGCAGCGAAATCCAGGAATCGGTTGCCGTCAACATCCCAGACCTCGGAGCCGTGTCCGTGATCCATCACGAACGGCACTCCACGTGGATAAGACGGCGAGATGACAGCTGAATCGCGCTTGATCAGTGCCCTGGCCTTCGGTCCTGGTAACTTCATCGGTTCCATAATCTTTCTCCTTTCGTTGCAGGATGCCCGTTTTCGTTGAGTTTGACGTGGGCCTGTGCCAACGAACCGAGCAAACCGGCGTCATCGCCCAGTCTGGCAGTTGTAAGTTCCAGGCCATCAAGGTAAGACCGGTCCATGACGTGGCGGCGCATGGAGTCTCTGACCGGATCGAACAGCAGGTTTCCGCTAAGAGATACGCCGCCGCCAAAGATCACGATGGAAGGGTTGAACATATGCAAGAAATCCGCGGTTGCCTGACCGAGGAATTCTCCGGCGCGTGCGAATGCTTCCTTTGCCAGCCCGTCGCCCTGCCGGGCAGCTTCGGAAATCATGCGAGCGGTCAGTGAAGCGGACCCGAGGCTGGACTTTCTGCCAGCGGCAATCTGTTCGCCAACATATTTTGCAATAGCCGGGCCGGAAGCGAGTGCTTCCAGGTGACCCCGGACACCGCAGGAGCAGACCGGTCCATCGGGAAGGACAGTGATGTGCCCAAGCTCGGTTGCCATGCCACGGAAGCCTTCGATCAGTTTATCGCCACTAATCACGCCGCCACCAATCCCAGTGCTGATGGTGAGATATACAATGTCATGATGACCCTTCCCAGCCCCATAAAGCCATTCGCCCATAACTGCCAGGTTGGCATCATTCCCGATGTAAGCCGGCACGTTGTATTTCTTTGTCAGCAACTCGGCCAAGGGATAATTCGTCCAGGCAGGGATATTGGGGGTTTCGATAATGATGCCCGTATAAGGGTTAAGCGGGCCGGGTACGGCGGCACAAATGATATCCACCGGCACGTCCGGCCAGACTGAGTCGATCAGGGAAGTGAGGCGGTCGAATACGCCTGCTTCCATGCCGCGTGAAGGAGCGCGTTGAACATTAATCGGGATGGTACTGTCAAGGGGATAGACAGCAACTCTCAACTGGGTGCCGCCGATATCTATGGCAATAATCGCACTCATAACTATTGCTCCTTCATTCTCGCGGAATGCCTATGCCGGTGGGAAGCAAACATAATTTCCGAACCCGGATAGAAATAAATTCCTATAAATGACCAGATTTTAGTCCAGACATCGATGAGATATCCTCAAAATTATAACATGGCGAAGGGAGGGTCCAGTTGTGTTCAGGCCGCTCCCTTGTGTGTCAAGTGTATTTTTTGAATAGATCACCCGGCGCGATCGAGGCGGGCATTTACATCCGCCGCGAACCGCTGGATATATTCCTGCACGTATTCATTCACATTCTTGTTGGGATCATTTATCAAGGGAGTCAGATCCATCCCGTATGAAAGACCCATCATCAGGTCGACATCGTGCGAGGCGAAATACGTGGCATTGGCGCGCCGGCGTCCCAGGCTGGCCAGGTCATAACGTTTGCCGCCGCAAATCTGCGAGTCGAACACGCCAAGCAAAGCAGCCTGCAAACTCTCGTGTTTGCTCAGGTCGAAGGCGATCTTATCCTCATCCACCAACCAATCCAGGTCACGCCAGACTTCGCAGCCGAAGAGTTTTTCGGGCCGTTCCGCTTCGGACAAGCTGCGAATTGCCGTGATGACACGGCGGGCTACGGCCACGTGCGTATCATGTTTGTCAGCCAGGTTATGGGTGTAGACAAATCCTGGTCTGGCGGTTCTTACCAAGGCGGCGATATCGGCGACTGCCTCCGATTTCGAAGGGTCTTTGATGACCTTGCTGGGGAAGTCGAGAAGCACCTGTGCGGCATATTCGCCCAAGACAGCGGCTTTTTTCTGTTCCTTAATACGGATGAGGCGCATCTCTTCATCGGAATATTCCTTGTACAGGTCATCGCGAGGGGAACCGCGTCCATCCGTGACAACCACACCAGTGAACCAAAGCGTTTTTTGCTGGAAGCAATCCAAGATGGGACTGGCGGCCATAATCTCGATATCGTCCTGGTGCGCAGCAATGCACATATGGGTGGTGCGCGCGAGCGCCTGTTCGGGCGGCAAGCCATCCGGGATAAATATTTCCGCGGTTGGAAGGTGGAATATCATTGCACTCTCCTTTTAGCTGGAAAGAGCCGGGAGGCTGGCTGCAGCAATGGACTGACCGACCCGGCGGCTTTTTTCATCGGGAAGTTGGACGTTGATCTGCGAGGCCAAGGCCGGGAATTCGGACTTCAAGACCTGCTTAGCATTGTCCAAGATCAAATCCCCACCGTGACCTGACGTGCAGCGTCCAAGGATAAGCACATGTTTGATGTCATAGAAATCAGCGTATTGGGCCAGGCCATATCCCAGGTATATACCCATAGATTGCCAGATCCGGGCAGCGCCAGTATGCCCAGCCTCCAGTTTTTCCTGGACGAATTTCAACCTTTCTGCGTCGGTAATCCCCACAGGGATGGCAATCCCGGCTCTCGGTGCCAAACGGAAGACGCACTGCTGGGAGAAATACATCGATCCAACACCAATATCACCGGACCATTCATCAGCAGGGGCATTGGGGCTGAAATCAACCGGAGCGAAGGCCATTTCATTCAACCAGCCCAGGATATGCCCGTGCGCATCCACATAACCCGTGGCTTCGCTCGAGCCCATGGCGATTCCCAGGATGGCGTTATCTTCCAGGGACATGGAGCCTGCCAGGGCGGTTACGTCGCCATCGTTGATTACTTCCAACGGTACGCCGAGCTCGTCACGAATACGGAGGAACATATTCCTGATTTCGCCGAAGCGTTCCGGAGGAATGGCGCGAAACAATGAAGCGACCATTGGACGGTTATCGATGTAAATCCCGGCTGAACTCCCGCCAATGGCATCCACGCGCGGCATTTTATCTGCAGCGGATTTCAGGGCAGCCATTACTTCGCGATAATGGTATTCAGGATCGGAGTGTTTTCTTGGCTCCCAGATGACTTCTTCACTGAAGATGGCCTGTCCATTAACCACAGCACTCACTTTACGGTCGGAAGCACCCAGGTCAAAACCGATGCGGCAACCTTCCAGATGGCGGCCCAATTGCCTGCCGGACTCATTGGCCGGCGGTACTTCGGAGGGCTCGCACGAAACCACGCTGAAAGTCTTCTCGTAGACCTGTTCACCCATGAAATGATAATCGAATTGACGGCCGCCATTGGCAGCGTATACTTTGCGAATGTACTCACCGATGAAGTGCGGACCCCCAATGTAAACCTTCCAGCCGCCGCGTTGCCAAAGCAGGAATTTAAGGATGCGTTCAACGTAATACAAATCCTCCCCGGCGCGTGGGTGGCCTTCAGGGAAGATGACCGTCTCAAAGCGCCCGATTTCACCGTCGCTGCGTTCCAATCCAAGGACGAGTGGAACTCCAATGGCAGCGGCTGCCTGGCGAAACGCCTGGTTTGAGAGAGAAGCAGGCCGGAAACCAGGGTCAAGGGGGGGGATATGAAGAGGTTTTACCAATATAAAAGGTTGCGACATGCCGATCTCCTGCCAGACAGAAACCAGTTCAAAGGAATGATAGCGGGTTCGATTATATTACGGATTTCAAAGCTGCCTCGGCTATTCGTTCCTCGTATCGAAAAAAAACGAATAAGGGGATTGGGGATTTTTGATCCCCAACACCGCTTCGCCCCTGCGGGGTACCAGCGGTGTGCCCTGCCAAGTACGCAGGGCAGGCAAATGGGGACGCTGTTGCTGATTACCGATCCCCAAACATGATGTTGCTGCCTGGTGGTGAGGGGGGAATTGAACATTGAAAACAAAAAAAGAACAATCAGGGAAAAGAGTGAATCGCAGAGCCCATGAAAAGGGCGTTTTCAGGCAGTTTTTGCTCATTTTTCCGGATTTGGAAGGGTGAATTGACATTTTTTAGGACCGAGAGGCTGGCAGGTTTTTTCAGAGGAATTATTCCTCAGAAACAAATGAGGGCGGGAAAGAATGCGGAAAATTTTTCGACCCAACACGTGCAAACGGGAAAACCGGTTTCATCTTTACTCCTGGTGAGCATGGACGGGATAAGTCAGGTTGCCATTATAGCACAAATGTTCTATTTTTACAAGGGGCAGCCAGGAATATAATATAGAGAACCGGCTCGCGAAGGTGGTTTTGCGGAGCGGGTCGTGCAGCGGGGCAGCCCTGGCCACCTGGAATTTCTTCTATGATGGCGACGGCAGCCCTTCGACAGGCTCAGGGCAGGCCGGGTGGAGCAGGAGTATTTCCAGGGCGTCTACGGTTCCTTCGATTCCCATCCCAAGATCGCCTTGAATTTGCTTATATCACCCAATTCTCCTTCTTTGGGATGGTCGCGCAGGGTTATTGCAGGCAAGATTGACTATTCCCCCAAAGACTGCTATTATCCCTGTGATGTCTCGGAAACGTGAAGTCTGGTTATTGTCTGTGCGGCGGAGGATAAAGTCGCTGTTGCGTTGGTTCGTTCCGGGTTTGGGTGTGAAACGCTGGTTTTTTGCCCTGCTAGCCGGGATCACCTGCCTCGGCGTTGGCCTGTCGATTTTCCTGCTGGATATTTACCGTACCGCTCCTGAAACCTGGTGGCTGCCGGCCCTAACTTTCCTTTCGCTTCAATCTCTGGCGCGTCCGGTGCGCGTTATCATTTTCGGAGCGTTAGGTCTGGGCTTGATCGGATTGGGAATTTGGGGTTTGAACCGAGCCCTGCTGGAGCCATTCCTGCAGCCTGGAAAGCGGCTGGTGGACCAAGTATCGGACTTCCGGCGGCGTGAACGCGGTCCGAGGGTGGTCGTGATTGGCGGAGGGCATGGGATCGCCACGGTTTTACGCGGGATGAAGGAATATACCAACAACCTGACGGCGGTTGTGTCAGTGGCCGACGATGGCGGCTCTTCCGGCAAAATACGTCGTGACCTGGGCATTCTCCCACCGGGTGACATTCGCAACTGTCTGGCGGCACTCTCGGATGATGAAGCCTTGCTGACGCAATTATTCCAATATCGCTTTGGCGGTGAAAACGGCCTGGGAGGGCATTCATTTGGCAACCTGTTCATTACGGCGCTGGCTGATCTTACCGGCAGTTTTGAGAACGCGGTAGCCGAATTGGGCAGGGCGCTTTCCGTCCACGGACAGGTACTCCCGGCCACACTGCACGACGTGAGGCTGGTAGCGGATGTGCGGCTGCCACAGACCGAGACAGAGGTGCGGGTGGAGGGCGAGAGTCAAATCCCCAAAGCGGCCGGACGTGTGCGCCGGGTCTGGCTTGAGCCGAACGACGCCTCGGCCTATCCGCCGGTCATTCAGGCTGTACTGGGGGCGGACATGATCATCATCGGACCCGGCAGCCTTTATACCAGCATTTTGCCAAATATACTTGTACGGGATTTGCTAGAGGCAATCCACTCCAGCCGGGCTGTCAAGATATTCGTGACCAATATCGCCACACAACCGGGTGAAACGGAAAAGTATAATTCCAACGATCATATCCATGCCCTGGAGGATTTGATCGGTTTTGAACTTGCAGATGTCATTGTCTGCAATTCGTGTTATGATGGGGAATTTGAAGGGGAGGTCCAGTGGGTTCGCGTGGACGAGAGCGAGGCGCGTGACCGGCGTGTTTACTGCACCGACCTGCTTGATCGTGACAATCTGGTGCACCACGATGCTCCCAGACTCGCCCAAACGCTGATGGCTTTGTATAACGAGCGTACCGGACCACTCACCAAGGACAATACAACGCAACCGCGTTGAAATCACACTAAACCCGTAAGGAGAAATATTATGGCAATACGTGTTGGCATCAATGGTTTTGGCCGGATCGGCCGTCAAGTCCTGAAAGCCATTCGGGATTACTATCCCGAAGCGCTGGAAGTGGCTGCTTTCAACGATATTGGCGATATGAAGACCATGGCACACCTGCTCAAGTATGACACGAACTATGGTCGCTTCAACGGCATGGTCGAAGTCGCCGAAGATGGTCTGGTAATCGATGGGAAGAAGGTTGCCGGCTTCAAAGAGACCGATCCTGCAGCAATCCCGTGGAAGGACCTGGGCATTGACATCGTGGTTGAGTCCACCGGTCTCTTCACCATCAAGGAAGACGGGGTTAATAAAAAGGGCAAGACTGTCAAGGGTGCTGTCAATCACATCACTGCCGGGGGAGCCAAGAAGGTCATCATTTCCGCCCCGGCGGAAGGCGAAGACCTGACCATCGTCATGGGTGTCAACGAGGACAAGTATGATCCGAAGATCCATCACGTTGTCTCAAATGCATCCTGCACAACGAACTGCCTGGCTCCGACAGTCAAGGTTGTTCATGACAAGTATGTCATCAAGCGTGCGTTTATGACCACGATTCACGCGTATACCAACGACCAGAAGATCCTCGATATGCCGCATTCGGACCTGCGCCGCGCGCGCGCCGCTGCGATGAACATCATTCCAACAACAACCGGCGCTGCCAAAGCCATTTCACTGGTCATCCCCGATCTGAAGGGCAAATTCGATGGTTATGCCTTACGCGTGCCGACCTCAACTGTCTCTGTGGTGGACTTCACCGCCGAGCTAGAGAAACCGACGACCACCGACGATCTGCGCCAAGCTTTCAGAGATGCAGCCAAATTGCCGCGTTACAAAGGCATCCTGCAAGCCATGGATGAGCCGCTGGTAAGCATTGACTACAAGGGTGATCCGCATAGTTCCTCCGTCGACCTGCCGTTCACGAGCGTTCTTGGGAAAGCCGAAAACAATTTTGTGAAGGTAGTAGCCTGGTATGATAACGAATGGGGCTACTCGGTGCGCACCGCCGACCTGGCTGCGCTGATGGCGAAAAGCCTTTAGCCTGCAATGACAAATAGTCTCATAGTCGAAAAGATTATGAGACTATTGATTTTTCGACCCGGAGAATCAGCATGAACAAGAAAACTGTACGCGATATCGATCTGAAGGGCAAGCGCGTGTTGATGCGCGTGGATTTCAATGTCCCGATGGCAGAAGGTAAAGTAACCGATGACAAAAGGATCAAGGCTGCCCTTCCCACAATCAAGTATGTCCTTGAGCAGGGGGCAGCCCTGCTCCTGATGAGCCATTTTGGCCGTCCAAAGGGCGGATTCGATCCCGAGTTCAGCTTGAAAGCGGCGGCGGAAGTCCTGGCCGGTTATCTGGGCATCCCGGTAAAAATGGCACCGGATTGCGTCGGGCCGGAAGTCGAGAAGTTGGCCAAGGCGATCAAACCGGGTGAGGTCATCATGCTGGAAAATACCCGCTTCCATCCCGAAGAGGAAAAGAACGACATGGAACTGGCCAAGAAGATGGCCGCACTCGGAGATGTGTTTGTCAATGACGCCTTCGGATCGGCGCATCGGGCACATTCCTCGACCGAGGGCGTGGCGCACTTCCTCCCAGCCGTTTCCGGTTTCCTGATGGAACAAGAACTGGAATATCTTGGGCGAGCAATTGCCAACCCGGAGCATCCTTATATTGCCATCCTGGGTGGCGCCAAGATCAGTGACAAGATCCTAGTTGTAGAGACGCTGCTCTCGAAGTGCGACAAGCTCATCATTGGTGGCGGAATGGCAAATACTTTCCTGGCGGCCCAAGGTTTGAATATGCAGGACAGCCTAGTGGAGGCAAGTTCGATCGATACCGCCAAAGCCATTTTAGCAAAATTTGGCAAGGCCATTATCCTGCCTGTGGATGCCATCATAGCCGATAAATTCGAGGCCGATGCCAATAGTAAGGCAGTGGATGTGGACAAAATTCCCGCTGGCTGGCGCATGATGGACGTTGGCCCCAAGACCCTGGAACTATATAAAACAACCCTGAAGGGTGCGAAACTGATCGTCTGGAACGGTCCAGTAGGCGTGTTCGAGATGCCCAAGTTTGCCGAAGGCACATTTGCGCTGGCAAGAATGTTGGCGGAATCCGGTGCGATCACGGTCATTGGCGGTGGTGACAGTGCGAGTGCTGTGAAGAAAGCCGGCGTCGCCAAACAAATGACGCATGTCTCCACCGGAGGCGGTGCTTCGCTGGAGTTCCTGGAAGGCAAGGAATTACCCGGTGTGGCCGCGTTAATGAATAAGTAACCATCACCCCAAAGGGCGAACGAGGATTATGAGCGTTCGCCCTTTGGGATTGAAGATATCTGAGGGACTTCACAATCATGCGAACACCATTTGTGGCTGGAAACTGGAAAATGAATAAGACCGTTGCAGAGGCAAGGGCGCTCGTTGCAGAAATGACGCCGGCCCTACGGGCGGTCAAGGGAGTGGAAAAAGTGCTCTGCCCACCGTTCGTGTCACTGGTCGCGGTGGCGGCTTTACTACAGGGCACCGATATAGGCCTGGGCGCCCAGAATATGTATTGGGAGACCAAGGGCGCCTATACCGGTGAAATTGCCCCGGGAATGGTGGCAGAGTTCTGCAGGTATGTCATCATCGGGCATTCCGAGCGCCGAACATATTTTGGCGAAACGGATGAGACAGTGAATAAAAAAACCGTTGCGGCATACAACTTTGGCCTGACACCGATCGTGTGTGTAGGCGAGACCCTGGCCGAGTACGAGTCCGGCCGGACGGCAGAAGTTGTTTCCCGCCAGATCCGGGCCGGACTCAAAGGCCTGGAGGTGGAATTTGCCCCAAAGGTAGTCATTGCTTATGAACCGGTCTGGGCCATCGGGACGGGTCGCGCCTCCACGGGTGTGGATGCCAATATTGTGATACGTGACCACATCCGCAAGGCTTTGAAAGAGATGTATGGTGAAGACGCTGCACAGGCAATGCGGGTACTTTATGGAGGTTCAGTAACAGCCGCAAACGCAGCCGAATTTTTCGGCCAACCCGATATCGACGGAGCACTGGTCGGCGGCGCCAGTTTGAAGGTAGATGAATTTGTTAAAATTACGCAAGCGGCGATGAAATAATTTGCCGACACTGAGCGGCGGACGACAGACAAGGATCGCTGTCGTCCGCCGCTCGCCTTATACTGATCCCATGAATTTACTAACCTCTTTCGACGGCTTGCTGTGGCTCCTGGCGGCTTTGGTTTTGCTGGTATTCCTGCAGCGTACTTTGCACCGCGAAATTCAGGCTGTTTTCCTGATCCTGACACGCCGCCCCGGCGTTACTCAGGTAATTTTTGCCTTCATCTTCCTTCCGGGAGTCTGCCTGCACGAGCTCAGCCATTTTCTCGCGGCCAAGCTGCTTGGTGTTCAGACGGGAAAATTCTCACTAATTCCCCAAGCGCAGCCGAATGGCAAATTACGCCTGGGTTACGTTGAGACTGCTTCTGGCGGTTTTATTCGAGATGCACTAATCGGGGTTGCACCGCTTGTCTCGGGCAGCCTTGTCGTGGCATATGTTGCAATTTACCAGATGCACTTACTGCCGTTATGGGATTTCGTGCGTCTGGCTGAATGGGGGGGCTTCTGGTCAGGGCTGATGGCGGTACCGAAAACGTCTGATTTTTGGCTGTGGTTCTTCCTGACATTTACCATCAGCAGCACAATGATGCCTTCTGCCTCGGATCGGCATGCCTGGTTTCCTCTCGGATTACTGGCAGGTGTCTTGTTAGGGGTTGCCATTCTGGCCGGAGCCGGTCCGTGGATGCTGGAGAACCTGGCCAAACCGTTCAATTCTTTCTTACGTGCCCTGGCATTGATCTATGGATTGAGTGGAGTTATCCACGCGATCCTGATTCTGCCGTTCCTACTGCTTCACCAATTACTGGCAAGGATGATGGGAGTGGATGTTCGATAATATTGAAATAGTTTCAGCCCCTCATTCATTATCAGGCAACGATTGGATGAATAAACAATAATCATCACCATGCATAAGCGTTTTTGGTTGTTCGAATTGGACTTCTGGATTCCAAGCCGGGCGATCCCACCATGCGAAGTCAGTGCGACAATGAATTTGGTATCCGATATCTGCTCTGGCGTGGTTTTTCCATCTGGCTTTCAGCAAGCCAGATGAGCCCTTTTGGGTACCCATTTTTCTCCAACCATTCCTCAGTATATGGAATGGGTGAATTCGGGTCGCGCACCTATATAAATAATCTCATATCTTTGGGAGAGTTCGTTTAGACTTTCGATGCTACCCTGGTACTACCCGGTCGGCTAGTATCCGGTCACGCCGGTAAAAATCAGGAGTGTTGATAAGCGGATTTCGTGAGCGTGTATCGCAGATCGTGCCATCAATAAAGACAAGAATCGCTTTCATGGCACCACCTATTCAGCGAGCGGAATCAACAAGAGCGGAATGGCGGTACGCCGTGCCACACTGGCTGCCACGCTACGGTTCCAGAAGGCATCCAAGCCAGCGCGACCGTGCGTGCCAAACAGAATCAGGTCAGCGCCAAGTTTTTCGGCGGTTTTGGCAATGACCGGGGCCGGGTCGCCGCGTGCAATTTCGGCCGTGGCCCGGATATGGGCCTTATTGAATGCGTTCAAGTGGCCCTGGAAATGTTCCTGGGCGATCTCTTCGGCGATATCGAGATAAGCCGTCGATGTAGCCGGAAGCATGTTGCTGACTGCGGCCTGTTCACCGGAAAGCGTACCCAGGGTTGGGATGACGCAGAGCAGGTTTAATTCCGCTCCATAGGCTTTTGCCAGCGATTGGGCGGTGGGCAAGGCTTTATCATGGACTGACTCATTATCCAGGGGGACAAGGATATGTTTTAAATGAAATGGCCCAACAGATTCATCGGGCTTGATCAGCAGAACCGGGGTCCCGCTGGCTGCCGCCACCTCCTGGGCAATGTTTCCGAAGAAAAGGTCGTGCATGCCGCTGTTCCCGTGCGAACACAGAATGATCAAGTCGGGTTGGATCTCATCCGAGGAATGGTCAACGATGCTGCGGGCCACATCCGCGACCGGAGAAGTGTGGACGTGCAGAACGACTTTGATGTTCGCAGGAAAAACACGATTGGCAATTTCGGCCAGATAGGCCCTGGCTTCGCTGGCTTCGGTCAGATGGCGGTCACGGTGAACTTCGGCGGGAGCATCCTGCTCAATGATATGCAACAAAGTGACCGGCGCGTTAAAAGTTTGTGCCAAAGAGAATGCGGCAGGCAAAGCTGCCTCAGCCAATTTAGACCCGTCCAGAGGAACGAGAATGTGTTTGAACATAGGCTTATCTCCCGAAAAAGGTCTTGTAGAGAAGGAATAAATTGAGTCCGAGGATAAGTACAGCTGACAAGCCTGCCAGCAATGTAGTAAGCCAACGGTTGACAAGTACCCCCATGATATCTTTTCGACGAGTGAACATGACCAGCGGGATGATGGCAAATGGCAGGCCAAACGAGAGGACGACCTGACTGATCACCAGGGTGCGAGTCGGATCAAGACCTACGAAGATGACGATAAGGGATGGGATAATTGTCACCACCCGGCGAATCCAGGGCGGGATATGAAAGTTGAGAAAACCCTGCATAATTACCTGTCCAGCCATCGTCCCAACCGATGAGGAGGACAACCCGGAAGCAAGCAACGCCACACCAAACACAATTTCCGCGGCGGAACCGAGCAACGGTTGAAGAGTCCGGTAGGCCTGCTCCAGGGTGCCAACGTTTGTCCCGGTCTTGAAGAAAGTTGCCGCGGATGTGATCAGCATGGCGGCATTAACAGAACTGGCGATAACCATGGCAATGAGCACATCAATGATTTCGAAGTGAAACAGACGATGCAATTGCTCGGGTTTTTTAACCACAACCCTTCCCTGTGTGAGCGCGGAATGCAGGAAGATGGCATGCGGCATGACAGTGGCGCCCAGGATGCCGGTTGCCAGGAGGATACTCTCCGAGTTGGTGAAATGGGGTACGAAAGTAGAGCGGGCGATTGTGCCCCAAGCCGGGTTTACCAGGAAAATTTCAACCACGTAACTAACTGCGATGATGGCCAGGAACCCGGTGATGACAGCTTCCAGGGGGCGAAATCCATAGCGTTCCAGTCCGAGGATCAGGAATGTAATGATGGCAGTCAAAAGTCCTGCCACCCAGAGCGGCAGGCCAAAGAGCAGATTCAACGCCACCGCGGCTCCCAGAAATTCGGCCAAGTCGGTTGCCATGGCGACCAACTCCATCAAGACCCACATAATCCAGACAATAGGCCTGGGGAAGTTTTCGCGGCAATGTTCGGCGAGGTTTTTACCGCTGGCGATGCCCAATTTTGCCGAGAGCGCTTGCAGGAGCATTGCCATAAGGTTGCTGCCCAGAATAACCCATAACAGTTCATAGCCGAACTGTGCACCGCCCTGGATGTTAGTGGCGAAGTTTCCGGGGTCAACGTAGGCGATACTGGCAATAAAGGCCGGCCCGAGGAAGGGCAGCAGGCGGGCGACCCAGCCCTTCTTGCTCCTTCCGGAAAGAACGGTTTTGGCGTCGCGTGTCGTTGTGGCGGTATTTGAAAGTTTCGTGCTGAATGATTTGATCGGATGCTTCGAAGATGGCATAACAGGCATTTTACTCTATAATAAAAACCGAGTCGGGAGACTCGGTTTCGCAAAACCTTAACATACGTTTTACGCAATAGATGCCGCGACGTCCAACTTAAGGAGTGGATGACAGTCTTGGTGGTTCTAATCTCTTTTCCATACCCTTAGGCCATATCGACTAAGATAAATTGGAATACTCTTATAGCTTGGATTCTCCTGCTCGATTGCCCTGAGCATGGCCCGTTTGGCCTGCGCAATGGGACCAGACAGGATGGTCAATGAGCCACCGTCACCGCCGGCTCCGTTCACTTTCCAACCAAGCGCACCGTGAGCTCTGGCAATCTCAATCACCCTAGCCGCATCGTCGCTGATCAAAGCCGGGTGCAGGCGGCTCTGCGCCTCGGTATTTTCGATCATCGCAGCACCCAATTCAGAAAAATCGTCAGCGTAGAGGGCATCACGTGATCTGTCAGCAGTGTGCCGTAGATCATTCAACTGCTGGCAATCCGGCCCGGCATCTTTCAGCGAGCGTATCACCATCTCGTGGACATCCGAAGAGCGGTGCGATTTTCCGAGGTAGACCAGCGCCAAACGCCTCTCCAACTCCCACCAGGTGGCGTTAGGGATTTGAACAGGTGATACCGAGGCATGCGGATATTGGAACATTTCGATATAATTGATTCCCCCGTAGGCCGCACACAATTGATCCTGGATTCCGCTCTGCTGTCCGAGCATTTCGGTCTCAATTTTATGAGCTACGCTGGCGACCTCGTGAAGGGTCATCCGACCGGGTGTAAGCACATCCAACCCCCCGATGAGTGCCACGGTGATTGCAGCCGATGTCCCGGTTGAAGCTCCAGCCGGAGCTTCAGAAAAGATGCTCACTTCCAGGTTTACATTTTTGGGAGTGTGCATGTACTCAATCGCCGCCTCGAGCAGCGGGTGCTTATCCCAATGTTTTTCGGGCACCACGACGTAGTTTTCCCCGTAATTCTCAGCATTGATAATGATCCGGCTCTCCTGAGGCTCGCAGGGATAAACTGAAATCTGGATCTCGGCATAAGGATACACACCAATATTGAAGATCCGACCATGGCCGGCAAACCAGGTATCCGTCCAACCACCGTTATCACAGATACGGATGGGCGCGACACTGTTGATGATAAACAGAGGTTTATGCATATCTGATTTTATCATGTCGGGAAAGCCCGCCTTCCTTAATCGGCAATTTTCAAGACTGAAAGTAGGGACTCCTAGAATTTCGTTTTACCCCTTATGGTCAGAGAGGTTGAGGAATTTCGCTTATTCCAGAGAAGGAATTAAGAAATGAACAAATAGAATTGCCATTAACTGGTAATTGAAGGTGCTTCCGGAAGAGAAGGTCTTTGCTCCGGTTGACATGAATATATTTTCAGAGTAAACTGGTCATATAGGACTTATTATTTCGCGGAGGAGAATATGGCAACTGCCAAGGATTTATTACGAGACAGGACGATGGGGATGGTATATTCGGTTGGGCCGGATGCAAGTGTGCAGGAAGCGCTTGTTCTGCTGGCTGAACACAACGTCGGAGCAATTCTGGTAATGGACGAACACGGCAAGGTTGACGGCATCCTTTCGGAAAGGGATATCGTCCGAAAGGTGGGTTTGCATGGCAGACCAACCGATGAAACCAAAGTGCGCGAGGTCATGACCGGGAAGGTCCTCTATGTCGAGGCCGAGCAATCTGTCGAAGAGTGTATGGCTTTAATGAACGAGAAAGGCATCCGGCACTTGCCGGTCTATGAAAAAGGAAAATTGCTCGGACTGATCTCGATCCGCGATGTATTGCGGACGGTCATCTCGGAACAGCAAATATTCATCACCCACCTGGAACGGTACATCCGCGGCGGATAGTGATCTCACATTAATGCCGGACCTGGAGTATATTGTCCAGGTCCGGCATTCAATAATTATGGTGGAAATCTATACTATGGTCTCCAACCTCCGCTGGCTGGCCAATGCAAGGGAGTTAATGGCATCCATTATGATACTGGAAATAGATTTAACCCGTATTCGGTCTTCAGTATCTCCTTCGAACTGCATTGGTTCGCCAATCGTTACACCGTACGGTCCGCGCAGGTACCAATAACCGGTTTCAGATTTACCGGCAAATTTCGAGACGAACAGCCTGGCGCGCTCGCGCCGGAAATAAATCCCGATAGGAACAACCGATGCGCCAGTCAACAGGGCGAGCCGAGCTGCCCCGCTGTGCGCAGGCAAGGATCCACCCTGGCGTGGGCTAAGATCACCTTCCGGGAAGATGGCGACCGTTTGACCGGCCTGCAGGTGATGACTGGCAGTCTCGAACGCGGCATGCCGGTCAGCCGAAAGGACCGGGATGTGGCCGGAGAGCCGTAAAATCACACCGAAAAGGGGCGCCTTAAAAGCATGATCGATGATCATCATACTCAGGGGTTGGGGGAACAGGGTCAACAAATAAAAAGGATCGGTGGTGCTGGGATGGTTGGCGACAATGAGTTTGGGACCGGCAGGCAGGTGAGTTTGCCAATAAACATCCATATTGAGCAGGAATTGCGTATAAAGGCAAATAAGCTTTCGGCCTAGTTTATAGGTGAGGGTTTGGGTTGATTTCACAATAAATACCTTCTTTATGGTACCACGGTCTGAATGTCTCAAGAAACCAATTAGCGCAGGTTGGCCGCATGGCTTTACGACTTTGACATCATTGGTAATAACCCCCTAAGCATCCATTCGCTTCCAAATTCTTGCGATCAAGCGTGGATTTTATTATAAACGCTGGTCAGTCTGGTTGAATCCGGTTACAATCCATCCCGATAATCATTTTGGAACGATGTGATCGCCAGCCGCTTGACCTCGTGAAGCGGCTGGCGCTCCCTGAGTTCCGGGAGGCTTCGATGAACCTTACCCCTAATGGGGATCGAGAAGAATCTCCGGCAGCTTTGGTCAAGCGGCTGGAACTTCCTTTCAAGAATTTACTCCTTCTCACGTGTGCCCTGACACATCGTTCCTATATCAATGAGCACCCAGAAGCGCTGGAAGATAACGAGCGCCTGGAATTTTTGGGTGATGCCGTGCTAGATTTTGTTGCAGGAGCCTGGCTTTACAATCATTTCCCGGAAAAGGCCGAAGGTGAGTTGACGCGTATGCGCTCGGCGTTGGTCTGCACCGAGCAATTGGCCGAATTTGCACGAGCAATGAACCTTGGGCCTGCCATGCGACTTGGGCATGGGGAGGATCAGGCTGGAGGTCGCCAACGGGATATCCTGCTGTGTGCGACATTTGAGGCTTTGGTTGGTGCGCTGTATCTTCAGAACGATATTTCGGTTATCCAGCGCTTCATTCATCCCATGATGGAAGCTGTAAGCGAGCAGTTCCTGCTGCGGAATGACCTGCAAGATCCAAAAAGCCGGTTGCAGGAATGGTCACAGGGAAAAAAACTTGGCATTCCACAGTATGTTACACTTCAATCCAGCGGTCCAGACCACGACAGGATGTTTGATGTTGAGGTGCATATCAATGGTAAGGTATATGCGCATGGTACCGGGCGCAACAAGCAAACCGCGGCGCGTCAAGCTGCCCAGGCAACTTTAGATATCATCGAAAAATCCGAATCTTGAACCTATAGCTCATTATGCCATTACGACTAAAATCCCTCGAATTGCATGGTTATAAAACCTTCGCGGCGAAAACGAATTTCGAATTTGCCGATGGCATTACTGCCATTGTCGGACCGAATGGTTCCGGTAAATCCAATATTGCCGATGCACTTCGCTGGGTATTTGGGGAGCAGTCGTACAGTCTTTTACGAGCCAAGAAGACCGAAGATATGATTTTTGCCGGGTCAGAACAACGCCCACGTGCAGGCATGGCCTCAGCAGGGGTTACTTTTGATAATGCGGATGGCTGGTTGCCGGTGGATTTCTCCGAAGTGGCCGTAGCCCGCCGATCTTACCGCGATGGTCGCAACGAATATCTACTCAACAGCCAGCATGTCAGGCTGAAGGATATCAACGAACTGCTTGCACAATCTGGTCTCTCCGAACGTACTTACACAATTTTAGGGCAGGGCCTGGTGGATGCATCCCTGGCCCTCAAGGCTGATGAGCGTCGCCGTCTCTTTGAGGAGGCGGCTGGGATCGGTCTCTATCGAACGCGCAGGGAGGAAGCCCTTCGTCGTCTGGAGACCACCAGACGTAACCTTGATCGTGTTCTCGATATCCTAGCTGAATTGGAGCCCCGCCTGAAAAGCCTCGAACGACAGGCTGCACGCGCCCAAGAATACGGTCAGATACAGGCTGACCTGCGTGTGCTCCTGCTCGAGTGGTACGGTTTCCATTGGCACCGCGCCCAACGCGACCTGAGCGATGCGTTCGATCTTGGTCGGGCTCAAGAAGTGAAATTGACTGATGCGCGTGAATTCTATCAACGTGTACGCCAGAACTTTACTGCTTACCGTGACCATTTGAATGGTCTACGGGCCAGGTTAAATTCCTGGCACCGCCAATCGGCACAATTGCATGAAAGCCGAGAGACCATAAGCGGCAACCTGGCGGTATTGGACGAGCGTCTGCGTACCGCATTGGACAACCGCCAAACCAGTCTGGATGAACAATCCCGCTTATCTGAGGAATTCAAGATTGCCCAAGAACGCCTGACCGAAGCCAGGGCTGAGACGGAACAGCTGCAGAAAGAATACGACGAAGCACAAATCCAAACCAAGACGGCACAGGCTACGCTGGACGATCGACAAGTCGAAAAATCCCACCTTGAGGTGGGCATCCAGTCCACCCGTCAGAAGATCGATGAATTCACGACACGCCGTGCCGGTTTTCAAGCCCGACTGGATCAACTGGATTCCCGTAACGAAGGCCTGAAGGGGAAGCTGGAAAACCTGGTGCAAACAATTGCATCCGTGGAAGTTGAGGCAGGGAAAGCGACACAAGAGCTTAAAGAGGGGATAACAAACCGGAAGATAGCAGAATCGACCCTGCAAAAAGCTGAAACAGAACTACAGCTTGCACAGAACAAACTGGCAGATTTGGAATTGAAAGAAAAAGAAAGACAGGCAGAACGTTCCGCCAGACAGGCAGAACAAGCCCGCTCCAAAGCGCAATTGGATGTGCTGGAACAAGCTGAGCAATCCCTAATAGGATATGCGAATGGGGCTAAGACGCTCCTGGATGCTTCCCGACAGTCCAAACTCGAAGGCACGCGTGGAGCGTTGTCGGCTTTGCTGGATGTCCCTGCGGAACTGGAAGTGGCGATCGCGGCAGCTTTGGGCGAATTCACGGACGCCATACTCCTGGACTCCGGCAGGGAAGCTGAACAAGCGATGGTGTTGCTTGGATCCGACCAGTCCGGTCGGGCTGCGCTGCTCCCGCTGGATTGGCTTGCACCTCTTGAACCGCTCAAAGTGAAGAAAAGTGCAGATTGCCTAGGTGTGGCTTCTGATCTGGTTAAAACCAGCCCGGATTATCGCCCGGTTTTGGACCTCCTGCTCGGCCATGTTCTGATCGTCCGTGATCGGGCGGCTGCGCGGCGTGTGTTAACCGGTCTACCAAGGGATTCCCTGGCAGTTACGGTGCGTGGCGAGGTTTTCCATGCAACCGGACAGGTGTCGGCCGGGAAACCGACCAAAGCGGGTGCGCTGGGGCGGCCCCGCAAGCGGCGCGAGCTGCAAGAATCCCTGGAAAAAACCGAACATAAGATTTCAGAGTTGGACTCTGAGTTGCAGAAGCTTTCCGATCAAATTGAGAGAGCCCGTGGTAACGTAGCTGGTCGTCAGGATATAGTGGGCAAGGAACGTGCCAGATTGGAATCGGTCCGTAATATCGAACGACAAGCACAGGTCCGGGAAGAATCGACGCGGCTGCAATTGGACCTGCAAATCAGCCAAAAAACCGATGTCGAGTCCGAGATTGCTCAGGCAGAAAAGGAACGGGAGCAGACCGTGGCTGCACTTACCGCCGACGGAAAGGTCGCAGCACAGTCACAAGAGTCTCTCCGAACTCTATCTGCAACTTTGACAGCCTTAACCCTGGATGAGTATCTGGAACAGGTAAAGTTCTGGTCGACGAGTTTGGCGGTGTCTGAACGCGCCCTTCACGATGCTAAGGCACGCCTTGCCGAGCGAACGGGTGCGGTTGACCAATTGCGGCTGCAATTGGCGACTCTGGAGAATCGGCTGATGGAAATTGACGATTCCCTGGTGGAATTGGAGAATACCAGGGAGAACCTGCGCGGTCAGGCTTCAGGCATTAATTCTCATTTGGAAGAACTACGCAACCTGATTGAACCAGCAGAGAAGGAACTTGAAACTTCTGAAGCTCTGGAAGTGGATTTACAGAAAAAGGAAGCGGAAGGTCAGGTTGTTCTCGCACGTGTTGAACGGACATATAACCAGATTCAGCTCGAACTGAGTCGGAAGCAGGAGACATTGGAAAGCTTGCGCCAGAAAATCGAGGACGATTTTGGTCTGGTGGATTTTGATTATGTCAGTGACGTTTCCGGCCCGGTACCTTTGCCTTTTGACGGGATGGTGGAGCAATTGCTGGCTGTAAAAGAGTTATCGCCGGATCTTGAAGAGAATATGGTACATCTACGGGCTCAAATGCGACGCATGGGTGCTATCAATCCGGAAGCACAACAGGAATTTCGGTTGGTCAAAGAGCGATATTCCTTCCTGACAGTACAAATGGAAGATTTACGCAGGGCTGAAGCCGATCTGCATCAAGTTATTGCAGAGCTGGATGAATTGACCCGCCGCGAGTTCCAAAGAACATTCGAGGCTGTGGCGGAACAATTCCATCTGATTTTTCATCGCTTGTTCGGTGGTGGGGCAGCGCGATTGGTCTTGACCGATCCAGAAAATCTGACAGAAACCGGCATTGATATTGAGGCACGGCTGCCCGGGCGGCGTGAGCAAGGACTTTCGCTTCTATCAGGTGGTGAACGCAGTCTGACGGCAATTGCACTGGTTTTTTCCCTGCTCAAGGTTTCGCCCACCCCTGTTTGCGTGATGGATGAAGTGGATGCCATGCTCGATGAAGCCAATGTAGGCCGATTCCGGGACTTGTTGCAGGAATTGAGCAAAGAGACGCAGTTCATCATCATCACGCACAACCGAAATACCGTACAGGCTGCGGACGTGATCTACGGCGTGACAATGGGCCGCGATTCTGCCAGCCAGATCATCAGCCTGAAGTTGGATGAAATTTCCGAAGAATACCTGAAATAGCCAAGGTTTTCCCGCGATAAACTGTAGAGGATAAACAACAATGGACGGCGCGATCGCCGCCCATTGCTGTATTGTATTGGGCAAAATCCGTTTTTACTTGGTCCCGCCCTGGGCCTGATAGGTTGCTACGTAGGCGGTTGCAGTGGCATTGTCATTGGCTTGCGCTTGCGCCAGGGTTGGAGAGGTAGGAACAAAATTTATCCAATCATTATTGCTGACCACTTTGGAGCTGGCGCGCTGTGACTGGAGCCAGGCTGTGAAAGCCGCGGTTACCGCGTCCTGGTATTCCTGTTCTGTAAGTGAACGGACTTCGTGACCGAGTACCTGGATGATGTGATAACCGTACGTGCTCTTGATTGGCTGGCTGATCTCGCCGACTTTCATCGAGAAAGCTGCTTTTTCAAATTCGGCGACCATCTTACCGCGAGGCGAACCAGCCCAAGTCTCCACCTTTGTCTTTACTACCAGTGTCGATGGAATATTTGGCGGCAAGGGTGGCAAAATCGGCACCGGCTGCAAGTTGTGTGCTGATATCTTTGGCAGTCGCTTCATCAGCAACCAGGATGTGGCGTGCCCAGACCTCTTCCTGTTGATGGGCTACATAGGCTGTGACCTTGGCCTGCACACGATCATGGTAGAGACCACTCTCAAAGAAAATGAAGCGGAACTCTGTATCGTTAAGACCCAGCCCGGAGTAGCTTTTTAGAGTTTTTTGATATTGATCCTGGTATCCTTTTAGGGTAAAAGGAGTGGAAGATGGAACAGGACTAGGGATGGGCGTTGCCGTGCTGGTCAGGTTGGGTGTAGGTGTTGGGGCCAGGGTTGAAGTTGGAGCTGGTGTTTGGGTCTCGGTGGGGGTTGGCGATAGGGTTGGTGTCATGATGGCTAATTGGGTTGCGATCAAGAGTGGAATAGACCAACTCTGTTGGAGTGAGAGAAGGCGTTGGGGTTCCATTTTGGTAGTAATGTAACGCTTCTTGAGCCGCTTTTTCAACATCAGCCGCAGAGACAGTGATGCCATTTGCCTTGGCATATTGACGGATGAGCAGATCGTTAATCATGTCATCAATGACTTGTCCGCCTATCGTGGATGGAGAATCCAACTGCTGAGTAATCTGTGACAAGGATTGGGACATTTGTGGATCACTGTTCGGATCCATGCCAAACATCTCGGCTAATTGCGTATATTGCATGTATTGACCAATCAATTGTTGACGAGTAACCCGTACGCGAACCTGGAAATCATGGAGACTGAGAGACTGGCCATTTACAGAGACCGCCGGTCTCCAATTGAGGAATAAGGTGTCGTTCAGGAGTCCGTATGCAATGCCCAGAACCACGATTGCTATGATCCCAATGGCAATTCCAGCTGATCAGTCTTGTCTGCCTGCGTTCCCGATCCTGGCGAGCCAGATGTTTTTTGGTTAATATTTTGGGAGACTTATTTTTTGCCATAAATACCTCATAACGAAGTTCATAAACTCCGCCGATAATTGGTGCTGCGGGATAAATCTGCTATTTGAATTATCTTGAACCGGGTGTTGCAGTATTTCCATGGAAAAAACTTTGGTTCACAAATTTCGAAGTGCCACGAAGAACGCTTTGAATACCTTATCCAGGCATCTAATTTCAGCGGTCTTCGTTGAAAGCCCGACCTGTGAAGGGAAGCAGGGCAATATGACGGGCGCGCTTGATGGCAACAGCGAGTTCGCGCTGATGTTTGGCGCAAGTTCCGGTCTGACGGCGCGGGCGGATTTTGCCTTCTTCGGTGACAAAACGACGCAAGACATCTGATTGCTTATAATCGATTGTCATATGCCGGTCGGCACAGAACTGACAGATCTTGGGGCGAGCGTAATAACGACGCTCCTGCCCCCCTTCCATTTCATTTTCCATTTGGTGATCCATAAGAACATAAACTCCATTCTTTGTTACCTGGTTCAGCGGTAGCCGAATCAGCGACGATATTCTGATAGGGCCTAGAACGGGAATTCATCTTCGTTCCCGGGTTGACCTTCGAGTTCGTCGGATGCGGCAGGCTCTTCACCGGCAGAGATATGGTTCGCCTCACGGCGCTCGCCGAGCATCATCATTTCCGTGGCGACAATCTCAACAGTGGAATGCTTGATGCCTTCCTTGTCTTCCCAGCGTCGAGTTTGAAGGCGACCTTCGATGTAGACCTGCTGTCCTTTGGTAAGGTATTGTTTGCAGATCTCAGCCAGGTTACCCCAGGTGACGACGTTGAACCATTCCGTTTCAGTGTGACGTTCGCCGTCGGCGGTGTTCCAGGAGCGACTGGTGGCAACCGTGAAAGTTGTCACCGGGCGGCCAGATGGCGTGTAGCGCATTTCGGGTTCCCGCCCCAGATTTCCGATAATCATGACTTTGTTCAATCCACGACTTATCTTTCACTCCTTTGCCGGGAGGCAAGCACATAAAATCGATGGCGATACTTTTTAATCAACAACAATGAGCATGTATCGAATTACAGGTTCCAGGAAGCGCAGATTCTTTTCGAGAACAGCCGTGATAGTGGGTTCAAGGCCGAGATTGAACAATACGTACTGACCTTCGCGCTGCTTTTTGATTGGATAAGCCAGGCGTTTGCGACCCCATACTTCAACCTTGTCCACGCTACCACTGGTTTCTACAACCCAACCTTTGATCTTCTCAACGATGCCGCTAAATGCGGTCTCATCAAGATCAGGATGGACGATACAAACCAACTCGTACTTACGCATAGGGAAAACCTCCTTTCCTCGGGGTATGCTCCCGGACATTCACCGTGGGTGAGCCGGGGGCGGAAGGTAAGCCGGTGTGCGGCTTTTGCCCGGGAAATACCCGGGTACTCAAACGGGCTGTATTGTAAGCGAAAAGAGCAATTTTGGGGAGGGCGATTCTGATTCACGTAGGTGATCGTTTCAAATACCGGGCTTTCAATTATTACTCAGGGGTTCCGACATAAATTGGATTGCTGAAGATCCAACCGCGCCGTTTTCCCAAGAAATGCCTATAGGCCTCAATGCGATAAACACCCGCCTCGCTCGTTACGTGGGCGAAATTTTCGCCATACCAGGCCTGGATACATTTGCCATCTTTGAATAATTTGATCTCAGCGTTGGATGGTAATTCCACTTGCAAAGTCAGTGTTCCAGCCATGGTGATTTTGTCTCCCATGATAACGCTTGAATACCTATCTTGAGCTGAGAAACGGAATCCCAGTGTGGAGGCGGGTAGATCATATCCTATAAAACAGTGACCGGCAGCCAAGCCGCCAAACACCATTTTACGATCGTGGACCAAGTCACCGGTCAACGGTGAAGGCGTAAGTACATGGGTGTTTATGGTCGAGAAGTGATACTCGTATGGAAAAATGGTTCTGTGCAACGGTCCCAGAGACATATGCCTGGCATGGGCGTCCGAGCCACCTATGGCTACCACGGGCTTTCCTTTGGATAACAGGTCATCCCAAATACGGATTGTCTTCGGAAGCGGTCCATGAGGGATGGCTTGCGGCAGAAAGGCATAAACAAGGCCATCCAGTTTCCCTTTTGCGACTGACTTGAGTTCGCTAAAACCGTTCCATAGTTCGATTCCGGTAAAGCCGGTGACGTTCCAATCCTCCCAGGAAATATCCGTCTCTCCGAAAGCCGGCATGGCAGGGTCCACCGGGTGGGCGATGAAGCATAAACCGCCGATTCGAGACACCGCGTTGATAAGGGTTTGTGGATCAGCGGCGAAGGAGGCCAGTTCCCGGTCAGTACCGAATACGAGCAGGTGATTTTTCTGCGGATCACGATCCTGGTCGTGGATCTCTTCACCGGCCAATACGAGGACGCGTTTCTTCCCCTCATGATAATAAGCGTCCCCGCCTTGTACCAGGACATTGTGATCGGTGACCAGGAGTACATCCACGCCGGTTTTCAGGGCAGCACACGCCAGTTCCGCGTATGTACCGGAACCGTCTGAATAAGTGGTATGCATATGCAGATTAATGACCAGCTCGTGCATAGATTGTTATTTCCGCACGTCCTCGTTCGAAATATCCGTAAACGGCGTTGGTTGACGGTTTACCCTTATCGCAGGTATAATTTGGCGGCTAAAATTCCTGGAGGCTTGTTAATGACCAATATTCTGGATGGAGCTTTGATTTTAACATCAATCGCGCTGGTTACCAGTATTATCCTGCAAAGCAAGGGTGCTGGTTTAGGCGGTTTAACAGGTTCTGACCCAGGGGGCGTCTTTACCGCCCGACGCGGGATCGAAAAAACTCTTTTTTGGGTAACCATTATTTTCAGTGCTTTGTTCTTTGTGTTGGCGATTACTCTGGTGATCCTATCTGCCCGCCAATAATATAGTATTGTCGAGAAAGGCCAGCAGCGGTCGGTTCAAGTGCCCGAAAGCGGCCTTTCTTTAATTTGTACCCATGAAAAAATTGCGCTGGCAAATCCTGGTTGTTGCCCTGACGCTGATTGTTGTGGCGGTGCTCTTGCTCACCCAACAGCCGTCTGCCAACCCAATCCTGCCCAAACCGACGAGTGGGGGTATTTATACGGAAGCCCTGGTTGGTTCATTTGGACGCCTGAACCCACTGCTTGACTTGGGCAACCCAGCCGATCGAGACGTGGACCGCCTGCTCTTCAGCAGCCTGATTAGATTTGATTCTCGCGGTATTCCCCAGCCAGACTTAGCCGAATCATGGGGTGTTTCGGCGGATGGAACGGTCTACAATATCACGCTGCGTGGCAATGCCTCCTGGCAGGACGGTAGCCCAGTCACCAGTGACGATGTACTCTTTACGCTCGATCTATTGAGGAGCCAATTTTCCGACTATTCTCCCGATGTACGCAGCCTCTGGGATGGGGTAACTATAACCCGACTAAATGATAAAAACATCAAATTTGTCCTGACCGAGCCATTTGTGCCATTCCTGGATTACCTGACATTTGGTATTTTACCCAAGCACCTGTTGGAAACGGTCGCTCCCGACCAATTGGTAAGTGCAGGTTTCAACCTGGCACCGGTTGGTTCGGGACCATACAGATTTGACCATTTGATGCTTGAGAATGGCAAGATCGCAGGCCTGGTTCTGATCGCCTCAAAAACCTATTACGGACAGGTTCCATTCGTAGATCAAATCGTCTTTCGGTATTATCCAAGTTCGCAGGCAGCCCTGGTTGCTTACCAGGCCGGGGATGTGCTTGGTATCAGTCAAATTACCATAGACGTTCTTCCGTCTGCGCTGGCCGAGACGAGCCTGTCCTTTTTTTCCAGTCGTATGCCGCGTGTGACTCTCATCCTGCTTAATCTAGGTGATAAACAGTTACCGTTCTTCCAAGATAAAAGCGTCCGGAATGCACTAATGCTTGATCTAAATCGCCAATGGATAGTGGATAAATTGCTCCATGGGCAAGGGATTGTAGCGGATAGTCCGATCCTGCCTGGTACATGGGCATATTATGATGGCATCCCCCATATTAGTTTCAATCCTGACGCAGCGGTCGTACAGTTGAAGGCTGCCGGTTATGTGATTCCTCCGAATGGCAACGTGCGTACCAAAGACAATGTTGCTTTATCCTTTACGATGGCGTACCCGGACGATGATCTGCATACCCAGTTGGCCCAGGCCATTCAGCAGGATTGGGAGGCCATTGGCGTTGATGTGAAGCTAAAAGCTGTCTCATACGAATCCCTTATAAATGATTACCTGACACCTCGGACATACCAGGCTGCCCTGGTAGATTTAGATCTCAGCCGCTCTTACGATCCGGACCCATATCCTTTTTGGCATCAGGCTGAAATTACAGGCGGTCAGAACTATTCCCAATGGGATGACCGTTCCGCCAGCGAATATATTGAACAGGCGCGAGTAGTAGCCGATCCGACCATTCGTACGCGGTTGTATCGCAACTTCCAAGTAATTTTTGCACGCGAGCTTCCGGCTTTATTGTTGTACTATCCGGTCTACACTTATGCCGTGGATTCAGCGTGTGCAAGGAGTGCAGGCGGCACCACTCTTTGAGTCTGCAGACCAATTCAATGGGATTGAGAATTGGTATCTCGTTACCCGCCGGGCTTTGGATAAGACTTCCCAGCCGACCGCTGGCCAATAGATTCGAATATCACTGAAGGAGTACCCATGGCAGACCCGCGCGAAAGCGCCCTGCAATATGCTAAGAGCGAGAAAGAGAATTTCCTGAGCACTTTTAAGGAAATTCTCGCGATCCCATCCATTTCAACTGACAAAGCGCACAGACCTGATATTCTCAGAGCGGCCGAATGGCTGGCAACGCAACTGCGAAACCTGGGGATGCAGAAAGTACATTTGTTCCCGACTGCCCAGTTCCCAATTGTCTATGGAGAATGGCTGGGAGTTTCCGGCGCTCCAACTGTGTTGATATACGGTCATTATGATGTTCAACCCATAGATCCACTTGATGAATGGAAAACAGGCCCATTTAAACCGACCGTAATAGGCGAAGACATATTCGCACGGGGTGCTTCGGATATGAAAGGGCAAGCTGTCGTGACACTTAAAGCGGTCGAATCGCTTATCCATACCGGCGGCATGCCGATTAATATCAAGTGGTTATTTGAAGGGGAAGAAGAAGTTGGCTCACCCAACCTGGAAGCTTTCATTACAAGCCACACCGATCTGCTTACCTGCGATTTTGCAGTCAATCCGGATTTGGGCATGATTGGAAAAGACTATCCGACCATCACCTATGGTTTACGCGGTTTGGCATATTTCGAGTTGCGTGTCTATGGTCCAGCGCATGATCTTCACTCAGGCATGTATGGCGGAGTGGTACACAATCCGGCGAATGCGTTGGCCGAATTGATTGCTGGCATGCATGATAAAGACGGGCGGGTTACCCTGCCGGGTTTCTATGACAGGGTACGCGAATTGAGAAAGAGGAGCGCGAGGAACTGGGCCGTCTCCCAATTGACGAAAGCCATTTTATGGATCAGACCGGCGTACCAGGGCTATACGGAGAATCCGGGTTTACTGCCAACGAACGGACGGGGGCGCGACCTACATTGGATGTAAATGGTTTGCTTTCAGGATTTACCGGCGAAGGTTCCAAGACCGTGATTCCCACCTGGGCAATGGCAAAAATCTCATCGCGACTTGTCCCTGACCAGGACCCAAAAGAAGTCCATCAACAATTACTCCATTACCTGGAACAGAACGCCCCGAAAGATATACGTTGGGAAGTGAAGACGTTGGCCGGTAATCCGGCGTCCATTTCCGACCGGAATAACCAGGGCGTTCAGGCAATGGCGAAGGCGTTAGAGACGGTCTGGGGCCAGCGACCATATTTCAAACGCGAGGGCGGTTCGATCCCGGTAGTAGGTGACATGCAGCGCCTGCTAGGAGTGGAATCGATAATTTGCGGATTTGGACTGCCGGATGACAATGTGCACGCCCCGAATGAAAAACAAAACCTACCGACGTGGTACCGCGGCATAGATGCGTATATCCATTTCTTTTTGAACCTGAAACCGTAATATTTAGATGCGAGGAAACCGGTCTCTTTTAAGAAACCGGATACTGGATTATTCCTATGGAAGATAAACTTATTTCTTACGGCGGGCAGGCTCTCATCGAAGGCGTTCTAATGCGCGGCCAGAAGGCTTACGCAGTTGCCTTGCGTGCTCCGGACGGTAAGATCGTTACCAAGATCGAACCTTTGAGCGGGATATATAAAACCAACATCGCCAAAATTCCATTCCTGCGCGGGCTGGTCATGTTGTGGGATTCGCTCGGTCTGGGTCTACTTGCGTTGACAGATTCGGCCAACCTGCAATCCGGTGAGGAAGAAAAACTGGAAGGGCAGGCGCTCTATCTGACACTCGGCATAACCTTTCTGGTCGCAATCGCCATTTTTTTTCTCGTACCGGCGGGAGTTGGCTGGTTGACTGAACATTTCCTGCATTGGAATGCCTGGTGGAGCAATCTGGTTGAAGGTATCCTCCGCCTGATGATGCTTATCGCATATATCTGGGCCATCGGGTTTATGCCGGATATCGCACGTGTTTTTGCCTACCATGGTGCCGAACATAAAACCATCAATGCCTACGAAGCAGGCGCGGATCTGACGCCGGCTTCCGTTGCGAATTTTCCTCTCGCTCATACCCGCTGCGGGACGGCTTTCCTGCTGACCTTAATGGTTTTATCGTTGTTCTTCTTTACCCTGCTTGGCCCGCTCTCTTTGGAATGGCGGCTCATCAGCAGGATTTTGATGATCCCGGTTCTGGTAGGGGTTGCTTACGAATACTTGCGCTGGACGGCCAATCACATCAAGAATCCTTTTGTGCAGTTCATAGTCAAGCCCAATCTGGCATTGCAATCCATGACCACACGCGAGCCGGATGAAAATATGCTGGAAGTAGCAATTACGGCTTTTAAAGAAATGAAGCAGGCAGAGCAAACAGCCTAAGCCTTCATTAGAAGATAATAACGAGCAGAACGACGAAATGTCACCCTGCTCGTTGTTCATGAGGGGTTAATCATTCTGATTTGATCGGGGCTTACAAAAAATCGTGGTTATCAATCAGTAATTGTTTTCATTCCGCCTTTTGTGCGGGTTAGCATCAGGCCCGCCAATACCAGGATAACTGCTCCCATCCAATAAGGCGCGCCGACCATGACGTGATCGTACATTACTCCAGCCCAGAGCGGACCAAAGATATTCATCAGACTGCCCAGGCCGGTTGTCACACCCATCAGAAGGCCAACCTCACGGTGCAACACAAGATCGGTACTGAGCGTGGTGAGAGTGGGAAAAGTGAACGCACTGATTGCACTGACGAGCATATTCAAAGGAAAAATCAGCCAGAAAAGTGGTACGAAAAAAATTGAAATATCGATGACTGATTGCCCGAACAGGCTGGACAAAGCCACTTTATTGTCGCCGAAACGGCGAACGAAACGAGGTACCAGAAGAAAGGTCGTTATGCCGACAGCGATGCCGGCCAATCCCAATAGCAGACTCAGGTGCCAGGGCTGAGCAGAAAATTTTTGGATCACGAACAGAGTCGAGGTGCTGTTGATGCCGTTGAAGGCGAAGTTGAACATAGCCATCACAAGCAATAACCAACCCAGGCCAGGTTTGCGGGCCATCTCGAAGATGGCAATGATCGGATTGAAATCATTGAGACGCATCAGGGAAGTTTCACGCCGTTCCTTGGGCAATGATTCAGGCAGGATAAAGATACCCAGCAGCACATTCAGCAACGATAAAGCCGCCGCTGCGAATGCGGGAGCTTGGAGGTTGAACTGGCCGAGGATTCCTCCGGCTGCCGGTCCGAGGATCAACCCTACACTCCAGGCCATTCCAATAAGAGCAAAATTCTTGGAGCGTTCTTCAGGTTTGGATATATCAGCGATATATGCAGAAGCAGTGGATAAGTTCCCACCAGTAATGCCACCGATGATCCGCCCCAGAAATAAAATCCACAAGGCCCCGCCAATGCCGAAGATAAAGTAGCCGATCCCCTGTCCAAGCAGACTAATGAGCAGCACCGGACGGCGTCCGTAGCGGTCGCCGAGTTTCCCAATCAGGGGGGCAGCAATGAATTGTCCACCAGCATATAGCACGGTAAGCATGGTAACCATCAAGGCTGCATGACTGTATTTTTGGACGATATAAGGCGCGACCGGTGACAGAAGGGTTATGCCTATAACGTCCATCAGCATGATGGCGAATATCAAGCTGAGGGCTGCTGTGTTCTTTTTACCCATCTCCTGGCTTTGCACGCAAGGCTCACCTTTTTTTAAATCAGGTCTTCAGGAATGCGGATTGGACGATCGCCCCATTGTCCGTTTCTTCAATCATGGTCCTAGGAGGATATGAACCAATCCAGATTGATTTGCGTTGGAATATTTATTTTAGTGTCAGGCATGGTTTGGCTCGTCTTCTGCTGTCCTGGGGATCCAAGCGCGTTATTATTTTGACTTCCCAGTAAAGTTTCTAGCCTTTCATATACCCTTGTTGTTGATAGCGTTGGAAGAGGTGACCCCATTCCGTCCCGGTCAGCCATTCCCTGGTCACCCGCTTATATTTTAAAGGCCAGTAGAAATAATCCTGTTCAGCCTCAGAGATAAAAATAGGCAGTGCAACAAAAGGAGTCCGGAAGATCATTTTCTGTAAAAACCTGGTCGGCCCATACCAGGAGAGCCAGGCCAGGAAGGTGTGGGTATTGCGGGAAATCTTGAAATTCCAACTCTCATTCGATACATCATCACCGACCAGGTCAATCTGATGAACATCCCCGGTTCCCAAGCCTTGATCATGCGCCAACCGGATATAGCGGATTGACATCGGGTCGAAGCCCATCAGCTTGGCTGCCACAGCATCAATGGCCACCTGGTCTTCGGACGCCAAGAGAATATTCTTCACTTCCGGGATCATGAGACGCGGACCGGCACCATTTCCTGCCGTTGTTCCATCCATCATAGCGAATATTCCAGGATGGATCTCTTTTTGGATTGCCAACAAGTCCACCAGGGTTTCGTGAATCCAGGAGTGCGTATAATGCCGATATTTACTCAACAATCCGCCGAAAGCATTTTTCATGGCCCCGGTCGTGGTAGTGTACATGTGAGTCTTCACGGTAGGCAAGTGAACGATGTTCTTGCCGTGAAAATAATCCGGGATATAGATCCCTTCCGGGTAGATGTGGTCAAGTGCAAGCATTTTTGCCTTTGGCCGGAAAAGAACCCATTCCATTTCTTTCTTCTGAAAGTTAAAGAGGGCTGGAACGTTATAGTGTTCGAAAATGGGCAAATACCCATTCAGATCTTCTCCCTTGAAGGCATTGGTCAATACAGTCTGATTTTGAACGCAAACCAGGTCGTCAAAGCCGGCCTGTCTCAAAGCGAGGATGGAGCCTTCCAACTGCCAGGGAGTAGTATTGGCCGCCGGCATGGGGAAATGCCATGAAATATTATCCTTGAGAATGGTGGTGGCATCCCGGCGAAGGGACTGTGCACCTCCCGCCAGTTCAAATAGCCGCTGATAATCCTGTAAAACATTCTCTGGTCGGGTGCGCACTACGGCAACATTGGATTTATTGGACATTTGATATCCTTCTGAAGAAACAGTATATCAGGAACCAGTTAATTTTATCCCGATTAACCATATTGACATGACAGGTTGGGGTCACTTGTAGGATTGGACAGTTCCTTTTCAAAGCCATGAAAGGGGCATTGGATGCGATCATTGGATAATTTGCCAATACTGAGCGCCACGCCGCGGTGCGGACATTTATAGCTCATTAATGACAATTCACCCCTGGTGTTGCGCCAGACGACCATCTTCTCACCCATGCGAATTACAGCTAAGATTTTCCCCTTCTTAATCTCATTGGACTCAAGGATAGCATACCATTGGTTTGGGATCATAAAGAAATGTCCATTTGGTTCATTCTCCAATCCAGAACGGCATCCCAGGGAGGGAAAGGTCAGCGAAAATCACCTGTGTTTTTTTGCACATCCTGGATTGCTAAAGTGGTTGAAATTTCGCCGTGAAGTGCCGCAAAAGCTCTGGTGCATAGGCGAACTTATAGCCCCGCAGTGTTCTGGCGCGTTTAGCAATCCTAGCCAGTGTTCCGGTCACATAGTCCATGTGGCTCTGGGTGTAGGTGCGGCGTGGGATAGCCAGGCGGACGAGTTCCAGCTTTGGGTAGACGATTTCGCCGCTATCGGGATCCGGGTGGGCGAACATGACCGAACCGATCTCGCAGGCGCGGATGGCACCTTCCAGAAAGAGTTCGACTGTCAAGGCTTGGCCGGGGAATTCGGCATGTGGGATGTGTGGTACCACGCTGCCTGCATCAATATAAACGGCGTGACCGCCGGGCGGTTGGATGGTGGGGATGCCAGCTTCGTTAATACACTTCGCCAGGTAAGCAGTCTGACCCAGACGATAGGCGAGATAAGCTTCGTCAAGGCCTTCGTACAAACCGACTGCCATCGCATCCAGATCGCGGCCAGCCAGACCACCATAGGTGGAGAAACCTTCTCGAAGAATCAGTTCATTCCTGACATTCTGAAAGAGCGACTCATCATTCATGCACAGCAAGCCACCGATGTTAACGATGGCGTCTTTCTTTGCGGACATGGTCATGCCGTCTGCCAGGGCAAACATTTCCCGGGCGATATCGAGCGGGGATTTTTCGGCATATCCGGGTTCACGCAGCTTAATAAAATAAGCGTTCTCGGCAAAGCGGGCGGCATCAATGAAAAAAGGGATACCAAAAGAATGGTAGGTTTCGGAGGTCGCCCGCAGGTTAGCCAGAGAGACGGGCTGGCCACCTCCGGCATTATTGGTGATAGTCACCATACCGAAGGGTATATTGGCAGGTCCGGTCTTTTCGATGAAAGCTTTCAGGCTGGCGATATCCATGTTCCCCTTGAACGGATGCAAGTTGGATGGGTCGCCGGCTTCATTGATGACCAGATTAGTCGGGCGTCCACCGCGCGCCCGGATGTTGGCATCCGTAGTGTCAAAATGCATATTAGATGGTACATACTGTCCAGGCATGACCAGGCAGGCGGAGAGGATATTCTCAGCGGCACGTCCCTGGTGTACTGGGACAAAGTAGTTAAAGCCAAAAATATCGCTGACGGCTTTTTCCAGGCGCTGGAAAGAACGCGCCCCGGCGTAGGACTCGTCTCCTTGCATGAGCGCCGACCACTGACGATCGCTCATTGCACCGGTGCCGGAATCGGTCAACAAGTCAACGAAGATATCCTGGGCTTTGAGTGCAAAGACGTTATAACCGGCTTCCTGGATGGCATTTCGACGTTCCTCGGGTGAGGGCAGGCGGATGGGTTCGACCATTTTGATGCGGAAGGGTTCGGGTGGGTAAGTGGGCATTTGTCTCCTCAGCGGAAATCAGATCACAGTTTAACATGTTTTCTTCAGCATTGCATAATTATACAATCACAAAACCGACATGAGACCTTGGTTGAATCGACCCTTGTCATGAGGTCCGTGGCGACGGTTGGGATTATGAAGACAAAATTAACATCAAATAAAGGATTGGGGAAAGTAACTATTGGTTGCCTTTATGGTAAAATTTGTACGTCCTGCAATTGTAAGACAACTTATTGTTTTTGGAGTGCTTATGCAGAATGAATGGTTATATATCGGGCTCTTCCTGGTGATTGGTATTATTGTTCCGGTTGTCCCGCTGGTGTTTGCCCGGCTGATCGCGCCGCGCAAGCCCAATTCCATAAAACAAAGCACATATGAGTGCGGCATTGAGACGGTAGGAGAGTCGTGGGTACAGTTCAAGGCCCAGTACTACATCTTCGCGTTGGTATTCCTGGTCTTCGATGTGGAGACGGTATTTCTATTTCCCTGGGCGTTGACCCTCAAGCAGTTTCCGCTGTTTGTGGTTTTGGAAGGCATTTTATTCATTGGGATCCTAGTTGCCGGATTGGTATATTCCTGGCGCAAAGGGATGTTGGAATGGGTGTAGGCCCCCAAGGGTGAACCATAAAGGCTGACAGGAAACCTCCTCTCAGCCTTTTCGTTGTGTTATAGAGTCGTAGGAGAAATTCATGACATTTTGGAACAATCCGATCAATTTTATTGCAATCTGGCTGACCGGCATCCTAAAAAGCTGGCATTTACCCATGGGACTGGCGAATATTCTTGAATACCTGGCCGGTATCACTGCACTGATTGTTTTCGCAATGGTCCTGGATATCGGCCTGGTTTGGGTTGAACGAAAGGTCGTGGCGCGTTTCCAGGACCGCTTGGGCCCGAATCGGATCGGACCGTTTGGCCTGATCCAACCGGTCGCAGATATCATCAAGATGGTAATCAAGGAGGACATCACCCCGGCCGGAGCGGATAAGATCATCTACAACATCGCTCCGGTGCTGGCGGCAACTTCAGTCATTATACTTTGGGCCATCCTGCCGCTCGCCTCGACAATCTATGGTGTGGATCTAAACGTGGGGCTGCTGTATATCGTGGCTGCCGGCGCGTTGGGAACGCTGGCAATCATCATGGCAGGATGGTCGTCGAATAACAAGTACGCCCTGCTGGGGGCTTTCCGCATGGTGGCAAACATGATCTCCTACGAAGTACCCATGGTCATCATCCTGCTCGTACCGACCATTCTGGCGAATACGATGAGCATGGAAGGAATTATCAAAGCCCAAAGCGGGATGTGGTTCGCCGTCCTTTCGCCGCTGGCGTTCCTCATCTTTTTGATCAGTGCCATTGCCGAGCTGGGACGTTCACCCTTTGATCTGAACGAAGCCGAGTCTGAAATCGTGGCCGGGTTTCATATCGAATATACCGGGATGAAATTCGGCTGGTTCTATGCGGGCGAACTCCTGCACGCGTTTACCTTTGGTGGTTTCATTGCGATCCTGTTCTTTGGAGGGTATGGCGGCTTCTTCGGACTTGAAAAACTAACTGCCTTCGAGTGGCTGAATATCCCATTCGTTGAGGCGATGGTCTTCATCGCCAAAGCCATGTTCGGTTACTGGGTCATCATGTGGATCAAGTACTCGGTGCCGCGCATCCGCATCGATCACATGCTGGCGTTCAACTGGAAATTCCTTGTTCCGCTCTCCCTCGTCGTACTAGTGAACACGGCCATATTGAACAAATTACTGATCGGATTACCAATTTGGGGTTATGCACTAGGGATGTTCGGCTCCAATCTCGTGATTGGCTTGATAACAATCGAAATATTACGTGCCTATGGCCGCAAACAACCCAAAGTGGTGCAGAAACCTGCTCCGCAGGCGCAAACCCAGGAGCAGGTGGTATGAAAGCAGAACAAATCATCTTCCTATTAACCGGCGCACTGATCCTGGGTTCCGCCTTGATGGTGGTGACAACCCGCAAGCTGCTGCACGCAGCCTTATGGCTTGTGGTGACGCTCTTCGGGGTGGCCGTCCTGTACGCCATCCTGCAAGCCAACTTTCTGGCGGTCATCCAGGTGGTGGTGTATATAGGAGCGATCGCCATCCTGTTCATCTTTGCCGTGATGTTAACACGGCGCGATTTAATGGAGAAAGGTCCGCAGACACGCTCCCATTGGTGGATCCCCGCTCTCCTTGGACTCCTGATCCTGACCGGATTGGTATTGCTCATATCCAGCGTCCCAGGTGCAGGCCGGCCCGCGACAGGGCTGCCTGCAGGGATGGACCCAGTCCTGGCGCTCGGTAGCGCGTTGGTATCACCGGACGCCTATGTGTTGCCGTTTGAAGTGGCGTCCGTTCTCATGCTGGCAGCGCTGGTTGGAGCGGTTTATGTTGCGACCGTGGATAGAAGCAGGAGGCCGTGATGAGTACACCACTTTCCTGGTATCTGATTTTGGCCGCAGCATTATTCTGCATTGGATTGTTCGGCGTCTTTTCACGGAAAAATGCCATCGCCATCCTGCTCGGCGTGGAATTGATGTTGAATGCAGTCAATATAAATCTGGTGGCCTTCTGGCGTTATCTCAACCCGGCCCAGATGGCTGGGCAAGCCTTCGCAGTTATCGTTCTCGCAGTTGCTGCAGCTGAAGTGGCAGTAGGGTTGGCATTGATCATTTCGGTTTATCGTCGCCGCAAGACGGTGGTAGCCGATGAAATTGATCTAATGAAGTGGTAGGCGATTTCATGGCAAATCTGATCTGGTTACTTCCTCTTCCTCCACTACTGGCTTTTTTTATAATCATCCTTTTCACGAATAAAAACAAGCCCTTAAGCCACAGCCTCGCGGTCGGTGCGGCAGGACTATCCTGGCTGGGAAGCATGGTTGTCTTTCTGAGGGCCGTGGGTGTGGAAGAGTTCGGTAAGCATGTCTTTGAATCAGCGGTCAAATGGCTGCCGACCGGGAATACATGGTTCCAAATTGGCGTACTGGTTGACCCTTTTTCGACGGTGGTGCTGTTCTTCGTGGCCTGGACGGTGCTGGCGATTTTTATCTACAGCATTGGCTACCACAACTTCGGCCAGCCGAAAGGTGATCACGATCTTCCCGGCCTGCCTCCGCAAGGTGCAACGCTAACCGAAAACGGGCATAAGCATCTCGTCCCGTCGATCGAGCCGATGTACTCACGCTTTTTTGCCTTTATCAGTCTTTTTGCTTTCGGTATGTACACCCTGGTCGTCTCCAATAACCTCCTGACGCTGTTCGTCGGCTGGGAGATCATGGGTCTATGCTCATACCTGCTGATCGGCTTCTGGTATGGCAAGAAATCTGCCCGGGACGCAGCGATCAAGGCTTTTATAACCACGCGCGTCGGTGACGTGTTCATGCTGTTGGGCATTGCTTTTCTGTACTCAGCGACAGGGACACTAACCTTCAGTGAAATTTTCCAACCGCGCGTGCTTGAGGCTCTTGCGGCTGCCCGAACTCCGATCCTGGGCTTGTCTGCGGCGGGGTTGATCGGACTGCTGCTCTTTATTGGGACGGTGGGAAAATCCGCTCAGTGGCCGCTGCACGTATGGCTCCCGGATGCCATGGAAGGTCCGACCCCGGTCAGCGCCATGATCCACGCTGCGACGATGGTTTCGGCGGGTGTGTACATGGTCATCCGGATGTTCCCTCTGTTGAGCCTGGATGCCCATACCATGACTGTGGTGGCATTCATCGGTTCATTTACGGCGCTCTTCGCCGCGACGATAGCCGTGGCTCAAAACGATATCAAAAAGGTACTGGCCTACTCGACCATTTCACAATTAGGTTTTATGATTGCGGCGTTGGGAATTCACGCCTACGTGGCGGCCGCGTTCCACCTCATCACACATGCCTTCTTCAAGGCGCTACTTTTCCTGGGTTCCGGTTCGGTCATCCACGGTATGGAACATGGTGTGCTCCATACCGGCGAGCATGTGGACGGACAGGATATGTTCAACATGGGCGGCCTACGCAAAAAGATGCCAATCACCTTCTGGACTTTCTTGATCGGTGGGCTGGCCCTCTCGGGTTTCCCAGTACTGACGGCGGGCTTCTGGTCAAAAGATGAGATTTTCGCTGAAGCCTTTGGGAATGGACATCCGGCAGTCTTCATTGTCCTGGCCCTGGCAGCCTTCATGACTGCATTCTATACCATGCGCCAGATCACCCTGACCTTCTTCGGCGAACCCCGCAGCAAGGCTGCGGGCCATGCCAGTGAGACAACCTGGACGATGACCTTTCCATTGATCGTGCTGGCGGTTTTCGCCGTAGGATGTGGATGGGTGGGCATCCCGGAGCATTTTCCGGGTTTGGGCGGTGTCTTGCCCAACTGGTTTCATGAGTTTGTGGGAGGAACATTGGCAGAGGTACCGGTAGAGGTCGAATTCAGCTGGATTCCGCTACTCACCTCGCTGGGTGTCTCCGTGGGCGGGCTGCTTTTTGGGTGGCTGGCCTACCGGAAAGTTTCGTCCCCTGCAGAAGATAGATTACAGATACCATTGCTCAAGAATAAATACTACTTTGACGAGATTTACAATTTCCTGTTCGTCAAACCGGCTTATTGGATAGCCGAAACTTTCACTTCCCTTTTCATGGATCGGATAGTGATAGATGGTTTCCTGCACAGTGTGGCGCGCTTTTCACTCTTCCTGGGTCATACCTTCCGAAATTATATCGATAAAAGGGTCATCAACGAATTCCTGGGTGACGGGACTGGCAATGCAGTCAAAGCTTCCGGCTCGGGTCTGCGAAAGATCCAGGCAGGGCGCGTCCAATATTACATGGTTGCATCTGTAGTGATATTGGTCATCTTTGCGTTTTTATTTTATTTCCTGAGACGAGGAATGTAGTTTCGACTTCTATCACCAAGGACTTT
Organism: uncultured Chloroflexia bacterium; assembly: GCA_963806575.1. Lineage (GTDB taxonomy): Bacteria > Chloroflexota > Anaerolineae > Anaerolineales > Villigracilaceae > UBA877. The sequence continues at coordinate 56,408 of CAWDYX010000013.1, read as the reverse complement.
TGAAGTCGCCATTCCTGTGGAGCACTCAATGGCATTTATTACGCAACATCTTCTGACCCTCATCCTTTTCGTACCTGTTTTAGCTGCGGTGGTAGTTTTATGCCTGCCGAGTGGGGCCGTAAAGGCCATCCGCTGGACAGCCTTCAGTCTCAGCCTGGTACCCTTAACTTTAACCATCCTCATGTGGGTGCAGTTCCATGCGGGACAAGCCGGTTACCAGTTCTCGGAACAATATAGCTGGTATGCAGCAATCCACTCGACCTTACACCTGGGCGTGGATGGCCTCGCACTAACGATGATACTGCTAACCACGCTCCTGACACCTGTGGCTTTGTTAGCCTCCTTCAATATCACCGACCGAGTCAAGGTCTATATGGCGCTTTTTCTTTTCCTGGAGACGGGCATGCTGGGCGTCTTTATGGCGGTAGACCTGTTGATCTTCTTCGTTTTTTGGGAAATCGGCCTGGTCCCGATGTACTTCCTGATCAACCAGTGGGGGAGCGAGAAGGGGGAACGCGAAATATGGAAGGGTGTCAAGGTCCAAGCGCGCAATTATGCTTCGCTCAAATTCATCATATTCACCATGGGCGGTTCTTTGGGGCTGCTGCTTGCCATCCAGATGCTGGGAGTGTTGTTCCAAAATTACGACCTGCCGGTTCTATATCAGAAGTGGAATTCCCTGACAACCGGTACTCTGCTCGGCCTGCCCGTGGAGACAGTGAAGACTATGGCGTTCTGGGCTTTCGTGATCGCCTTTGCCGTCAAAGTCCCGGTCTGGCCATTCCATACCTGGCTGCCAGATGCGCATACGGAAGCCCCGACCGCTGGTTCGATGATCCTGGCGGGCGTCTTGCTTAAACTGGGCGCGTATGGTTTCCTTCGCCTGGTTCTGCCGTTGTATCCGGTGGAATCGGCGCATTATGCAGGTTGGCTGGCATTCCTGGCGGTGATGGCGATTGTCTTTGGAGCGTTTGCCGCTTACGGTCAAAATGATTTTAAACGACTGGTCGCCTACTCATCAGTCAACCATATGGGCTTTGTGCTGCTGGGAATTGCCGCGGCAGCCAAAGCAGCCGGCACACTCAATGCGACCATCGCCTTGAACGGAGCAGTTCTGCAGATGTTCAACCACGGACTTTCAGCAGCCGGCATGTTCTTCCTGGTCGGGGTTATTTACGAGCGGACCCACACCCGCAACCTGGAAGATTACGGCGGTCTATTCCCGCTTGTTCCAATCTACGGCGGAATCCTGATCTTCACCAGCATGGGTTCGCTGGGTCTGCCGGGATTGAACGGTTTCATTTCCGAATTCCTGGTGGTACGGGGCTCGTGGCCCATCCTGTCTTTGTATACGGCGATTGCAATGATCGGCCTGTTATTCACGGGTGCGTATATTCTCAAGGGGATCAAAAACGTTTTGCAAGGACCTTTGAATGCACACTGGGCGGAAGGTGACCACAGATTGACTGATATCAATTCACGTGAGATCAGCGTCATGGCCCCATTGATGGCGCTCATGCTAGTCATCGGCTTTTACCCGGCCTGGATCCTGGACGTGATCAACAAGGCCATGATGATGCTGTTCCACTAAGAGGTAGAGATGCGTTTTCCGTTCCTGAGTGTGATTGTCTTCACCCCGCTGGTGGCGGCGTTGATCCTCCTGTTGTATAAGCCGGAGCAGAAAAAAGCCATCCGTATTACGGCGCTGAGCGCGGCGGTATTTGCGTTGCTGCTATCTGTGTGGGTATACATTACGTACGACAAAGCGGTGGCTGGTTACCAGTTTATCGAGAAATATAATTGGATGCCGATGCTGGGTATCAGCCTGCACTTCGGCGTGGATGGAATGTCTGCTCCACTGGTTTTGCTGACGGGCATTGTCATGGTGACCGGGGTGATGATCTCCTGGGGCATCGAAGACCGCCCGCGCGAGTTCTTTGCCTTTCTGTTCATCCTTGCATCAGGTGTCTTCGGTGTATTTGCCTCGCTTGACCTGTTCATGTTATTTTTCTTCTATGAAATTGCAGTCTTCCCGATGTACCTGCTCATTTCTATCTGGGGTTGGATCAAGACGCGTGAATACGCGGCGATGAAGTTGACCCTGTACCTGTTCATCGGCTCGGTCGTTTCCCTTATCGGTGCACTGGTCATGTACTGGACAAGTGGAAGCCATACCTTTGATATGCTCGTTCTGGAAACTGTAAAGTTCTCACCGACATTCCAGAAAATCTGGTTCCTGCCGGTTTTCCTGGGTTTTGCAGTATTGGGGGGCATCTTCCCATTCCATAACTGGTCGCCGGATGGTCACGTGGCCGCTCCAACGGCGGTTTCGATGTTCCATGCCGGCGTTTTAATGAAACTGGGTGCGTTTGCCGCTCTGCGGGTGGGCATCATGCTTCTGCCGGAAGGTGCCAAGGCCTGGTCGTGGTTGATCATGGGACTGGCGCTTGTCAATATTGTCTACGGTGCATTCATTGCCAGCGTACAAACCGATTTCAAATATGTGATTGGTTTCAGCTCCGTCTCGCATATGGGATTGGTAATGATGGGTTTTGCCACACTCAACCCCGAAGGTCTGGTTGGTGCAGGAGTGCAGATGTTTTCGCATGGCGTGATGACAGCCCTCTTCTTTGCTACCGTCGGCATGGTCTACGACCGGGCGCATACGCGTCAAATCCCCGAACTGGGTGGCCTGGTCAAACCGCTGCCTCTGGTTGCGATTGGAGTTATTGTTGGCAGCCTGGTATCAATGGGAATGCCAGGTTTCTCCGGTTTTGTGGCCGAGTTCCCCATCTTTATGGGCGTCTGGAAAACACAGTGGGTGGTGGCAGTCATCGCCGCCATTTCAATAGTTGTGACCGCCTCGTACGTGTTGCTGGTTGTCAGACGGGTGTTCTTTGGTAAAATGCCGGACGCTCTGGAGGGGCACATCACACCCATCCGCAGCCTCGATAAAATTGCACTAGTGCTTCTAATGGCGCTCATGATAGGCATTGGTCTATTCCCGGCCCTGATGGTCCCTTGGGTGCAAACCGGGGTCCAGCATATCCTCGCCTTGTTGAGAGGTGCATAATGACCGGGATCTTTCCCATCCTTCCTGAGATCCTGCTGCTGACGCTCGGCGTATTAATTCTCATTATTGATCCATTTTTAAAAAGTGACGAATCCCGTCGCCCGTTCCTAGGCTGGTTCACGGTAAGCGGACTGCTCTTCATCCTGGTCACCAGCCTGTTGTTCGGGCGGCCATCTGACCCGATCCTGGTTTTCGGTGGGATGCTGCGGTTCGATTGGCTTGGTTTTGCGTTTGAAATGTTTTTTGTTTTTGCTGCAGGGGTGACGGCTCTGTTCTACATGGATGCGGAGCACCTCAATCGACGTGCTGAAGCATATCTCCTGCTTTTGGCTGCAACGCTGGGCATGTGCCTGATGGCGTGTTCTGCGGACCTGGTGATGTTGTATCTTGCCATCGAGACAACATCCATACCGCTCTACCTGCTGGCGGGATTCCTAAAGAACGATGACAGATCCACCGAAGCGGGTTTCAAGTACATGCTCTTCGGTGCCCTGACCTCGGCGGTCCTGTTGTATGGGTTCAGCCTGATCTACGGTTTCACCGGAAAAACCGGCTTTTCTGATCTAGGCGCATATTTCAACAATTTCAACCTGGTGGCTGTCGGTATCACCTTCCTGGTGCTCGTGGGACTGGCATTCAAGGTATCGCTGTTCCCCTTCCACTTCTGGGCTCCGGATGTATACGAGGGTGCGCCCACACCGGTGGCAGGTTTCCTTTCCACGGCCTCCAAAGCGGCCGGGTTTGCAGTGCTGATCCGCCTTTTCACGACTGTGTTCCCAATCATCAGTACAGATTGGACCCTGATTCTGGCAATCCTTGCCACCCTGACGATGACAGTTGGCAATCTGATTGCCCTGGCACAGAAGAGCATCAAACGCATGCTGGCATACTCGTCCATTGCACATGCCGGATATGCCATGATCGGCGTGGTGGCCTTCTCACAATTGGGTGTTGCCAGTGTGGTCTTTTACTTAATCGGCTATGTACTAACCAACCTGCTTGCCTTTGGGATCGTCGGAATTGTCGGGCGTGTGACCGATTCGGACGATTTCACTGCATATGCGGGACTGAGCCGCAGAAATCCGGCGCTGGGGTTGGCCACGTTGGTGGCATTTCTGTCGCTGGCCGGGATGCCACCTTTTGTCGGGTTTGTCGCTAAATTTTTCGTGTTTACCGCAGCGATTGAGTCAGGCTGGGTCTGGCTGGCAATCGTCGGTGTGTTAAATTCGATTGTGGGTTTGTACTATTACCTGAATGTTCTGAAGTACGTTTATCTTTTCCGGATGGAAAAACAGGACGAGGAACTGCATCCGGTACCAGTGTCCCGCTCTGTGGCGATCGGGTTGGTCATCCTGGTGATTGGAATCCTGCTGCTCGGCAGCCTGTTCGGACCCTGGTTCGGCCTCGCCACGAAAGCGGCAATAAGCTTGTTTTAGCCACCAAAAGAATCTGATATAATTCCGCCGCCATGAACCAACCGGGTAACAAACAGCAGGACGAATTCAGGGCAGCCGTCATCATGACTGTCGTCTGGGTGGCAGGCGTGACTTTGATCATCATCTTTGCTGCGCTGTTTGCAGGGATATTGCTGGATCGATTGCTGAACAGCAAGCCACTTTTCACGATCGTTTTGACCCTTATCAGTATTCCGATCACCATTTTTACAACTTTCCGTGTCGTGAAAGCGGCCAGCAGCCGGATCAAACCGGTTACGAAAGAAGGGTATTCCGAGGAGGAACCACATCGTGGAGAAGACAGCTGAGTTGACTCCCAAGAAGAAAGCGTGGCGATGGGGCACAAACCGATGGTTAATACTTGCGCTGCTCATTATAGGTTTTGTCAGTGCGAGATATTTCTTCCCGCCTGTCCGACCATCCGTCCAACTCCCCGCCGAACATTGGATGCAGCATCCGCTATTTACTTTACCTGGAATCGGCGATTTCTATCTGACCAACACTCTAGTTGCCCTCTTCCTAGTAGATATCCTCGTCATCCTAATTGCATTTATCTTCAATCGAGCGGTGAAGGGAGGGGATCTAGTTCAGAAAGGCATCCCCGGCGCGCTGGAAGCACTGCTGGAGTATCTCTACAACATGACCGAATCCACTGCCGGGAAATGGGCTTCGACCATATTCCCATGGTTCGCTTCGATTACCATTCTTGTCTTGTTTGCGAACTGGATGGAACTTATTCCGGGCGTGGATAGCATTGGTGTGATCAAACCTGCTGAAGCCACCGGGTTTGGGATCCAGCATTTGGGCACCTTTTTTACCACACTGGTCAATCCGGCGGTTGCATCTGGCGGTTACCAACTTGTTCCGTTTGTGCGTGTGGTATCGACAGATCTTAATTTTACCGTTGCCCTGGCGATCATTGCGGTAACTGCGGTACAGGTGGTTGGCGTGCGTGCCCAGGGAATTAAATATTTCACCAAGTTTTGGAATACCAAGACGTTCTTCAGCAGGCCGATTTTCGGTGTGATCGATTGGGGCGTTGGTCTACTCGAATTGGTCTCCGAATTCTCGAAAGTGCTCTCGTTTGCCTTCCGTCTCTTCGGCAATATTTTCGCCGGTTCGGTTTTGTTGTTCGTAATGGGTTCGCTGCTTGGGATGATTGCGATATTCCCATCGATATTCTACATGCTGGAATTTCTGGTGGGTGCAATCCAGGCGGTTGTGTTTGGCCTATTGACAATGACCTTTATGGCGCAGGCTACACAGGGTCACAACGGGCCTGAGGAAGCGCATTAAAACATCGGCTTTGAGCATCAATTTCGGACGAGGAATGCCCGGATAATCGAAATCGTATCGGCGGAACTCCCGCCAGAATTCATACATGGAGGTAATTCTCATGACTGGTAGCATTATTATTGCTGCAAAATTAATAGGCGCTGGTCTGGCTATGATCGGGGCAATCGGCGCGGGAGCCGGAATCGGTATCGTAACAGGTGGCGCGGTTCAGGCAATGGGCCGTAATCCGGATGCGACCGGTACGATCCAGACAAATATGATCCTAGGTATTGCTTTTGCTGAAGCTGTGGCCATTTATTGTCTGGTCGTTGCACTGCTCATTCTCTTCGTCGTGGGTTAATTCCGGATCGTTGATCATCACAAAAGGAGGCCTCCCTTGGCTCAATTGGGTCTTAACTTAGGTTATCTGCTGGTTCAGATTGTCTGTTTTTTCATCATTTTTATCGTCGTACGCGCGTGGATCGTAAAACCGTTACAGGGGTTGCTCGAAAGACGACGTAAAACAATTGCTCAAAGCCTGGAAGATGCCCGGATTGCTGCGGAAGGACGTGCAAATGCTGAAAAAGATGCAGCTGGGATTATTTCGGATGCGCAAGCCAAAGCTGCCCATATAATCAGTGAGGCGACTGAGCGAGCTGACGCGGCCATGATCGAAGTAAGAGCAGAGTCTGAAAACGAAATCAGCAAAGAACGCGAAGCGGTACTGGCTGAGGTGGAGGAAGAACGCAGCCGCATGCTGGGTGACCTGCGTGGACAGGTTGCGGCACTGGCGATAGCAGCCGCACAGAAGCTGGTCGGGGAAGCGTTGAACGAGAAACGCCAGCATGCGCTTCTGGCTGAATTCTTCTCAGGTGTCAAATCCGGTAAGGTTGTGATTCTCGAAGGCTCAGACATAAGCGGGGCATCTGCAGAAGTGGTTTCTGCACTACCACTCACCGCGGATGAGCAGGCAATTGTTAAAAAGGATATTTTGTTAAAAATGGACACAAAGGCTACCGTGAACTTTCGTGTCGACCCAGCCATTCTTGGAGGATTGGTTATCCACGTGGGCGATAAAGTGATGGATGGCTCAGTGGCAGGCCAGCTTGAGAATCTGCGGCAAACCCTGCGATGATATTTCTTCTGATTAAGGGAGGGTTTTGGCGTAAAATTATAAGCCAAGACCCTCTTTATTTTTTTAACCACTGTTAACTATGGAAAACCCCAAAAAAATTTCTTTGGCCACCCTTTTCGCAGACGCTCAGCTGAATATTATTGCCGGCAAACCAGGTGATACTTCTATTAATGGCATTGCGATGGACAGCCGCATTGTCAAACCCGGAGATCTTTTCATCGCCATTAAGGGAGGTTCGGTTGATGGGCATGATTTTATTCCGGATGCCATCCGGCGAGGCTCTGCAGCGATCGTTGGCCAACTGCCGCTGAATGGTTTGTCCGTTCCCTATATCCAAGTCGAGAATTCGCGTCTTGCGCTCACCTGGCTGGCGGCTGCTTATTATGGCAATCCCGGCCGGAAATTGACTGTAATCGGAGTGACCGGGACGGATGGCAAGACCACCACCTGCAACCTGCTTTACCAGATCCTCCTTGCAGCCGGGATGAAAGCGGGATTGATCTCAACGGTGAACGCTGTGATTGGCGATGTGGTTCTCGATACTGGCCTCCATGTCACCACGCCGGATGCTCCGGATGTTCAGCAGTACCTAGCCAGGATGGTCGAAGCTGGCCTGACCCATGTGATACTCGAAACCACGTCGCATGGTTGGTCACAGTACCGTGTGGATGCCTGCGAGTTCGATGTTGGTGTCATCACCAATATCACCCACGAGCATCTCGACCAGCATGGATCTTATGAAAACTACCGTGCCGCCAAAGCGCGGCTCTTCCAATCTTTGGATAAAACTCGATCCAAACCGCAGGGGAATCCAAGGCTGGCGGTTCTAAATAAAGATGACGGCTCTTTCGCATATCTATCAAGCCTGATACATGGGCCTCAGACGAGCTATGGTCTGGACAGTGCTGCTGATATCCGGGCTGAGGGAGTTGAATTCTCTCCGCAAGGCATCCATTTCGAAGCAGTGGGGTTTGGCTTGCGTGTCCCGGTAGCCAGCACGTTGGTGGGGACTTTCAATGTCTCTAACTGCCTGGCTGCATTGACAACGGCTGTGCGCGGGCTGGGGGTGGATCCGAAGACCGCCGCAGAGGGCATTGCAGCTTTGCCAGGTATCCCGGGACGCATGGAACGGATCGCCCTTGGACAAACCTTCATTGCCATAGTGGATTTTGCGCATACACCAAATGCCCTGCAGGTGGCCATTGAGACAGTCAGGAAAATGACCGGGAAGCGAGTGATCGTTATTTTCGGTTCGGCGGGATTGCGTGATAAGCAGAAGCGCCGGATGATGGCCGAAGTGGCGGTGCAAACGGCCGATATCAGCATCCTGACCGCCGAAGATCCGCGGACTGAGTCACTAGAAGAGATTCTACAGGAGATGGCAGAAGGTGCGAGGTCGCGGGGCGGGGTTGAGGAAAAAACTTTCTTCCGCATCCCGGACCGGGGCGAGGCCATCCGGCTCGGTGTCCGTATTGCCCAGCCTGGTGATACCATCATGGCATGTGGAAAAGGACATGAACAATCCATGTGTTTCGGTACGATAGAATATCCATGGGACGACCGGACGGCCATGCGTGCGGCGTTATCGGAACGGATGGGTATCAAAGGTCCGCAAATGCCTAATCTTCCAACGCAAAAATGAAAAGCGATCTTTGGAGGACTCCGGTTACTCTTGTGGGGAAATATGTCCGGCTCGAGCCGTTGACCGAAGCGCATGTTCCGGGTCTGGCCGCAGTGGGTTGCGACGACCGCATCTGGAAGTTGATGCGCTACGGATTGATCCGTGATGAAGAGAGCATGCGCCAGTGGGTGCGCAGCCTGCTGAAAGGTCAGGCAGCCGGGACGGACCTACCATTTGCCGTCATCCAGCTTGCGTCGGGTTGTGTTGCCGGAGCGACCCGTTTTATGGAGATCAGACCGGAGCATCTTGGACTGGAGATCGGTGGGACATGGTATGGGTTGGAGTTTCAGCGCACTGCTGTAAACACCGAGTGCAAATATCTATTGCTGAGGCATGCCTTTGAGGTATTGGGAGCAATCCGGGTCCAATTCAAGACGGATTTGCGGAACGAACGTTCCTTGCGCGCCATTGAGCGCATCGGGGCAAAACGCGAGGGCATCTTACGCAACCATTACATCCTGCCAGACGGGGTGAGGCGTGATTCAGTATACTACAGCATCATTGACCAGGAGTGGCCGGGGATTAAGCAGCGACTTGAAGGAATGTTGAGGGGGATTAAGGAATTGTAGGTCAGGAAGGTTTTCTAGAGCCATGCCTTGAAGAAATCAAGGATGTGATCCGTCTCCCGGCCTTTCCTTATATTGCCGGAGACGGGGAATTGCAGGAGTTGTTTGAAATACGGCAACCGCTCAAAGCGTCATGGAATATCCAAGATAGTATGGGGATTGACGGGTGCCCCGTTATAGCTTACTTCGAAGTGCAGATGGGGGCCGGTGGAGGTACCGCCGGTCATTCCGACCAATCCAATTACATCCCCTTGGCCCACACTTTGTCCGCAGGATACCCGCATGCTGGCATCCTCCATGTGGGCGTAAAGCGACTGCCAGCCATTGCCATGGTCAATGATAACCAGGTTGCCATACCCCCAGGTATTCCAGCCAGCATAGACGACCACACCCGCATCGGCAGCATAGATCGCATTTCCTTCCGCACCGGCAAAGTCTACCCCATAGTGGCCAACGTCCGGTCGGTAATCGGTGCCGGAAATCCAGTGTTCGACGGTTGGGAAAATGAATGTGCCATAGCCTACCAAACCACCCGAGACCGGGCCACATTCACCAGGTCCTATGACGCGCGCTGTGACTGGGCCGCCTGTGCGTGAGACAACCGGTGCGTTCCAGGCGAAGAGATATGAACCACCCGGGATCACCAGCCAGGTGCCGCTGGGGATGTTCGGGTGGCTCATATCGCCGATGGTAGCCGGGTCGAGGTGGTTGGCGGGACTATCGATGATCGCCTGAGGGTCCGCTTTATAAAATTTGGCTACGCCGGTCAATGTTTCGCTTCCCTGCCATTGATAATAGGTACCGTCCACGGGTAGTATGTTCAACACCTGGCCTGGTTTCACAAAGTCTACATTGTTCTTTAAGGCGGTGAAATTGCCATACAGGATGGTGCTGGGCTTCAGCCCGAACTTGTCGGCGATCACGAAGACCGAATTGCCCTTCTGGACGGTGTACATGACCACATCCTCGCGGTGGCGGGAGGGGATTATCGTGTGTAAAATGGCCTGAGGCGAGACCCCATCCAACGCCAAAGCCACCTGCGCGGGAAGCTGCGCAGAATCCAGAACAGGGCTTGGGGTAGGTTGGGTACCGGATGCCTGGGCGGCTTGTACGTTGGAAGCCCAACCGAGATTGGCTGGCTGGTAGAGGGTCTGCATTAACCAAACGACCAGGATGACAAAAAGGATGGTTAAACCATTCGTTCCGATCCGCATGACCGGCTCACCCAATCCAAGGTGGACCAGGGATGCCATCCAATTTGTGATCAGGTTGGGTCGTTCACTTGGCTGTTCCCCTTTTGCCCCCTCGTTCTCCTGAGGGAATTCCTGAAGAGGCTTGTTATTCATAGGTTGGCATCATAACATGCCGCCAAATGCCCGTCAAGCAGGGTCTTAAGGGTAAATTAAGCAATTTTTTGACGAAGGGCAGGCCACTTTGCATGAGTGAGAACCACCACCAGCAAGCATAGGCATCCGCCCACCAGCGCAGCGCTTGGGACTCCGGCAGCCTGTGCCAACCAGCCGATAAACAGGCTACCAAAAGGGGCTACACCCTGCTGAGCCCAAAGGTAGACGCTGAATACACGCCCGCGCAGTTCATCTGGGACGTCGATCTGGATCAACGTGTTCATCATCATAAATTGCGATACTGTTGCCCAACCAAGGATGCAGATAAGCACCACTGCACTCCACAAACTGTGGGCGAATGCGATCAGCACCAAAGCGACAGAAAAAACGAACTGACCGATGCTCATCAACAGGCCTTTGCGACGCAAGGTACTGAAAGTAGAGACGATAAGCGCAGCAGCCAAAGCACCAACGCCCTGAGCCAGGTACAGGGCGCCGGTGCGTGCGGCGATAATTTCTTCTGTATCCGCAGCCCTTTGGAGCACAGAACGGGCGAGGGCCGGGATCTGTTGGCTAAAGGGAAGACCGAAAAAACCTATCAATGCAACCAGAACCATGATCAACAGGACGACCGTATTGCCACGAATATAGTCCCAACCCTCCTTGAATTCGGCAGTTATATCAAGCTTTTTTATGGATGGAGAAGTCTTCACGATCCGGTAAGGGGTGCGGACAAAGAACAAGCCCACGATAACGAAAAGGAAGCTTATGCCATTGGCAAAAAAGGCCCAGCCTTCACCCTGATTCTTGACCAGGATCAGGATAATGGCCGTGAAGGATGGGCCAATCACGCGTGCCAGGTTGAAGATGGTGGATTGCAATGCAATGGCGTTTGGCAGAGCCGGTTTCCCAACCAATTCGATCAGCATGGCTTGCCGGGCGGTGATCTCGATGGCACTTGCTGCGCCGAGCACAAAGGACAGCCCAATGATTTGCCAGATCTGGATGCGACCAGTCAATGCTAAAAAAGCGAGAATGAAGGCCTGGATCATCATGATGATCTGCAAGACAATAACAATTTTGCGCTTGTCCATTCGTTCGACGAATACGCCTCCGGGCAAGGCCAGGAGCAAGGTTGGTAAAGTAGAGGAAAAGGCAATGAGGCCCAAGTCCAGGGAACTGCCCGTGATCCGATAGGCCAGGTAGGGCTGGGTAGTGTTCTGCATCCAGGTGCCAACCAATGAGATGAACTGGCCAATCCAGAATATGAGGAAGTTGCGCGAAGCGAGGGCGGGGAAACGATCTTTGCGAGTCATGAAAGGAACCGAGCAGCCTAGGCCGGTGCTACCACTTCGGGCTGGTCATTGGCGGGGCTATTGACCAGCGTCGAGACTGGGAAGGCTTGCATTTCCTCATGGGGATAAGGGACGAGCAGACCCTTCAAGTCAATAGAGTTATGCGGCAAAGGATCGATCCATTGCGCATAAGCATGAGCGGGAAGAATAACCGGCATGCGATCATGGATGGGAGCCATCAACCTGTTCGGAGTAGTTGTAATGATGGTGGCAGACTTAATCTCCGACCCATTCGGGGACTGCCAGCGCTCCCATAAACCAGCAAAAGCAAAAGGTTTCCCGGACTTTAGCTGGATATAATATGGCTGCTTGCTTTGGCTGCCCGGCCGGGCCTGCCACTCGAAGAAACCGTCTGCAAAGATGAGACAACGGTGATATTTATAAGCAGACCGGAAAGAAGGTTTTTCGGCGAGAGTTCTCAGCGCGGGCGTTGATAAGGCGGCTGCCGATGGTCGGGTCCTTAGCCCATGAAGGGATTAACCCCCAGACGAAGAAATCCACCTTTTTTGCCCCATCATTGGGCAAGACGAGGACTGGCTGGGTGGGTGCGATGTTGAAATGCTGGGTAAAATGCGTCGGGAAAATGAATTCTGGGAAAGCGTCCTGCAAGTCGGCAGGATCAATGGTTAATGTGAAACGTCCGCACATGAAATCCTCCTGTTTCACGATAGTTTTTAGGCAATATACAAGACACCAAGATAATCCCGTTCGATGGAACCGCCGTGGGCGTCAATCACATCGCCAACGGCTTAGAACAGGCGCTGGCGGGTCTGTTCCGGCAGGCTAGATGGTCAGAATAGGTATTGATTAAACCAAGTATTCCCTAAGTCCGATAGGCCTTGGACCATGGGAAGCGACCGGCTGTGACAGCACCAAACCAGCCAGTTTTGTGAATACCGTCGATCGGTATTTGGAAAGTCTCTTCGCTGACAGCCGGAGAGCTATCCAATCCGGGGACTAGCTCGGGATAGATCTTATCCAAATTGATGGCAATCTGTCCATGAAAACGAAAACCCGGATTCATATTCCAGAAAAAGGCAATAGCACCGCCCGTTGTAGAGACCTGGCAGCTTTCGCATAACCGATCTTCTTGGAAACCCATTGGTAGTTCATTCACTATGATTATTCAACTTCCGGAAATCGCCTAAGCGGACGGTCAAACCTGCCTTGTCCAGGTGTTCGAGTAAGGCCTGGACATAACGGCGGCTGGTGCTGAAGAGGTCGCGCGCCTCGGCTAGACTGATCCGACCCTTCTGCAGGATGGCAAGGCGAATTTTCTCCACCATCGTATCGTAATCCGATTTGCGGAAGGCCACTTCATCTGAAACTGCCACAATTTCGCCGAGCTCGAGAAGGGCGGAATAAATATCCTCACCCACCTGTACCTGACATTCCTTAACCGATGGCGGATTATAGGGGGCTGAGGCAAATTGCTCCATCAACTTGTCCACTTTCGCCTGTTGGAAAGGTGAAAACCGGAGGACATGCCCTGGCAGGGCAGTCCACGTTGCCGCTTCGATTATGGCATTTTCCGCTGCTAACCTGTGTATAGCCAGATTAAAAAGTGGGAGGATAGTTTTAGACGGGATTTGAGCTCCTCGTGTGGCATGCCACGCTGGAGAGAGTGGGTTTCGTGATAGCCGGCCAAGGTTGCAACAATGGTATCTTTAAGTGCATTCCACTGCGAGGATGCAATTAATACATCCTCCAGGAGTATCAATTGATTCGTATTGAGCAATTTCTGCAAGGCTGATCCAACGGCAGTTTGCTCCAGCCGGGAACGTGCAATCGCGTCCTTCACCATCGCGGGACCGAGGGAGAGGCAGGCCTGCAGGAGCACATCTTCAGGTGACCCCAGCGCGATGCTTTCCAATTTTTTGAGAAGTAATCCGTCGAAACGTTTGTGCCGTCCCTTTGGCTGTGGGTCCACAACAGTTCCACCGCCGATTGTTTCGCCCGGAGACGGGCGGCGCAGGATAAAGCGATCACCGCGCACGGCGATAATTGGAGTGCGAGTTTCGAGCTGCAGCCAGCCCATCCCTCCGGGATCTAGATTCTCCACGCCGAGCAGGCGTACGTCGGCAACCGTCTCAGAGGCACCAATAAAAAGCTTTACTTCGGTATGGTGATGGAATGGAACAGTAACCTCAGGGAGAAGCCGGAATTGTACATCCAGACGTTGAGTCGGGAGGTATTGTCCTGGATGCGTTACCACCTGCCCCCGAACGACTTGATCCACGTCCAAACCGGAGAGATTAATGGCAAGACGGCTTCCGGGGAGGGCAGTCTCCATTTTCTTTTTATGAGTTTGGAGACCACGAATGCGGGCATGCTGTCCCGAAGGCAGGATTTCGACCTCATCACCTATGGCAAGTGTCCCATCAGAGAGTGTACCAGTAACGATAGTCCCAAAGCCAGCTATGGAGAAAACCCGGTCGACTGGCAAACGCGGACGTCCCAAATCAGGACGGTCAGGCTGTTTTCTCAGGAGTAATTCAAGGGTCTGCAATAGTTCCGGGAGACCCTGTCTGGTGATGGAGGAGACGCGCAGGATGGGTGCATCCTGAAAAACAGTGGAATGTAACATAGTCCGTACGTCGGTTTCAACCAAGTCGAGCCAAGCCAAGTCATCGACCAGGTCTACTTTGGTCAGTACAACGATGCCAAGCCTAATCTGCAATAGGTCGAGGATGGCGAGGTGCTCACGTGTTTGGGGCATCACACCCTCATCAGCCGCTATGACCAGCAATGCCGCATCGAGCCCACAGACACCTGCGAGCATGTTCTTGATGAAATCACGGTGACCAGGTACGTCCACGATGCCGACCTCTTCACCCCCGGGCAGTGTCAGCCAGGCAAACCCGAGGTCAATTGTCATGAGGCGGGCTTGTTCTTCTTTGAGTCGGTCGGGATTTATACCTGTCAGGGCGGTTATAAGGGTGGATTTGCCGTGATCAACATGGCCGGCAGTGCCGATGACGCGCATAAGTCCTTATGGGTTTATTTTGTACTCATGATCCGCTCATAAGCGGAAAGGAGTTCATGGATCTGGGAAAGCATGCCCTGGAATAGCTGTTCGTTGGCATCCTTGGTCTGTTGAAGAACGTCCTGTTGTGTCTGGACCAAGTCTTCAAGAGTGGTTAGACGCTCTTCCAATTTCCCGGTACTATTGCGGACGTCCTTGTGGATCTCATCTTGTGAGAGGGTATAACTAGTCCAACGTTTTTGATCATCGGCCTTGAAAGTGACCCATTCCTGCCGAAAACGGTCTTCAGACAGACGCTGCATTTCGGTGATTTCGTTTATGCGGCGTTCGAACTTCTGAACGATTTCCTCGTATGTTTCCTGGGCCCGCTTGGCGGCACGCTGGATTCCATCCCATTGCTGCAATTGAAGATCCATTGTACCGGTTTGTTTGCGAATTGTGGCAAGGTGTTCTTCCATCTCTTTCAAGGCGCGGTCGCGGTCGATCTGAAGCCTGGCCTGTGTTTCGATGAAACCGGATTGAGATTGACGGCGTTCAGCCTCGCTGATAAGGATTTCGTTCAGACGGGTCTCAATCCGGCGGATATTGTCATTGAAAAGCTCATTCTTCTCGCGTACTGCATCCATACGCTTACGCGCAGTGGTAAGCGCGCCCTGCAAGTCTGCCAAACGTTTGCGATCCTGAAGGCGAGGACCCTCAGCGGCTTTCTGGACAAGTCTAATCTCTTCAATAGTATTGACCACTTCCTGAAAGCGTTTTTCCCACTCGGAAATCTGCGTGTTGTGGCGGGTTTCTTCCGCGTCATAATTCTTGAGTTGGCGCTTGATCTCGGCAATCGGTTCTTTTAATTTATGCAATTCAGTGATGGACTTGCTAAGATGGTCGAGCTGAATTTGAAAACGCCTTTCAGCTTCCGGAAGTTTGTCAACGTCCTTGTTATCCATCTCATCTACATATTTTATGATATCCACGCGCTGTTGGGCTAGGGCATCGATAAACTGATCAATGCGGGCTGAAGTAGGGGAAAATTGCGCCAACTCGCTGTTTAGTTCTTTAATTTTCTTATTTGCGACTCTTAATTCGGCTTGTGTATTGGATAACTTTTCCGCCAAGGCATCCAGAGCGACCTTATAATTACGGTGCTCTTCGTCGAGCCAGTCCAATCGTTTGATTATTTGTTCAAATTCCATTTATTCTATCTCCGTAGGTCGAAAAAAATATCTCCTTCAGGATTAATCTTATTAATTATACTGCTTCTTGTATTATTCCAAAAAACCGCCGTTTGGGGATTTTTAAAGTGGTTCATAAATCCTACGATCCAACAAACCAGTTTCCTTTGGAAAGATTTCATCAAGAAGTCTAGCACGGTAGGCACCTAGCGACCTTTGCGAACAGGGTTCGACAACATTGCAACCAGCAGGCGAGATGCACCATTTTTCCGAAGAAGGACATGAACCTATTGACCCAAATGCTCGAAGATTGCTGGCAATTTGATCCAGAGCTGCAGGGCCCATTGGGGGAACAGACCGAGTAAGAACAATCCCACTAAACCAATGCCTTCGAGGAGGCGTTGGGCCTGCGTTTCACGAGTTACCCAATTTGTGCCTTCCGGTGCACTAGTTAATGCGGCCAGCACTCGAACTGCACTGGCAAAAAGGCCCAAACTACCAACAAGCACCCATAAGGCGAGAGGTAATGAAGCATGTGCCAATCCGTCCCAGATTGCCAGATGAGCGGGGAAACCCGCCAAGAGTGGCAATCCTGCCAAAGCCAGATTAGCCATAATCACCCCAGATGCAGCAAAGGGCCAGATGCGTCCCATTCCCTTGACGTTTTCAAGGCTCAGTCCCGGTGTATGTTCTCTAAGAATGGATAACGAAAGAGCCCAAAGACCCAGGCAAAGTGTACGGGGAACCAGAAGTATGAGGAATATACCTAATCCTGTCTGGCTTCCCAGGCTGAGGGCCAGCAGGCTGAAACCAATTTCGACAATAATTGCATACCCCATGATACGTCCCAAATGGCGCTGAAAAGCCGCGAGAAGTCCACCAGAAATGACCATTAATGCGCCTACTGAAGTCAGGATGGCTGGTAGAGAGGATGAATCACGCAACCAGGAATAACGATCCAGAAATCCAAGGCCGAAAAACAACGTGGCTGTAGGGAGCATCCAAAAGAGAAATCCGACCACATAAGGATGACCTTCTTCAGCCAACAAGGGGATCCAGGTATAAAAAGGAAAGATGGCGAGCAGGAAGGCGAACCCCAAGCCAAGCAAAATGGCGGCTTGCTGGACTTGAGCAAGGTTTCCGGGATTGGCGCCAATACCGGCAAGCTGCCAGCCCGAAAAAAGGATAAAAGGCACTGCCAATGTTTGGAAAATAAGGAAACGGACTACCCCTTTACCGGGCTTATGTCGCATTGGCGTGAGCAATGGAATGGACAGGAGGACTGCCATCTCAATGATAAGAGCTGCATATAGGAAAGGTTCTACTGAGAATGCGGCGACCAGCATGGATGTGATGGCCAACCCCAGAGGAATCAAACGTCGGGCAATCTGGAGGGAAGCCGTCGGGATAAACCAGAAGAAGGTTGAACCATAAATCAAAGCCAGGAAAGACCGATCAGCAGAGGTCAGAGTCAGGTTACGGCCCAGGATTCCGAGGGATGGAACCAATTTGAATGTCCACCCTCCAATTGAAAGAGCAACATCAATAGGGAGTATCCAAGCAGTCATTGTGAGAAATAGTGTCAGGAGACAGGCTGCCAGGAAGACTACCTTAGGATTGTTTATCAACAACAACAATCCAGCCAGGGCCAATGGGAGGCCAATCCACAAGGCGGGTGCGCTCATTAGGTTATCTCCTGAGCGGTATTAAGGAAATAAGCACCAGCGAGAGCCAGCCCGAGGTCGACAACGACCAACAATGCGGTGACCAAAGTTGAGCTTTCCACTGCCGCATATAGAATTTCAAAACCGGCCATAACCGTCAAGAGGCCGATAACAACCCGAAAGGAATCCAGATGTGATTCCAAGATGGAGCACGCCAAGTCCGATTAACACTAAGCCACTCCAGGCGACCAGAAGACTTAACCCCAACCAGTTAGCCAAACGCAGAGACAGTGAGAAGGTGGCCACCAATACCATGGCGGCTGCGAAGACGTGAAATAAACGTCCTTGCTGCCAGATATTATCTGTTTTCCGTTCTTCTCTGGCATTTATTTGAGCGATTCCAAGGACAGCACATGCCATCCAGCCAGTGACGAGTTTTACAGATGCCATCGGGACAGGCCAATGAGCCTGGACCATCCAGAAGACCCCCAAGTATTGGACTGCTAACAAGCCAAGACTCCAGCGCCAATCACGGCTGAAGAGAAGTCCGGTGGCCGTGATGATGACGAGCAGGAGAACGACCCAATTCAGAATAAACACGATCTCTATCAACTCCATGAAGAAAGGATTGATAGGATCAAGACCACTAATAAGAACGTCCAGAGCAGTCCACCTTCCCCCTCAAGGGAAGAAGTAATGACGTCTGCAATACTGTGTAGAAAGTAATAAAACCCAGCCAATATTGAATATAGCCAATTGATCCGTAAGAGTTGGGTCCATAGGTTGGATAAACCAATTGAGCGGATATGTACCAATACTCTTGACCCCAGAACAGTAAATCCGGCAGCCAGTAGAATAACCGTGAGTGACAACCACCAAAGACCTATCGTCAGTGCTCCAACCCAGCCCCAGAAACCAAGAAGAAACGCGATTGCGATCAAGATCAAGAGGCCTGTTGGGTAAATGATTGTTATCCATTTTGCCTGAGAATTCAAGCCTCGTCTCGCCAGGATGGAGCGCATGGCGGAGAAAGCCGGCTATTAGAAGTGCCTCAGCGAGGAGGAATGGGATAATGAAAAGCCAGGAGACAGAATTACCTGTCTGCCAAGCAGAGGCAGTAAGGGAAAACGGCAGGGACGAAAGGACCAACGGAGCAAGAAAAAACAACCACAAGATGTTTCTCTGGCGCGCCGAGAAGAGGAATAGCGCTCCTCCACACAAGACCATCGCAACTCCCCAGCCAACGCTGCCTGCCTGGTTGCTGCGTAGACTTTCTGCAACTGCCAGGGAAGCAAAACCTAATATCCAAAATGGGCGTCCCAGGATTTCATCGGAGGCTCGCAGCCACATCCACCCGGCATATAGGGCGGTTATAGCAGCCAGGATAAGCAGATAAGGCGTCAGAGGTGATTTCAATGAAGTAGCCGAGATGCGTGCCAGTAAGGCCAGACTGGCTGCAGCCGAGACAAGTCTGAGGGCTGTCCCAAAGCCACGGCGGAAGACATTTTCTTTGCGATAAGGGAGATGTAAAGGCAGGACGCCCAGGCGAAGTCCTGATGCAATGAGAAGATAAATTCCAATATTGGGAGGGATGGAGCGAAAATCAAGTGGGGTTCCAGCTGCAGAACTGACTAAATTCGCCCATAATACCAAACCTGTACCGGTGAGACGCACTGCAAAAGCGATAATGACCCCCTCGGTCTGACTCTCTCCGTCCACGGAACGGAGCATCATGATCAATTCAAACAAGTCAATAAACGACCAAGCCAGGAGTAAGGTAAGTGGATTCTCAGCGGTTACGGCCAGAATGCCGAGGGCGGTCAGTGTGAGGGTCCCGGTCCATGCCATGGATTCGGTTTCAGCCCGGACGACCGAAGTCCAGATGACCGCCATAGCAAGCGCAGCGAGAGCCAGCGCATACGGCCAGGAAATTCCGTCGGCAAGCCAAGCAGGCGTATATAGGAAAGGTGTCAACAATTGCCAGGACGGTAGAGAAACACTTTGCGGGAAATGGAGCTGCCACAGGAACACGCTGACAAATGCCAACATTGCCCCCCCCGAGGCAATCATCCATGGATATTTGAATTTCGGACTGATCAAGCGCAGGAACAACAGTGCAAGAGCCGTAAGAAACAACAAACTAACGGACAGAAGGATGAGCATAATCGGGAGTATTGTATCAGAAACAATCCACAATTAAGGGTGTTGTAAAGTAAAATACAAGCATACCTCATTGAGGAGATTGCCAATGCCAAATTATTTGTTGATTGTTAATCCGACTTCCGGGCGAGGATTTGCAGGTCGGTCGCTTTCAGTTATTGAGCAGGAAATGCAAAAGTATGACTTGGACTACAAGCTCGTTCTTACCGAGCGTCCCTGGCATGCGGCTGATCTAGCCGAGCAGGGAGCCAGAGAAGGCTACGAAGTGGTTGTTGTCGCCAGCGGCGATGGAACCGCTAACGAAGCATTGAATGGGTTAATGCGCGCCAAGATAGCTGGTTTTAACAAAACCGCCATGGGGCAGATTGCGGTGGGGACGGGAAATGACTTTGCCTATGGCATGAACATTCCCGGCGGGATTGAAATTGGCTGCAAGATCCTGGCTGAGGATTATCGCCGCCGGATGGACGTGGGTATTGTCAAGGGAGGGGATTACCCCGAGGGACGTTACTTCGGCAACGGGGTGGGAATTGGCTTCGATGCTGCGACCGGTTTCGTTGCCGCGAAAATCCGCTGGACACGCGGTCTGCTGCTCTACCTAATCGCTGCCATTGAAACCATCTTTATTTACTACAAAGCTCCGACCGTGCATTTGCAGTATGAAGGGAAGGAATTGACCCAACCGGCTCTGATGATTTCCATAATGAACGGGCGACGAATGGGTGGCGGTTTTTTCTTTGCACCCAAGGGCGATCCCAGTGATGGGTGGTTCGACCTATGCATTGCCCGTTCGGCCAGCCAATTGCGCATCTTTGGTCTTATCCCTTACTTCATGAAAGGGACGCAGGCTACCCAAAAAGAAGTCCAAGTGGATAAAGGCCGCAAGGTGGTGGCGACGGCGGTTATAGGCAGCCTGCCGGTACACTGTGATGGCGAGACGGTGTGCTTCGAGGGCAAGGAATTGACAATCGAACTGCTGCCGGAACAAATCGATTTCGTTACACAGAAACCGACGGAGTGAAACCTTTGCAATCCCTTGTCTCATGGGGGATTCGAATAGGGACGAATATTACTTGTCGAATCGAAGGTGCTGAACTTGCCAAGGTACCGATGCATGGACCATTAATACTGGCTGTTAATCACATCAACTCACTTGAAGTACCTTTGCTATTTACGCATCTTCAGCCACGGCGGATGATCGGCCTGGCGAAGATTGAGACTTGGGATAGCAAGTTCATGGGCTGGCTTTTCGACCTTTGGGAGGCCATTCCCATCCGGCGCGGAGAAGCGGACCTGGAGGCGCTGAGGCGATGTTTGGCCAGTCTCTCCGCCGGGAATATCCTGGGTGTTGCCCCTGAAGGAACCCGGTCTTACAATGGAAAGTTGTTATCTGGCCAGCCTGGAATCGTTTTAATAGCTTTGCACTCCGGTGCAGCCATACTACCGGTTGCACACTGGGGCGGGGAAGATTTTTCAAATAATATCAAACACTTGAAGCGAACAGACTTTCATATCCGAGTTGGGAAGTCATTCACTCTGGATACAAAGGGAGAAAAGGTTACTGGAAAGATCCGCCAGGCGATGGTCGATGAGATCATGTGCCAGATTGCTATCCTGATGCCCGCAGAGTACCGTGGCCAATATGCGAATTGTGCTCCTCAACAAAATTACCTTCGATTTTGTTAATAAATATACGGACAACACTCCAATCGTTCGAATGGATCTTCTTGGCGGTGCAGGTTCTGGTGGTGCAATAATGAGCAGCCGGGATATTCACCAGATCAAGCAGAGGATTATTCCAAGTGAACAAGACAAGGCAATATCGTTATTTTGACCTGATCATGGCCGTTTTCGTGACCGTGCTGGTGGTAAGTAACATAGCTTCATCTGCCAAAATCGTGGACTGGGGCTTCAGCATTTTCGGAGTCCGCATGGCCTTTGATGCTGGGACCATCCTTTTCCCGGTCAGTTACATATTTGGGGACATACTTACCGAAGTGTACGGTTACAAGAATTCCAGGCGTGTCATCTGGACAGGGTTCGCATGCCTGGCACTCAGCGCGGTTATTTTCGCAGTTATCGGGATTTTACCCGGCGAAGCCCAATGGCAGAGGTATGCCGGTGATGCAGCCTATCTCGCCATACTAGGTGGGATGAGTAGCGGTGGGATCGTGCTGGCAAGCCTATCCGGATATTGGTCAGGGGAGTTTACCAATTCTTATGTCCTGGCTAAAATGAAAATCCTGACCAGAGGCCGGTGGTTATGGACACGCACCATCGGCAGTACGATTGTGGGGGAAATGGTTGATACGGTTGTATTCGTGACAATCGCTTCGCTCTTCAAGGTTTTCCCTTGGAGCCTGTTCCTGACGTTGTCATTGACAAATTATCTTTTCAAGTGCAGCGTGGAGGCCCTGATGACGCCAGTCACGTATGCGGCGGTGGCGGTTCTAAAAAAGACGGAACAGGAAGATTATTACGACCGGGGGACGAATTTCAACCCATTCCACATAAAATAACCGGCTAGGCAGGGAATAGAGAGACACAGCATTCGACTTTCGTCGGAAAGCTGTGTCTTTTGTTAAAAAAATACCCCGCGTATGTCGTGTGCTGTAAAGTTCTGAACCTGCATAAGCAGGTCGGGCTCCTACCCGGCAAATCAGCCTTGGCCGAAGCCTATCGCTTCATTGTCGCGAGATCGGATCCCTTTTTATGGGTGTTGGCTCAGAACGGAAGTGCAGCATCGCGAACACAGCAGGGCAGTGTGCTTATACCACAGAGTCAATAGCATGAGTAGGTAAAAATTAATGACCGGTATTCAATAACGGTTGGCTTTTGGTCAATTGATAAGAGCGCAGAAGCGTTTCCTAAGGGTAAACTCGTTTAATAGTCCGTGGGAAGGCGATGGCCTCACGGATGTGCTCATTGCCACAGATCCAGGAAACGGTGCGTTCCACGCCCATGCCGAATCCGCTGTGAGGAACACTTCCGTACTTGCGCAGGTCAAGATACCACCGGTAAGCCTCTTCAGGAAGGTCGTGTTCATGGATGCGCCGAAGCAGCAGGTCATAGCTTGATATGCGTTCCGAGCCACCGATAATTTCACCATAACCTTCTGGAGCCAGGAGATCAACAGACTTGCAGATCTCTGGACGGTCCGGCCAGGGTTCCATATAAAATGCCTTAACCTTGGTCGGGTAGCCATAAACAAAGACTGGCTTCTCATAACGGGAGGTCAACTCAGTTTCGTGCGGTGCTCCGAAGTCCATACCCCATTCGAATTTAAGCAATTCCTTCTTCTCCGGGTCAGTTTCTTTTTTATAGACCTCGCGGATGACCTTGACAGCTTCGTCATAGGAGATGCGCGGGAAGGGTGGTTCGATCTTATCCAATTTCGACAGGTCACGGCCCAGGGATTTGAGCTCCGGCCCGCGTTCGCGCAGGACGCGCTTAACGATATGGGTGACAAACTGCTCCTCGACCACCATCAACTGGTCCAGGTCACAGAAGGCGATTTCTGGTTCGACCATCCAGAACTCGGTCAGGTGGCGGCGGGTCTTGGATTTCTCGGCTCGAAAGGTTGGACCGAAGCAGTAAACTTTACCAAAGGCCATGATATCGGCTTCGTTATATAGTTGACCGGACTGTGAGAGATAAGCCTTGCCCTCATCGAAATATTCAGTTTCGAAGAGAGTGGTCGTGCCTTCCACAGACGCGGGCGTCAGGATGGGAGTATCCATATTAAGGAAGCCATTTAATTCGAACCACTCGCGGATAGCCGCAATAACCGTGGTGCGTACGCGCAGGATGGCCCACTGGCTTGGCATGCGGATCCACAAGATGACGGTTGTCGAGTGCAAAATCCACGCCCTGCTCTTTGAGGGCCATTGGGTAATTTTCTCCAGCAGCCTGGACGATCTTGATTTCCTTAACGCCAACTTCATAACCACCTGGGATGCCGGGAGCGCGCTGGTCCGCCCGTACCGGACCGGTGATGATAACCGAGGATTCCTGTGGCAGACGGGTGAGCTGGTCAAAAACGGCTTCCGGGAGATCGTCCTTGAAAGCCACGCATTGTACGAAACCGGAACCATCCCGCACGAGCAGGAAAACCAGTTTGCCTTTATCGGTGCGGTTATAGACCCAACCCTGAACGGTGACATCCTGGCCGGTATATTTGGAAATTTCTTCGACACGAATAATCGAGGGCATGCGGCACTCCTTGTTGGCCTATTATAGCGCGGAGGGAGGTTATCCATTTGCGGGAACGAGATTGGTTTCCAAAAAAATAGAGCATTCCGGTTGTAACACCAACACGAAGATGGTTCGGTTTGGAGGTGAGGCAGGCGTAACGCGCCCTACCCAAATAATAAAAGTAACAGCACATGCGCCTGGCTCGGAGGCATAGCGAGCACAACAGCTCTTCGTAACCTAATGAAAACCAATAACGATGTGGCGATGAAAAAAGCGAGCCGGAAAGCATAAGTAATAAGAAGATGGAGATGGGAAGGAAGCGGGCATGCAAGGATAATAGAACGTATATTCTAATTTGTCAAGTGAGGAGATGATAGAGACGAATGTTAACAACAAACAATGACGACGACGGATATCGCAGCTATTAAAGAACATCACTTCTTTGACAACGCCTGGATCAGCAACAGGCGAGCCACCTGTGGATCGGCCTTGCCTTTGGTTGCACGAGCCACCTGGCCCATAAGCCATTGAAGAACAGTTGCCTTGCCGGCGAGATATGAAGCAACTTCCTTTGGATTGTCATTCAAGATTTGCGCCACCACTTGTTCAAGATAGCTTTCGTCGGAGATTTGGACGAGATTTTTGGCCTCCACAATGGCCCCGGGTGCCTGGCCGGTATCGAACATCTCTTTCAGCACCAGCTTAGCACTGTTGTCGTTAATAACCTTATCTGTGACCAGATCGACCAATTGCGCCAGGTGTTCGGGCAAGACGATCAGGTGTTCGATGTCCAACCCCAATTCATTCACGTAGCGCAGGAATTCACCTGTGATCCAGTTGTTGACGACCCTGGCCGGGCTCGTAGAAAGGGAAATGGTTTCTTCGAAGTAATCCGCCAAGGCTTTTTCGGAAATAAGCAGGTTGGCTTCATTGATTGTCAGACCGTATTCAGAGACGAAGCGCTGGGTTCTGGCTTCGGGCAATTCGGGGAGTTGGGCTTTAACCTCTTCCACCCAGGCATGACTGATCTCAATTGGAGGCAGGTCCGGTTCGGGAAAGTAACGATAATCGTGGGCTTCCTCTTTACTGCGCTGGGAGATTGTTTCGTCATGGACATCATCCCAGCCGAGCGTCTCCTGGACGACCTCACCGCCGTTCTCATAGATTGCCATCTGGCGTTGAATTTCATAAGCAGAGGCGTGCGTCAAGGAGCGGAAACTGTTCAGATTCTTTATCTCGGTGCGGGTACGCAATTCATCCGTGCCGGTTGGGCGGACGGAGACGTTCGCCTCGAAACGCAGAACACCTTTTTCCATGTCACCGGAATTGACGCCCAGGTAACGCAGGATGGCCCGGATGCTTGGTGGCGTAAGCCAGGAGCGCCTCGACCGTGTGCATGTCAGGCTCGGAAACGATCTCCAGCAGAGGGACGCCGGCCCGATTGTAGTCGACCAGGGTATATTTTCCTTGATGGAACAGTTTGGCTGTATCTTCTTCCAGGTGGGCGCGACGGACCCGCACACGTCGGGTTTCCCCTTCGGAACCATCCGGGATATCAAGCCAGCCGTCCGAGGCGACCGGCAGGTCGTATTGGGAGATCTGGTAGCCTTTGGGCAGGTCGGGGTAGAAATAGTTCTTGCGGGCAAACTGGTTCATTGGGTTGATAGTGCAATTCAATGCCAAACCAACCATAATTGCCTGTTCAACCGCTTTCTGGTTGACCACCGGCATAGCGCCAGGAAGGGCAGTGCAAACCGGACAGAGGAGTGTGTTTGGAGCGGGTGCTTCCGAGTAGGCAGCCGAGCAGCCGCAAAACATCTTGGATTTAGTCAAAAGCTCGGCGTGGATTTCCAATCCAATAACAGGTTCATAGGTCGTCATTTTGTCCCCTCCGGGTGCATCTTATGCCAATCGGTGACAGATTGGTAAGCATGCCCGATCTGGAGCAGGACGTCCTCGCTCAGGTGCCTGCCAATCAACTGCATCCCCACTGGCATCCCGTTGGAAAAGCCACAAGGCATCGACAGTGCCGGAACGCCGGCCGGATTGGTGGATACCACATATATGTCCGAAAGATACATCGTCAGCGGGTCATCAGTCTTTTCGCCGAGCTTAAAGGCAGTTGTGGGGCAGGTGGGAGCTATCAGTACGTCACATTGTTCAAATGCAGCCTCAAAGTCTTGACGGAGCAGCGTGCGGACACGCTGGGCTTTTAAATAATAAGCATCATAATATCCTGCAGAGAGAACGTATGCACCTAGCATAATACGGCGCTTGACCTCCGGTCCGAAGCCTACTCGTCTGGTTTGCAGGTACATATCAATGACGTTCTGTTCACCCTGACGGACCGACAGGCCATAGCGTGTACCGTCGAAGCGGGCCAGATTGGCGCAAGACTCGGCGAATAGAATAAGATAGTAGACTGGCAGACCGTATTTCGTGTGCGGTAGCGAGACTTCGCGGACTTCCATGCCAAGTTCCTCAAACTTGTGAATGGCTGCACGGATGGAAGCCTCCACACCCGGTTCCATGCCAGTCTGGAAGTATTCTCTTGGGACACCCAGGCGCAGGCCATTAACAGGCATATCCAGTTTTTCCAGATAATCCGGGACAGGTGCCGGGAGCGAGGTGGCGTCACGCGGATCCTGCCCGGCGATGGTCTGCAAGACAGCCGCACAATCCCAGACGCTGGGCGCCATCGGGCCGATCGAATCAAACGATGAAACCAGAGCGATCAGGCCATAACGCGAAACACGCCCATAGGTGGTTTTTAATCCCGTCACATTACAGAATCCGGCCGGCATCCGGATCGAACCGCCGGTATCTTCACCAAGAGCGAATAGACTCATACCTGCTGTGACGGCTGCGGCGGAGCCGCCACTGGAACCGCCCGGGACGCGTTCCAAGTCCCAAGGATTATGGGTGTTGAAAAAGGCTGAATTTTCGCAGGAAGACCCCATGCCGAACTCATCCATGTTATGCTTGCCGACCAGAACTGCTCCAGCCTCGGTCAATCGATCGATAACTGTGGCGTTGTATTGCGGGATGTAGTTCTCCAGAATCTTCGATGAGCAGGTGGTACGAATCCTTTTAGTTGAGATGCAATCCTTGACCGCAAATGGAATGCCAGTCAGGAGTGAGATTCTTTCTCCCACTCGTAGGCGATCGTCGGCCTGGCGGGCCTGTTCGAGGGCTAATTCGTCTGCAACGGTGACGAAGGCGTTGATATGCGGATCAGTCTTGTGGATGTGATCCAAAACGGCTGTGGTCAGTTCAACGCTACTGACCTGTTTCTTATCGAGCAGGTTATGGGCTTCACGAATGCCTAAATTATAGAGTTCCATCGCGTTATTCTTCGCCAAAAACCGGTGGTACCTGGACAAAGTCACCGTCCCGGTGCGGGACGTTCTTCAGGAATTCTTCGCGTGGCATGGACGGAAGGATTTCGTCTGATCGCATAACGCTGCGGGTATTGGAGGTTTCACAGGCTGGAGGCACATCCGAAGTGTCCACTTCGTTCAGCAGGTGGAAATAGTCGATAATGGATGTGAACTGGTGGCTGAACGCCTGGGCTTCATCTTCCAGAATACCCAGACGAACCAGAAAGGCAACATGTTTGACCATGTCGGTGTTGATGGTAAATGATGTGGAGGGTTTGTGCGGTGTCATCCCGTTTTCTCCTAGGATAAAACAGAGAAAAATGAGCAGATAGCACAGACTAAGAGATATATCTGTTCTTGGTTCTCCTAGTAGTTCTATTTCTCTTTGATCTGAATGTGTAATTCCTTGAGCTGGTTTGGTTCGGCAGGGGAGGGGGCATCTGCCATCACATCGCGGGCGGCCTGGTTCTTGGGGAAGGCAATCACTTCGCGGATATTGGGTTCGTCGGCGAGCAACATGACCAGCCGGTCAATACCCGGAGCCATTCCGCCATGCGGGGGTGCGCCGAACTCAAATGCTTCCAGCATATGCCCGAACTTACGCTGGGCTTCCTCTTCGCCTATACCGAGCAAAGAAAAGACCTTGCTCTGGATATCACGCCGGTGGATACGGATCGACCCAGAGGCCATCTCGTAACCGTTACAGATCATGTCGTAGGCATCCGAGAGGATGGAGGAAGGATCTGTCTCGAAGCGATCGAGATGCTCCAGGCGAGGCATCGTGAACATGTGATGGGCGGCATCCCATTTCTGACTTTCCTCGTTCCATTCGAACATTGGAAAATCCAACACCCAGGCAAAGGCCATCACGTCCGGGTCGGCCAGTTTGAGAACATCGCGGAACCAAAGTCGCAGCGTTCCGAGGACTTTATGAACCACTTTGACGCTGTCTGCGACGAAGAGGAGGAGGTCGCCGTTCACGGCGTTAGTCAGTTTGACCAGTGCTGCGAGTTCGGCTTCGGATACGAATTTGGCAGCGGAGCCCTTTAAGCCCTCGGCTGTCAACGCAAGCGAAACCAGACCCTTTGCACCCAGGTCCCTGGCAGTAGCGGTCAGTTCATCAAGCTGTTTGCGGGTGTAACCGGAACAGCCGGGGGCAACGATGCATTTGATCATGCCACCACTATTCAATGCGGATTGGAATAAGACGAACTCGTTCTTCGCAAAGAGACCTCCCACATCGTACAGTTCCATACCGAAACGCAGGTCGGGCTTGTCGGACCCGAAGCGGGCAACAACATCGTTGAAGGAAAAGCGCGGCCAGGGCGAGGAGAATAATTTCTTGTGCGGAGCAACGGCCGGGAGCATGGCGGTAAAGAGATCTTCGACCATGTTCAATACATCGTCGCGATGCACGAAGGACATTTCCAGATCAAGCTGGGTGAATTCAGGCTGACGGTCGCCACGCTGGTCTTCGTCGCGGAAACACCGTGCGATCTGAAAATAGCGTTCAATGCCGGCTACCATCAGTAGTTGTTTCAGCTGTTGTGGCGATTGAGGCAGCGCGTAGAACTGGCCGGGATAGACACGTGAGGGCACGAGGAAGTCGCGGGCTCCCTCTGGAGTGGTTTTAAAGAGAGCAGGCGTCTCGACTTCCAGAAAGCCGCGCTCGGAAAGGTACTTGCGCATAAACAGCACGACTTCATGACGCAATTCCAGGTTACGGAGCATTCGGCCACGGCGAAGGTCGAGGTAACGGTATTTGAGACGCGTGTTTTCGTCGACTTCTTCGTCGCTGCTGATCATGAAGGGTAGGGACTTGGCAGAGTTGAGCACAACCACCGCGGAGGCAATGACTTCGACTTCGCCAGTAGGCATGCGCGGATTTTGCATGCCGTCCGGGCGCACTTGCACTTTTCCGGTTACTTGGAGAACCCACTCGGAGCGGACAATGGACACCAATTCCAAGGTTTCTCTGGGCAAGTCGGGATTGATGACCACCTGGGTCAGGCCAAAACGATCGCGCAGGTCAATAAAGACCACACCGCCATGATCGCGCCTCCGGTGCACCCAACCCGCTAACGTGATGGTCTGCCCGGCGTTCGTCCCGCGCAGTTCCCCACAAGTATGTGTTTTGTACATAGGCCGCCTCCGAAAAAATTCTTCAGAAAAGAGCACGAAGTATAGAGATGGATAAAAACCCGAATGTAATTTTAGTACCCTTTGTGGTTAAATTCTTCTCGAATAAAATAAATCGCCCTCCGCAGATGCGTTGGGCGATTGGTTAGCTGGATGAGTTCGTTAACCTTGCAAGCTTCGCCCAACGGCCGGAGGCCGATTATCATTATCGTTATTATTATTGGCGAAGTAGATGGATTTCATTCTTACTCCATTTTGATAGTATTATAGCACAAACCTTATTTCTCAAGAGAGTGTTTGCGTTGAGTTCAAGTCTTTAAGCCATCGGTGATTTACAAATTTACCAGGGTTGGGAATTCCGTTACAAATGGATCGGGGACTGGCTGCTACAGCGTTCTACGGGAAATTAAACGATTAAAAATACATGGAGTTCTTTAGGCCCGTGAACTCCAATAGTGAGTGTCATTTCGATATCGGCTGTACGACTGGGGCCAGTAATGATGACTGCATTTGAGGCAGTACGGATTTCCTGTCTGCCCATTACATCCGAAAGAGTTGGCAGGATGTCCGATACCCGCAGGATGGCAATATGAATTTCCGGCAGCAGGGAGGCGGTGAGTGGACGACCTTCTCCCCCAACCAGCACCAACGAGCCGGTATCTGCAATACCGGCCAAAACACCAGTCACGCCCACCCGGACGGTCGGGTCCGGGTCCAGGACGAACGGAATCGCAGGGATGTATTTTTGCCCAACAGCATCCACAAAGACCCGGTCAATGCCATGCTCCTGAAGAAACTTCGCTAGTCCGGCTTGCACATTCTTCTCTGCGAGTGGATGCACCTTGACCCCGAGGCTGGCCAGTTCGTCTGTAAATTGGGCTGCCAGTGAGCGGGCACTATTGTATACAGGTAAACCCGCGTCGAATGGCTGACAAGAACCGTGATCGCCATCATCGACGGTTTGTTTTATTTTCTTCCAGCGTGCCCGGAAAGGCGAAATTTCCAGGCGTGGAAAATCCTTACTAAAGCCCCAGCCAGTCCAGCCAGGGATGTGCATATATTTCTTATAGGGAGAGTAGAGGCGGCTGATAAGACCACCCATGACCTGGCCGGACGAGAATAATCCCGGGTTGCTGGCAGCAAGACGGAAGGCTTTTAATCCAATTTTGAGTAATCCCGGAATGGCAATCCCTCCCTCTTTCTTCTTTTTTAGGTCTCCGCTCGCATCTCCAGCGCGCACACGCAAGAGAAGCTCCGGCAGGTTGATATCCACCGGGCAGGCCTCCTGGCATGCCCCGCACAGGCTGGAGGCCTGAGCAAGTTGACCGAAGTTTTCACAATCCAACAGGCCAGGCGAAATAACCGAGCCAATTGGACCAGGATAAGGGGCGATGGATCCATCGCGGCCAATGTAGGCGTGCCCGCCAATTTCCCGGAAGACCGGGCAGACGTTCAGACAAGCACCGCAGCGGATGCAGTAGAGCGATTCGGCCAAAGGGGAGGTACGCAAAGCCACCCGGCCATTATCCACCAGGATCAGGTGACGTTCGACCGGACCGTCCGCATCCGTTTGGTTCTTTGGGGCATGAATCAGGCTGGTGTAAACGCTCAACTTCTGACCGGTGGCTGAACGCGGCAGAAGCGAGAGGAACAAGGCCAAGTCATCGAGGGTTGGAACAAGGCGTTCGATACCCATAAATGCCACATGCACCGGCGGCAGGCTTGTGACCATACGGCCATTGCCTTCGTTGGTGACAAGGCAGAGTGTGCCGGTCTCGACCACGCCGAAGTTGAGCCCGGAGACTCCGATGTCGGCGGTAAGGAAGACTTCGTGCAGGACTCGCCGAGCAGTGGCGACCATTTCCGGGATATCCTCGGTATAGGGAGTGCCAAGTTTCTCATGAAAGAGCTGTCCCACCTGACCACGCCGTAAGTGAACAGCCGGTGTGAGTATATGGCTGGGACGTTCGCCGCGCAGTTGGACTATATATTCACCCAGATCAGTTTCAATGACCTGAATCCCCACCGCCTCGAGGGCATGGTTGAAATTAATCTCCTCCGAGATCATCGATTTCGACTTGGCAACCAGATGGGCATTGTGATTTTCGGCGATTTTTAGAAATATATGGATGGCCTCTTCAGCGGTGGCGGCTCGGTGAACCAGAATGCTGTTCGCCGAGACCCGGTCGATGAAACGGCTGAGATATTCTTCCAGGTGGGAGATAACATCTGCCTTAATGGCGTGTGCACGAATTCTACGCTGCGCGTGATCCGGGAGGCTAGAAAAAGCCTTCAGACGGCTATCCAACCTACGGCGGGCGTTCGCATCCAACGCAATCTGCAGGTCCACATCTGCGATGGATTCGCGGATGCGGGCACGGAAGGATTTTGCGTTCATTGATTATCCAGAACCTCGGCGATATATTTGACTCTCTGGCTCATCTTTCCACGATGAAGCCCGCCCTGTATATGCATCAGGCAGCCTGTGTCACAGACAACCAGGGTGGGTGAGGTGGTCTTCTCAAGGTTGGCTATCTTACGCTTCAGGAATTCCGCCGAGAGTTCAGGATGCTCCACTGAAAAAACACCACCGAATCCGCAGCAATCCTGGCACTCGGGTAGTTCGACGATTTCAGCCTCCCTCACGGAGGAGAGCAGGAGGCGCGGCTGGCGGTCCACGCCTAGAATGCGCGAGAGATGACAGGAGGGGTGATAGGTCAATTTCCCTGGCCAGCGGCTTCCCAGGTCGGACATGCCACGCACATCCACCAGGTATTCGGTAAACTCATAAACGCGTCCGGCGAGCGTTTGGGCACGTGCCAGCAAATGCCGGTCATCCCTGAAGAGCTCCAGATATCCGTAGCGAAGCATGGCCGCGCATGAACCGGAAGGGATGATAATATCGCCGGTCGTATTCTCAAAAACCTTGAGGGTGTGTTCGGCTAGAGGCCGAGCCTGACTGCGAAGGCCGGCATTGAAAGCGGGCTGCCCGCAACAGGTCTGCGTGACGGGGAAATCAACGCTTACGCCTGCGCGGTTCAGCACATGTACGATTGCCTCACCGATCTTGGGAAAGAACGAGTTGATCAGGCAGGTAACGAATAATTGGACGCGAGGCATATTCCTTTGTTTTCCAACCTAGATGGGAAGATTGCTATGCTGGTCTTTCCAATGTAGATATTTCAGACCAGACCCGGTATTGAACAATACAATGCGCTCATCGGATCGGATCCATTTTTGCTGGATTAGGATTTTGAGAGCAGACAGCGTGGCAGCCCCCTCCGGAGCGGAGAAAATCCCCTCTGTCCTTCCGAGGTGGTGCTGTGCGTGCAAGAGAGCATCATCACTTACTGATACTGCGATTCCGTGGCTTTCGTACAGGTCTTTCAATATTAAATGGTCTGCAAAACTCTTCGGTACTTGCAAACCAGACGCAATTGTGTGGGCATCCGGCCAGAAATCACAAGATGATTTGCCTATATTCGAAGGCTTTTACCACCGGCGCACATCCTTCTGCTTGAACAGCCACCATGCGCGGCCGTTTTGTGTTTTCAATCCAGCCCAACGCTTCGAGTTCGGCAAAGGCTTTCCACATTCCCACCAGGCCGGTACCACCACCGGTAGGAAAGATAATCACGTCAGGTAAGGTCCACTTAAAGGCTTCGGCAAGTTCATATCCCATGATCTTCTTGCCTTCCACCCGGTACGGTTCTTTGAAAGTAGAAAGGTCAAACCAGCCTTCCGTGTGCGCTTTTTCGCCGGCCATCCTGGCAGCCTCGCTGATCAAGCCATCGACCAATACGACTTCTGCTCCTGCCATGATACTTTCTTCGATATTCGCCAGAGGACTTTCTTTGGGCATGAAGATATACGCTTTCATACCGGCGCGAGCGGCATATGCAGCCATGGCACCGCCGGCGTTCCCGGCCGTTGGGACGATTATTTTTTGGATGCCAAGTTCCCTAGCTTTGGATACCGCAGAGGAGAGTCCGCGAGCTTTGAATGTCCCAGTGGGGTTATTACTTTCTTCCTTGACAAATAAATTTGAAAGGCCTAGTTCCTTCCCCAAATTAGGAAGATGCATTAAGGCTAAATCACCTTCGCCCAGAGTAATCACGTTATGAGGGTCAAGAACGGGGAGAATTTCATGCCAGCGCCACATTCCCTTCGGACGACTGTGAAATTCAGCACGGTCAACATGGTTGCGCACGGATTCCAAATCATAATTCGATAGGAGTGGGGCCTGACATTCCTGGCAGAATGTATTGACCTCGCTGCTGGAATAAACCCTTCCACACATGGTACATGATATATTCGTTATATATGAAAAGTTCGTGGACAATGCTGGAATTGTTTCCATGGTATGCGTTTGTCTCACTTATTCTATCACTCTTATTGTGTGCTTCCTTTTAGGCTGGGGATGATACAAACCATTTGGGGTGCACCATTGACTCAAGGATGTTTATCGGTTTGGACATATGTCTATTACGCCAGTAGAAAACCTTGTCTGGCCTCCCCTATCAGTACGTTGGCAGTGATGGCACTGATCGGCACATAATCGTCTTTTTCCACTTTTATGTTTTTCTGGAGATAAAGGGGCTTGATGGCAACTCATTCGAGGTTGGGTCGAATTGCAGTCGATGAGACGTCTGCAATTATGGTGTAGAATACACACGGCTTTAATTCATTTTCAATTATCATTCTGTTTCCCGTAACTAAAATGTCCCGCACTCTGACGATCCTTACCGCCATCTTGCTTGTTTGTCTTTTACTCGCCACATTAATTGGGCTGGTGTGGGTCAACACGCGTTTCGTACGCACTCAGCCGATTGAGAAAGACTTCCTTGTCCCCTGGCTGGGGGCGCGGACTTTCATCCAATATGGTGAAAATCCATATAGCAATCCGGCAACCCAACGTGCCCAGATCGTTTACTACGGCCGGCTAGCCTCCGAAAACCAGGATCCACTCATGCTCTGGCTGCCATTCCCGGTGGAGCTGTTCTATTTTCCGATCGCGGTTGTGCCTGATTACGTTCTTGCCCGCGCTATCTGGATGACATGTCTAGAAACCGCCTTGGTGAGTCTGGGTTTACTGACCCTGCGACTTACTGGCTGGAAACCGGGGCTCATTATTTTACCAATCGTCCTGCTTTTTCCACTATTGTGGGTGTACGGAGCGTTGTCGCTGGTCAGTGGTAATGCAACTGGATTTGTTGCACTGGCACTGGCGGGTTTCCTATTGTCCCTGCAAAATGAACGTGATGAGTTAGCCGGAGGGTTGCTGATCATCCTGGTCAGCGCGCCTCGTCTCACCGGAGTGCTGGCTTTTTTCATCTTTTGGTGGATCATTTATCAACGCCGCTGGAGGGTCCTTTGGGGGTTCCTGATGGGATTCGCCATTCTCTTAGGGCTAGCCTTTCTGTTCCTGCCAGATTGGTTCCTGGCGTTTGTGCGTGGATTGCTTTCTCATTTTGCTTATAACCCCGGTTTCTCCTCTACGGGCATTTTCACTTCTTGGTCGCCGGTGGTTGGTCTGCGGCTGGGGTGGGTTTTGACGGCTGGCCTGCTACTTGTATTGTTTTTTGAGTGGGGAAACACCTTTGCAAAAGACTTTCGAACCTTCCTATGGACGGCCAGCTTGACCCTGTCTGTGACACCTCTGCTTGGCATCCCGATGTCCCCGAGGGAATATCCTTTTCTTTTCATTCCCCTAATTTTGTTCTTAACCATCCTGGCTGAGCGCCGGCCATGGCTCAAGCGTTGGGGGATGGCGGGAATCTTACTGGTAGTCTTCCTGATAGGTCTATGGCTCTTGACCTTTGATCTGGTTCGGGTGAACGCCTTCGCTGCATTGACCGACGTTTTATTCCTGTCCCTGCCGGTCGCGCTTGTGGTTGGTCTCTATTGGATGCGCTGGTGGTTCATCCATGTTGTACCCTCCGCCTTGGAAACAATTCCATGACTTTACGATCATATTTTTTGTTGGCTGGACTTGGTTTGATGGTCGCTATGCTAATGGCAGCTTTTCAGTCTGCACCCGGCTACATGGATGCGGATGCTTATTTCGTTGGAGGACGCGAATTAGCAATAGGGCATGGTTTTACCGAACCGTATCTATGGAATTATTTAGATAATCCATCCGGAATACCCCACCCCTCCAACGCATATTGGATGCCGCTAGCCTCGCTGCTGGCAGCAGCCGGGGCAGTGTTTTTTGGTCCCGGGTCCTGGCCCGCAGCCCGGGTGGGCTTCCTGATTGTGGCAGCCAGCCTGCCACCCGTGACAGCTGGTTTGGCCTGGTCTTTCACCCACCGGCGCGACCTCTCCATCACCTCAGGCCTGCTGGCAGTATTCCCGGCTTTTTACCTGCCTTTCCTGCCTGTAACAGACACCTTTGGTCTCTATATGCTTCTGGGCGGATGTTTTTTCCTACTCCTTTCCCGGTTTGCCTCATCAGTTTCGCCTAAATCATACCTGATCCCCGCATTATTACTTGGGGTGATATCCGGCTTCATGCACCTCTGCCGCACGGACGGTTTGCTCTGGTTATTGTTGGCAATAACAGCTGTTCTTTTTGTACTGGCAAAGCCGCCTCAACGCCGTTTTTTCTTTACTTTATCTGCCATATTTCTTACCGTCGTCGGTTACCTGCTAGTTATGGCTCCCTGGTTCGCCCGGAATCTAAGCGTCTTTGGTACACCACTAGCTCCCGGCGGCACCAAGATGCTCTGGCTTACTTCCTACGACCAATTGTTTGCTTTTCCCGCCAGCCAGCTAACGGCTGCCTCTTGGTGGCGGTCCGGTTTTGCAACGATTTTAAAAGCACGTGCGTGGTCGCTTGGTTTGAACCTTGCCAGTACATTGGCGGTTCAGGGGGAAGTCTTCCTGGTACCTTTGATCGGATTGGGCCTCTGGCACATGCGAAAAGACCGGCGAGTACAATTGGCTGGGATTGCCTGGTTGCTGACGCTTGGCATGATGACAATCGTTTTTCCGTTTGCCGGGGCACGTGGCGGTTTCTTTCATTCCGGCGCAGCACTGCAAACGGTCTGGTGGGGTCTGGCACCGTTGGGATTGGAAAGGGTTATCGAGTGGGGCAGGTGGAATCGCGGTTGGAACCTAGCCCAAGCCGGGCGCTTTTTTCGGGCGGGTCTGATAGGTCTTTCTATAATGGTTACAGTGGCCATTTTCTGGAGCCGGGCTTTCGACGGAAAAGGTAGTCAAATCTGGAGTGAGGAAAACGCAGCGTATAGCCATATTGATGAATATCTGATCTCGCAAGGAGCAGGATCAGGGGATATTGTCATGGTTGCAAATCCGCCCGGTTTTTTTCTGGCTTCAGGTAATCCGTCTATCGCGGTTCCGGACGGAGATGTTCATACGGTAATGGACGTTGCTCGAAAATATCATGCGGTTTACCTTGTCTTGGAGACTGGCAGTGTGCCAGTAGGCTTACTGTCGGTCTATAACAATCCCAAGGGGCAGCCAGACTTGATCTATCTAGGTGAAACCGAGAATGCACAGATCTTTCTTATCCATAATAATTGAACCTCAGCAACTATTCGTGAAATGCAAGCATTGATAATCGAGAACTTGTTATTGATCATTTTTTCCGGATCATTACCCGAGTGAAATGGATGGTTCGTGTGTCTTTTTCCGGCAACAATACCTTTCCGCCTCTGCACTGGCGTGATTATTTAATACTCTTTGTTCTTGCACTAAGCATTGCGCTTGTGATTGTGAAGCTACAATCAGTGCCCGGCTACATGGATGCAGACTATTATTATGCCGGTGGCCAACAGTTAGCAAGTGGGCATGGTTTTAATGATGCCTTCCTGTGGAATTATTTAGACCACCCGCAAGGATTGCCGCATCCTTCGAATTCTTATTGGTATCCCCTTGCGTCCATTATTGCTGCATTGGGTATGACATTAACTGGCAAGATCAGTTTCCTGTCCGCACGCATTGGTTTTATCTTGATGGCAGTGCTGGCTCCGTTGGTAACCGCGGCTCTTGCATACCGGATCACCCGGCGAAGGCAACTTGCGCTAGTAGCCGGTTTTTTAACGATTTTTTCAGGCTACTACCTGCCATTCATTGTTACAACAGACAACTACGGCCTTTACATGCTTGCAGGCGCGATATACTTTCTACTCCTTGATAAATTATCTGTATCAAAATCTATTCTCCTCGGCCTGCTGGCTGGATTTTTCAACCTGGCGCGTGGGGACGGATTGCTCTGGCTGCCCTTAACCCTTTTTGCAGTGGCAATTCTGACCTACCGGCAAGATCCGACCGGTTCATTGAAGAACCGAATCCTTCCTTCAATTAAAAATGGATTTCTTGCTCTCCTTGGATATCTCCTGGTTATGGGTGCGTGGTTTGTGCGGAACCTAAAGGTTTTTGGCGCATTGATGCCTCCTGGAAGTGGTTATGTGCTATGGATGACGAGTTACAACCAGATATTCTCTTTCACTCCTGAGGTATATACTTTTCAATCCTGGCTCGCATCCGGATTACAGGAAGCATTGAAAGTACGGGCAATGGCAATATGGCAAAACCTGGGAACTGCTTTTTTTGCACAGGGGATGATCTTTTTATCTCCCCTGATCCTTGTGGGTGTTTGGAAAAGCCGGCATTTGTACCTTGTTCAGCTGGGTGTGCTAGGCTGGCTAATCATGCTCCTGGCTGAAAGCCTTCTCTTTCCATTTGCCAGCGTGAGGGGCGGTTTTTTCCACGCCGGGACTGCGCTCCAACCGCTTTGGTTTGCACTTGCTCCGCTCGGTTTGGATGTTTTTCTTGTCTGGATTGTAAGGAACTACAAGAAGGTCACTCCCGCAGCCAAACTTTTCCCGGTGCTTCTTGTGGTAATCATGGTTTCGTTCAGCATCCTGCTTGTAAAGTTGCGCGTAATTGATTCGGGTTGGAATGAGGGTGAACCGCTTTATCTGAAAACAGAGCAAATCCTAAGAGCGCAAGGGGCCAGACAGGATGCGATTATCATGGTTCGAAACCCTCCGGCTTATTTTATAATGACTGGTCGCCGGGCGATTGTGGTTCCTTACGGAGATGTGAAAACGCTCTTGGCGGCGTCCCGTAAATATAATGCAACCTATGTAATACTGGAACAGATCAGTGGGAACAGCCCTCTTCGTGATTTATACGAGCATCCAGAAAGGTATTCAGAATTCACCCTCGTGGGAGTCATAGATGACAATCATATCCTCCTCATCAAATCCTCCCCATGACCAGAAGGCTGGCTGGCCGGCATGGGTGGTGCTTGCCCTCATCTCGGTAATGAGCTTGGGCAGTTACTTGCTTGTCAGCGCCATTTATTTTCGGACAGGTTTTCCACTCGACGATGCATGGATCCATCAAACCTATGCCCGCAACCTAGCCTTGTACGGAGAATGGGCTTTCATCCCCGGCAAGCTTTCGGGCGGCTCGACAGCACCGTTGTGGTCGGCGCTGCTTGCGATCGGGTTCCTGGTGAAGCTGGCGCCGTTTGCCTGGACATTTCTACTTGGCGCGATGGCATTGTGGGGTATCTCTGTGCTGGGCGAAAAGGCGGTACGTAAACTAATTCCGGCCTATCAACCACGCTTCCCGTGGGTGGGCACAGTGTTGGCACTGGAATGGCATCTCGTCTGGGCAGCGGCCTCCGGGATGGAAACGCTTCTTTTCGCCCTGTTGGCAACTGCCACGCTTGTTTTCCTAATTTCTGGTTCCCGGAAATATTTCAGCCTGGGCTTGTTAATCGGTTTATCCATCTGGATAAGGCCGGATGGAATTACGTTGCTTGGTCCAACGGTGTTGGTCATCTTGTTATGCGAATCCTCCTGGCCGAAACGCTTGCGGGCGCTGGTCAATTTAGGGTTAGGTTTTGGAAGCCTATTTGCCCTCTACCTGTTTTTCAACCTGATCATTTCCGGCCATCCCTGGCCAAACACGTTTTATGCCAAGCAGGCGGAATATTCTGTTTATCTGAAATTACCTTTTTTGGAAAGGTTGGGAGACGAAGCACTTCAGCCTTTTATCGGGGCGGGTGTGATCTTGCTTCCGGGTGTCGTATTAGTAATTATATCTGCCATCCGCCGACGGGCTTGGGGCATCTTGGCCGCGGCAGCCTGGCTGGTCGGTTTTCTGATTCTATATGCCTGGCGATTGCCAGTCACCTACCAGCATGGGCGATATGTGATGCCGGCCATGCCGATCTTTTTCCTGCTTGGACTGGCAGGTTTGGTGGAAAACAGTATAAGAAGCGTGTCGCAACGATGGAGGATTACCCCCACTTTTTGGAGACTGGCTGCGGGTGTTGTACTGGCAGTTTTCTGGGGACGCGGAGCTTTTGCATACGCCCAAGATGTTGCAGTAATTGAGAGCGAGATGGTAGACACAGCTAAATGGGTTTCCATGAATGTACCTTCCGATTCGCTCGTGGCGGCACATGATATCGGGGCGCTGGGGTACTATGGAAAGCATGATCTGGTCGATCTAGCTGGCCTTATTTCTCCTGAGGTTATACCGTTCTTAAGGGATGAGCGGCAAATTACGACCTATCTGAACGGGCGCGGCGTAGGTTACCTTGTTGCGTTTCCTGATTGGTATCCATCCCTGACTGAGAAACTGTCCCCGATCTTTACAACGGATGCACCTTATGCCCCCGCATTGGGAGAGAAGAATATGGCAGTATACCAGTGGCCGGGACCGTAACTTGCAAAGGAAAAATTGTCTGCCTGATTGACCTGTGCTATACTTTGATTACTATGGACGAAGTCAGTATTGTTGTCGTGGACGATCACCCATTGTTCCGACAGGGAGTCATCAATGTTCTCTCGCTCGAGACAGGATTTAAGGTCGTGGGACAAGCAGAGAACGGTACCAATGCACTGACACTCATTCGCAGTTTACGGCCGTGTATTGCAATAGTGGATATCAACCTGCCGGGGATGAATGGGCAGCAAGTGACTCGCCGGGTGGTCCATGAGAAATTGCCCACCCGGATCATTCTTTTGACTGCATATGACGACCCTGAGCAAATTATTCACGCTGCCTGGGCAGGAGCTGCGGCTTATTGCGCGAAAGATGTCGATCCACCTAAACTTATCCAAACCATAAAGGAAGTCGTAGAAGGCAAGTTCGTGATAGAAGGTCGTGTTTTCAGTCAGATGGAATTTGATTATTGGTTGGAGGAAGAGATGGAAAAAGCACGGCATCTTTATAGCGAGCCAGGCAGCCCTTTTCATCCACTTTCTGATCGTGAAATGGAAGTCCTTACCTGTGTTGTTAAGGGGATGAGCAATAAGGAGATCGCTTCATCCCTAGGCATAAGCCATCAGACGGTCAAGAATCATGTAACTTCAATTCTGCGCAAGTTCGGCGTGGAAGACCGTACACAGGCAGTCGTCTATGCATTAAAACGCGGCTGGGTAAAGCTAATTGATAAGTATCCCCTACCTCAGGAGTAAGTTATGATACAACCCCAGGAAGAAAAGGCAGAGACATCCATTATTGAAAATCCGCAACAATTGATCCAATCAGAGCTTGATGATACGACGCGTGCCCTGAAGGAAATCAATTTAATGTTGGAACAAAGCCGTGTGGAACTTGGAAAATTAACCCAGCGTAACACAGCTGTAAATGCGCATTTACAGCAGATGCATAATCAATTAGATAAATTGCCTTCCGAAGAGATCAAGACAGTATATGATTCTGCCTTGGATGCCCAGCAACGTCTCTTTCAGATGCGTGGACAACTGGAAAAACTACAAAGCGATCATAATCATTTGGAACGATATAAAGAAATGTTGGACCGCCTCAAGGCTGCAACCAGCACTAGTGGGGCGGGGGTAAGCGGAAAGGGTGATCGGGGAGATATGTCGGGTGTAGAGTTGTTGGTCAATGCTCAAGAGTCAGAACGCCAACGTTTATCACGCCAAATGCATGATGGACCGGCCCAGGCGCTCTCTAATTTTATTCTTCAGACAGAAATCGCCATGAGACTTTTTGATGTTGATCCTGCCCAGGCACGCAACGAGCTCAACAACTTGAAAATTGCTGCTATGAGCACATTTCAGAAGGTCCGCAATTTTATTTTTGAACTTCGCCCCATGATGCTTGATGATCTTGGACTTGCACCGACCATCCGACGTTATGCGGATTCATTCAAAGAGCAGGCCGGGGTTGAAGTGAATTTAATGATCACGGGCACTGAACGCCGTTTGGAATCCTATGTGGAAGTAATGGTCTTCCGTTCAATGCAGGAATTGCTTAGCTATGCTGTTCATCAGAACCAAGCCAGTCTTGTTAAAATCCAGGTTGATATGGGAGACACCGTCGTACGATTGTCCTTGGATGACAATGGCAAAGGCTTTGACACAGACTCTCTTGCGAAGGAGTCGAACCTCGGCCTGAAAT
Organism: uncultured Chloroflexia bacterium; assembly: GCA_963806575.1. Lineage (GTDB taxonomy): Bacteria > Chloroflexota > Anaerolineae > Anaerolineales > Villigracilaceae > UBA877. The sequence goes on along the minus strand of CAWDYX010000013.1, from coordinate 14,414 downwards.
TAATTAAAGATCGCGTTGAAATGCTCGGTGGGAAATTCGAAATTGATACTGCACCGGGAAAAGGTGCCCGCGTCACCCTAACAATCCCATTGCATACATGACATTTACAACAAGTGATACTCATATCCTATGGAGAAACGCTTGCCTGCAGAATGAAAGGCTTTACATAATTGTAAAGTCTTTACCCATAAGAACTAAAGATCTCGTATAGTAATTGTTGTATAATCCAAATATCTCGCATCTCTGAACGGCCTTCAGAGAAATCCCAAGAAGGAAAGGAGGTAAACCCCCATGTTATTCGCCCCCAAGGAAAAAGGCCAGGGTCTGGTCGAGTATGCGTTAATCCTTGTTTTGGTAGCTGTCGTTGTAATTGCTGTTTTGTTGATCCTCGGCCCGATCATCGGCAATGTCTTCACCAAGATTAACTCATCTCTGATAGCACCAGGATAGTAACAGTTTTCGAGCCCAGAAGAGATGGGACTCTGTTCGAGAAAAGTCCCTTCTTTATTTTTGCTGAACTTAACATAACTGTTAAGACTTTGCAATGAAATTTTTCTGTTTCTGAAGATGAAACAACATATAATGCAAATGTCCAACATCTCTGAACGGCCTTCAGAGAAATCCCAAGAAAGAAAGGAGGTGAACCCCCATGTTATTCGCCCCTAAGGAAAAAGGCCAGGGCCTGGTCGAGTATGCGTTAATCCTTGTTTTGGTAGCTGTCGTTGTAATTGCTGTTTTGTTGATCCTCGGCCCGATCATCGGCAATGTCTTCACCAAGATTAACTCATCTCTGATAGCACCAGGATAGTAACAGTTTTCGAGCCCAGAAGAAATGGGACTCTGTATGAGCAGAGTCCCACTTTTTTTACCCTACCGAATACAACTTGAGAAGTCTGTCAATATGACAAAAAATACAACGATCGAGTCTTCCTGCCTTTTTCCTGCTCTACCGAAGGGATAAATCATAATTGGGGTAAGTAGTAAAGACTTCATTTTTACTGTATAATGAATTTACAACCCAAGTTTCAAGGAGGATCTTATGCGCCGCGGACGAATATTCATCTACTTAGCTTTAATCATAATCGTTGTGGTGGCTGGGGCAGCACTCTATTATTGGAGAAGCCGCCAAACTGCTTCGAAACCGCCCGTTGGAACCCAAACCCCGCAAGTGCAATATGTTGGGATAATTACGGCGGGGCAAAACATATATCCCGGTACGGTTATCACTGAGGCAATGCTTAGTTCCATTCAAATCCCTGAAGATAAACTCGTGCAGGGGCTTTTCACAAAAAAAGCTGACTTGGTGAATAAGTATGCCAAGTATTCGATCACGCAGGGAGTCCCCATAACCGATTCTATGGTTTCGACATCGCCTGGCAACGTCAGTCTGCCTGGCTCTTCGTGGGCGCCACTCATTCCTCAAGGCCTGACAGCCGTTTCGATTCCGATTACCCGCCTGTCTTCAACAGCATACGGAATCCGCGACGGCGATTATGTCGATGTCATCGTAACCATGCTGCTGGTAGATGTAGATCCTGCTTTGCAGACCGTTTTGCCCAATAATATTGCTGGGCTAGAGCAAAGTGCCACCACACCAAGTGGAATACTCAAGATTACACAAGGTGATGTAACGCAGGGTCATTTTGAAGTTGACCAGGTCTTAACCGAACCTCCTTCGAATATTTTGTTATATGTTCAACCCTCCGAGAAACAACGTGGGCGACTTGTCACGCAGATGATCATGCAGAATATCCAAGTGCTGCATACAGGGACGTTCACTCTCCCAGGGGAGGCTTCTTCGGATCAATTGAATGTTGCGGAGGCCAACGCGCCAACCGCTACCCCCCTGCCTGCAAACCAAACACCGGTTGCCAAGGCTATAGTAAGACCAGACATCATCACTCTGATGGTTACACCACAGGATGCTGTTACATTGACATATTTGATCTATAGCGGCGCGCAGATCACATTATCGCTCCGCAATCCCAATGATCAAACCCCAATCTCACAGCCAGATGCCGCTATGCTGGAATACCTGCTGACACAATATAGCATACCAGTCCCAGCGAAATTGCCATATTCCATTCAGCCGCGTTTAGATGTTCTTCAGCAACCTAAATTGCCAAATGATGCAACCGCCCAACCTTAATAATCGGATTATGTCGGAAATTCACATATTAGAATGGTGTATGGAGAATCTGGATGGCTGATGGTGAGAAATTCCGCGTGTTGATAGTTGACGATATTGCTGAAACGCGTGAAAACATACGAAAACTATTACAGTTTGAAGCGGATATTGAGGTTGTTTCAGTTGCTCGAACTGGAAAGGAGGCAATCCAACTCACTCAGGAAACCAGCCCTGAAGTCGTGTTAATGGATATCAATATGCCTGACATGGATGGCATTGCTGCAACGGAAATAATCCGACAAAAGATGCCATTTGTCCAGGTTGTTATCCTTTCAGTCCAGGGGGATCAAAACTATATGCGTAAGGCAATGTTAGTCGGGGCAAGGGACTTCCTGACAAAGCCTCCGATGCCGGACGAATTGGTTGCGGCCATCCGGCGTGCAGGCAAGGTGGCCAGGGAAGAGCGTTCCAAGACCGCTCAAGGATATGTTGCAGCGCCAAGTGGCGCCAACTACACTGCCATGACGGGGATGACGACGCAAGGGAAAATCATCATGTTTTATAGCCCAAAGGGTGGAACGGGCTGCACCACATTGGCAGTCAATGTTGCAGTAGCGCTTTGTAACGAAGAGACGCGTGTTATTATTGTAGATGCGAATCTTCAATTTGGTGATGTAGCACTTTTCTTGAACGAACAGGGGAAAAACACGATTATTGACCTTGCCCCACGGGCGGACGAATTGGACCCCGGCATTGTCGAAGAAGTAGTTATCAAACATGCTGTGACTGGTCTGCATATCTTGGCATCGCCGTCGCGACCCGAACATGGTGAAAAAGTAAGCCCAGACCAATTTTCGCAGTTGCTACGCTATCTACGCCAGTTGTACCCATACGTCGTCGTGGATACAAGTACCTACGTCAATGATGTCACTTTATCGGTATTGGATGTTGCTGACGCGGTTGTTCTGGTGACTGTCCAAGACATCCCTTCCATTAAGAATGACCGCATATTCCTTGACCTTTTATTGACATTAGGTATTTCTGTCGAAAAAGTGGCACTGGTAATGAATAAGTATGATAAGCGCATCGCCATTTTGCCTGAGAAGATTGGCGAAAATCTCAAACAGGTAGTAGCAGCTGTCATTCCACTGGATGAACGGACTGTCATCCCATCCGTAAATCGTGGCGTGCCATTCATGTTCGATAATAAAACTCAACCAGCCTCAAGGGGAGTTTATACCCTCGTTGAAGCGTTAAGAGCCAAATTTATCAAAATCGAAGTGGCAGAGCCGGAAAAAGCAATCAAACGATAAAAAGGTGATTTAGGAGGACACGATGTCTTTATTGAAACGAATTGAACAAGGACAGGGAAATACTTCCGAACAATCAAGCAGTACTCCTCCAACATCGAGCGGAGATGCATCCCGTTTGTCCACTTTACAGGCCCGGAGAGTGAGTGCTCCAAGTGCAGCTCCCCAAGCAGGGACATATTTCGATTTGAAGACGCGTGTTCAAAATCGGCTGCTAGCCGAGTTGGACCCATCGATGGATATCACTAAAACAGACGATGTCCGCAAAACGATTCAGACATTGTATGAACAGATCCTGAGCGAAGAAAATATTGTTCTTTCCCGACCTGAGCGTGCCCGCTTGTTCGAACAGATTTCCGCTGAAATCTTGGGATTAGGTCCATTGCAACCTCTCCTCGAAGACGAGTCTGTTACAGAAATCATGGTCAATGGGGCAAAAAATATATATATCGAGCGCAAAGGTAAAATCCATCGCGTACCAGTGACATTTGAAAGCAATGACCACGTGATGCGTATCATTGATCGTATCGTTGCACCGCTGGGACGCCGTATTGACGAATCCAGCCCATATGTTGACGCGCGGCTTGCAGATGGCTCGCGCGTAAATGCTGTCATACCACCAATTTCCCTGATCGGTCCGACAATTACTATTCGTAAATTTGCCAAGGTGCCGATTACTCTTGAACAATTGATTCAATTTGGAACAATTACTCCGGAAGCTCTGCAATTCCTTAAGGCTTGTGTTGAAGCTCGAATGAATATTGTCATATCTGGTGGTACCGGTTCTGGGAAAACCACATTGTTGAATATCCTTTCAACTTTTATCCCGAGTGACGAGCGAATTCTCACCATAGAAAATGCCGCAGAATTACAACTTCGACAGGAGCACGTTGTCACCCTCGAGTCGCGCCCACCTAACATTGAAGGTCGTGGTGAAATAACCATTAGAATGTTGGTGGTTAATGCTCTGCGCATGCGACCTGACCGAATTATCGTTGGCGAAATCCGCGATGACGCTGCACTGGACATGTTGCAGGCAATGAACACGGGTCATGATGGTTCGATGACAACCTGTCACTCGAACTCACCACGCGATACCCTGGCGCGTCTTGAGACGATGACCATGATGGCTGGGATGGAGCTGCCAGTTCGAGCCATTCGGGAACAAGTCGCCTCAGCAATCAACCTTGTCATTCATCAGGAACGGATGCGTGATGGATCTCGCCGGGTTACGAACATAACTGAGGTGAGCGGAATGGAAGGTGATGTTATCACCATGATGGATATTTTCATTTTTGAACAAACAGGTTTTGAAAATGGTAAAGTTCTTGGCCGGTTGCGACCCTCTGGTCTCAGACCGAAATTCATGGATCAAATTGAGAGTGCTGGCATTCACCTGCCACCATCCATTTTTGGCGTTGGCAGCAGGCAAAGATATTAGAAAGACTTGAGCCATGCCTTTAGGTTTAGGTGGTGAACCATGATAACGATTCTAATTGTTGGAAGCGGCATCGCACTTGTATTACTGATCGTAGGGGTTGTTGTCACGACTTCCAGCCAGAGAACTCTGGTGGATGACCGCTTAAACAAATTCCTTGAAGATGAGCAGAAGAAAGATACTGATAAAGAATCAAAAACCGTGATAGGGGATTGGGTTAATAAACGCGTCGAAAGAACATCCCTTGGAGAACGCATGGCACGCGACCTGGCGCGTGCCGATTTGAAAATCAAACCTGGTGAATACATTGCTCTGTACATAATTGCAATATTCGGAGTGGCACTTATTGCTTATTTGGCAGGCGGAAGGATTCTCCTCTCGGCTTTGATCGGAGCGGGAATTGGAGCTCTGCTTCCTGGATTCTATGTTAGATCCCAGAAATCGAAGCGATTGGTTCGCTTCAATGATCAATTGCCCGATATGCTTAATCTGGTTGTAAATGGCCTTCGGGCAGGCTATTCGACTCTGCAAGCTATGGAAGCCGTGAGCAAAGAGTTGCCTTCCCCCATTTGTGACGAATTCAGACGCGTGGTTCAGGAGATGCAGTTGGGTATCTCCATGGAAAAGGCGCTGGACAATCTGCTGCGCCGTATTCCAAGCGAGGACCTGGATTTTGTTGTGACGGCGATCAATGTTCAACGTGAGGTGGGTGGAAACCTGGCAGAAATCATGGATGTCATTTCATACACGATCCGTGAGCGTGTCCGCATAAAAGGCGAGATTCGCGCATTAACGGCCCAGGCAACCTATTCTGGTCGCGCCCTTGCACTAATGCCATTGATCCTGATGTGTGTCCTGTGGTTCATAAACCGATCCTATATTATGGAATTTTTTAATAAAAAAAATATTTTATGCGGTGGAATTGCATTGGGTGTTGCCGGATTATTGATTGTTTCCGGGTATTTTGTGATGACCCGCATCGCAAACATCGAGGTGTAACATGTTTACAGTGATAATCATTTTGGTTGTCCTTGCTGTAATCGTCGCAGCCGTCCTGCTCGTAGTCGCCGGTATCAGGAAGTCGAGAACCGTAGTAGAAGACCCTCTGGCTGCGCGTTTGGCCGAATATAGCCAGCGCGGTGAAGCGGTATCCCTTGAAGAAATAGAACTTTCACAGCCTTTTTCTGACCGCGTTATTATGCCATTCATGCGCCGTTTGGGTGAATTGTCAACCCGCTTTACCCCTCAACATGTTCTGGAGTCAACTCGAGTGCGATTGGAGATGGCGGGAAACCCCGGAAGGATAGACGCCTCCACCTTTCTATTATTGCATTTTGTGGCAGCCGTTTTATTGGGAGCCTTGATATTTGGCATTTCGCTTTTTTCAAAGACTATTACCCTCCCAACCAAGTTGTTGCTAGTCCTGGTTTTTACCGTGCTGGGGTATTTCCTTCCGGATTTGTTGATCAGGAGCATGATAAATAGTCGACAAAGACAAGTACGTAAAGCCATGCCGGATGCACTTGACTTGTTGACTATCTGTGTGGAAGCAGGCCTGGGTTTCGATGCCGCCATGTCGAAAGTTCATGAGAAATGGGATAACGAACTATCAATGGCATTTGGTCGTGTGATCAGGGAAATCCAGTTGGGCAAGCTCCGCCGTGATGGTTTACGGGACATGGCTGAAAGAATTGGCTTGGCCGAGATGACCAGTTTTGTAGCCGCAGTTGTTCAATCTGAGATGTTGGGTGTTAGTATGGCGAAAGTATTGCGTATTCAATCAGACCAGATGCGCGTCAGGCGTCGCCAATATGCGGAAGAGCAAGCCCATAAGGCTCCGATAAAAATGATTTTCCCAATGGGCTTATTAATCTTCCCTGCCCTTTTGATCGTTTTGCTAACTCCGGCCTTTTTACGGCTGGCGGGAGCATTGAAATATTTTCAGTAAGCCATCTTAAGCGCGTGTTCCTGCCATATCGTTTTAAGGAATGGTTCTGGGTTGTTCTGGACTGGCTATTCCCGCCTGTTTGTGGAGGTTGTAACCGGATAGGATTCCGCTGGTGTCCGGATTGCCAAAAGAACGTAATGCCTGTTCCAGAGCCAGTCTGTCAGGCTTGCGGTCTGCCTCTTTCCCGTTTCGGTTTGTGTTCGATCTGTAACATTTCACCTCCTCCCTACAAGGCCATGCGATCCTGGGTAGTCTTTGAAGGGCCGATTTGCCATGCCTTGCATTCCCTGAAATATCGCCGGAATGTAGTACTGGGAGATACATTGGCACGATACATGGCTGAATACGTAGAAAAATTGGGTTGGCGAGCAGACATGGTGGTACCTGTACCGTTAGGCAGGCAAAGGATGAAGGAACGAGGATACAATCAAGCCGGACTTTTAGCGCTGCCTCTGTCAATCATTCAAGGTTGGCAATACTCACCTCAAGCTGTTTTCCGAATTCGGGAGACCAGATCACAGGTTGGGCTATCAGCTATGGAACGCAAGGAGAATTTATCCAGCGCATTCCGTGCGGATCCCTCGCGTGTGAATGGAAAAGTTATTTTGTTGGTCGATGACGTCGCTACTACTGGTGCGACCCTGGCAGCTTGTTCGGACGCTTTCATAAAAGCCGGCGCCAAGGCTGTCTATGGCCTGACATTGGCGAGGGCGTTACCACACCACGGGTTGCAAATTGTTTGATAAAATCCAAATTTCAAAAGGAGGAACAAATGACTGTTAAGGTAGATATCTTTGCACGAAATTTGGAAGTGGATGAACGGATAAAACATTATGTCACTAAGAAAGCTTCTAAATTGGATCGATATTTGAGCGATATTGAACAAGTCAAGGTGGATTTGGATTTTGTCAAATCGGCGCGCAATGCCAACGATCGATATGTGGCCCAAATAACAGTTCGAGGCCATCGCGCCTTGCTCCGCACTGAAGAACGTTCTGATGAGTTAACGACTGCTTTCGATTTAACTATTGATAAAATGCAACGCCAATTGGAGCGTTACAAGGGGAAACATTATCATGGCCGCGGCGACGGGCGTTCAGCGGTAGAAGTTGTACCTTTGCGTGAAAAGATTACCGCTGAGCGGGCCAGTATTATCTCCAGGCGGAAGACCTTTAATTTATATCCGATGAATGAGGCGGAAGCACTCGAACAAATGAAATTACTTGGCCATGATAATTTCTTTATATTCTTTAACATCGAAACTGATACAATCAGTGTTCTTTACCGCCGCCGTGACGGTACATATGGATTAATCGAGCCGAAGATCGGCTAAGCGCTAGTAAAGCATTCCATGGCCCGGGAATGTCCCGGGCCGGTTTTTGGCTTTTCTGCTAATATCACGCTCCAACCCGTATATTAATAAGTCTATTTGTGAGAAACCTATGGAACATGTCGAGTTTGACGATAACTTGTTTGATGATAGACTGGTCGGTGAAAAAGTTGATGCTCCTGCAATCCAGGAGGCGATATTGCACATCCTCCAAGCGGTCGGCGAAAACCCCGAACGGGATGGTCTGAAACGTACTCCGGAACGCGTCGCCCGTATGTATGCAGAATTGCTATCCGGTTATCACACTGACCCGAATGCTGTGGTAAACGATGCCGTCTTTGAAGTCAAATATGACGAGATGGTTATTGTGAGGGATGTCGAGTTCTACAGCCTGTGCGAGCATCACCTTTTACCATTTATGGGACGCGTCCATGTGGCATATATCCCCGACGGGAAAGTACTTGGCCTTTCCAAAATCCCTCGAATTGTGGACCTGTTCGCCCGTCGTTTACAGGTTCAAGAGCGCATGACGCGTCAGATTGCAGACCTTATCCGTGACCTGCTCCACCCACAGGGAGTGGCTGTTGTAGTCGAAGCCCTGCATCTGTGTATGATGATGCGGGGTGTTCAGAAACATAATGCCAGGATGACCACTTCGGCTATGCACGGCGCATTTCGAGCAAACCTGGCGACGCGTCAGGAGTTTCTTGAAAACATTGGACGCGGCGCCTCACCACTCTAGGTTTAAGAAACATCAATTTATTGATCTAAAATCGATCAAGTTAACTCAATAATATCGATGCTGAAATGACCTCCATAGATCGACGTGTTCCCTCCACATAAGTCTTTATTGTTGGAATATTTAGTATTAAACCAGTTGCGTAGAAATCGTTTTTGTTCTAAACTATTAATAACAATTTATTAGCAGTAACGACAATTCTATTATCTGGTACTTATGCTAGAACCATCTCTTACTTTCGTTGGTGTTGACCCTACCGCCGGACGGCATCCGTTCACTTTCGCGGCATTGGACCAGAATTGCCAGTTGGTTGCAATGTCAGCCGGTGATACTGAGGATGTTTTTATTTTTCTGACTGACCATCAGGCTGCTGTTGTAGCAGTCAATGCTCCACCGCGTCCAAACTGCGGGTTGGTCCGGAAAAAACTCGAAGAACTAAATCTGGCTCCCGGTCAATTACGCGGGTCGGATATACGTTTGGCGGAGAGCGAACTGCGCGAGCATGGCATTTCGGTTATACCAACGCCTTCCCGTAAAGAGACATGTCCGGCATGGATGCAAATGGGTTTTGATTTTTACCAGCGATTGGAGCAGGCTGGATTTAAGCAATATCCTTCAGATAACAATGCGCACCAATATACGGAGTCTCATCCCCATGCTGCTTTTTGCGCATTGTTAGGGCAATTGCCTCTTCCCAAGCCGACCCTGGAGGGACGCCTTCAGCGTCAGATTGCGCTATATGAACAGGGAGTAGGTATCCATGACCCGATGGAGTTTTTTGAGGAAATTACCCGGCACAAATTGCTGCACGGAATCCTCCCTGTGGAATTTATTTATGCTGCCGAAGAATTGGATACTTTGATGGCAGCTTATTTGGCCTATAGTGTGATAAATTGTCCTCAGGAGATCATATTTATCGGAGACCAACAAGAGGGGCAGATCGCTTTACCGGTTTCAAACCTAAAAGATAGATACTTCTAGTATCTGATTTATTTAGATAAGGGGGATCTATGGGTTTCCTGAAAAGACCCAATACCTAATGGACGGTCTCCATATGTATCTTTTGGGGAGTTTAATCATCAGAGTATCTGATAAGAAATCCTGAAAGATAACTACACATTGGAGATGAATATATGGAAATGATCATTGATTTCCCTGGCGGCTCACGTGTGGACGCCCACTTCGGAACCTTCACCGTTGCCACCGACCAACCCCCGGTTGCCAGCGCCCCCAGCCCTTTCGAGGTTTTCCTTTCTTCCATCGGCACCTGCGCTGGTATCTACGTCTTGGGCTTCTGTAATCAACGAAACTTGCCCACTGAGGGCATCCGCATCGTGGAGAGAATCAATCATAACCACCTTACCGGAATGGTCGAGACCATCGGCTTGGAGATCCAGGTCCCGCCCGAATTTCCGGAAAAGTACCGTGATTTATTGATCCGCTCGGCGGAGCTGTGCACGGTGAAAAAGCATCTCGAAAAACCCCCCCGTTTTGCTATTACAACCAAAGTAACCTAATGGGAACTGATAAATTTCCTCTGGTAAATTAATTTGCCATCCATTCAGGATGGCATTTTGTCTTAATGGCTATGGCGTTCCCTTCTCGACAGGATAATTTGCATCCATCCATGCCTGCAGCCCGCCGCTCAGGCAGGAGACATGCGTGAATCCGGCCTTCTGCAGGATGGCTGTCCCGCTTAAGCTGCGGTGACCCGACAGACAGACCACGACGATATCCTTATCCTTCGAAAGCTCGCTTAATCGGTTTTGCAGTTCATCCAGTGGGATCAGCATGCTGCCTTTGATGTGGAACTGGTTCCATTCATCCTGGGTGCGCACATCCAGGAAAAATGCTCCCTGGAGATATTTCGCATAAGCTTGGGCCGGAGAGATTTCAACAGATGAGGCGGTCGAAGAAGGAGAGGTTCCCGCGGTTTGTGCGGCCTGAGACCTGAGCAGCAGTACTCCCACCACAACGACGAGTAAGACTCCCAGCCCGACCCACAGCCAAGCTAGGCTTCGTTTGCGAGTTTTATGACGCCGGCGAGAGGCGGACCTAGGAGCATGATCTTTTGATTGCGTATGTTTTCTTGACAAGGACATTTCCAAAAGCCAGGCATTTTGCTGAAGGGATCTCCAATTATTTTATCAAAAAAGGTATAAATAGAACATAGAATCAGCAAGCCGGGACGCTTAACCTGCATCCCGGCTTGCTGATTTGAATTCGTTGCTTCACTTTTCAGCACGGATCTTTGCGCCGCTCATGGGATTGCCAAAGAGCGGTGCAAAAACGCAGAAGTCGAATATCCCGGCCAGCAACGGGAGCACACCAACCAGGACCAGGACGATGGTGCCCACGGTATTGTGGACGACCAGCAGGCCCAGGGCGATGAGAACGAGGCCAGCCACGATACGGGTGATGCGACCAGCGGGGGAAGCCATAAATTTCACAAAGGGATTCATTTTATATCTCCTATTCGGGTTGAATTTTTTCTTTCCCCCAGTATAGGAGCATATAGTGCTTTTGTATGTGACAAAGTCACATAACCAAGTGGGATTCCAATCCTTCCCTATCCAACACCTTGATCGTTCCCCGGGAGACACTGATCATTCCTGCCGCGGAAAAATCCTCCAGAATGCGGCTGATGACCTCGCGTGAACTGCCCAACTCTGCCGCGATCTCCTGGTGGGTGATTTGGATCGAATCGGACAGCCTGCTTCGCTCTTTGAGGAAGGTTGCCAAGCGAGCATCCATTCGGCGGAAAGCCACTTCCTCGACGATCGCCATTACCGAGGAAAGCCGTTCGGAAAGCAGGTCAAAGACGAATTCCCGCCACAGGTCATAACGCCGTACCCAATCCCGGAAAGCATCCGCCGGGATCATCACGGCCTCGGCTTCTTTCTCTACCGTGGCAACCGCCGGGAAATTCTTCTGGCTTAGTATGGCGTTGGCAGTGAGGATGCAGGATTGTCCGTTCCCAAAGCGGTAGAGGGTGATCTCGCGGCCGGTTTCGCTGATCTTATAGACGCGCACGATGCCCGAGATCAGCAGGGCGATCGCGTCGACATGGTCACCTTCAATGAAAACATCTCGACCGGCTGGAATCTTTGCAAAGAAAGCCTTCTGCTGAAATTCACTCAAAAGTTCCGGGTTGGCATGATTTAGAACCGGCAGGACGTGGACAAGTTGATCGAATTGCTTTGGACTGATCATTTTTCCCTTTCCTGAACCTGCAGCTTTCCCAATCATACCCTGAGCCTTACGAGGTTACAAGCAGTTCTTTTTACCAGGGAATTTCCAAGCCACCCCATCAGCAACATTGCGAAAAATATAATAATATGACATTTGCAAGGCACGCGGATGACATGTGACACTTTTGTACCCATTGTCACAAGCGTATTATTGATTATGTATATATATGCTTATCCGAATAAGGTCATAAACTATGGTCTCATCAACTCTTGTTCAAGAAATTACTCAACTCCACGCGGATTTCTGCTCGGCCCTGGCTGACTCGACCCGGCTGATCCTTTTATATGCCCTGGCAGACGCTCCACGAAATGTCAGCGAATTAACCCAGGAACTCGCTCAGCCCCAGCCAACCATTTCGCGGCATCTGAAGAATTTACGCGAACGTGGATTGGTGATAGCCACCCGGCAAGGCACAATGGTGCAATATTCCCTGGCGGACCGCAGGGTTATCGATGCATTGGACATTTTGCGCAGCATTATGCGGGACAGCATTCAAAAACGTGCCAGTTATATCGAGGAAATTTCAATTTAGGGCATTATTTGGAGAAGATTTTTCCTAAGGAGGAAGGCGCATGCACCATCGCAAGCTTTCTTTTTGGCTCATCACAGCGGGGATATTGTTCCTGGTAATAACCGGGATTTTCTTTATGTTGCCGGCCCAGCGAGTCAGCGCCCAATGCGGCTCCCAGGCCTCTTCGTGTAAAAATTGCCACGAAACCCAGGCACAGGATCCGGTCAACAATGACGGCACCACGTGGCACAGCCAGCACGCCTTTGGCGATTTTTGTTACCTGTGCCACGCCGGGAATAACCAAGCCACCGACAAGACAGCTGCCCATGCCGGCATGGTGGATCCGCTTTCGGATGTAGTGGCAAGTTGCAAGAGTTGCCACGCCAAAGATTATGAAGCCAAAGCCCAGATATACGCGACCACTTTAGGGGTAAAGATTGGATCAGGCACTCCTGTCCCAACCAAGTCTGCCAGCCAACCAACCACCTCCAATGTCGTGGCGACTGCTGCCCCGACTGCTGCCCAGGCAGCAGTTGTACCGGCTGCCAATATGGTGGATTATTCCCAGCGTTACGATGAAGTGGCCCTGGGAAAGCAGCCCGTCAACGTTGGCAACATCATCCTGATCGTCGTGCTGGCGGTCATTGTGCTCGGCGGTGGCTATTTCGTGGCGCGCCGGGAAGGCTGGATCAAGGTTTCGTTCCAGGAGACCAAGGTGATCCAGAGCAGCTATCCAGCCGATGTGGTGGATATGATCCCGGAGCTTGCCAGGTTAAAACCGGCTGCCCGTAAGGATCTGCACCGGATTCTTTCCAAACCCGCCACGGCCGCTGAACTCTTCGCGCTGGTAACAAAATTGACCTCTAAGGATGGAGAACCAGCTACTCCGGTAGAAACTAAACCGGAATAATTTCCATTCCTCTATCAAGAAAAGGAGAATCCATGAATTGGATCAAGAAACAGATCAGTAAGGAAACATGGTCGCCGTATGCCGCTGGGGTTCTGCTTGGCATAGTCGTTATTCTAACCGTCCTTTTATCCCATGTCCTGCTTGGTGCATCTGGAGGATTTGAAAATATTGCAGGGATGATCGGCAAGGCCATTGCTCCGGCAGCCTTCAACAATACGTACTTCAATTATGTGATGCAACCTGGAATCACCTGGGGTGTCATCCTCTTGATAGGCGTTTTCTTTGGCGGGATGCTTGGGGCTGCTACCAGCAAAACCCTGAAATGGGGAAAGAAGGATGCTGCGCTTGACGATGCTCAATGGAAACGCGTCTTTGGACCACAGCCATGGAAACGCTGGGTACTGGGCTTTCTTGGCGCCATAGTCCTGGAATATGGCGCTGGTATCGCGGGTGGCTGCACCAGTGGCTTGCTGATTGCTGGTGGAAGTTTATTAGTCCCGGCCGCATTCCTCTTCATGGGAGGGATGTTCGCCTCGGGAATCATTGTTGCCTTGATCGTTTACGGCAAGCGCTACTAGTTCGTCAAGGAGAGAAGACATGAATTTCGTTTTTGCAGTATTACTCGGTCTTGGCTTTGGTTTTTCCTTGAATAAAGCCGGTCTGACCAAATATCACAGGATCGCTAACCAGTTTCGTTTTAAGGATATGATGGTTATGAAATACATCATGACGGCCCTGGCTGTGGCCATGATCGGACTATTTGGTTTGCATGGCCTTGGCTTGGTTACCTTCCCCACCGTGCCAGCAACCTATATCGCTGGAAATCTTGCCGGTGGGCTGATATTCGG
>CAWDYX010000012.1:0-15608 GCA_963806575.1 uncultured Chloroflexia bacterium | reverse complement strand
GGCGATAATTCGACCCCAGTGAACTGCGACCGGCTTGATGCTTTGACGGAAAGCCAGCACACCTCCCGCGCCTGCAAAGAGCACAACCAACAAATATCCCCAACCAATCCAGAGATACAGCAATTTCACCCAATCTTCAAGCAGGCTGCCTCTTGAAAGCCCCAGGATCCCCAGTAAGTTCAATAAGGCAAAAGCAAGTAGAAAAACCCCCAGGATATCCCATAGAAAACGCCCGAAATGGGCCTCGAATCGCGCCAGGTAATCCACCCAATCGGAAAAACGCTTGGGCTTGGGGGGATCTTTCGGAGAAACTGCGGCGGGCTTGCGTGAAGGTGCAGTGGGCATGTTATCCCGGTTTCATGCTCAGGCCAAGCCGTTGGCGGGAGGCATCCACCTGGAGGATCCGCACTTGTACACTTTGGCCAGGTGAGAGTACATCCTTGATTGATTGGTTGGGTTCCAACGGGATTTCCGAGGCATGGATCAATCCCTCCAACCCCTCTTCGAGGCGTGCGAAAGCGCCGTAGGGCACCAGCACCGTCACCACTGCCGGCACGATCCCATTGATCGGATAACTCTCCTGAGCGGTTTCCCACGGATTGGGCATCAACCGCTTCAGGCTCAGGGCAATCCGGCAGCGTTCTGGAGCAACTTCCATCACCAGCACATCGACTTGCTGCCCGATTTTACAGATCTGGTTGGGATGGGATACGCGTCCCCAGGAAAGCTCGGAAATGTGGATGAGACCTTCCACGCCGCCCAAGTCGACAAAAACACCGAATTCGGTCACGTTCGTCACTTCACCGCTCAGTCTTTGCCGGACCTGGATCTTGTTGAAAAGTTCCGGGCGCTTGCCTGGCTCAGCCCGGGCTGCACGCTCCGAAAAAACCAGACGGCTTTCTTCCGGAATACATTCGATGATCTTCAAGCGCAGTGTTCGGCCTAGATAAGCGCAGAGATAATCCTCGCGACAATCTTCATCAGATTGGTAAGGCAGTTCCACCAGATGAGAGCAGGGAACAAAACCGTTCAAGCCCTCCCCTTCGACCAGCACCCCTCCCCGATTGTGGCCTGTTACCGTTAATGAGACAATTTCATCCTGATGATAAAGCAATGCGGCCTTTCCCCAATCGGATGGAGGTTTTCCTGGCTCCTCCGCTTTTTGATTTTTTACGGCCGGCATGGATGCCCGGCTTTCTTCTTCTGCCAGAACAGACGCCCACCAACCCTCATCCTGGGCTGGCATATCCTGTTCGGAATAATGAATGGGTACCATTACATTTATCCAACCTCCTTCCCGTTTACGCGCACCTGCCTCTGCCGTTCCATATCAAGGATGACCCGCGCCACTTCCTCGATTGCCACACGTTGCTTGCGGTAAAGGTCCGCCTCTGACATTGACAGACGGGTCGCAACCTCGCGGACCTTTCTTCCCTCGACGAATTTCATTTCAAGGATATTGAAAAGGATCCATTCCCCGGTAAAACGCCGCTCCCCATCCGGACGGACGTTGTCCATGGCCTGGCGCAGAATGGATCGTAAAGCATTGGCAGGGTTATCGTTGTGTTCCTTAAATGCCTGCTGGACGATCTGGAGGTTGAGCAACGGATTCTGGGTCAGCTTCGGGCCGCCCCAATAGTGCGTCAGGGCATCCCGCACCCATTCCGCCATATCCGATTCGGGAGGCAAAGTCTCCTCCAAAAGGCTGGTCTTGCTGTCGTAACGCCCGACCGCACGCAGTCGCTGGAACATATCCACTTGCGGGCGCAAATCTTCGAGGGAGCGGAAAATACTCCGCTGCAGTTGGCGGTCTTGCAGGGCCACCAGTGCCCGGTGGAGCAGCAAAGTGAGCGCCTGGCGCTGTTCTTGTAAGATCACCTGGTCCGGTTGGTGGACCACCCCTAGCAAACCCAACAGGATTGGTGAACCTTCCATTGTCTCCGGCGGCTGGTGCAGCGGGAACAGCCAATATTCCCCCCAGGAATACTCATCGCCATTCCCGTTGTCTTCGCGTTTGACAACCTGTAATACCTCTGAAAGATTCGCTTCTTTGATGAACGGCGAGTTGCCAGCAGCCACCACCAGTGACAATTCCTCTCCATCCAAAGCAGCCACGAAAGCAGCCGGCGATTGCAAATGATCCCGGACGGCCGCCAAAACTGCCTCCAGGAACTGTTGCAGATCGTTTTGAGTGATCAATCGCTCTTCCAGGTTCTGCAGCAGGGCCAGGTCAGCCCGGTCACGGCCGAAGAAAATAAAACGCTCCCAGATTGGCGCCACCAGAGTTATGGTATGCTCCAGCAGCAACACCGTGGCTACCATCACAGCCGGAACTGCCGCAGAGTAGGTTGTCCCGAAAAGTTCGCCGCTACGCCGGACGATTGTCATCACTCCCAGGGCGGTGCTGGCTACCACCGGACCGCGCATAATCCATTTAAATAAGCGGCTTTTTACCACCCGGTCGGGCCAGGAGACGCCAAAAAAGGCCACCGCATACGCCATGAGAATGATAAGTCCGCCGACAAATAAATTGCTGGCGGTTGCCATTCCCCAGAACAGGAAGGGATAATTGGCAGCCAGGCTGGAGCCATATAGAAGGTACGGGAACGAACCAAGCGCCGGCGCGGAAGCCCCCGCCAGCAGGTAGATCATTCGCCGGCGTCCTGAACGGGTCAGCGTCCGTCGATAGGCCCTCCCAAAATTGATCCATGCCAGCACCATGATGAGGACATAATAGGCCGTAAAGATCTCGGTCCAGGCCGTGCGTTGGAGGTATGGTGCAGGCTTTGCATCAGCCACCATCGGACCAAGCAGGTAGCCATATGCCAGGAGCAGAATAAATATGGCGGAGATGGAATACAACAACCGGACGAAAATGCGCCGGCGCCCACGCGACGGAAGACCGGTCGTCACCAGAATGGCATCGGACAGGTGCAAATACGCCGGGGGCAGGAAGATCACCCCAAACCACTCCAGGTGCAGAAACAGCCAGACCACCTGGGGAGTGTTGGACGAACTCTCCAGCGCCTCCGATGTAAAGACCGTCACCACGCACAGAAGAATGATTGCAAAGGAACGCGCAACCCGGTCACGTAAATTGAAAGACAGGGCATACAGGAATAATGAAAAAGCCGTGATGGCAATCCCGGCAGTGAAAATTTGATTGACAGTAATAATCCCCGTCAGTAAATCCTGCATCCAACCGCTAAGCATACAAACCTTTCAAATTACCTTTTCAATACCTCGGAGAGGCCTCCCCTCCCCGCTTTGTTTGGATGTTTCCTGTCTTTATATTACCGGATCGTACGTCCAAAGAACAAGGCGATATCCTGGGATTCGTAATACAAGTCATTATACCCGCAGAATTCATACCCGAGTTTCCGGGCCAGGCAGATCGACGGGTTATTCTTGGATGCCATTTCCATCAGCGCACGGCTATTCTTGCGATCCACTGCCCAGGCTTGCGCCGCAAGAATGAGAGCCATGCCGACGCCCTGACGCCTGAAACGGGGGGAGACGACAATATCTGTCAGCCAGGCGGTGTGCGGCAGGATCATGTCGTTAATGCGGATGTAACCGACCACCTGTCCATCTATCATTGCCACCAGATTGCCCAACTTGCGGTTCCAAGTGTCCGGCAGGGCTGAAACCGGCCGCGGATACGGAACGGAGATCGAATGCGGCAGCCGGATCTCCCGAAATATGGCCCCGAGCTGACCTTCCTGGCGTTGAACATCCATCTGCCAGACATACTCGGTTTGACAGGCATGGTCGATCGCCATCAGGAGGTTTATCTCGGTGGCAACGGCCGGACGTATCTCAACTTCAGGCATACTTCACCTCACTTGCCCTTGATCCGTATCGGGATGATACAGGCGGGCAGCTCATTCCCTTGATTATCAGTGACCACCAGGCGTACCTGGTAATCTCCTGTCGCAATCGCAGAGGTATCCCAGGTTCCAAGGTCGCCACCCTGGACTGGTTTACGGCTGGCCAGGATGGCGGCCCAATTATCTGACCCGAGTGGAGCAAACTCATATTTATAGAACCCGAAGTTGGGAATGGTTGCCGTCCCTTTCAGGTTGATAACGCCTTGGATCTGGTCGCCTGCCTTGGGCGAGGTGATGTCAATCTGCCCAGGTATGCAGCCGGTCGCAGCGGCGGTTGGTGTGCTGGCGGGTGTGCCTGCCCCAAGGGTTTCCACCAATTCGAGTGGGAACGTGCTGGTGGGTGTCAAAAGAGGATTCATGGTCGGGGTGGCAAGCTGAGAGAGTGCCGGGATATTCGGGACCAGAAAAACCACCAGGACGAATTCTGCAAATGCCAAGAAACCGACCAGCACCAGGGCGGAGACTGCCTGGCTCGTGTGGCGGTGGGCAATTTCGCGTTCCAACCCGTAAGTCGCTCCATGCATCTCCTTGCGCGCTTTTAGCAATCCGCGGATGCCGAATAAAGCTCCCAGGGTAACCAGCGAAAAGATGAGCGTGGCCCAACGGATAAAAAAACTCAGGACCGCTGCCATTCCGCCCCGGTCAAAGTGCCTTCAGTACGCCGCGGACGAGCGTTTCCAGTTTTGGAACGATCAGACTGCCTGCCGCAAGCACCTCTTCGTGCGTGGTGATGGTATTCCCGTCCAGGTTGGCTTTGTTGCTGATCCCCGAGAAACCCAACACGCGTGTCCCACCGTGGCGCGCCACGATCACCTCAGGGACGGTGGACATGCCGACCGCGTCCGCTCCAGCCGTGCGCAGGAAGCGTAAATCGGCCGGGGTTTCGAAGGATGGCCCGCTCAGGCCAACATAAACGCCCTCGTGCAAGAGGGTATTATTCTCCCTGCCAACTTTCCGGGCTATATCACACAGATCCCGGTCATACGCCTGGCTCATATCCGGGAAACGTGGCCCAAATACATCCAGGTTCGGTCCGATCAAAGGGTTCAAACCCGCCATCCCGGCCAGATTTAAATGGTCGGTAATAAGCATCACGTCACCGGGCTCAAAGCCCGGGTTGATCGCTCCGGCCGCGTTGGTCACGATCAGGATTTCAATCCCCAGGCGCTGCATCACGCGCACGGGCAGCGTCACCTGGGCCATATCATATCCTTCGTAAAAATGGATCCGCCCCTGCATCACCAGTAATGCCTGCCCATCCAATCCGCCGGCGAGCAGGCGCCCGGAGTGCCCGGCCACCGTGGACACCGGCCAGCCGGGTAATTCAGAATATGGAATCACCGTCGGGCTTTGGACTGCTTCTGCGAGAGCCCCCAGTCCCGTGCCCAGGATCAGGCCAATGCGCGGCTTGTTCTTGATTTTTGCACGCACCACCCCGGCAACGCGGTCAATCTCTTCCACGCTGATGGACATCCCATCCTCCGAAATCCATAAAAATACCGCTGAATGGATAAATTATAACTTAACTCCGGCCGCTGCACACCATTCCGCAGGTTTGAGGGCTGTTTTTTTCGCAAAGCCAGGGTCCGGGTATTGACTGGCGGCGAACCCGTCAATCAATACCCCCGGGATCCTCTCTCACCGCGGGGTGCCTGTCCCCGCTCTTTGGGGAGGGGTAGGGTGTGGGGATTGAAGCAAAATCAGACATCGTTAATGTCCGTGTCCGAAAGCATCAACCCGGTTAAGTTTAAAACCAGCTGTGGGTTCGAAAAAGCGGGAATTATCCCAATCCGGCCACCACCGCGCGGATTACTGCGCAGGTCTTTTCCACCCCTTCATCATCGATCCAATAATGGGTTACCAGGCGATATTGCCGCTCGCCGGTCGCCCCGACCAGCACATCGCCTTCTTTCAGCCTTTCGATAAACTCATCGGTGGTGCACTTCACCTCCGCTGTCAGCGAAATAAAAACCATGTTTGTCGCCGGTATTCCCAGGTGGAGTGTGATACCCGCCACTTTTCTAAGACCATCTGCCAGCTTCTTCGCCCTGGCATGGTCCTGTACCAGGCGCCCGGTCATCTGCTCCAGTGCAATGATCCCGGCGGCCGCCAGGATGCCGGCCTGGCGCATCCCGCCGCCCACCATCTTGCGCAGGCGCTGCGCTCTGGCGATATATGCCTTCGACCCGCACAGCACCGACCCGACCGGAGCGCATAAGCCCTTGCTCAGGCAAAACATGACCGAATCCGCCGGCCCGGATAGTTCACTGGCCTCCACTCCCTGGGCTGCTGCCGCGTTGAAGATGCGCGCCCCATCCAGGTGCACGGATAGGCCGCGCGCATGCGCAAACTCCCCCATCTGGCGGGTATATTCCGGCGTCTGGAATACCCCGCCGCAGGCGTTATGCGTATTCTCCAAACAGACCAGGCGTGTGACCGGTTCATGCGTATCATCCGGGCGGATGGCTGACGCAACATCTTCCAACCGCAGCGAACCATCCGGCTGGTTGGGCAGCTGGCACGAATGCACACCGCCCAATACAGAAACACCGCCGGCTTCATGCAGGTAAGTATGATTCCTTTTGCCGACGATCACCTCATCCCCGCGCTGACAGTGCGCCAGGACACCGATCAGATTTCCCATCGTCCCTGAAGCCACAAACAGCCCGGCCTCTTTGCCCATCCTTTCGGCAGCCAGCTCCTGCAGGTGGTTGATGGTGGGATCTTCCCCGTAAACATCATCACCCACCACGGCGTGTGCCATGGCATCTCGCATCTCAGGCGTGGGTTGGGTGACTGTGTCGGAACGCAGGTCGATGGTTTCCATGGGCATCTCCCTTCTTACTTCTCACATCTTACTTCATCCAATACTTTTTCCAACTCCTCCGGCAGCCCTGCTTCAAATACCCTCGGCTTGGACTCGCCAGGCAGTACGATTTTCAGCCGGTGTGCATGCAAAAAATGCCTCCCCAACTCCATCGTTGGTTTCTTTTTCCCGTATATGGTATCTCCCACCACCGGGCATCCCAAAAAAGCCATGTGCACGCGGATCTGGTGTGTCCGCCCGGTCAGCGGATGGACTTCGATCAGGGTATGTTTGTGGAAACTTTCCAGTGTTTTATATTCACTGACCGCCACACGGCCCTTTTCCAATGGGACCACCGACATCCGTTTGCGGTGGGTGGTGTTGCGTCCGATCGGAGCTTCCACACGCCCGTTCGGCGTGGGTGGTTTACCATCCACCAGTGCAAGGTAGACTTTCTCCACCGTGCGGGTGCGGAACTGGTCTTGCAGCCAGCGATGGGTTTGTTCGTTCTTGGCAATCACGATCAGGCCGGAGGTATCTTTATCCAGCCGGTGGACGATACCAGGGCGTTCCTCACCGCCGATGCCTTCCATTTCCGGAGCATGCCCGAGGGCAGCCTGCACCAGCGTGCCGCGGTCATGTCCCGGCGAGGGGTGCACCACCATCCCGGCTGGTTTGTTGACCACCAGCAGATCCTCATTTTCGAAAATGATCTCGAGCGGGATGTTCTCGGCGACCAACCCGCTTGGGACAGGCGGCGGGATGTGTATCGCCACCCGCTCTCCAGCTTCCAGGTCCCGCCCGGTTTTCGTGACCGGTTCACCGTCCACGCTGACGAAACCATCCCGGATCAAACCCTGCAGCCGTGAGCGCGAAAACTCCGGCAGGCAGGCAGTCAGGAAAACGTCCAGTCGCTGGTTCTCATTCTTTTCAAAAAGGAAGGTCTCCAGCCGGTCACTCACCCTTTGCCTCATTCTTCGGAACAGGATTCATTCTCCAGCACAGGCGTTTCATTCTCACCCGGCACGGACGCCCGGGCTGCCTGGGCCGCGAGGCGGCGCTTTTCGTTCCGGTCAGTGACCCAGACCCCCAATATCAGCACCGCCACCCCCACCGAAATGCTGGCGTCGGCGATGTTGAAAATGGCAAAGGTTCCTACGGAGATGAAATCCGTTACGTGCCCGAACTGAAACCGGTCCACCAGGTTGCCGACTGCCCCGCTGAATTGCATGGCCAGCGCCAGGCGCAGCCACCAATCCTTCCGGGAGGTGCGCGGCAGGTAGTAGAGGATTACCCCGGCAACGATGATCGCCAGGGTCATGAAGATCAGGTTGCCGTTCTGGAAAATGCCGAAGGCGGCTCCGGAGTTGTACCAGTAACGGATGCGGGCAAAAGGCAATAACCAGACCAGCCATGTGGGCAGCCAGTCACCGCCCAGCGGGATATTCGTCCGCACCAGTAATTTCGTCCATTGGTCGAGGCCAATGATAAGCCCCGCGATCAGGAACATGATCACGTAGTCTTTCCAATAATCCTTTACGAAGCGGACAATCGAGCCCAGGTTGAACCGCCCTGGCTGCATCTCAGGCGGGATAACATCCATTAGTTTTCTTCCTCCGTGATATAGACGCGCGGCACGCGCGTATTGATGTTGGTCAAGATCTCGTACGGAATGGTACCGGCCCAATCAGCCAGGTCCTGGACAGTGATCGCACTGCTTTCCGCCTCACCGATCAAGGTTACTTCATCGCCGTTGAAAGCCGAATCAGCCTCGATATTGACCATCATCTGGTCCATGCAGACCCGCCCCACCTGCGGATATTTTTTACCGCGTATGATCACCTGAACCTGGTTGGACAGGCTGCGGAAATACCCATCCCCATACCCGACCGGCACCGTGACGATGCGCACCGGATGGTCGGACTGCCAGGTGGACCCATAACTGACCGGGTGCCCGGCCCGTACCACTTTGAAATAGACGACGCGCGATTTCCAGGCCAGCGCCGGCTGGATCACAACCGTATGGTTAACTTGCGCGGCCGGATAAACCCCATACAGCATGATGCCGGGTCGCACCATGTCGTAGTGGCTCTCTGGAAGCTGCAGGATCGCCGCCGAATTTGCCATGTGGCGCATCGGCATCGGCAGGCTGTTCTTCTCATAAAACTGCAGCACTTCATTAAATCGTTCCATTTGCAGGCGGGCATGCGAAAGGTCGGAGGCTTCGGCATTGGCAAAATGCGAGAAGATCCCTTCGACCTCGACATTTTTGCAGTGAAGTGCAGCCTCCTGTAACGTCTGGGCGCTGTAATAATGCACCCCGATGCGCTCCATGCCGGTGTCTATTTTCAGGTGGACTTTCGCCCTGACGCCCATCCCGGCCGCCACGCCATCGATCTGCTCCAGGCGTTCCACCGAGGAGGCTGTCAGGGTCAGGTCATGCTGAAGGTACTGCGGCACCTGGTCGCCCCAGATCCCGCCCAGGACGATGATCGGTGTGGTTACTCCCAACTCGCGCAGGAAAATCCCTTCCTCCAGGACGGCCACGCCAATATAATCCGCCTGTGGACCAAGCCGCTTGGCCACCTCCGCCAGCCCGTGTCCGTAGGCGTTGGCTTTGACAATGATCATCACCCTGGCAGGTGTGACATGGGCGCGGACGGCCTGCAGGTTCCGGCTCAAACGTGTCAGGTTGATCTCGGCCCAGGTGGCGCGGATCGTCATCGCCATTGGCAATCACGGGTTGGTTTATTGGCATGGGGGTGATTGTACTGCTTCTTGGGAGTTTTTGGAAATTTTGCTGCGTGGCAAAGTGCGCGATTTAAGCTATAATCACGGCGCTGTTCGGAGAGGTGCCAGAGCGGTTGAATGGGACGGTCTCGAAAACCGTTGTGGCCTTCGGGCCACCGTGGGTTCGAATCCCACCCTCTCCGCTTTTTCTATGTAGAATAAATCCGTCCCCCAAGAAAAGAGCGAAAAGACCAGGATCCGTTTCATGATCGTGGATGACCACTCCATCGTCCGTTCTGGGCTGGGGGCCTTCCTGGCGGCAGCCTCGGACCAGGACCTAGTTGGCGAGGCGGCGAACAGCGAGCAGGCCGTCGTGCGCGCCAATGCCATCGGGGCACACTTCAAGGTCGAAAGCGTCTCCGGCGAGGGCACACAGATCTCTGTGATATTGTAATGAAAATATATCGAAAAAATGGGGCTGAGTGTCGCTTTATCAGCCTTTGTTATTCTGTTCTACAGTGATGACGATTTTTCCTTTGGCATGCACTTTTTCATAATACCGGAAAGCCTCAGCTGTTTTACTTAACGGGTAACATCCATCGATAACTGGTACGACCTTTCCGGATTCAATGAGTTCTTTTAAAAAGAATCAAATCCTTTTGGTTTTGCGCCAGCGAAACGATGTATGTTTTCTGGCTCCCATTCTTTGAAGATTTCCGTCCTTTGCGCGTTGCCTGGAAGAGTTGAAGCATGGAACCTCCAGCGACGACATAGGTTCCTTCAGGTTTAATGCATGCAGATAATCTGAAAGCGGATGATATCCGTTCACGGCCAGGATCAGGTCGTACTGCTGCCCATTTTGGGTGAAGTCTTCTACCTTGTAATCGATGACATGATCTGCCCCAAGCGAGCGCACCATCTCCAGATTCCTCGTGCTGCACACGGCGGTGACTTCCGCGCCGAACGATTTGGCGATTTGCACCGCAAATGTCCCCACGCCGCCAGAAGCTCCCTGGATTAGCACCTTTTGCCCGGGCTGAATGTTTCCATTATCACGTAATCCTTGCAGTGCAGTCATCGCCGCTTCAGGTACAGCCGCTGCCTGCTCGAATGTCAGATTGGCAGGTTTCAGCGTGATTGCTTTTTCATTAGCGCAGACATACTCGGCGAAAGTGCCGCGACCGGTTGCACTGGGCAAGTACCCGAACACCTCATCGCCTGGCTTAAACTGCTTGACAGTTCTGCCAATCGCCTCAACCCGCCCGGCTACATCCGCCCCCAATATCTTGTTTTTGGGTTGCAGAAGACCTCCCGGCACCAGGCGGATAAAGAACGGATTCGCTCTCATGAGACGCCAATCACGCGCATTGATGGATGCCGCATAGATCCTGATCAGGACTTCGTCCTCCCGAGGAGCAGGTTTTGCCACCTCCTGGAGTTGAAGAACATCCGGCGAACCGTATTTTGTGCAGATAATGGCCTTCATTTTCTCACACTCCCGTTGAGCTTATCGTAGAGATGACCAACAACCATTCCAAGAGCGAGAAACCTTGGCACGTTCATCCCTGTGTCGACCAAAAGGTAGACAGAGGCATTGTTTGGGTTAGCAAGAGTTGAAAGGACGTCGATCATGACCATGGCAACAAAGCTAAGGATCATTGCCTTTAAGAGGGGATTTTTGGTTGGAATCTTATCAAGGAAACGAAGCAGGAAATAACTGACGCAGCATCCGATCACCAGACCGCCAATCAAAGCTTCAACAAGAGCCATTGGAAGATAAGAAGTCGAGAAAGCAGCTCTATACTCGGCAGCGATGGGAGACACTGAAATTACGAAGTCAGTTATCCAGAAGGCTGCCCCTCCCGCTCCAGTCATCATATACAGTTTCTTGTAGAACTCGTGTGACGTCTGCCGCTTGCTTCGAGCTGTGGCCTGGGTTTCCATGGTTGTCCACCTATTCCGCTTGAGCAGAATTGGAAGCATTTTCGGATGGATCGAATCCTTTGTTCAGCCGTCTGTATAGATAGCCAATGCCAAATCCAAGAGCGAGAATCCTTATTACGTTAAATATTGTGCCGATGAGGAAGTAACGCAAGACATCACCTGTCGCGAGATAACTTGAGGGACCTCCGATCAGGATCGTGACAATGACCAGGACGATGAAGGTTAGTATTGCAGATTTTAAAATTGGATTCTTTGTTGGAATCTTATCGAAGAAACGAAGCAGGAAATAGCTGACGCAGAATCCGATAATCAAACCGCCAATCAAGGACTCAAGCAGCATTGGATAATAGGAAATTGAAAGGGCAGCTCTATATTCCGCCGCAATGGGAGTCCGGGAAATTGCGAAGTTTGCTAACCAGAAGGCTACTCCGCCCCCAATAGTTATTATGAACAGATTCTTTGAGAGGATGGTAGAACCTTTTTTTAACATTTTGCTTTCTCCTAATGATGTTTTGTGTCCGCTTTTTACAAAGTACTGCGAAAATATTTGAACCCAAATTGTCTGGTTTACCCGGCTATTGGCTGCTTCGGTTCAGTTATTTATGCAAGGAGCAGTAAGGTCCATTCCACGAGCATTTACATGTAGTTGAGCGGGGAGGGTTTTAGGGAGGGTCTTCAGCCCTCCCTCTCCCCTATATTGCAAATCTATTCCGCGCTCAAAAGCTAGTTCGTCGCTGTTTTCGCAGACAGAGAAGCGACTGCAGATGGATTGAATCCTTTAACGATCAGCCATACCGCCAGGACCATTTCCTGTAAAGCAATAGGAGCCGCCAGGGGAATGTAGCTGGTAATACGGTTACCGCTGAACGAGGCCAGCACGCAAGCCGCCAGCATCAGGATGATCGCGACGATCCCGAAGCCCGACAGCCAGCGGGGAATGAGCCGTGATTGGAAGAGCAGGTAGTAGTACATAAATGCACCCACGCAGAAGGCGAACACCGCCACCAACGCGGCGTGGTCGCGTACGCTCACCAACAAATTGCCGATAGCCTGAAGCACCGTACGATCGGCAGCTCCCGCGGTTGTGAACTGCTGGCTGAGTGTCAGCAGGGACAGCAGGCTCACGACCTCGAGCATGTAAAAGACCGCCTCCAGGGCCCTGAAGACAACAGATCCAAGCGCCAGTCCTGCATTCGACCCCTTCATGACCGGATACATCGCGATGGCTATGCCGGCACCTGCAAAAGCGCTGAAGATCCAGAGTAACACTGCTCCGGCCACCTGGTTCGGATGTGCGGAGACCCGGGTGAGGTAATCCGTACCAGTCAGAACAGGTGTGAGCGGCGTAGCCAGCAAGGGACCTGTGAGGGTCGCAAGGATGAATAACACACCTGTAATCACGGCAATCTTTCGAGTTGAATTCATTTTGTATCTCCTTTTTTACTGTGTTCAAATAGGTTCAAATACTGGTTTCCACTTCCAGGTAAACCAGATAGTTAGTAATATGCATGCAACTTCCACTGTTTCAAAAAACACATAATACGGACCGTGCCCGCCTATAACGATTTGCCAAATCATGAATACGCCAATGATGATGCTTACCCAGCGGTTTACTTTGTAGTTCAATACCCAAGGCAAGATAACCATGGCAAATGAAGTTTCCATTACGATTGCGCCCGCCAACAAACCTCCCGCGGGCAATGGACTTCCCGCCATGATTCCGCGGATAATAGATGTTGGATCCATCAAAGAAAGAATATCCGCATAGGCCATATTGACTATTACGAATATCCATAACAACGAAAGTTTTACTCTTGGATCAATTCCGGTGGTCGATTTGATTGTATTCATTTTTTCTCCTTTTTTGAACGATACGAATGAGTTTCATCGAGTTGGACTTGAACGACCGAGATCAAGGTCATTCCCAAATCACGCACTTTTTTGAGCAAGCCATGCAATGCGGCCTGATCGATCACCGGGCCGGTTAATAACGTATCGCCGTCCTCTTCCAGCGTGATGGTCAAGCCCGCAAACCAGTCAGCCCACTTGTCATCAAGGTGCCCCTTGATGCGGATTTCATATGTCCCTGCCTCGTAATGATCCTGCGTTGATGCGTATTTTTCAATCATTCTGTGCCTCGTACATTTTTCTCTATATGAATGGATCTTCTTGTGTTGCATTCGTTCTTATCTTCGGCCACAATATAACAATCAATGTGGGGAGATGTCTTCCCCATATATGGGGATATATGTGGGGATATTTTGAACCTGTCCGAAAATTGAGGTAATACTTTTTTTGATGGTTGCAGCTTCGCTGCAACCATCAAAAAAAGAATATCCTAATTGAATTTTAGAATGGGTATTTAGGAGGGATGCCAGGGATGTAAAAGCCCTGCCAGATAAACAGGCAGGGCTAAATGGATTCCTGGCTCGGTTAATGCTTTTACGTGGCTAGATCAAATTCAACTCAGCCGCCCGTTTGACGGCCGCCCGCCGATTATTGACATTGAGTTTACTGTAGATGCTCTTGGTATGTGTGCGGACTGTGCTCAAGGCGATCACGAGTTCACGGGCGATCTCCGGCCCGGAAAGCTCGGTTTTGAACATTCGAAGAACTTCAAGCTCACGCTGGCTTAGCGGCTCGGCTAGAGGCTCACTGTCCCGGCATCGTCCCGATGTATTTTCGGGGTGTCCTTCCGGGAGCACAGCGAGTGAGGTGGGGAGAGGAAATTCGCCTGAACTACTAGCTTGCTCCGCTTCAAATGCAGCCAATAATTTAGCCATGTAGTCCGACATAACCCCTCGTGAAGCCGCTTCAGACAATAGTTGCGCCATCCGAGGCCCTTCGTCCACAAACGTACGGATAAAACCGCCCGGCTCCGCCATTGCCAGCGCCTTGCTCAGCACTTGCACAGCCTCTTCTTTATCCCCAGACGCATGAAGCGCAACCGCTTGGAGAACCATCACCTTGAGCCGTTCATCCTGCCAACCCTTTGCTTCCATTTGCTGGAGCAATGGTTCCAGCTCCGCCAGGGCCGCGGACGGGTTTCCTTGAGCCAGATATACACGGGCCTGGCTGAAGGGAAGATCTTGCGTTTGCGCGAGATAAGCGGCTGCTGCCAGATCGCCTTGGCGCAGCAGGACAAGCACTTGTGCGGCAGCTACCTCAGGTATCCGCTGCAGGAAGTTATTCTGGCGCACGGACTGCTCGGTCTCCGCTAACATGGCAGCCGCACCGGCCGCATCTCCCTGAGCCAATTTCAGACGGGCGAGAAAAACCTCACAGATAATGTATCTGTCAATTACTCTTTCAAATTGTCGCGCCAGTTGGAGGGCTTGGTGTCCGTGCTGCTCAGCGCCATTCAGGTCGTTCCACTCGTAGTATATTTGGGCCAGGCCAAGATGTGCTTCGCTGGCAATTGGCAACGGCTGAGTACCAAACAGTTGTAGAGCCTGCTGATGGTTCTCAGCCGCTGCGTAAAGTCGGTTTTCCATTATCTGCATATTGCCTAGGGCCATCGTGGCCATGGAAGTCACGAACGTATGACCCGTTGTCTGGCTGATGGATATGGCATCATTAAAAGTCTGGATGGCCGCGGTGCGGTTACCTTTCTGCATATAGCCAACTCCCAACGTAAAGGTCGTTAGTGTACGGGTCGGCAGGTTATCCGGGCTCAAATACTCCAACGCGCGCTGTGCCTGAACAATGACCGTATCTGGCTGGTACTTCGTGTACGCCAGGGTAGCCCGGTTGCTGGCAATACTTCCTATAATGTCTCGGGCTTCGACGCTCATCTCGTCGCCTTGCAAAGCGGTTTCAGCAGCCTGAAGTTTTTCTTCGACACCGCTCGCTTGGCCGGAAGACGTTAATACTCTGGCATACATCAACCATAACGCAGGTCTTTTATCAAGTTCTGGCTTTGGCAGCGACTCCAGCCAGTTCAAAAGAGGAACCAATGCACCGCGATGGTACAGGGGGATTCCTTTTCCTTCGATCAGACGCACGGCGTGGTCAACTTCACCAGCAGCGGCTGCATGCTGAAAAGCTTCAATATCCAGGCCATGATCTTCATACCACTGGCTGGCACGGCTGTGCAATTCGACCACGGTTATTCCATCACCACCTGTAGACGAGGCGGCGCTCTGTTGCAGTCTCTGCCGCAGCAATTCGGCAAAGAGATGATGATAGCGGTACCAGCGTCGCTCGTTATCCAAAGAGACAATGAACAGATTGGCGCG